>CAYTVE010000014.1:7101-32012 GCA_964441815.1 uncultured Anaeroplasmataceae bacterium | reverse complement strand
ATTCTTGATGCCATTGTCATAGCTTCAATTTGGTCATGAGTTACATAAATTGTTGTTGACCCTAATCTTCTATGTAATTTAGTAAGTTCACCACGCATTGTAACACGTAATTTAGCATCAAGATTTGAAAGTGGTTCATCCATTAAGAATACTTTAGCGTTACGAACAATAGCTCTACCTAACGCAACTCTTTGATTTTGACCACCAGACAATTGACGTGGATAACGGTCTAAGAATTGTTCTAATCCTAGTATTTTCGCAGCTTCTGCAACTCTTTTTTCGATTTCTTCTCTAGGAACACGTCGTAATTGTAAACCAAATGCCATATTATTATATACTGTCATATGTGGATATAATGCATATGATTG
This sequence comes from uncultured Anaeroplasmataceae bacterium, assembly GCA_964441815.1. GTDB lineage: Bacteria > Bacillota_I > Bacilli_A > Acholeplasmatales > Anaeroplasmataceae > Pelethenecus. The sequence goes on along the minus strand of CAYTVE010000014.1, from coordinate 31,644 downwards.
GAATACCATCGCAATTCCTCTATCTTTAGGATTTACATTATTCATTAGTTCATTGTCAATATATAATTCACCACTTGTAATATCTTCAAGTCCTGCAATCATACGAAGTGTAGTAGATTTACCACAACCAGATGGACCTACAAAAACAATAAATTCTTTATCTTCGATATCAAGATTAAAATCAAAAACAGCTTGAACTCCATTAGGATAAATTTTATTAATATTTTTCATATTTAATGTTGCCATATTTTAATTCCTCCATTATTATTTATATTTTACTAAAAAAAATAATTAATTAATATGTACAAAATGCACAAAAACCACAAATTATGTGGTTTTAAAAAATCAATTTCATTAAAATATAAACATCATTAAACTTTTTCAAATCAAAATTTTTCAATTCTATTAATCTTTCTGATTTATATATTAATGTGTTTCTATGCATAAATAAATACTTAGCTGAACGGGAAATATTAAGATCATTTTTAGCAATACTTATAATTATTTCTTTTGTTATACCAGTTCTATCTAATATAAAATCTAAAATATCTTTAGAATTATTTATTATTTTAGAATCAAAAATTAATTTTTTGAAATTATAATTGCCATAATTCGACTTAAGAAATAAATTATAAATTAAATTAAGTTCCTTCTCTAAATCATCAAAAGATGAAATATAATAAGATATTAAACACCCTAAGTCATTTTCTAATGAATGAATTGTTAAATTAATATTTTCAATGCTATCACTATTAAAGTATATTAGCAACATATCATTAATTTTATATTCATATCTACCTAAATGAATACTCAAAACACCGATGATATCTTTATAAAAGATGTCACTAGTCTTAATTAAAATAAATCTTTTCATATAATTAAAAAACCTTATAATCCGTTTCTTCTGTTTTTTGTTCATTCACATCTTCATATGATGCATTTATAACATTTTCCTTATCACTATTAACTGAATCTTTATCAATAAGTCTTGTTTTAGATATCATATCAGAAAGAGTAAGCCCTCTATTTACACTATAATACCAATATAAGATTGGAATAATAATTAAAAATGATAACATATTTAGAATGAATAAACCACCAACAATTTCTCTTAATATAAACTGTAATATGCTAGGCTTTTCTTCTAAATTATCTACCACTTGCAAATGTAATATAGTTCTACCTATTGTTTGATTTTCCCAGAAATAAGGTAAAACAATAAAATATAAAATAATGAGTATAAACAACAAAATTGAGTTAATTACTGACATTATTAAATAATCATTTAATAGTATACTAATATCACTTTTTGTTATAAACATTGTATTTAAATATCGTTCTAAAATATCATAGAATTCATTTGTTGCAGTAGTATATGGTTTAATAAAAGATAATATAAAACTTGAAATTAAATTAATAATAATTAGATCAATAAAATAAGCTAAAAATCTCTTACTAGTTTTTGCATTATTATACATAAAAGTACCTCCGTATAATTATATTATATCATACTTTTTATTTATTTATATCGTTTTTTAATAAGAGATTATTTATTTTATATTTTTGTTTTTTTTCAGTTAATAATATATCTAAGGATTCTTTAAATACCTTGTTAAAATCATCAAACAAATACATCGCAAGTGCTCCTGGTGTTGTATTAATTTCATTTACATAAATAATGTTATCAATTAAAAAGAAATCTATTCTAATAATCCCTCTTGCTGAAATAAGATTATATACATTTCTTGCTATATTAGAAAATTCTAAGTATCTTGGATCTTCAATAATATTTTTATGTATCAATTTAAAAGAGTCGCTATATTTATTTTCAAAAGAAAATATTTCATCTTGTTTATCAATCATTTCTAATTTAGAAAAAGATTTTTCATTTAATGCTAAATTATATTCTTTAATATTTTCGTAAAATGGTTGTATAATTAAATTATGACTATATTTAAATGAATCATTTAATTTAATATCTAATTCTTCTTTATTTTTAACTACATTTATACCTAATGATGAACCGCCTTGTACCGGTTTAATAATAATAGGAAAATGTTCTATTTCTTTATTATTTAAATAATCATCGTATGTATAATAAGTTGTATCAATCATTTTAACATTATTATTTGCTAAAAACAAGTAACTTTTATATTTATCCATTGAAATACTTGATGCAAATAGTTCGCATCCTAAATATCTAATATTATTGATTCTAGCAAAAGAATAAGCTAATCCATCTTCTCCATTTTCACCATGCATTGCACCTAAAATCAAATCTAATTTTAATTTTTCTAAACTTAATTTCTTTAATTTTTTATAATTGTTTCTTTTAAAATCATTTAATTTCATTTTATCTGCATTATAATATTTATTATTTAGATCCACATAAATCAAATGAATTATATAATCATCTTTTAATTTATTCATTAATTGAAATGCAGTAATAATTGATATCTCATTTTCAAAGCTTGCACCACCAAATAATATTCCTATTTTTATCATATTAATCCCACCTTATATAAATCTGGAACATCATTTTCAATTAATAACATTGAATTTTTATATATTTTTGATATATTTAAAAACAAGTGATAACCCTCCATAAAATTTCTCACCAAGTAAACCTCTTTATTATAATCCCTTAATTTTTGATATATTATATTGGTTTGATAAAACCCAATTAATATAATAATATCTGAGCACGTTACAATATAATTAATCAAGTTTGAATATAATTCTTTTTTATATTTGCCTAGTTCTACCATACCAGGTGTTAATAATATTCTTTTATTATTATGATTTTTTAAAACATTTAATGCTTCTATAAAGCCATCGTAATTACTATTAAATGAATCATCAATAATAGTAAAATCATTCATCTTTTTTATTTCTAATCTATTATTTTCTAAATCAAACGACATAATAGCCTTTTTAATTTTTTCTAAATCATATCCTTGTTCATATAAATATGCTATTATTCCTGTAATATTTAATATTTGATTATTTCCAACAAAATTTGTTTTAAAACGGTTCAATAAAGTGTCTTTATAATATAAATCAAATTCGCTATTTATTATATTTTTAGCTTGATAATCTCCAAAATTAAATCCATAACTAATTATATGACAATTATCAATTATTTCATATTCTCTTATAAATGGACATTCATAATTTAATACTGCTATTTTGCAACCACTAATAATACTCATTTTTTCTTTTATTACATTATTAATATTACCAAATGTATCGATATGCATATAACCTATTCCAGTGATAAAACAAATATTAGGTTTATATATTTTTTTTAATTTTAAAATATCTTTTTTATGACTTGCTCCAAATTCTAATATTAAGTTATCATATAAGTTGATATCAGAAATATTATTTATAAATTTTGCAATACCTAATTCTGTATTATAACTTTTAGGAGTAGCTGAAGTTGTTGTAAATATATTTAATGCTTGATCTAATAATTTTTTAGTAGAAGTTTTACCAAATGAACCTGTTATTCCAATTATATTCCCATGATAAATATTTAATATGGTTTTTGATTTTTTAATAAATTTTTTATTAATTAATTTTGATAAAATTCTTTCTAATACAAACATAGGAATTATACTGAATTCTAAAAATATAATTAAAAACAAACCAATATAAGGAATAAATATAATATTTAAATATAGTATTGATAATAAAATAATTCTTATTACTCTTTTTGTAAATTTTAGTTTAATTCTTGAAATTAAATAAAATAAACTATAAATGAATAAATAAATACTACAAATAATTATAATAATATTACTATTATTAAACATGGAAAGAATAATTATAATAAAAGGAAATAAATCATAAAAAATTAAATTTAAAAGGAAATGCTTAAAATATAATTTAAATTGATAGTGTGCTTGTTGATAGATATTTAATATTAAATATAATTTAATAAATCCATATATAAAAATACTAATTATCATTGTTTTCACCCACTAAAAAACTCATCAATATAAGCGAAAATATATTAGGTCTTTCTAAATACGGAAAATGCCCACACTCTTCCATCTCTATCAAACTTGAATTAGCTATTTTTTTATTTATTTCATAACCTAATTTTAAAGGTGTTACTTTATCATTTTTACCATAAATAAGTAATGTTGGTGTTTTTATTTTTTCTAAATATTTGCCAAGATCCAGATTAATTGCTTTAACAAGCATTATTCTTTTTACATTATCTGCATTTTTATAATCATTTGAACCCATTTTTATATTAATATGACATTTTTTTAATATTTTATAAATCTTTACTTTGAATTTTTTAGATAATTTTAATTTTTGTTTAATTCCGGCAGATGAAACTAAAACAAGTTTTTCTACATCGTATTTGGAAGCATAAATAATTGATATTCTACCTCCATAAGAATGACCTAATAATATAGGGTTTATTATATTAAGTTTTAAACAAAATAAATGAATAATATCAGCTATTTCTTCAACTCCTAAAGGAATACCTATAGATGATTTTCCAAATGCTGGTAAATCTATTAAATATACTTCAAAGTTATTACTTAATGTTTCTGCCAATTTTTTAAACGTTAATAACGAAGCACCCCAGCCATGTAATAATAATATCGTTTTACCATTACCTATTTTTTCATAATTAATTAATAAATCACTAATTTCGATATTAATAATATCACCAACCTGTAATAAATATATGAATTAAATATTTGAATTATGAAAAAAGAAAAAGGAAATTGAATTATTTATTACTATATATAAAAAATAAATTAGTTCATATCAAATCATTTAATATTAATACCATCATTTATATATATTGATGTTTGATATTTTATTATTTTTAAATAATTTTTCGATAAAAATCTTATAGCACGAAAACCATTGTTTATAAAAAAATATAGATGATGCTTAATTTGAATATGAGCAGAAATCAATTTATATTATTGAATGATAGATACATGTTCAAGTACTATAATAAATAGCAGTATCATATTTTCTTATCAATTACATTTTATTAATATTCCCAGAAAATATGTTTAAAGGAAAAAATTATAACTTGTTATAGGCATTTTAAAGTATTTAAAAAGCAAAACACAATCTAGCGTTTTGCTTTTATGATAATCCTATATTGATTACTATAAATTGTTACTGAATTCTTTTATAATTCGTAATATATTTCATTAATCTTTTTTGTTTTATTTTCTTACTAAAGTAGTAACCGATTCCGTTAAAGCAGTTTGAGGGAACATATCAATAGGTGTTATTGAATTTACTTTATAGACATTTGATAATTTTTCTAAATCTTTAGCTAATGTTGCAGGATTACAAGATACATAAATTAGTCTTTTAATTTTTGCATTATTAACTTCATTAATAAAGTCATCAGTTAGTCCCGTTCTAGGTGGATCTACTACTAAAACATCAAATGTTTCTTCTTTTAATAATTGAGGAAGTAATAAAGTTGCATCACCTTGTAAAAACTTAGCATTTTTTATTTTATTAATCTTAGCATTTTCATTTGCTGCAATAACTGCATCTTTATTATATTCAATACCTATAACTTCTTTAGCCATTTTAGCTAAATATAGTCCTATAACCCCTACTCCACAATATGCATCCAAAACTCTTTCCTTGAAAGAAAGTTTACAGTTTTTAAGAACAATTTCCATCATTTTTTCTGCTTGTTTTGTATTCAATTGAAAGAATGTATTAGGATATATTTGATAAGATATCTTACCTAATTTTTCAATTATATATGGTTGTCCTTCTAATAAAACTGGCTCTTCACTAAAGAAACCAATTTCTTTTTTAGATGAATTAAAGGCTTCATAAACACCTTTAACACCTTCTATTTGAATAACTTTTTTAGCTAATTCTTTAATTTTACTATTTTTTTCACCACAAACAAAACATACTAATACTTCATTTTGTTCATTAACACGAGTTATTAAATATCTTAGTACACCTCTAGAATATTTAGCTATGTAACAAGAAATCCCCATTTCTTCAGCAAGTTTTACAACTTCATTATTAATTTCGTTGATTTTTTTCTTTTGAACTAAACAATCATTAATTGGTACTATATGATTAGTATTAGGTTTTAACATACAAACACTATATTTGGAATCAATACTTTTTACATTTAATTGGCTTCTATTTCGGTAATAAAATATATCATCAGATGGAACTGTATCTCTTATTTCAAAAGATCTTGGATTTAAAGAAGTATATCTATTTAATGCTTCAATAATAGATTCTTTTTTAAATTTCAACATACGTTCATAAGAAATATGTGATACGTTACATCCACCACACTCTTCATAATATGGGCAAGAAGGAATTATTCTATCTTTTGAAATTCTTTTAATTTCAATAGTTTTACCAAATGCCATTTTATTATCTTTTTTTGTTATTTCAATATTATGTCCTTCTCCTGGAATCGCATTATTAACAAATACTGCAGTTCTATTATAAAAGCCAATTCCTTCACCATTTATTCCTAAACGTTTAATATCTAAAATAAAATTATCCTTTTCATTCATTTATTTCACAGCCCTTACTTTAAAATATTTAAATTTTGCAAAACCATTTGAATCATTGTTGCTTCTAGCATAAATACCTATTTTACCACCAATCCATCGTCCTGGTAAAGCTACATATTTATCTTTTAATAACGTATTATTAAAACCAAACTGATAATAGCCAGGAAATGTAAATTTCATTGTAAATTCAATCTCATTATTTTCATATATTGAATCAAATATAATAACATCTTCATCTTGATTAAATGCGCCAAATCTTATTTGTAAATGATTTTTACCATTTATTCGTCTAATACAAATATAATTATATTCTCTTCCCATATAACAAAATCCAAGTTCATCACCATCATTTATTAAATTAATTGAACATAATGAATTAACTTTAAATGATGGATATGCTAATTTAGTTAAAAATAAATTAGGAGTTAAATTTAATGCATTATAGGCTTTATTAGAATGATTATAACAATTTAGAACTAAACCATCATCAAATTTATACCAATTAGTTTTTATATTGGCTGGTGTTTGCCACATATAATCCAATTTATTAGTCATGAATAAATCAGAAGTATTTATTTTAAAATTTGATTTCTTATCTACCAAATAATCGTGACTTACAACAGGTGTACCTGCAAGTAATTCATCACCAATTCTTCCACATATAGGCCAATCATTAATCCATTTAACTGGTTGTAAATGAGTAATTCTTCCATAACATTTCATATCTTGAAAATGAATAAATGCCCAGTTATCATTTTTTAAATCGATTAAAGCCCCTTGATGAGGACCATTTGTTATAGCATCACCTTGCATTAAAACAATTTTAGCTTCATATGGTCCATATATGTTTTTACTTCTCAAACACACTTGCCATCCAGTTTTAACACTTCCTGCTGGAGCCATTATATAAATATAACCATTTCTAGTATTAAATTTAGGTCCTTCTATTGTTGGATTCATATTATGACCATCATAAATTATTTTATAAGTATCAGATATTTTGTTTTTTAAATCTGTACTAACTTCATAAATACCTAAACAAGAATTAAAGCCTGCTCTACTTTTAGCAAATGCTAAAACCATATAACATTTATCATTAATCCAAATAGGACATGGATCTTCTAATCCTTTTCCCTCAATTAAGCAATATGGTTTACACCAATCACCTTTTTCAATATCTGTACAATAACTTACATATATTCCTTCATCAGGAAATGGAATAGAAGCATAATAAAGACCATTATGATATCTTAAAGAAGGGGCCCAAGCGCCATCACCATGTCTTACATTATCATAACTTTTATCCGGTAATTCATTAAATATATAACCAATATATTTCCAATCAACCAGATTTTTACTTTTTAATACAGGAATTCCTGGTGTATGATTAAAACTTGAAGCGATCATATAAAAATTATCATTTCTTCTAATTACGTCAGGATCTGAAAAATCTTGAAATAAAATTGGATTATTATATTTCATAATAATTACCCCCTAATCATTCTTAAAATATCATTATAAGTAACATAAACAAATAATATCATCAATAATATAAAGAAAACATTATTAATTATATTTTCAACTTTTTTACTAGGTTTTTTGCGAGTAACTAATTCATATCCTAAGAATACAATTCTTCCACCATCAAGTGCTGGAATAGGAAGTAAATTCATAACACCAATATTTACAGATAACATAGCCATAAAAGCCAAAAGTGAAAGTAAACCGGAACCAACATATGTTTTAATCAAATCAAAAATTCCAACAAAACTTGATAGGTCATTTACGCCAACTTGTCTTATAGCTGCATCACCTGGCGATATTAAAATACCTAATGTTCTAAAAATCAAGGTGAAATCATTCCAAAAATCTACAAATGCATTTCCAATACATTTAAATAAATCAAATTTCATTGTAGGAGATATACCTAATTTGACTTGTATTTTATCTATTCTTTGATTTTCTAATACAGCATTACCATATGTTTGTAATGCAGCACAATCATCTATTTCAACTATACCATTTTTTTGATATGAATAATATTCAAAATATACATTCACAATGTCTGCTTCATTAAATAATGTTATTAATTGTCCCCAAGAAGTAATATCATAAATTTTACCTGTAATAACCTCTTTATCAGAAACAACTTTATCTAAACGAACCTTTGTTAAAATATCACCACTTGAAATAGGATAATTTCCTTTTTTACCAGAATCTAGATATCTTAACCCTATAGAGCCTAATCTAACGCCATTTGTTACTCCTTCAGGAAATTCTTTATCTTTATCATAACCTATATTAGATATACCTAATGAAACAATATAAGTATAACAATCAATATCAAATGATAATTTTTCATCATTTCTAATTACTTCAATATTTACAGAAGTTTTACCATTTGAAATATTTTCATCTAAAACATCACTTAAATCATTCCATGAATTAATTGATACACCATTTACTGTTTCTATTTTATCTCCTTTTTTTAGTATAGTATCATTTTCTACTACCATACTTGAATTAGATGTAGATACTTCGCCAATTACATTTGAATCATAATTAACAACACCAGTTGAAAAACTAACAATTAAATAAATCAAAATGGCTAAAATAAAATTCATAAAAGGGCCTGCAACTAAAGTTAAGAATCTTTGTAGTAAAGTTTTAGATTCAAAACTTCTATTATATGGTGTTATTTGTAGTTTTTCTCCTTTTTTTAATACATAAAAAGCATCTTCTAATACTTCATAATATTGATTTTGAAAACCATCGTTAATAGTAATATATAAAGGATTACCATTTTCACCATATAAATCTAGATCAACTACCTCTCCTCTAACCATTGCTTCTACGTCTTCAGTTGTAATAATTTCACTTATTTTTCCATCTATAATATTTAAACCAATAGATTCATCAACTTTGACAAGTTCATTTGCAAGTTCTTCACCAGCCATTGATACATAACCACCAATAGGTATAGCTCTTATACAAAAAGTAGTTTCTCCAAATTGTTTTTTATATATAGCAGGACCCATACCTATAGAAAATTCATGACATAGTATTCCAGCTTTTTTCGCAAAGAAGAAATGTCCTCCTTCGTGAACAATAATTATAATACCTAAAATAATTATGAAAGCTAAAATACTAACTATTACTAATGGAACTCCTGTAAGTGCTAAAATCATAAAACCTCTCCATATTCTTTTAATATATTTTTATAAACTTCTTTCCCAACATTAATACGTTCTTCTAATGAAGGTATATAACTTCTTTCATATTTATCACTATATATTTCCTTAGAAATAATATTTTCTATTTCTAAAAAACTTATTTTTTTATTTAAAAATAAATAAACTGCAGCTTCGTTTGCTGAATTTAAAACCGCTAAATATAATCCACCTTTTAATGCAGAATCATAAGCATATTTTAAACAAGGAAATCTTACTAAAGACAGTTCATCAAAATGAAGATTAACACCTTTTAAATCCAATTTATTTATATTTGAATTTAAATGATTAGGATATGATAAAGCATAAGAAATAGGTATTCTCATATCGGAAACACCTATTTGAGCTTTTATAGATCCATCATTAAATTCAATTAAAGAATGAACAATACTCTCAGGATGGTATATAGCTTCAATTTTATCATAATCAATATTAAAAAGATAATGAGCTTCAATCACTTCAAATCCTTTATTCATCATTGTAGCTGAATCAATTGTTATTTTAGCACCCATACTCCAATTTGGATGTTTTAAAGCATCTTCTACTGTGACATTTTCAAGTTCATCTCTATTTTTATTTCTAAATGAACCACCACTTGCAGTTATAATAAGTTTAGAAACATCTTTATGTTGTTCTCCTCTTAAACACTGTAAAATTGCCGAATGTTCAGAATCTATGGGTAATAATTTAACGTTATATTCATTAATCAAATTATTAATTATATCTCCTGCAACTACTAATGTTTCTTTATTAGCTAAAGCTATATTCTTTTTAGACTTAATGGCTTCTACAGTTGGTTCTAAACCAGCAACGCCAACAAGAGCATTAACTAACCATTCATTATCATATTTATGATATTTTGCAACGTCTAATAACCCTTTATCTCCATAAACTATAACTGGATTATAGTCTATAGAAAAGATATGCTCCTGTTTTCGGAAGCATACAATTTCTGGTTTAAATTCTTCAATTATTTGTTTAGCAAGTTCTAAATTAGATCCAACACTTATTCCAATTACTTTATATGAAGAATCATTTCTAATAACATCTAATGTTTGAGTACCAATGGAACCACAAGAACCTAATATATATAAATATTTCATAACATTATACCCATATAAAACCTGGTAATTCAAATAGTATACGAACAATAGTAATAAAACATAAAAATACAATGCTTGCAAATAAACTTGAATCAAATCTATCTAATATACCGCCATGACCAGGAAATACTTGAGAAAAATCTTTTATACCATATGTTCTTTTAAACTTAGAACAGATCAAATCACCAATTTGAGATGATATTGAAATAACAATGCTTAAAAATATGATGGCAAAAATCATTCCCACAGTCGATATTTTAGTAACATCAAAAACACCTTCAAAAAATACTATAGGTTTAACTTCAGCACCAATTATAAAAAAATGTCCAAATTTATCATAAAATATAGCAAATAAGCTACCAACTATAACTGCAACTGCAGTACCACCTATAGCACCTTCCCAAGTTTTCTTAGGGGATATTTTAGGACACATTTTATGTTTTCCAAAATTCAAACCAAATACTAACGCAAATACATCCGTACACATTACAATTAATATCATATATATAATAAAACGCATACCATTAAATATTAATATAGTTATAGATGAAAATCCTAATGATATATATAATATAATCATAAAACAACGACCTACATCTGATGCATCAAAATCATCTACAAATACCTGACACGCAAAAACCGCAGCACATACTAAAGTTAATGTTGTTAAAATACTTAACTTAAAATCAAATTTTGCCATAAAATCGTATATTAATGATTCCTTACATGCAGGATCTTCATTTACAATACCTAAATAAATAAGTAATGTTGAAATTATAATCAAAATTTTTATACCTAATTTCATAGGTTTAATCTTTTCTACCATATTAATCATTTCTACAGTAGCAATTATACAAAATAATGCAATTACAACCTGTAATAATGAAAATAAAGAAGGTACAATTAATAAAGGAACTAATATAACTGCTAGTAAAATACCAGTTACAATTCTTTTCTTCATATTCATTCCTCACTTTCTTCAATACAAAATATATGTTTATTATATCACTTACATAGCAAAAAATAAAGTTAAAAATAAAAGAAAAGCCTAAGCAAGCTTAGACTAAATAGACATAACATCTTTATTTTTCTTTTCAGCGATATCTTCCACAGATGAAATCTTTTTATCAGTTAGCTTTTGAATATCATCTAAAGCACCTTTTTCATCATCTTCTGGTAAATCAAGTTTCTTGATATCATCATTTGCATCTCTTCTTAAATTACGAACTGCAACTTTAGCAGTTTCTTCCATTTTACCAACAACTTTTACAAGTTCACGACGTCTTTCTTCTGTCATTTGTGGCAAAACTAATCTAATACCATTACTATCATTTTGTGGAGTTAAACCTAATGTTGAAGCTGAAATAGCTTTTTCAATATCTTTACATATAGATTTATCAAAAGGTTTAATATATAGTTGATTAGCTTCAGGAATTGTAATTGAAGAAACTTGTTTTAAAGGTGTACTAACACCATAATAATCAATATAAATTGAATCTAATAAAGAAGCATTAGCACGACCAGTTCTAACTGTTGATAGTTCTCTTTCAAAAGCTATAATAGCTTTATCCATTTTATCTTCTGCTTCTAATAATATCATTTCTAATTCTTCCATAATGTTTCTCCTATTTCACTTTAACTAAAGTACCAATTTTTTCGCCTTTTACAGCACGAACAATATTACCTTCAGTATTCATATTAAATACAATTAAATTTAAACCATTATCTTTGCATAAAGATGCTGCAGTAGAATCCATAACTTGTAAATCTTTATTTAAAATTTCACTAAATGTTAATTCATCATATAATTTTGCATTAGGATTCTTACGAGGATCCGAATCGTAAACACCTTCTGTTTTATTCTTTGCCATTAATACAACTTCAGCACCAATTTCTGTAGCTCTTAAGACACAAGCAGTATCAGTTGAGAAATATGGTGAACCAATTCCTCCAACAAAAATACAAACACGTCCCTTTTCAAGATGTCTAACTGCTCTTCTTCTGATATAAGGTTCGGTTATTTCATTAATAGTTAATGCAGATAATACACGAGTTGGAACACCTAATTGTTCTAATGCATCTTGAACTGCAAGACCATTCATTATAGTAGCTAGCATACCCATATAATCAGCTTGAGCACGTTCCATACCTAATTCAGAAGCAGTTTTACCACGCCAAATATTTCCGCCTCCAACAACAATACCAATTTCAACACCTAAATCATGTGCTGATTTAATTTGTTTAGCAATTGATTGAACTGTAGAAGAATCTATTCCATAAGGTGTGTCACCCTTAATTGCTTCTCCACTCATTTTTAATAAAACGCGTTTGTACATTTTTACATCCTCCTTGTATATATAAAAATAAGGAAGGCCAGTAGCCTCCCTTAAAAATTACTTATTGAAAGCTGCTGATTGTGCTGCAACTTCAGCGGCGAAATCATTAACTTGTTTTTCAATACCTTCACCAACTTCAAGACGTGTGAATGACACAACTTGAGATTTAGCACCTTTAACATATGCTTCAACAGTTTGATCAGGATTTTTAACAAATGCTTGTGATAATAAGCAAATTTCTTTTAAATTCTTTTCTAAACGACCTGGAACAATACGTTCAGCAATAATATTTTCTGGTTTTGGTTTAGCAGATGTAGCATTTTCATTTAATGCTGCTGCTAAAATGATTTCTCTTTCTTTTTCGATAACTTCAGCAGGAATGTCAGCGCTAGAAACATATTTAGGATTTAATGCAGCAACATGCATAGCAATATCTTTAGCTACTACTTCATCAGTACCATTTAATACTGCAACAGTAATAATTCTACCTTTCATATGCTTATAAGCACCAAATACTTGGTCATCATTCTTTTCAATAACACCAACACGACGTAAAGTGATTTTTTCACCAATAACACCAGATGCTTCTAATATTACTGTATTTAAATCTTTACCTTCTACATTTAAAGCTAATGCTTCTTCTGTATTTGTAGCATTAGATGTGGCAATGATTTCTCCAACATTATCTAAAAGATTTAAGAATTTTTCGTTTTGAGCAACGAAATCTGTTTGAGAATTCAATTCAAAAACAACACATTTATTGCCAGAAATACGATAAGAACATAATCCTTCAGCTGCAACAGCACTTTCTTTCTTAACGGCTTTTGCGATGCCTTTTTCACGTAACCATGTTACTGCTTCTTCCATATTTCCATTAGTAGCATCTAAAGCTTTTTTACAATCAAGCATACCAGCTGATGTTTTTTCTCTTAATTCTTTAACCATTTGTGCAGTAATATTTGCCATTTTAATTTCCTCCAATTATTCTGCTTGAGAAGCTTCAGCTTTAGCTGGTTTTCTAGCAGGTTTTCTTGATTTTTGATCCTTTGTGCTTGGTTTTTCTTTAGAAATTTCTTCATTCATATTAACTTCTTCTGGTTCATTGAACTTTTCAACTTCTCCACCATTAGCTTCGATTACAGCATTAGCCATAACCCAAGTAACTAATTTAACAGCACGTATTGCATCATCATTTGCAGGAATAACATAATCAACATCGTCAGGATCACAGTTTGTATCAACAATACCAAATACTGGGATATTTAATTTACGAGCTTCTAAAATTGCATTACGTTCCTTACGAGGATCAACGATAAATAATGCATCAGGAAGCTTTTGCATATCTTTAATACCGCCTAAGAATTTTTCTAATTTAGTTCTTTCAGCAACTAATTTGATTACTTCTTTCTTAGGAAGTTTATCAAAATCTCCATTTTCTTCCATTTTGTATAAATCTTGAAGCTTATTAATTCTTCTTTTAATAGTCTTGAAGTTAGTTAATGTTCCACCTAACCATCTTTGGTTAACATAGAATTGACCAGAACGAGCTGCTTCTTCCATAACTGCTTCTTGAGCTTGCTTCTTAGTTCCTACAAATAGAACTCTTCCTCCATTTTTTGCGATTTCAAGTAAAGCTGCATATGCACTTTCAATTTGATTTGCAGTTTTTTGTAAATCGATAATATAGATTCCATTTCTAGCAGTAAATATATACTTAGCCATTTTTGGATTCCATCTGCGAGTAGCATGTCCAAAATGAACACCTGACTCTAATAATTGTTTCATTGAAACTACTGATTCAGACATTTTTTTCATTCTCCTTTTTATTTTTGTTTTGTCCTCTATTCTCTTCATCGTTTGCCTCCATCAATTTCTTGCACACGACGACAAACTCCAAGAATATGTGTATTTTGTGCCTTTGATATGATATCATATTTTTATTTATAATTCAAGATAAATAATAAAAAAATTGTTAATTTGCTATTATATAATATAAAAAAACTATAATTGATATATTGAACAAAAAAAGAACTTAAGTATTAAACCTAAGTTCTTTATTATTATTCTGTTTGACTTGGAAGTAATCCATTATCATTTAATGTTATTTGATAATTAAATAAGTTGCTTGTATAATCTCCAACTTCAGATTCGTATGTAAATGCATAATAAACAGGAACAAACATATAAATCTTTGTATAATCTTCTTCACCATCATTATATATACAATATGTAGGAACATATGCTACAACTAATTTTGTTTTATCATCATCTTTTGCTAAATAGTTTTCAGGTAAAACAATACTATACTTTAAAGATAAATTATTAAATAGCGTTGAGCTTATTCCATTTTCTTTTTTAAACGATACACCAACATTAGTTTCATTCAAGCCATAGTCGTTATTATTTAATTCACCTAAAAATCCCTGCGCATCTGTAGTTGGTACTTTATTTGTAAAAAATAAAGTATTAATATTTATTTGTTTAAAACGATCATCTAAATATTGATCTAAATCAATTGTTTGATAGAAAATAGATGAACTTAAATCTTCAGAAACAAAAACATCATAATATGCTTTTGATTTATCTAAATCTTTATTTAAACTTTTACCATTAGAAATAGAATTTAAATTTAATGCTTCTTTAATGCTATTTTCTGGATTATCTCTAATAATTTCTCTTTTTTCACCGCTGGAACAGCTACATAACCCTATCACCATAAAAATGGAAAAAACCATTAATATTTTTTTCATATAATCAGCTCCTTTTTTAACATATTGAATTATAACAAAAAACTAAAATTTATACAAGTAAAATATTATTTTCTATTTTTTTACATCTGTTTTATTAGCTCTAGGATGACTTAATTCATAAGACTTCCTAATATTTTCAAAAGATACATGAGTATATATTTGTGTTGTAGATAGATTTTCATGTCCTAATAATTCTTGTACACTTCTTAAATCTGCACCATTATTCAATAATGCTGTTGCAAAACTATGTCTAAGCATGTGTGGTGATAAATGAAATGTTTCACCACAATCAGATATTAATTTATTTAATATAACTCTTACACCTCTTGGAGTTAATGTAGTGCCATTTTTATTTAAGAAAACATATCTATTATTTTCTTCATTAGAATGGTATAGCAAATCAAGTCTATATGTAGAAATATATCTTTTTAAGTCTTTTGTCATATCTTCAAACATTATAACAACTCTATCTTTATTTCCTTTACCATGAACTATTATTGTTTGTTCAATAAAATCAATATCTTTAATTTGCATATTACATAATTCACTTACACGCAATCCACAACCGTATAATACTTCTAAAATACAATAATTTCTAAGACCCAGTGGTGTATTTAAATCACAAACATTAAAAAGCATTTCTATTTCAGATTCTTTAATCATTTTAGGAAGTCTCTTAGGTGTTTTAGGTGCCTCAACTTCTTCGAAAAAATTATTATTAACATAATTGTTTTTTACTAAAAATTCATAAAAACTTCTTAAAGATGATAATTTTCTATTTATACTTGTCGAAGCGAGCTTTAAACTTGATAAATAAGAAATATAGTTTTTACAAACTCGATTATTTCTTATTTGTAATAAACCAGCAGCCATTTTTTCACTTTTAATAAATTCTAAAAATTCTTCTATATCTTTACGATAACTAATAACAGTATTACTTGAATAATTTTTTACATTAGCTAAATAATCCATATATTTAGCTATAACTTCCATATCATTCATACTTTTTAATTTCCTCTTCCATAACTTCTAATGCTCTTTTAGCGTATAAAGATTTCCTTTCTTTTTTCTTATGTGGAATATTTAAATCCTCCATAATACCAAAATTGGCATTCATTGGTTGAAATCCATCACTACTAGCATTACATATATAAATAGACATACTTCCCATTACAGTAGATTTAGGTAACACCATTAATTCTAAACCTTTTAAATATCTATCCATATTTACTGCTGCATATATACCACTAGCAGCTGATTCTACATAACCTTCAACACCACTTATTTGTCCAGCAAAAAATATATTAGGATATTTTTTTGTTTGAAAAGTGGGATTCAATATTTTAGGAGCATTAATATAAGTATTTTTATGCATTCTTCCATATTTTGCAAATCTAGCGTTTTCCAAACCTGGAATCATTTGAAAAACACGTTTTTGTTCACCAAATTTTAAATGCGTTTGAAAACCAACTAAATTATACATCTCTTTAGCAGCATCATCTTGTCGTAGTTGAACTACCGCATAAGGACTATCTCCATTTGGTGTTTTTAATCCCACTGGCTTCATAGGTCCAAATGTAAGTGTTTGTGGTCCTCTTTTAGCCATTATTTCAATAGGCATACAGCCTTCAAAAACTTTTATTTCAAAGTCTTTTACTTCTACTTCTTCAGCACTAATTAATGCTTCATAAAATTTATCAAATTCTTCTTTTGTAAAAGGACAATTATAATAAGAAGCTATTCCTTTATCATATCTAGATTTTAAATATACCTTATCGTAATCTATAGAATCAGCATAAATAATTGGTGCTTGGGCATCAAAAAAATAAAAATCTTCTTCGTTAAATAACTTTTTAATTTCCAAACACAAATCATCAGAGGTTAAAGGTCCAGTAGCTATTATAGTAGGTTTTGTAATATCTATAGAAGTTAATTCATCATATATTATATTAACATTATTTAGTGATTTAATAATATCAGTAACATATTGAGAATAACCTTCTCTATCAACAGCTAAAGCTCCACCAGCTTCTACACAATGACTTCTTGCAGCTTTTATTATTAAGGAATCCCACATTTCCATTTCTTTTTTTAAGATTCCACAAGCATTTTCTAAAGAATCACTACGAAGTGAATTAGAACAAACAAGTTCAGCAAATTTATCTGTATTATGAGCTGGCGTCATTTTTTTAGGACGCATTTCATATAAATTAATATTATAACCTTTTTTTGATAAATAATATGTTGCTTCACATCCTGCAAGACCTGCACCTATTATATTAATTTCCATTCTAATCACTCCTTGCAACAATTATACCATAAATATTCAATATTAAGAAATAAAAAAAGATATAAATGGCACAAAGTACCATCTATATCATTTTTTCATTATATCTATCGGTCTTTTAACAATTATTCTAATAATGGAAATAATTGTTCCAACAACTATAGAAATTATTGATGTTATTGTTATTAATAAAATATTAACATGATCAAATTTAGATAAATATAATAATTTAGAATCATTTGTAACTAAAATTAAATTAGAACAATTACTTAATATAAGTGAAATAATCGATGATAATCCAAATATAGCTAATATTAATATTATATTGTTAATCAAAAATGACATTAATATATCTTTTTTATTTACACCTAATGACCTTAAAATACCTATATCCTTTTTACTATCATTTATTAATCCTGTAAAATAATAAAATACAAATCCTATACTTATAAATATCCTTATTTTAGATACAATAGATAAAATATTTTGAATTGTAACTATAATATTTTCACTTGAATTATATGAATATATATAATTATTTTTTGTTACAAATTTAGAATATTTATAATTGTTTTTTAATATTTACAGCAATATCAAAACTCATTAATTTACCATCTTTTTGTTCATTAAAACAATATCGAAAATTCATATTACATTTGTTACTAATACATAAACAAATATTCATAGATGTTGGTTTAAAATCATCAAATACTTCTTCAATATCAATTAAACCAGTATTTAAAATATTATTATAATTAAGTGAAATTTCTCCAGAACTAGAATTTAAAAATATTTTCTTATTAATAACTTTAATTTTCTTTATCATACCCATTAAGAAAATTACTTCCCAATACCATATTAAATTATTTATCAAATTTTTTTATTATATTAAAGCACACTATCTTATGAATTGAAAGCGGTTTATAATATTTTCGCTACTTTAAATGATTAAGGTGATTTTAAAAGTATGTTTTTTCTTATTAATATAAAAAGAGTTCAGTATTTAACTGAACCTTTTTATCTATTGTACTTTTATAATTTTGAAATGACTTCATAAGAATAATCAATTGTTTTACAATCATCAGCAACAAATGAATTCTTTAAATTATCATTCTTTCCATAATATCTAGATTTCCAAACACCCAACCAATTTTTTTCTTGGTATCCAACTAATTTATAATCACTTAAGAAATAATCTTTTTGTGTAGTTGTACAGTGGAATTTTTTCGAAGAAGCTGTTTCAGAATCACTCATATTAAATGAATATTCATCTACATTTAAACCATTTAATTGATTTGGTAAATAAATATCAACTAAATTACTACAGTCACTAAATGCATTTTCTTCAATAGATTCCATACTATTATTAAATACTATTGTAACTATATCTTTATTATCCTTAAATGGTGAAGTTATTGTTTCATCTTGAGTGATTTTTTTAATCTTTTTAATATTTACCCACTTAGAATTTAAGAATATATACTCTGGGAAAATAATTGTTGATAGTTTGTAGCTAGAATCATATCCGGAAATAATAGCATATTCATTTTCCATTTCATATGTGAAATAAGAAGTTTTAGTTGCAATATATGCTTTTAATGTCATAGAACAATCTATTGATTTTAAATCACTAAATGAATAGTATTTATCATTTTCATCTACCCATGCATTAACCGCAAATGAATCATAAGTATAATTTGGTAATATTTGTGAAATATCTGTAGGACCATTAATGTAGAATCCACTTGCTTGTGATGGATTAAATTCATCTTTTGGAGTACTATAATTAATCAAATTATAACCTTTAATTATTTGGTTATCAGTTGAATAGAAGGTTAATTCAAATCTTTCTAATTCTTCATTAATAGTAAATAAATTACCAAATTGTTCTAAAATAAAGTTAGAGTTGAAGTATTTATAATCATATAAATAATAAGTATCATTTCTATATACTATAAATTCATCATTTAATATTATACTACTATCTTGTTTAATTAATGTGAAATCATAATTTTCATAATATAATACAAAATCAAAATAAACTTCACTCCAAATTACATTCGTTGTATAACTTCCAGCTTTCAAATCATTAATATTATTAATATCAATTCCTAAAAACTTATATGTTTTACCATCAATATTCTTAATTGAATATATATCTTCAATTTGTTTTAAAATATCAGCACCTTCATAAGTTTTTAAATATTTTAAATCATCATGTATAGAATATATATTTAATTCTATCGTTATATCTACTAGTCTAGCATATAATTTAATGCCTTGATTTAGCATATACAAATCTTTATTAACTGGTTTTAAATATGAAGAATCATAATACCAATTTTCTAACATGTAATATCTTCCATTAATTTCAAATACATGGCCTTTTTTATATGGATAAACAATTTGTTCTCCTTCGCCTTGTTTAACAATAATAGTATCATAAAAATCAAGGTCAAATACAACATTATGTTTTAATCTACCATTACTAATCCATGTATTATTACTATAAATATATTCTTCATCAGCATTAAAATTGGCATTAAATTCATTTACATAATCAAATAAATTTTGTAATGATACATCTTTTACTATATAGTTACCATTATCATCTTGAATAATGTTACTTAATACTAAACTACTACTATTAACATTAACAACATCAACACATTTAAACTCAAATTTAGGTATACTATAAATCATAGGAACATATATTATTTCCCCTAATTCATTATATATATAATTACCATTAGAATCTGTTTTTGCAACAACTATAGATGATAATGTAATATTTAAATCATTAAGATCATTATTATCAGCTATTTCTCCTAAATTTAAACTTATACTAAATGTATTTGTTCCTATATTAGCACTATTTACACATTTAGATGCATCTATAAATCCATCACCTTCTGGTGTTGAATTAATAAGTTCAATTATTGATTCTGGTAATCCCATTGAATAATCCATCAAATAATATACAATATTATTAAAGAATTCTTCGTAATGAATTTTGATTTTTCTATCATCTGCATCTTTCTTATCATCTCTATGAATATAAACATAGTCATCTATATAATAAATATAAATGTGTTTTTTTGAAACCATCAGTGTTCCTAGCCCTAGCTCATCCCACATATTAAGATGTGCATAAATAATTGGAGCTCCATTTTCATCTACATTAACTTTAATTACAAGAGGAACATCAATATCAATTATGCCTAATGCAGTTAACGTTGCAGTACCTGTAATCTCAAAATTCTTTTCTAATGCATTATTATATAACGCTTCAAACAAATATGAACCATTAGAAACATCAAATGATGTATTACTATTAACAGGAATTTCAACACTTAATCCAGTATCAATAAATTCAACTTTTAAATTATTTAGCATCATAAAATTTTTAGTATTAGTGTATGAAACATATAAATTAGATACACATATTGAATCAATCTTATTATTATCATTTTTAGAAATATTTAATGTTAACACAGGATTTTCATCAATCATTGCAGCAAACAATGATTTCAAATTAATGCCAATATTAAGATTATTATCAGAAACAAATATATGATTGATAATGTTTGATAAATCAATATTACTTATTACAGTCTGATCTAATGCTGGAATGTCAATATTAGTTAAATTAATAACTGATTCTATTAAATCAATTATTCCTTTATATGTTGATTTAGCACTAACTACAGACGATGGATTAGCTTCATCATTACCATAGTTAGCAAAAACCATCGCTGAATTACTACTAGAATCAAGTAGTTTCATAGTTGTAAGAGATATGACATTAACATCTAAATTATGCCATGCAATTTGATTGCCATTATTAAATTCTTTAATAATTACATTTAATCTAGCATCAAATTCATTATTTTCCAATAATTTAATTGATAATATACCATCAATGCTTGCAACTATAGAACCATTATTAATAATTTCAGTATATAAATCTAAATTAAATTCTTTATCATCTATTAAGTCATATAATGATGTAAGATATGTTAATAATTCTAATATATCATCTTTTGTCAAAATATTATCAGCTGGAATAACTATTTCTTCTACTGTAGATTGTGAAATAATAATAGGCATTTCAAGAACTATATTATCATAAGTTGCATTTATATTAATATTCATATTTGTGGCAAGATTATATAGTAAACTAATTGTACAAACTTTTCCTAAAATAGAAGATAAATCCATGTTAAACATGTTGTCATTAAAAATAATATTCATATTTGAAATATCAATAATATTAACTTCAACATCGTTTATTTTTGTATTTTGATTTATTATAGAACTCATTATTTCTTTTGCTTGATAAATAAATTCATCAAGTTCATTAAATGCTAATTTGATAGTTTGACCAGATATTGTTAAATAAATGTATTCATTATTAATAACAACTCCTAAACTAGCAAAAATACCATATCCAGAAACAAAAATATCTCCTTTAAGAATAAATTTATCATTAAATAGAATGTCTAAATTACCATTTAAAGTAATTAATTCTCCTTCTACATTAACTTTTGTATCCATAATTTCAATATGTATAGCTTTATCACTATATAAATCAATCATAAATTTAACTTTATCAATTAATAACAACAAATTGTCTTTTGTTAATGTCGGTATTAATTTTTCAACATTATTTATAGTGGATTCTTGAATAAAAATATTATATCTCATAGAATTTTCATTAATACTAATGTTTAAATTGTCAGATAAATCAAATGATATGGTTATTAATGACAATTTAGAAATTATTTCTTTTAAATCTATTTTAATGTTATTTTCATTAATATAAACATTTTGTAATAATATTATTATTTTTGATATATCTATTGAATTATTATCTGAAATATTTATATTTAATTTAGTTAATACTTCATTTATAAAATCATCTAATTCATTAATATTCAACATAATTATATTATCATATAACTTAATAAATACCTTTTCATCAACAATATTTATTGATAATTCTAAACAAACATTATTGATAGTCATATTCAAATTAACTGAAATATCATATTTTCCTGATTCATTCAAAACAAAGTCAACATCCATATTTAAAATAATATCAAGATTATTATAATTTATATCGCCTTCTAAATGAACATTAATAGATTTTTTATTAATTAAATCCATTAAGTATTTAGCTATATTACTATAATTTACAATACTAGAATATTCTTCCTCATTTATTATTATATCTTCTGTTTTTGTTGTATCTATACTTATATTTATATTATATAAATTAGTTGATACATCAAATCCATTTTCAGTATTTGTTAAATCAATTATCAAATCTTTAAGCATACTACTTAAGAATTCTAGATTTAATATTATTTCTATATTATTTTCTGTTATCTCTAATTTCTTTAATATATTTAATATATCATCTATTTGTACTTCTAATTGATTTTGAGGAATATATTCTAATATTTCATTTATAGATACTTTTAATTTAATATTATTAAATGTTAAATAAATATAATCATTTAAATATTTTATATTTATATTAAATGCTTCTTCTTTATATATTATCTCTAAATTTGTATTTAATGATAATATATCTTTAAAGTCAATATACATATTTCCAGATATTTCTATATCATTATATATTCCATTTAAATCTAAATATACATGTTTATTATCTATAATTGTTTTTATATCTTTTACGTATTCTAAAAGATAGTCAATACTTTCTTCAGTTATATTAACTTCTGGTAAAATAATATCTTTTAATTCAGTTTCTTTTAATGATATTTTCAATCCAAATAAATCATTCATTATATTTGAATATAATTTATTTTCTTTTAATTCTAAACCTATCATTAGATTTCCTAAACCTAATGTTTCTAAATTAATTTCTATTTTATCTTCGGTTAATATAATATTTTTTAATATATCTATTATTTGGTCTATAGATACATTAAAATTAAATTCAGGTAATTTAATGTCTAATGTTTCCTCTATTTTAGTTAAAATGTTATTAAGATTATTTATATTTAATTTTATTGTTTGATTTAATATAGTTACATATATTTGTTCATTAATAAATATCAAATCAAGTTCAATGTTATTATTATCATAAATTAATGAAATATTAGCTTGTATCTCATATTTATTTTCTTTCAAATATAAATTAACATCGCCATTAAATGATATATTATATTCTTTTATATCGCCTTCTAAATGAATATTAATAGATTTTTTATTAATTAAATCCATTAAGTATTTAGCTATATTACTATAA
>CAYTVE010000014.1:0-7001 GCA_964441815.1 uncultured Anaeroplasmataceae bacterium | reverse complement strand
ATACATGTTTATTATCTATAATTGTTTTTATATCTTTTACGTATTCTAAAAGATATAAAACATCTTCTTCATCATAATATTCTGTAGGTAAAGTTATATTTTTTGATTCAGTTTCTTTTAAAGTTAAATTAATATTAAATAAATTGTTATTTAAACAAATATTTAAATTTTCCTCGATATTAAATGAAACATCTATTATTCCTAATTCACTAATCAATTTAGATAAATCAAATGAAATAGAATCTTCATTTATTATTATATTTTCAATTATTTCTATAACATTTAAAATATCTATATTTTTTATATCAAATGTCAATCCAAATTCTTCTTTTATTGTTGAAAATAATTGATCTATATTATTTAAATTAAATTTAACTGTCTTATTTAATAATGATATATATATATTATTATCCTTCAAAATGATTAATGTTGATAGATTAACATCTAAATAAGATATATTTAAATCAAATTCTAATATATTTTTTTTGTTTAAATATAAATTAATATTACCTTCTATTATAACATCATTTATGTTTCCATTTATATATATATTTATCGCATCTTTTTGTAATAAATTAACTATATATTCAGATATATTTAAATAATTATTTATGTCAATATATAGAGAATTATCAAACTCAATATTAAATTCTTTGGTTGTATCTAATGAAATCATTATATCATAAGCATTAATTTCAAAATCAAATCCAGTTTTTGTATCATTAATATTTATAATTAATTCCATTAAGCCACATTCTGTTAAATCTAAATTAATAGTAATTAATTCCTCTGTAATTGATAGGTTTTTAATAATGTCTTTAAAATTAATATTTTCAAGACTATTAATTATTTTATTATAATCAATATTAATTTCTTTTTGTGGTATTATTTTATTAATAAACTCAGATAAATCATTAAATGATGTTTTTAAATTTAAATTTTTATATTTAATATAGCAATAATTAAAATCAGTTATAATTGAAACATTTTCATTTATATCATTATATTTAATATTTAAATCTAATTTAGCTAAATTATATATTAAATCAACATAAATATTACCGCCAATATTGTAATCCTTTATTAAACAATTAAATGTTATACTAAATTTTTCATTATTCATAACATTCAAAATATCGTCAAATATAAATTTAATATCACTTAGATTTTGATAATCTCCGTTATTTTCTATAAATGTCAAATTGTCATTTTTTGAAACTACTATATTAATATTATAATTATCAAACATTAAATCGCTAATTATGGAGTTCAATTCCAAATTATTTTCAATTTTGTTAATATCAAAATTAAGCGGCAATTGAATTCCCATTATATTTAATGTTAAATTCAGTTTGACATTTTCATCTGTTTCTGTAACCACTGCATTATTAATATCATTCATTATTTGGTTGATATCAAAGCTTGATGATGGAGTAATATCATTAGATGAATTTTTTGTAATAATAGGTTCTAACAATTCAGATATTTCATCAATATCTCCTTTTACTTTTAATGAACCATAATCTAAATAAATTATGTTATCCTTATAAACAATTTGCAAATCTTCTAAAGCAACTTTTACTAAAACATTATTTAGATTAGAAATATCTAATAATAATTTACCTTTAATTTCTTTATTATTTAAATTTATACTGATGTCAAAAGTTTTTTCTTTTTTCTCTCCACCAAGCAATGAACCAGTAATAAATGACAAAGGAGTATTTTCTTCATGAACGACATCCTCATCTCCTATAGGAGTCATATCTTTATATAAATTAAAGAATTCTAATGAAGTACCATCAAATTCATAATTTTCATAATCGAATGTTTCAACTATGTTTGTATCACAATTAACTGTTATAGGAGCTACTTTCGGAGTTACTTTATATACTTCATTTGTGTTTATTTGTATAATTTGCCAATTATCATTAAATAAATATTCTAATTTTATTTTAGAAAAAACTGGTTTAGTAACAGATGAAGCATTAGTTAATATTTCTCTCTGATACCAAAATGGAGCATAGTCTTCTCCTGGATTTAATGAAACATTAATTGAATATAGTCCATTTTCTGTTATTGTAATATCTGATATTTCTAATATTGTTTCTTCACAAATAATATATGCAGCTGGTTGAGTTGGTAACCAACCATATCTTTTCAAATAACTTTTCTTTGTAATACATTCTGGTTCTTCTGTCTTCCATTCAATGTTATCACCATTTTTAGAAATATAATCTCTAATGATTACTTTATCGTCAATAAAATATTTTTGTTTTCCTAACCCGATTAAACCAGTTGAAACAGTATCTATCATTTGAATATCTTTATTTACTACTCTATGATTATAAATTTCTTGACTTTGTCCAACAGAAACAGAAGTTCCTTTAGTAGTCGAAGAATAATATTCTGTATTTTCTAAAACCCATAATATATAACTTAAATTATCATAAGAATTATAATCAGTTGGTTTAGTACCATCACTTGGAGCAGGTGCTGTATAAGTTTTATATTTTGCTTCGTCAGCAAAAGCACCTGGTGTTTGATGAGTTCTCATATAATAATAAACACCTATCCCACCAACAGCTAATAAAAGTATGAAAATTGATAAAAATATGATTTTTTTCTTCATATTCTTTCACATCCTTTATAACTCCCTATTTTACATTATATCATTATACAAGAAAATAGCAAAAATGTCAAATTTGTTTTACAAAAAACATTACTAATAATGACGCTTTTTACGAATGATAAAGGACTCACAATCTAGTGAGTCCTTTACTTTGGGAGAGTTATAGTTTGCTTATGAAAAAGCTTCTATCTTAATAGGGAAAGATAGGTTGTCTTATTTCTAAGACATTTTTATTATAACCTATAACTTATAAAATATACATTTTTTAAAATTATTTTAAATTAGCAATTCTAACAGTATCTCTAGCAATCATTACCTCTTCATTTGTTGGAATAATATATAATTTTATTTTTGAATTAGAAGAAGAAATTAATCTTTCATCAGAGAAAGTATCATTTAATTTTTCATCAATTTCAACTCCAAGTGGTGCTAATCTTCTTGCAATATTAAGACGTAAATGTTTAACATTTTCACCCATACCAGCAGTAAAACATATTGCATCACAACCACCTAAGTACAACCAATATGAAGCGATATAATCAGCAATTCTCTTTGACTGTACATCAAAAGTTAACTTACATCTATGGTCTCCTTCTAACATGCCATTTGTAACATCTCTAGCATCATTAGAACGACCTGACATACCTAGATATCCTGATTTTTTATTTAAAATATTGACAACTTCACTGGCTGTTTTTCCTTCTTTATCACATATATAAGAAACAACTGTTGGATCAATGTTACCAGTACGTGTTCCCATAGGAATTCCTTCTAGTGGTGTTAATCCCATAGATGTATCGATACATTTTCCACCCTTTACAGCAGAAAGAGATGCACCATTACCTAAATGACATACAATAATCTTTGTATCTTCTAAAGGTTTATGCATAACTTCAGCACAACGTTCTGAAACATATTTATGAGATGTTCCATGTGCACCATATTTACGAATGCCATATTTTTCATACCATTCATATGGTATTGCATACATATAAGCTTCTTCTGGCATTGTTTGATGAAATACAGTGTCAAATACTACTACTTGTGGTACACTTGGTAAAGCTTTTTGAAATGCTTTTATTCCAATAATATGTGCTGGGTTATGTAGCGGAGCTAAATCAGCAAGTTCTGCGATTTTTTCTAAAACAACATCATCAACTAAACAAGAGTCTTTAAAATATTCTCCACCTTGAACAACTCTATGTCCTACTCCTGATATTTCATTAAGAGTCTTAACAATTCCTTTTTCTACTAAAGTTTTTAATAATAATTCAACACCCTCAGCATGTGTAGGTAATACAGGATGAGTTTCTTCTTTTTTACCATCGTATTTAAGTGTAAAAATACCATCCTCTAAGCCAATTCTTTCCATTACACCTGATGCAATTACTGTTTCAGCTGGCATTTCTAATAATTGAAATTTAATAGATGAACTACCAGCATTTACTGCCATAATTTTTGCCATTATTCATTTTCCTCACTTCTATTTTTTTTATTCTTTTCAAACCACGCTTCAATTTCCATTAAAGATTGATTAAATTCTTTAACATCAGTAAAACTTGGTAGTTTGACCATAAAACAATTTTTCTTATCCATAACACATTTTTGTATAACAAGGATAATCTTTGGTTTTGTAATAAACATACTATCCGGAAGTTCAACAAGGCCTATTATTGAACAATCTTTTAATAATTCCTTTTTAAATTCTTGATTTTTATCATAATCAAAAAAATCGTTATTAACAATTCCTATCATACTACCATTTGATTTAAGCATCTTACAGTAATGTAATATAGCTTGATATGGAAAATAATCTTTATTATTTTCTTTTATAGAATTAGGCATATCAAATATAATACAATCTAAATTGCTTTTATTTAATGATAATGTATCTTGAAAAAATAATTCAACTGGTATAGATAATAAATCACTGATCATTTTAGTAATCTTAACCATCCACTCATCATTATCACAGGCAAAACTAATACATTCTTTATCAAGGTGATTAATTACAGTATGTAATAAATTACCTGTCCCACAAAGTGGATCTAATAAAGTCATATTTTTATCACTATGAAGTTTAGTAATTAAATAAGCTATAAAAATACCTAATGTATCAGGAGTCTGATATCCATTATTCATACGCATTTCTTTAAAACCCTTTAATAATATAGCTTGCATCGCCTTACGAACATCTTCTACAGTGAAATCAACATCAACTAATCTATCGTAAATCTTATTCAATTTTTCTGTCACTTCATCATCACAATCACAAATCACTTCTGATGCTAATATGTTTTCTACAGTCATTTCAATAAGTTCAAAATATGGCTTATGAAAAGCTTCATATAAAACATTATTTGATTCGTCAACGCAATCATAAAAAAGTTCTAAATGTTCTGTCTTAATATCTTGCATAATTTAATCACCTATACAATTATAACAAATTTGAAAAATCTTGTAAACTTTATTCATCATTTAATTTAACTTTAGGTAAATTTAATTTGAAATGAAATGCTAAAAATCTTAAAATAACAACTAAAACAATTGTTAATATTGCAGCAAGTGAATACATATTTGTGAAACATATTAATAAATAAAATAAGATTGCAGCAGTTATTGCAACAACACAATAAATATGTTTTCTAAATATTGCTGGTATTTTTGCAGACATAATATCCCTTAATAAACCACCACCAACTGCAGTTAGAACAGCACTAAAAACAATTAAAAAATGATTTGTTACACCAAATTCTTTTGTTGATGTAACACCAATTACTACAAATACCCCAAGTCCTAAACTATCAGTTATATTAAAGATAATTTGATAAGCCTTTGATTCTAATACCCTTATATTTTTTAATATATACATTATAATAAAAACTATTACTGTTGTTACACATGCTATAATAATATAACTTGGATTTTCAAACATTAAAGGCATTGGTCTTTGAATTATAATATCTCTAAAAAGCCCTCCACCACAAGCAGTAGTACTACCCAATATCATAACTCCTAAAATATCCATTTTATTCTCTATAGCTATTAAAGCTCCGGATATTGCAAAGGCTATTGTTCCTATATATTCTAATATATTGAGCATTAAATTAATATCCATAATTACTCCTCCAAAAATTTATAAATATCCGTCGGATAATCTATCAAACTATCACTTAAAGAAATTAATTCATTTTTGTTTCTATAACCATATGTTACAAATAATCCATCTATATTTGCATTTAAAGTGGTTTTAATATCAACCTCACTATCACCTATATATAAAATGTCTTCTTTATTCAAATTATATTTTTTTATAATTTCTAATAAAAAAGTAGGATCAGGCTTTTTTAATCTATTATAAACCTCACCATATACAAAATCAAAAATACCACTAAAATGGCTATTAATTAATTTAAAAGCTATATCTTCTACCTTATTAGTTAGAACACCTAATTTATAACCTTTGTTTTTTAAATCTAATAATATTTTATCAATTTCATGATATTTTATTGTATAGTCATTATAATGTAAAGAATAATATTGTTTAAAAGTTTTTATAATATCATCAATATTTTCACTATTATTAGATGCCTTTATTAATAAATTTCTAATACCATTACCAATATAATTTCTTGTGTCTTCTAATGATATTGGCGCTAAATTATATTTTTTTAAAGCATAATTAGTAGCTATTTTTAAATCCTCTAAAGTATTTAATAAAGTACCATCTAAATCAAATACAATCATTTTATATTTCATTATTTTTAACCCTTTCATAAAACAATAAATAAAATTCCTCAGCCAAACTTGGGCTTGCAATATTATTCTTAGCTTCTTCTAAACTAAACCATTTATAACAATCAATTTCATAATTTGGTTTAACAAAAATATTATCGACAATGCCAATATAATTAATCATTAAAGTATTGCTTTTTTCATAATATTTTGTTTTTTGAAAAATTAGTTTGTTAATATTTAACCCAACTTCTTCTAAAACTTCTCTATGACAAGCTTCTTCAGCACTTTCACCTTTATTAACATATCCAGCAACTAAAATATACCTTTTTCTACTATATTGCTGAATTAATAAAACATTTTTATAATCTTCAGTAGTTATTATCAAACTAACAGCAACGTTAAATATTTCAAATCTATATTCATTACATTTATTGCAAAAAGGTATAGCTCCTTCATTTTCTAAATATTTAATTGCTAACTTATTTCCACACTTTATACAAAAATTCATAAAAAATAAACTCCTAATTTGACATTAACATTTTATATTATAAATAAAAACAAATATAAAAGGCTTTATATGCCTTTTACACTTCTATTTCTTCTATTATAGTTTGATGATTATATTTATCATCAT
>CAYTVE010000013.1:0-32552 GCA_964441815.1 uncultured Anaeroplasmataceae bacterium | reverse complement strand
AGAACTTTATACCCCTTAAAATATAAAAAGTGTCTACTTTCTATTGACTAGTGCATTTGTAGTGCATTTCCCGGAGAGGCAAGGCTATTATATCCATTGCTTTTTGATACTTTCATTATACAACTTTCTAAAAAAATTGTAAATATAGCATTTTATATTTTGATAAATAAACTTCTTCTATTTAATACTATTCTTTAATACATTTAAATTTTCATAATCAGTTTGTTCTACTTTTAGAGGGACAAACGTAGTATAACCAAAATTTGACAAATATACATCAGTATCTTTACCTGTATCATAGGTAATATGAGCTACACTTTCTTGATATAAATTATCTCCACATTTATCAAATTTTGATCTAAAATTTTTAATTCCCTGTTTACAAGCAATATATCCTATAGATTTTTCAAATCTAGAATTAGGAAAATTAACATTTAATACATATTCTTTAGAATATAACTTATTTAAAAATATATATTCTAATAATGAATCTAATTCCTTATCAACTATTTCAAAACAATCAAAATCTGTAGATATAGCTACATTAGGTATTCCTTCTAATTGTGCTTCTCTAGCTGCTGATACTGTTCCAG
Source organism: uncultured Anaeroplasmataceae bacterium (assembly GCA_964441815.1). Taxonomy (GTDB): domain Bacteria; phylum Bacillota_I; class Bacilli_A; order Acholeplasmatales; family Anaeroplasmataceae; genus Pelethenecus. The sequence continues at coordinate 31,959 of CAYTVE010000013.1, read as the reverse complement.
AATATATGATTTCAGTACCTATATTTAACCCGTTATTAATGCCTGAAAAAACAATATCAAAATTAATTTTTAATAACGCTACTGCAAGTCTTACACAATCAGCAGGCATACCATTCGTTTTATACCATTTAATACCATCATCTTCAGTAACGAAATCAAAAGTTATAGGTTTTTTTATTATTATAGAATGGCCAGATGCACTTCTACCTGTATCTGGTCCACATACATAAATATTACCATATTTTTTTAATGCGTTAGCCAATTTCTTAATACCTATTGCATTATAACCATCATCATTAACAACTAATATATTCATAAATACCTCCATTTGTTTGTTTTATATCATAATAAAAATTTAAATTAAAAATCCCATTACGGGACTTATAATTTTAAAATATTAATATCCTCTATTTCTACTATCGGTATACTTATTATTCCATTATCTGTTTGAAGTTTTAATCCTAATTCGTTAACATCTTCAACTAAACCCTCATAAGTTTTAGTTTTAGTATATATTTCAGCCAAAACATGAATTCTATAATATAACATAGCCTCAATATCTTCTAATCTATGATGAGCAACTTTTTTTCGTCTAATATTTCTGCTATCAAAGAAATCTTGATTTTCATTGCCATCCTTTTTGTCACTAACACTATCAATAAACAAAGTTGGATCATTTATCATTTGAATCACCTTAGTAAAATATATGCGACTTATTTTTATTTATTCTTTTTTAAAAAATTTGATACACTAGTAGCACAAATAGAAGCTTCACCAACAGCTTTACTAACCTGTAATAAACCACCTACAACATCACCACAAGCAAAAATACCATTTATGTTAGTCATCATGTCATTATTTACAACTATATTATTATTTTCAATTTCAATTCCTAAATGTTTAGCTAAAGTAAATCCAGAAGCATTACCTCTTGCAATAAATAATCCATCAATTTCATATATATTACTATCTGTTACTATTTCTTTAATATGAGTATCACCATTTATTTTAATGATTTTATCAGTAATAACCTCTATGTCATTAGTTATATTTGCCTCTAAAGGAAGACCATCCGTAAATACTTTTATATCCTTACACATATTAGCTAAAACAGCTAATTCATGCGCCATGTAATTAGTATTACCAATTATAGCTACCTTTTTTTTACGATAAAAAAAACCATCACAAGTAGCACAATATGAAACTCCCTCATATTTATCAGCTAAAGGATATTTATTTCTTGAAGCACCACTAGCAATTATTATAGTCTTACAATTATAATCACTCACGTTTGTTTTAACAATAAAACTATTTTCATAAGATATATCTAAAACTTCTTCATTTAATATCTCTATATTAAATGACTTGGCTTGCTCATATCCTGAATTTAATAATTCTTCACCTGAAATTTTTTTAAACCCATAATAATTTTCTATTTCCTTAACATTCTCTAAAGCACCACCATCTTTAGCTATTATAAGTGGGTTAAATCCATATCTTTTTAAATAGATACCTGCAGTAATACCTGCAGGTCCTTTTCCTATTATTATAGAATCGTATATCATTTGATAAATTCCTTTAAAACATTAAGAGGAAGATAGCCAACTTCTTTTTTTACTACCTTTTCATCTTTTACTAAAAATAAAGCTGGTATTGATGAAATATTAAATTGGTCTGCAAGTTCTTCTTCATCATCAACATTAATTTTTCCAACTCTAATATTTTCTTCTTCTGATAATTGTTCTAAAACAGGACCAAGCATTCTACAAGGACCACACCAAGTAGCCCAAAAATCTAAAATAATAGTTCCTTCTTTAACAACATCACTAAAATTATCTTTTGTAACAGTAATTATTTCCATTTTTATTTCTCCTTATATTCTTTATGAACATCACTAAGTTCTGAGACTAATATTTCTTCTAAGAAATTAGCTCCCTTAAACTTTTCAGGCTCATCATTTAATATTGCATCATCATTTAATTGAGATGAAGCTAAAAACATCATTATCGCAGCACAATTAGATAAATTAAGACTTCTAACCTTGTCAGTTGTTGGTATTCTATAACAATCATCTAAATTATTTTTTAAAATATCATAAGCAATACCTGTTGATTCAGCTCCAAAAATTAAATATATATCTTCATTTGTTTCTTTAAAATTAATATTTATTGGACTCTTATGACCATATCTTGTTAAAAAATAATATTTACCTTTATTCTTTTTGACAAAATCATCATAATTTTTATATACCTCATAATTTAAATATTCAAAATAATCTAGCGAGCTTCTTTTCAAATGTTTCTCGTCTAAACTAAAACCTAAAGGTTCAATTAAATGTAATTTTGCGTTAAATCCAACACAACTACGCATAATATTTCCTGTATTTTGAGGTATTTCAGGGTGATATAATACAACATTTAATTTCATATTTGTTCTCCTGTAAGTGTATATGCATCAGCATCTAATATACGTACACTTATTCTTTGCCCTAACTCTAATTCATCCTTTGCTGCAACATATATACATCCGTCAATATCATCAGGAGCAAACTCCTCTGACCTTGCGATATACATAAAACTTTCCTCATCATAACCTATAATAAAAACATCATCTATTATTTGATTTATTTTATTTTGATTCAATTCTAAAGATATTTTATTTTGAGCGGTCATTAATTTTTCATATCGTTTTTGTTTTACTTCTTCAGCTATAATATTAGGATATTTACAAGCTGGAGTATTTTCCTCTAAGGAGAATGTAAAAGCTCCTAAATGATCAAATTTAATATCCTTGATAAATTCAATCATGTTATTTACATCTTCTTCTTCCTCATAAGGAAAACCAACCATTAAGGTTGTCCTTAAAGTTGCGGTTGGAATGATAGATCTAATTTTATGCATTAAATTAACAATTAATTCTTTATTACTTCTTCTAAGCATAGCTTTTAATATTTTATCCTCACTATGTTGAATTGGTATATCAAAATATTTCATTAATTTAGGACTATCATTAATTAAATTAATTAATTCATCTGTAACTAATTCAGGATATAAATATAATAATCTTATTTTAAAATCACCATCAATTTTAATAAGTTCTTTTAATAAATCAACTAATGCATTTCTTTTATATAAATCAAATCCATATCTTGTGGTATCTTGTGCCACTAAATTAATTTCATAAGCCCCTTTATTTACTTCTCTTGTAACTTCAACTACAATATCATTTATTTCTCTACTTTTTAAATTTCCTCTTATTAAAGGGATTGCACAAAATGCGCATCTATTCATACATCCTTCAGATATTTTTATATAACGCATATAATTTGGAGTAGAATAAATCTTGTTTAAAGGTTCAAATTTTTGTTGATATTTGAAGTTTGATTTCATTAATTGATTAATAATATTACCTAAATTATCATATTCATCAATTGTTACAAATCTATCTACTTCAGGAATAAGACTTATTATTTCTTCTTTATATCTTTGTGGTAAACATCCGCAAACAATAAGCTTAGAATTAAATTCTTTTTTTATTTCAACAAGTTCAAATATAGTATCAATAGCTTCTTTTCTTGCAGGTTCAATAAAAGCACATGTATTTAGTATCATTAACTCTGCTTCATCAGGCATTGCAACTAATTCTATATTTTCTTTTATTATTCCTAATAACATTTCACTATCAACTTGATTTTTTGAACAACCAAGACTTTGCATAAAAACTTTCATATATAACCACCATTAAATAAAAATTAAACAAATCGATAATATTAAACTGATAAAAAAACAAAACCAAACAGACCATGCAGTCTTTTTATGTCTTAAAAGAGACAATAATAAATTTATTATTGGAATTATAAATATAAATATTAGTTTATCATTTAATAATATCATAATATTATTCGAAAATTCGATATCAATAACATATCCAAAACAATATATTAAAGTCAAACAATTAATAACAAAAGAAAGTGATAATCCAAATAATCCAATTCCACCATAAAATCGATAAAATTTATCAATACTTTTTGCATACTTTTCTTCGTTTTCTTTTAATTCATCATATTCAATTCTTTGTTCATCATTTAAATTAATATTTTGATTTTTATAATATGACAATTTACATAATTTTTTATATTTTCTTTTTTCAATACTTCTTAATATAAGTATTAAAATAGAACTAATAAAAGCTATAATTAATCCAACAAAATATAATATATTAGTTGTTTTTGGTAAATCAACAAATTGATATTCCTTGTCAAATAAATTAGCAACAATATCTCTAATATTAGTTGATAATCCAAAACAAAAATATATAATTGTTGTTAGAATTATAAATATAATAGTCCATACAGAAAAGTAATAATGATTTTTAAATGACTTATCAAAAGACGTTAAATTATAATTATATTTATAATTACTTTCATACGGTTTTTCATCACATTCAATTAAATTATTTTTATTTTTATCATCTTCACATATATATGTATCTGCATAAGGTATTATAGGTTTATAAATATCATTTTTTATTATAATTTTTTCTAATCGATATAAATCAATTAAATTCAAATAAAGATTATATAATTCTTCTTCTAAATTAATTTTTTCTATATCAGATAATTTATTATATTTTTTGAATTTTTTATTTATTATTTTAACTTCATTTTTATATTTTTTTGCTTCTTTCCCCTTATATTTAAATTTCTTATAATTTGAAAGTAAGCTATGATAAAAAGTATTATCTAATAAAGAAATATTTAATACATCTTTTGTTATTTCAATTCCTTTAAATACAGGACATTTTCTTTTCCTTAATTCTAAAACATTTTCTAGTGAATAATGATTCGCCATACTCAATAATATATTTTCGTCTTTAAAAGTTTCTAAAGCTTTTAAATATTTATCTTCAGCTTCATTTATTAAATTTATTCTATTTGATATAGGCTCTATAGAATCATTGTTATTGTATTTATTTAAATATATAATACAAAAATCATCTAAATGATTTTTTTCAAAACACACTAAATCATTTTTAAGTTTTTCATCTTCAATATCTTTTAATAAAGTATTTGAGAACCCTTTATCGAAAGCAAAAAATTTAAATGAAGTATTTAAATTAATATCTTTTAATATTTCATAAATATCATTATATCTTTTATGTCCTACATACAAAATATGCTCATCTGTAATATTATAAATTATTAAAGATAATGCATTTTGAAGATAATATGATTCAAATAAAATTGTTTTAATTTTATTTTTATATTCTTTAAAATGATTAATGAATTTAATAAAATTTTTTTCTTTTATGGATTCTAAAGCTAAATCAAAATTTTCTATAAAAGCTAAGCCTAAAGAATTTAATTCTAGATATTCATTTTCATTGAAAATAAATGGTTTCATTATAATTCCCCCTAAATTAATTCAGTACTGTCTAATATAATTGTTGTTGGACCAATATTAGTAAATTCTATTTTCATATCAGCCCCGAATACACCAGTTGATACATTTACATTATATTTTTTTAATTCATTAACAAATTCTAAAAATAAGTTATTAGCTTCATCATATTTCATAGCACTTGTAAAACTAGGACGATTCCCTTTCTTTGAATCAGCATATAAAGTAAACTGTGATATAGCAAGTATAGAACCATTAATATCGATAATACTCCTATTTAGTTTACCCATTTCATCTTCAAAAATTCTTAACCCAATAATTTTTTTAGCCAAATGATTAACTTCCTTTAAAGTGTCAGTATGTGTAAACCCCACAAGTAACATATAACCCTTATCTATTTGACCAGTTATTTTATCATCCACTATACATTTAGCATTTATAGCTCTTTGAACAATTACTCTCATAAATTATCTCTTTCTATATTATCAATATATTTTATTTTTTTCATATTAACAATCATTTTTTCCAAATCATTTAAATTAACAGCTAAGACCTTTAATTTAATAATTGTTTGTAAATTTTCTTTATTTGTTGCGTTAATAGCTAAAATGGAAAGGCCATTTGCTGAAACAACATTCATTATATCAACAATTAAAGTAGAACTAGACTTTGCAGTAACTTTAATACAAACAGGATATTTTCTATTAATATTTGTAGCCCAAGATAAATTAATCAATCTTTCCTTAGCAAATGATTTAGCATTTTTACAGTTCTTATGATGAATAACAATTCCATATCCTTTTGTTACATAACCAACAATAGGGTCACCAGGAAGAGGATTACAACAACTTCCTAATTTTAATTGCGGATTAGAAAGGCCTTCAACTACTACTCCAGTTTCAGAATTAGTAGTTAATATTTTTTGTGATCTTTCCATTTGTTTTGCAAGATTTTCACTTACGTCATGTTTTTCACAAAAACGATTAATAACAGTTTTAGTTGAGACATTTCCTTTTCCTATCTCATAATATAAATCTTCAAGATTATGAATATTATTTTTACCAAATTGTTGTTCTATAATATCATCTGTAAGTTCAGTTATTATTTTAGCATTATGTAATTCTTCTTCTAAACTATTTTTACCATTAACAATTAATACATCACGGTTTTGTTTATTTAAAAAACTTTTTATTTTATGTCTAGCATTAGAAGTTTTAGCTATTTTAAGCCAACTTTCAGACGGACCAAAAGAATTTTTAGATGTTTTAATTGAGATAATATCTCCGGTTTGAAGTTCATAATCTAATGAAACGATTTTTTGATTAACAATAGCACCAACAGTTTTGTTACCTATATTAGAATGTATTCTATATGCAAAATCTATAGGAGTAGCTCCTTTAGGTAAAGCTATTACTTCACCAGTAGGAGTATAAACATAAACATTAGTTGTTAATATATCTCCTTTTATACTTTCAACAAAATCTTTTGCTTCACTATTTTTATCTTCTTCAGAATATTTTAATAAATCAGCATACCATTTTAATTTTGAAGCAATTTCAAATTGTTCTTTTTCTTTTGAATATTCTGTATTTTCCTTATAAGCCCAGTGCGCAGCAATACCTAATTCTGCTACTTTATCCATTTCTTTAGTTCTAATTTGAACTTCAAATATTAATCCATCACCACTTATAACTGTAGTATGAAGTGATTGATACATATTAGGTTTAGGTACCGCTATATAATCCTTAAATCTTTTAGGAACAGGCGTATAGTGCGCATGAATAATGCCGAGTACTTGGTAACATTCACCAATAGTATCAACAATTATTCTAATAGCAACAATATCATATATATCTTCAAAATCTTTATTTTGAGTCACCATTTTTTTATAAATGCTATATGTATTTTTAATTCTACCTTTAATTTCAAATTGTAATGATTCTGGTTCCAAAAATTTCTTTATTTCTTCAATCGTCCTATCAATACTATTCCATCTAACAGATGTATTATTTTTTATTTGAACTAATATTTTAGTATAACTGACAGGGTCAACATATCTTAATGCAGTATCTTCTAACTCAGCTTTAATTTTAAACATACCTAATTTATGAGCAAGCGGAGCATAAATATCTAAAGTTTCTCTTGCTATTCTAACTTGTTTTTCTTCAGGTAAAGCTGCTAGAGTTCTTATATTATGTAATCTATCTGCAAGTTTTACAATAATAACTCTAATATCTTTTGCCATCGCAATAAGCATATGTTGATGATTTTCTGCTTGTTTTTCTTCTAATGTAGCAAATTGCATTTTAGACAGTTTAGTCACGCCATCAACTATCAATGCAATTTCTTCACCAAACTCTTTAATTAAATCATCTTCTGTTTCAAATGTATCTTCAACAGTATCATGAAGAAGCCCAGCACATATAGTTGCTGGACCAGCATGAAGTTCAGCTAATATTACAGCAACATTTAAGGGGTGAATAATATATGCTTCACCTGATTTTCTATACTGACCTTTATGTAGTTCATAAGCAACATCATAAGCTTTTTTTATTAAAACTTGTGAATCCTCTTTATGAATATAATCTTTAGTAATTTGATATAAATTATCATAGTTTATATTCATTAGCCTCACCTCACTTAATAATAAATAATTCTATTCTCCTTCATATTCCATTAATGAAAATACGTCATAACCTTCTAATAATTCTCTACCTTTTAAATCGACTAATTCAATTAAACAAGCAACACCAACTACTGTTGCCCCAAGTTTTTCACACAAATTAATAGTAGCTTTTACCGTTCCTCCAGTAGCTAATAAATCATCTATTATAACTACTCTATCATTTTCATTTAAAGCATCAGCATGAATACATAAAGTATTAGAACCATACTCTAAATCATATTTTTCATCTAATGTTTTTCTAGGCAATTTACCAGGTTTTCTTATTGGTGCAAAACCTATGCCTAAATTAGTAGCTACAGGACAACCAAAAATAAAACCTCTAGCTTCTGGTCCTACAATTATTGTAGCTTTCTTTTCTCTAGCAAATTCTGTAATCTTATTTACAGAATACAAATAAGCTTCTCCATCTTTCATAAGTGGAGTTATATCTCTAAACCTAATTCCTTCTTTAGGATAATTATCTATAGTTGCAACATAATTCTTTAAATTCATAAATCAAATCCTCCAATACATATAATGTATTATATCATATATTTATTAAAAAAAGGTTGATTAAATGAAAAAAAATCTAACAAATATTGAAGTAATTCTTTTTATCGGAACAATTATTAAACTTTTAGGATTGATTTATAAAATACTTTTGACAAGAATTATTTCTATTGAAGGTATGCGAATAATGTCGTTTATTTTTCCGACACTAAGTTTAATGCTATGTTTATCGTCATTATCCATACAAACAGTAGTTAACCAAAATATTTCTGCCAATCTTAATTCTTCTAAAACTATATTAAAATCAGCCTTTAGAATAACATTTATTTCTTCTTCATTAATATCTATAATTTTATTAATCTCATTTCCTTTATATAAAATAATTTATCAAACAAGTTTCGTTTATTATCCATTATTAATATGCATACCTCTTATTTATTTTTCAAATATATCCGGATTATTTAAAGGTTATCTTGAAGCAAATAATAATTTTAAAACTCCATATTTTTCTAATTTATATGAACAACTAGCTAAATTCTTTTTGACTTTTTTACTATTAATAATATTTAAAAATAAAGATCTTAATTTCAAAATATTAATAACTTTTTTTGCTTTAATGGCATCTGAAGTAGTCTCATTTTGTTATCTACTTTTTAAAATAAAAAAACATCATAAATTTAATTATATTTTAATAAATACAAATGGGTATGAAAAAAACATTTTAAAACAAGCCATACCTTTAACATTAGATCAACTAGCCATAACAATAACTAATTACTTAGAACCACTTTTTTTCTATTATGCAATGAGCAAAAATAATATAAGTATATATCAATCAACGTTATTTTACACAAAAGTATCTTCTTATGCAGTTCCGCTTCTATTATTTGCCCAATTTGGAATATATAGTATAACGAAATATACATTCCCTAAGATAACCAAAAATAAAGACAATAATAAACTAAATATAATTCTTTCTAAAGCTTTATTTATATCATCAGTAATTGCAGTATTTAATTTAGTCATAAGTTTATTTTATGCAAGAGAAACATTGTTAATTATGTATAAAGATGATACCTCTTTTAAAATAGTAAATAAATTATCTTTCTTTTATTTATTTTCTTATTTTAATCCTATTTTCATTAGTATTTTACAAGCATATAAACAAGAAAAAAAATTATTCATAATATCAATAATAAATTCTTTAATAACGCTAATTCTAATTTTTACACTAACTTGTTTTTTTCAAACAAATGGTTTTCTATCAAGTATAAAAATAACAAATATTCTAAAATTCACTTTATTATTATATTTTTCTAATAAGTGTGTTAATTTTAAAATAAATATTAAAAATACTATTTATCTTATAATTGTTTTTATAATATATTTATTAATGAATTATTTATATAAGTCATTAATAACACTTATTATATCAACTCTAGCTTGTGGCATATTAGTTCTTCTTCTTTATTACTTTTTCTATAATAAAAATAAACAGTATGATTATCTAATGATGCATAAATAATTTTCTTATAATTCAAATTATTATTTATTAAAATCTTTTTAAATTCATATTCTTTATAATTTAGAAGTTCTAAACTTTCTTTTATTATTTGTCCACTCATTATTATAGGCAATCTCACATTAGAAAATTTAGAATTTCTAAATATTGATAAAGTGCCATTTGTTTCTAATATGGCTAATTTAATTTCCGTTATATCCATAATATGTTCTATTCGCATTTGAGAAACTAAATCATCTATTGTATACCTTTCTTTTTTCATATTTTTTATTAATAATTTACCATCTAATACTATTGTAGTTGCAGAACCATCAATCAAATTTCTAAAAAAAGCAATCTTCATCAATAACATACTTAATATTTTTTGTAAAATAACTAATATAAACACACAAAAATAACTAGGAATTATAAATTTATCATTATCTATTCCTAAAGCTCCTATATCAGCAATAATCAATAATACCACTAAGTCAAAAATAGATAATTCCCCTACTTCTCTTTTCCCTAATATTCTTAAAACAATAATTAAACAAAAATAAATTAATGCAATCTTTAATAATAAAAAACCATAATTCATTAAATTCACCATAAATATTTTTATCATATTTAAGAATTATTATTCATATATAATAACGGGTGATACTGTGAAATTAATACTTAAAAATTTTTTTAAAATATATCTTATATTGTTAATGTATTTAACGCTGTCAACATTAATTTATACATTCTATATAAACAAAACTAATAATGATTTCAACTTAATAATAAAATTAATATTAATGGGATTTGCATATTTTTTATTAGGTTTTTTATATGCTAATATTATTCATAAAAAAGGACTATTTATTGGTATTTTAGTAGGAACAATTCATTATTTTTTAATTCAAATAATATTTTTTTTAATAAATAATAATTTTAATTTTCAATTATTGCCATTTACTATTTATCTATTATCAACTACAATAGGTGCTTTATTAGGTGTTAATATGAAGAAACTATTTTAAAAATAATGTGGTTATGATAAAATAAATATGGGTGATTTTAATGAAACCATTAGCTTATCGTATTAGACCAAAATCTTTTGATGATATAGTTGGTCAAGACCATTTAGTTGGACCTAAAGGTGTAATAAGAAAAATGCTTGATTCTAATCAATTATTTTCAATGATCTTGTATGGACCAGCAGGATGTGGAAAAACATCTATTGCTGAAATAATTTCAAATTGTTTTTCTCTTAATTCTTATAATTTTAACGCTTCTTGCGATAATAAAGCAAAATTAAAGGAAATCATAGATGCTTCTAAAATGTATCATGATATAGTTTTAATAATTGATGAAATTCATAGAATGAAAAAAGATGTACAAGATTATCTTCTTCCTTTTGTTGAATCTGGAGAACTAACAATTGTTGGTTTAACTACAGAAAATCCATATAGAACAATTAATCCTGCAATCCGTTCTAGAACTCATATTTATAGATTAAATGAAATAACTAAACAAGATATAATAAAATTACTAAAAAAAACTATAATTGAACAAAAAATGAAATCTATAACAGATGACATTTTAAACTATATCGCAGTTGTTGCAAGTTGTGAAGTACGTTCTAGTTTAAATATGTTAGAAATTGCTAATATGTTAGACGAAGATGAATTAACGCTTGAAAATGTAAAAAAAATAATAGGGAAAAAAAGTTTTGCAATAGATGAAGAGGGTGAAAATTATTATGATATTACTTCTGCAATGATAAAATCGATTAGAGGAAGTGATCCAGATGCTGCAATTCATTATCTAGCAAGATTACTACAATCTGAGGATATTGAATTTATAACAAGAAGATTAATGATTTCTGCATATGAAGATATTGCGTTAGGTAATCCAAATGTCGGCCCTAGAGTTTATGCCGCTTGTGAAACAGCTTTAAAAATCGGACTACCAGAGGCAAGAATACCTCTTGCATATGCCGTTATAGACTTAGCAACTTCTCCTAAAAGTAATTCTACATATTTAGCCATTAATGAAGCAATAGAGGATTTAAATGAATTAACATCTATGCAAATACCTCCTCATATCTTAAATAAAGAATTAAAAAGTGGAAAATATGAATATAAATATCCTCACGATTATGAAAATGGTTATGTTAAACAACAATATTTACCTGATGAATTAATAAATAAAGTATATTATAATCCAAAAGATACCGGTTCTTATGAGCGTGGTATTAAAGAATTTCTAAAAAAATTGAATAATTAAATTTTATCAAAATCACTTATAGATACATAAGGTGTTTGTCCATGATATAAGGTTTTATCCTTACGAATCAAGACATCACCTTTTTTTTGTAATCTACAAGCTATATCCGAACCAAATAATTGAATTGAAGTAGAAACATCACTCATATAAAATGCTATTATATCGCTTTTATTCATTTCTAATTTTGATAATGTTTTTTTATCTCTAGCTACTATCACAATAATAATCCCTACTTTAGTTGCAAATCTTATAGCATATATTATTTTTTGTAGTAAATTTTGAGATATAGTATTTAAATCAATATTAAAAAAATGAAATTGAGGATATATTAATTCAAGGTCTTTGTTTGTTTTTTTAAGAGTGATATTAAGGTCATTTATATTATCACAATTATAATATTTTAAAATTTCAATTCGTCTTTCATACTCATTAAATGTTTCATCTAAAGCTATTGAAGCTGAACGTTCATTATTAACGTATAAAAACTCATGTTTATTCATTTGAACAAATTCTTGTTCAAAATCATAAAAATATATTTCACTGTATTTTATATTCTTAATTAAAAGTGATAAAATCATACTTCTTATAAACGTCTTAATTCCGCTAGAATTATCTCCTGTTAAAACTAATAATTTTCCACTACTAATATCTAAATTTATGTGTGTTCCATCAACATCAACAGCAAGTGGTATTAATTTATCATTTTCATCTAATAACATTGATTTTAAAGTTAATAATTTTCTAAATTGATTTTGATAATCTATCATATAATTATTACCATTTTTTAACAATAAACATTTCCTATTAAAAAAACCTATTATTGCTTTTATTTCTTCTTCTTTTTTATCTGCAAATTTTAGGACAAATCTAGATGAGGAATAAGATGTATACGTATTATTTATTAATGCATATATTTTTTTATCATTTATAAATTCTTTAAATTTACAAATCATATCTTTGTTTATTTCTTCTTGTAAAATGAAATTCACTTGTTCTTCTACATCTTCTAGATTTTGAATACTAAATTTTTTTGTTTTTTTGTTAAAATTCGGATAATGAACATTACTAAAATATTTTTTGATATCATTATATAAATTTTTTGGTAATTTTAATATTTTTCCACCTTTAAATATTTTATGAAATAAATTAACATTAGTGAAATAAGATATACCAATAACAATTAATGCTATTCCCAAAAGAATAGTTCCTATTTTTCCAATTAAAATACATGTAATTTGTAATAAAACAGCTCCTAAAATACCACCGCCACAACTATAACTTATTTCATAATTTTTTAAATAGTTTTTATATAGTTCTAAAGTTTTATTTATTATATTTGTATTACTCATGCTTAATGCATCATATAATCCTAAATGAGAAAACAATAAAAAAGAAATAAAAATAAATACTAAACCAATAAACGAAATATGATGATAATCAATTTTCTTTTTTAAAAGTAAATATAATATAGAACTTATTAATATAACTACTAATACAACTGTTGAATAATCCCCAATAAAAAATGCAATAAATAATGCTAATAGTCTTCCTAAAAAACCTATCCTTCCAATTAAAATAATGCAAAATATAATTAAAAAAATATTTATACCAACATATAAGTAATCTTGTTTTTTTTGAATCACATGATTTTTTATTTTAGGCATTTTAATCACCATTTTAAATATATCATAAAAAAATAAAAAAAATGTTGAAAAAAAGCCTAAAGATTACACTTTAAGCTTTATAAATGATTATTTTTTTGAATCTAAATCAGTAGAGATTAATACAGGTATAACAATAGGATTTCTTTTTGTTTTTTTATAAATAATATGTTGAAGTTCATTTTTCAAAACATTTTTATATTCACTCCAATTAATATATTTATTAATTAAAAATGGCAAAGATACTTTTTTGAATATTTCAATAACATCATCTTGTAAATCCCCTGAATCAATATTAGGATAAACAAATCCTTTTGTAATAATTTCAGGTCCAGAAACAACTGTTTTTGTTCTCGGATTAATATTAGCACATATCATAAATAATCCGTCTTCAGCTAATATTTCACGATCATGCATTACAACATCTCCAACATCTTTAAAAGCTTTACCATCTAACATTATTTCCCCAATTGGTACATCGCCAGTAATTCCACGATATTCACCGTCAATAAATGTTGAAATATCACCTGCGTCCAAAATTATTATTTTATCATCATCGTAACCTACGCAATTTGCAACAATACGAAGAGCATATTGATGTCTATATTCCCCGATCACTGGTATAATATATTTTGGCATTAAAATATTGATCATTTGTTTAATCTCTTCACGATTTGCTGAAGATTGAGGCATTAAATTAGATTTAAATTCTTTTACATTAGTTGTTACTCTATATATAATATCTAAAGTCTTAGCGGCCATTTTCTCTGTTCCAAGATATGGTGTAGTTAAAATCACAACAGTATCATTAGGTTCTAAATGAATTAATCTATCGACGCCTCGCGCCATTCGTTGTAACATAAAATATGGTTCATGTCTTTCCCCTGTAACTAAAACAACTAAATTATTATCGTTATTTAAATTATTTTCATCTAAAAACTTTAAATTAGCAAGATTTTCATTAGGACATTTCAAATATCCTAATTGCATAGCTAAATTTACAAGTCGCTGAGTCTTTCTACCTAATATAGCAATCTTTTTATTATTATCAACAGCAATATCAATAATTTGTTGAATTTTTAAAATATCTGAAGAGAATAAAGTAAATATAATTCTATGTTGTGATTGTGATAAAATATTTTTTATACGTAGTTTAAATTCTAAAATGGTACCTCTATTTTGATCATTATCAGCACCAAGACTTTCAGTCATCAACGCCAATACACCTTCTTTAGAAAATATAGCTAGTTCTCGATACATATGAGCATAATTAATTTTAGAATTTTGATCAAAATTATAATTACCAGTATAAATAATATATCCATCGGGTGTTTTTATTGCGACACCCAAAGCTTCAGGAATATTATGTGCAACATCAAAAAATCTAACATCAATGTCTTTAAAATGTAATAATGTTTTAGAACTTACAGTAATAAATTTATTATTTTCAATATTAAAATTTTCATCTTTTAATTTATCTAGTAAAACAGCCATTGTAAATTTAGATGCATATACTGGAACATTAAATTCTGTTAAAAGATTATATACTCCACCAATATGGTCATCATGTGCATGAGTTAAAAATATACCAGCTATTCTATTTTTATTTTCTACTAAATAAGAAATATCATTGATAATAGTGTCAACACCATATAATTCTGTTGTCGGATATTTTAATCCAGCATCAAGTATAAACAGTCTTTTATTTATTTCCACAACATATAAATTTTTACCATCTTCTTGGAGTCCACCAAGCGAAAATATATTAATTTCTGCCATATAAAATTTAAGAACAAAAATTGTTCTTCCTCCTACTCAGTTTAAAAATCGAATACTTCGTTAATATAATTATAATTCATTTGTTTGTGTTTTTCAATGATTTTTTTTATAATATTTGCTGCAGCAACAGGACAAAATTTTGATGGTAGTTGAGATAATAAGGTGTAATCAATATTGTCTTTATTAATCTTTTCAATATCAAATCCGTATGGGCTTGATGCTACATCAATAATTTTTTTATATTTTAATTTTTTATAATCCCAATTTAAATTTTTTGGTACTGTATTAATTAATATTTTATAATCATCTGAATATATTTTATAACCTAATAATTTTAAATATTTTTCCTCTAATTCATTTGATGGTAAAATAGAAAATTCAGCATTATATTCTAATAATATTTTTGCAAGAAAAAATCCAATATTGCCAAATCCTACAATACATATTTTTTCATCACAAGCAATTTTTATACCACTATTTAAATAATCTATTATACCAAAAGCTGTAAGTTTAGCATTAGGAATAACAAAATCACTATCATTAAATAATTCTTTTAATTCTATATTATTATTTAAGCATAAATCTTTTAACACTTTATTAGCATTACCTACGTAAATACATTTTATAGTATTTTCTTTTAATATGTCCAATAAATTTAATTTGCTTTGTTTAATTTCATAATTACTATTTATACCATTAAATGGAAGTAATAATTCATCTATTCCTATAAAATCATATAATTCATCTGAATATATTGAATCAACTATTTCACTTAAATATTTATATCGAATATCGTTTCCTATAATTCCTAACATTTAATCACCGAATTATAATATGCCTAAAAAAAAGAAAAGGTGCTAAGCACCTAATCTTAGAAATTATATACTTCAATTTCAACTTTGCAACCTTTAGTAACTGCAAATGTATGGTTAGCTATATCTTCACACCATGTACCTTTTTCTACTTTATCCCATGTTTTACCAGCTAAAATTTTAAATTCAACGAATGAATCTAGTGGTAATAATTTAGATACAGTATATTTTCCACATTCTTCACAATAGTTAAGCTTTATTGCTTTAGAAGCATCCCACTCACCTAATGCTTTTACATTTCCTACTAAATATAAGTCACCTGTTGTTGGTGCCTTAACTAAAAATTCAACTTTTGTATTTGCCATATTTATTATCCTTCCTTTATTTTTACTACGTTGTCATTTTATAAAAATAAAATATATATTTCAAGCATAAAACGTTTCCTTGAAAAAAATATACAAAATAATACATAATATTTATTTAATTACAAAAAATATAGCCGTAACCAATAAAAATGTGATATTATTAGTATGGTGATATAAATGAATTTTCCAACAGTAAAGAGAAATCAAAAAAAGATAATAAATAAAGCTAATCTCGGCATGGATTTAGAACAAGCAATAAATGACAGCAATGAATATTATTTAAATAACAATATTGCAGTTATACACAAAAAACCTACGCCTGTTCAAATTGTTAAAGTTGATTATCCATCACGTAATAAAGCAGTTATTACAGAAGCTTATTATAAAACCCCTTCTACTACTGATTATAATGGAATATATAGAGGGAAATATATCGATTTCGATGCAAAAGAAAATCATAATAAAACTGCTTTTCCTCTAGCAAATGTTTCAGCACATCAAGTAGAACATTTAAGAAAAATTAATGCTCATGGCGGAATTGCATTTCTTTTAGTTGCATGGAATATGTATAACGAATATTATCTTTTGCCTTTTGATGTTCTATACGAATTTTGGACTAATTCATTAAATATGGGGAGAAAATCTATTCCATATGAAACTTTTAGAGAAAGAGCCTATTTGATTAAAGAAGGCTATCTTCCTAGAATAAATTATTTAAAGGTATTAGATGAAAAGTATTTTAAATAAATTATTTCTTTTATTCACTATACTATGTTTTATAATCACAATTATTGGAAGTATTTTTGGTGTTATTATTTTTAATAATGCTAGTAATACTTCCATTTTAATTAAATCTAAAAATAAACCAATTTATATTTATGATAATAAATCTAATTTAGTTTCTACCGATAGTTTATATTATGAATATTGTTCTATTAAAGAAATAAATCAAAATATTATAAATGCTGTCATTTCAGTTGAAGATAATAATTTTTATAAGCATAATGGGATTTATTTGCCAAGAATTATTAATTCTATTTATCAAAATATAGTTAATTCATCTATTGTATCTGGTGCTTCTACTATTACTCAACAATATATTAAAAATACATATTTATCTAATGAAAAAACTTTTAAAAGGAAAATAAATGAAATAGCTTATGCATTAGAATTAGAAAAAAAATATACTAAAGACCAAATAATGGAAGCATATTTAAATACTATATTATTTGGTAGTAATATATACGGAATAAAAATGGCTTCTAAATATTATTTCAATAAAAATGTCAATGATTTAACTGTAAATGAAGCTGCAGTTCTTGCAGGTATGATTCAACTTCCAAATTATTATAATCCTTTTACTAATCCTACTGCCTCTAATAAAAGAAAAAATTTTGTTTTAAAAAGAATGTATGAGGAAGGATATATCACCTATAATGAATTAAATGAATATTCAAATATTAATGTGATAGATTTAGTTGATAAAGGATTTACAAATCAAAAAATTACTTATTTAACTCCTTATATAGATTATTTATTTTCAAATATACCTAATGACAATGATAATATATCTTCTATTCATACCTATTTAGATATTGATATTCAAAAAACTTTATATTCTATAATGAATAATGACTATAAATTATTTAATGACGATAATATTAATTGTGCAATTGTTGTATTAGATAATTATAATTACGGAATAAAAGCTATTGTAGGTAATCGATGTTACAATGAAAGAGTAATAAATTATGCAAGTGATGTTTTGTTACAACCAGGTTCTACTATCAAACCACTATTAGATTATGCTCCTGCTATAGAGTATCTAAATTATACTCCTGCAAGCATAATTGTTGATGAAAAATATAATTATAAAAATGGAACAGCTGTTAAAAATTATGACAATTCATATTTAGGTCCAATAACATTAAGAAAAGCATTAAGTGATTCAAGAAATATTCCTGCTATTAAGCTTTTTAATGAAGTTGGTTATGAAAAATGTTTTAATTTTATTAAGAAATTAGGAATAGATAAAACAGAACAAATATATGAAGCAGATGCCATAGGAGGTTCTACAACCGGTTATACTTTATTAAGTTTAGCTAATGCTTATCAAGCATTCGCAAATTTAGGATATTATAAAAAAGCATTGCCGTATAAAACTATAAATTATGATACTAAAATAATTAATAATAATTCAAAACCAACTCTTGTTATGAAACCAACAACAGCATTTTTAATAAATAATATTTTGCATGATGTTTTTAAAGGGAGCAATTATGATCAAAAAAACACTTATTTAATGGCAAAAACCGGACAAACTAATTACGATGAAAAAACAATAAAAAAATATAATTTACCTGTTAATGCTACTAAAGATTCCTTATTAATTGCATATACAAAAGATTTAACAATAGGTGTTTGGGTAGGCTATGAAAAAATAACAAATGGAAAATATTTAGATTATTATAAAAAAAATATTCCGCGAACTATTATGAAAATTATATTTGATAATTTTGCAAAAATGAATGAGTACTATGACTTGATAGACGGGATAACAAAAAAATATATAACAATTTATGATAATAATGTTTATCTTGCAAAAGAGAATGGCTATTATGAATATTTCTTAGAAGGAACACAACCTCTTACATATCCAAATTTTGATATAAAAACATAAGGTGTTAAATGAATTTTATAATATGAAAAATAGGAGCAAAATTGCTCCTAAAAAAATAAAAATAATAAATAAGCTAAACCATAATATATTATAATAGCAATTATATCATTTAAAGTAGTAATAAATGGGCCTGAAGCTACAGCTGGGTCTATTTTTATTTTCATAAAGAAAATAGGAATTATAGATCCAATCAAACTACATAATGACATAGCAACAAGAAGTGATAAAGAAACAATACCAGATGCTTTTAAAGCTTCTAAATGATTATATGTAGTAGATGCTACAGCTTGTTTTGTTACAAATAAGAAACAAAATACAAAAGCAAAAGCTAATATAGATAATATTAACCCATTTAAAAAGCCTATTCTTAATTCCTTTAAACACAATTTAAATAAGTCCTTTGTTTTTGTTTTTTCATCAGATATCATACGAATAGTAACAGCTAGTGATTGTGTACCAGTATTACCAGCCATATCAAGAATAAGCGATTGAAAAAAAACTATTACAGGTAATGCAGCAACTACAGTTTCAAATCCTGAAATAAGTGAAGAAACTAATAACCCTAAAAATAACAGTGCAATTAACCAAGGAAGCCTTTTCTTTACCGACAAAAAAACAGATTCATCCAAATTTTCTTCTTCTGTTAAACCACCTAATTTAGCATAATCATCCTTCATTTCCTCGTTTACTGCTTCAATTACATCATCTGAAGTTATTGCACCAATAATTTCATTTCTAGAATTTAAAATCGGATATGATTCCATCGCATACTCTTTTAGTCTTGGCAAACAATCACTAACATTTTCATTAGCATAAAAATACGGATAATTTCTTTTAATAAGCTTCATAAAATCATCGTTTTCTCTTGCAATAATTAAATCTCTTAAATCAATTGCTCCGAAGAAATGATTATATTCATCTTCAACATAAATAATAGAAACATTATCGTTTTCTGCTGCTAAAGAAATAACCATTTTCATTGCAGATTTAACAGTATTATTTTTAGAGATTAAAATAAAGTTATTAGTCATTTTATTACCAATTTGATCATCTTCAAATTGATTGATAAGTTTAATATCCTCAACTGATTCAGGCTCCATTAACGCAACTATATCTTTTCGACTTTCTTCATCTAATTCCTCAAGTATATCCACTGCATCATCTGAATCCATAAGTTCAATAATATCCGCAGCTGTATTATCAGCTAATTCTTCAATATATTCTTTAACATTATCTGAATAAGAAAAAATTTCAGAAACATTTTCTTTACCTAAAATATGATATAGTTTTAATCTTTGTTCTTTTGTTAAATATTCTAATGAGTCAGCTATATCACTTTCATGATATTGTAAAATTAATTGTTTTTTTTCTTCTTCAAATTTTGTTGATTCAATTATTTGAACAAGCTCATTAACATAATTTCTTAACATAATACTTCCTCCCTTATATCATTATTATAAAGAAAAATTAAACGTAAAATGCAATTTAAAATCTTCTTGTAAAGCTTTATTAATATCTCTTGCTTGATAATTTCTTTCTCTTAAATACATTTCTTCTCTAGCTAGAAGTTCTTCCTTATAGAAGATTTCTTCCTTATTTAAAGGAAAAGTTTTGATTTTTTCTTCATGTATTAATTTTAATTTATTAATTGTCTCTATATATTTTTGAGAAACTTCATCAAAATTACTTTCTTTAATATCTATAGCACTTAAAACAGGAGTTATTTCTTTCATATAATTTTTAAATCCTTGTACATTACCTAATCTATATAACATTATTAAAGTACCATAAATACTATTTTGATTACCATCAGCTAAAACATTAATAAAAGGATGATATAAATTACAATAATTAATTATTTCATTTTCAACTTTTTCTAAATCTTCTTTTTTAAATTTTGAACTAATTTGTTCTGTTTCTAAAGCTAATTTACATTGCATTCTAAACGAACTTATAATTGAATTAAATTCCATTTTTTTATTTTCTAAAAATTTTTTAATATCTTCTACTGAACTTCCATCAGCTATTTTAGCAATAGCTTTCATTAAACAATCATTTTCAAATAAAAGATATCTTTCTTGTTCTAAAATATCTGAAAATTGAATTAAATATAAATTATTTAAAATATTAATTTTTCTCTCAGTTTGTTCAAAATTAATAACTTCATTTATCAATTCATTCTTTAAATCATTAAATTCTTCTAATGTCATAATTTAAAAACTCCTTTATATTAAAAAAAATGTACAAAAATAAATATTTACTTGAAAATAAAATTCATTTGAGGTATAATAATACCGCTAAAGTTGATTCGGTAGCTCAGCTGGATAGAGCAACGGCCTTCTAAGCCGTCGGTCGCAGGTTCGAATCCTGTCCGAATCGCCATAATAAAATGAAACAAGCTAAAATCAATTGAAATGCTAAATGATTTTAGCTTTTTTATTTTTTGATTAAGCTTATTTCTTCTATAATCGTTCCAATTGATTATTTTAAAGTAAAAATTATTCTTTTAATCTACATCTTGTTCAAATAATTCTAAGTGTATCTAAAATGAAACACTTTCTTTTGTTCTATTAACAAATCTTTTTAATATAACAAATTCATCAAATCCTAATTTTCTAAGATTTGATGAATGACTGTACCTTAAAGCATGTAGATTTATTTCATACTTGTTATAAAACCAAAAACTGAATAACAGTAATTATCTATTCTTACTTGAATCTAATATTTCTAATATTTTTTTAGCAGCTATATCATAATCATCATTATATACAACATAATCGCACAGATATATATTATTTTTTTCAGAATCAATGGCTAATATTCTATTAGTTTTATCCTCAATTGTTGATTTTTTCTTTAATATTGTTTCAATCAGTGTTTTTCTATCTCTCTTAATATAAATTGTAACAACATTATCAAAATGACATTTAAGAGCCATTGCTCCGCAAATATCCATTGTAGTTAAAACATTTTTACCTGAATTAATTATTTTTAGTACATCATCCTTTTTAGAACCAAATCCATGTCCAGCATACATTGTAGATTCAAATAGCATATTAGAATCTAACATTTTTCTGAATTCTTCTTGAGAAACGTAATTATACCAATCATTTTCTTTTAAACTTGTCAAATCCTTTGTAGTATATGACTGTAATTTAACAAGATTATTAGTGTATTTCATTAATTTACTAGCGACCTTTGTTTTGCCACTTCCAGAAGGCCCTACCAAACAAATGATATGAGGACTATCATTTAAAACTGGATCTTCAAGTCTTGAATTACTTTTAATTATCACTTCTAATAATTTTAAAAATTCATCATAATTATTTGCTGCAAGCATACCTGTAGCATCTTGATTCCAAGGTCTACGCATTAATATAGGGTATTTGGCATTTGATTTAAATACATTATGCATTCCATCATCAAATAAAACATCAACATTTATCTTGTCTTTTCTACTACCCATATAGATATTTCCAACTTCTATTTCAGGAAATTCTTCCATTAATCTTTTAGCTCTTATTCCCATAAATTCTGGTGGAATTGATGTTGAAATAAATACTTCCGCAATCTTAGTTAATTTTCTAACAAATTCTTTGGCACCAACCATTACCGGTTGTTCTTCATAAAATTTCGGGTCCTTAAAATATTCAAATATAACATCAGCTCTACTGCCTAAATGGCCCCACCTATGTACTTCATGTATAGTGATTGGAGGATCAAATTTATACTTTTCATTTGCTAATTTTATAGCATATGGTATACATTCAAGCAATACATCATCTACATCTAATGCAACTGACATCTTATAGTGTCTATTCATAACTACATCACCATTACCTTCTTAAATATTTTAACATAAATATCTTTTTATTTCACTAAATATTTATATTTTATATATAATATTAATATATTTAAATGTGATCATATGACAATTATTCTTTTATTTATATTATATTTATTAATAACTAATCAAAAAGTAGTTTCTACAGAAATATATAACTCAACTATAATGTGGTTTTCAACATTAATCCCTATTATGTTTCCTAGTTTTGTTGTCATTGATTTTTTACAAAATATGCCACTAATAGACAAAATAAGTAAATTTATATATAAACCATTTAAATATATTTTTAATATTAAATATAAAAAAAGTTCATTTCTAATATTATTTTGTTTTATATGCGGTTCTCCAGCCTCAACAAAATTAATATATAATGCATATATGAATAATGAAATATCGAAAAAAGAATATCAAAGCCTTGTTTGTACATTTTCTTTTCTATCTTTACCATATACAATCTTGTTATGTAATAAATTTTATATAAATATATATTTGTATTACTTAACAATAATAATACTTACGATTATTTTAATGCATATAATAAATAACCAAAATGACATTTATGAACCAACAATAATTGAAAATAAAATAAATATTAAATATATTGATTTATTATTTGAATCAATAAAAAAAAATACCCAAATCATAATTAATATTTTAGGTATTTTAATAATATTTAGAGTTTTAATAAAATTATTTTTAAATAATATAATATTATATCCTTTTTTCGAAATACTTGGTGGAATGGAAGTTACAAATAACCAAATGATTGCATTAGCAGCAATGGGTTTTTTAGGAATATCTGAACATTTACAAATAATTTCAATAGCTAAAGATCTTAATTATAAAAAATTATTTTTTTGTAGACTCTTTTTTAGTGTTATTTTTATTATTTCTTTTTTTAATAAATAATATAGTTTCTGAAATATAGAAAACTGTTAGGCAAAATAAAACAATTGTTATAGCCAATTCATATTTTTCTGGTAAAACCAATCCCAAAATTCCAATAGTTATAAATATAATGGCACAAATTGAATCAATAATTATATTTATCTTTTGGGCTGATTTACCATAAATTGAAAGAACAACATTAATAAGAACAATTACTCCTGCAATAATACTAAAAATGTGATAAAACATGCGCGCTCACCTCTTTAAAATATCTTACTATAAATATTTAAAAAATACAATAAAATATACAATATTTAAACTGAAAATTATACAATATTTAAACTGAAAAAATTTTTAAAAAATATGAATAAATAAAAATTAGGTGCATTTTTCAAAAATTGTGATATAATAGTGGGGTAAAAATATTAATTTTGAAAGGATTAATGATTTATGAAAGAATTTATTATTGAAACAAGTGCTAGACACGTACACGTTACAAAAGAAACTTTAGAAGTTCTTTTTGGTCCAGAAGCATCTCTAGAAGTTAAAAAAATGCTATCTCAACCAGGACAATTCGCCTCAAATCAAAAAGTTAAGGTTGTAGGACCTAAAGGTGAACTTAATTGTTCAATTTTAGGACCAGAAAGAAATGTAAATCAAGTTGAAGTATCATTATCTGATGCTAGAACATTAGGTGTTTCTGCTCCTATTCGCGAATCTGGTGATGTAAGTGGTTCTGCTCCTTGTAAACTTGTTGGTCCTGCTGGCGAAGTAGAACTTACTGAAGGAGTAATAGTCGCAAAAAGACATATTCATATGACACCAACAGATGCAGAAGAATTTGGTGTAAAAAATGGACAAATTGTTAACGTTAAAGTAACTAGTGAAACAGGTAGAGCTTTAATATTCGGTGATACTGTTATCCGTGTTTCTTCTAATTACGCTCTTGCAATGCATATTGATACTGATGAATCTAATGCAGGTGCTTTAGCTGGTCAAGTATTTGGAACAATCGTTAAATAAAAAAAACTATGAGGCTATCAATTCCTCATAGTTTTTTATTTTAAAAAAGCCTAATGTTACTGGAATAGATATTATCCCATGCAACTTAAGGCTTTTTTTACTTAATTATTAGAATTCTGATAATAAAGCATACTTTTCTTCTTCCTCTGCGACTAACTCAGAAAAATAACTTTCAAAATTTTTAATTTCAAATCTTGGTTCTTTGTTATTAACAATTGTATTTATATCAATCGCAACAAGTAGTACTTGCATAGATTCACTAGTTTGATTATTTTTAGCTTGTCCCATACTTAGATCTAAAACTGAATTAACTCTTTCAAACAAATTCTTTGGATTATTTAATTTTAAATGAATTTCATTTGCTTCGCCAAATACATTAGACAATCCCATTTTAGAAGTTAACTTAGATACTGCAACATCATTTTCATTTTTAACAAAGGCTTGTCCTACAGCCGCAACTCTTGAAGCTTTTAAATCATAAAAGATTTCTGAAAATAATTTAAAAAATTCGTTTGCTTCATTTAATATATCATTCAAACTAATATCATTATTACTAATAGTATATGAATAGTCAATTCTTCCAGGAGTAAACATTATAGATACATTTTTCTTAGTAAATAATAAACTTTTTATTTCTCTATTATCAGGTAATGTATCCACTTTTGTTTGAATTTCATAATCTAACATTAAATTCTTTATTCGTTGTTGATTATTGATTAAAAAATCAGTAAAATCACCAATAAAGCTAAACATTTGACGTACTTTATTTATTTCCATACTATTTACCAGAAATAGCCATAGTTTCAACTAATAAACTTGGCGCTCCCACTCCTCTTTTAAATTCAAAATCACTACCAACAACACTAACATTATTTAACAATTCTTGTAAAGTTCCTGATAAAATAATTAAAGTTATTGGTTCAGTTTTTTGTCCATTTTCAATTTTATATCCACTTGATTGTAAATTAAATGAACCACTAACAGGATTTAATCCGGCATGAAGACCTGTTACAGTTGTAATATAAATACCGTCGCCAACTTTTTTAAACATTTCATCAAGTGATGTATCTCCAGCTTTTAAGTATAAATTAGAGGCAGAAACTCCAACACTTGAACCAACTCTTAATTTATATCCATTTGCGGTTGACTTAACATTCATCATAGCTGCAGTTTTTAGGTTATGCAAATATGTCTTTAAAACTCCGTTTTCAACAATACATTTAGTATAACTAGCTACACCTTCATCATCAAATGCTGACTGACTTGGCGCTTCTAACGAAAGAGGATCATCAACTATTGTAATATTTTTACCAAATACCTCATTATTTAATTTATCCTTTAAAAATGACATATTTTTAAGTACTGCTTCTGCAGAAAATACATTTGAAAAAGCTCCCAATAAACTACTAACAACATTTTTATCTAAAACTACTTTATATGATCCAGATGGAATACTTTCAGCACCAAATGTAGAAATAGTCTCATCAACCAAATCATTTGCGAAAACTTCTAAATTAATATCTTTTATATTATCAATTCTAATATAGTCATATCCTGTTTTAGTTTCTCCGTCTTTATTACAAACAATTTCTGCAACCAAGAATGCAGTTCTAGAATTATTTTTTAAATTTAGACCATTTGAATTAATAATTCTTTTTGAATTTTCATTTTCAGAATATCCTATTTCAGTCATTTGAACATATTGACTTCTTTGTTTTAATAATTCTGTTAATTTAGTACACAAATTTATTTTATCTTCTAATGTGTAATTATCAAAATCTACTTCTTTTTCTTTTAAAACAGGATATTCTTTATCACCTTGATATATAAAGAATGGATCATTTTGATTTTTAATTGAACAATTATCTTTGATTCTATCAATTATAGAAGGAATCATTTCATCATTACAATTTTCTTCGTATACTGTTACTATTTGATTGTTATATACACCTCTAATTGCACAAACATTAGTTGAAAAAGATGTATTATTTTCAACAACACCATTAAAAGTTGATATTTCAACGCCATTAGAATCATTTTCATATATTTCTATATCAGTGATTCCTACTTTTAAAGCAGCTTCTTTTAATTTAGAAAAGTTCATATTACTTATTTCCTCCATTTCCACCAACAGTCATTTGTTTAACTCTGATTGTAGGTTGACCAACACAAGCTGGAATACTTCCGGATGAAGCACCACACATACCATAACCAAAGCTTTGATTATTAGCGACCATATCAATTTTTAACAATGTATCTTTACCATTACCAATAAGTGTAGCTCCCTTAACTCTCTTAGTCAATTTACCATCTTCGATCATAAATGCTTCTCCAACTGAGAAATTAAATTCACCTGTTGCTGGATTTACAGACCCACCTGACATACTTTTTGCAAATAAACCGTACTTTGTATTAGCAATAATTTCTTCTACCGTACTGTTTCCATTTGCAATATATGTATTAGTCATTCTAGACGTAGGAGAATATCTATAGCTTTCACGTCTTGATGATCCAGTAGCTTCTGCATTCATTCTTCTACCGTTTTTCATATCAACCATATAGCTTTTTAAAATACCATTTTCAATTAATACATTCTTTTGTGTCTTATGACCTTCATCATCAATATTAGCACTTCCCCATTCATTAGGAATTGTACCATCATCAATTGCAGTCACACAATCAGCAGCTATTTTTTGGCCTAATTTGCCACTAAAAACAGACATGCCTTTACTAACACTAGAAGCTTCTAATGAATGACCACATGCTTCATGGAATATAACTCCACCAAACGCATTATGAATTACAACATCATATACTCCACCAACAACTTCTTCAGCATCAAGATTTTCTACAGCAACCTTAGCAATTTCTTTTGAAAAACTATTAAAATCAAAATTTTCAAAATTTGTAATATCAAAATTTCCACCGTAAGAATTAGAAGCTTGTTCCATAGATTGACCATCACTTGCAACAGCAAATGCAGAAACTCTTTGATGATTTCTTACATCTGTTTTATAAACACCATTACTATTAATAATAGTTACTGTTTGTGTTTGATCATAAAATGTTGATATTGCTTGAACAATTTTTTCACTATATGAAGTGATAACATTTGTACAAGTTTCTAGGTAGGTTAATTTTTTTGAATTAGGAATATTTTTTGATAATTCTTTAAAACTTGTATCTTTTGATACTTCACAATCATCAAATTCAAAATCATTTATTAAAGTTGGACTATTAAAAGTAGTTCTTAAATTTCTTGCAAGTTTTAATAGACCTTCTTCACTAATATCATTTGTATAGCCATATACTTCAGCATTTTCTTTTAAAATACGAATTGCTGCTCCATATAAGTGACTAGCATTAATATCTTCTATTTGTTTTCCAACACGCTTAATCGTATTTTCTGTACAATCTTCTAAAAATAATTCAGCATAATCACCACCTGTAGTAAGACATTCTAATATTATTTTTTTAGCTAATATTTTATCCATAATATTCTCCTTCCTTATAATAAAATATTTAATATTTCAATTATATCACATTATTGTTCGTTTTTAAATAAAATGAAACAAAATAGTTATTTTAGTATATTTTTATTTATTTTTAAGCTTCTTTTTGAAAAATCTATAAAAAATAACTTATAATTAAAAATTTTATTCAATTAAATTAGATACAATTTATATTTTATTTCTTTTTTTAAAAAAATCAAGCAACTAATAGTTGCAATTATTAATAAATAACACAATTAATAAATATAATTAAATAGGTGATGATATGAAATTTGGAATAGCAATAAGAAAAAATGATACTGATTATTTTGTACATAAAAGTTATATATTAATGCTAAAAAAATATAATCATACATTTGGATTCATTACATTAGAAAGCAATTTCAATGAATATGATGCATTTTTATTACCTGGAGGTGATGACATTAATCCAAAATATTATAATCAAAAAAATTATGCTTGTAATAATATAGATTTAGAAATAGACTTACTAGATAAAAAAATTATTGAGTATGCATATAAAAATAAAAAACCTCTACTTGGAATTTGTAGAGGAATACAAAGCATTAATGTTTTTTTAGGTGGTAGTTTAAAACAAAATATTTTAAATCATTCTAATGAAAATCATTTTATATGTTTTAACAATAAATATTTTTTTGTAAATTCTTTTCATCATCAAAGTATAGATAAACTGGCACCAAATTTTGTTATTCTTGCAGAAAGCATTGATAATGAAATTGAAATAATAAAACATAATACTTTACCAATAATAGGAATACAATTTCATCCAGAATTATTCAACTTTGATATGAATATTATATTTAGCGAGTTTTAAAACTATTACATTCGGTTTCGCTTCTATAATTAGCATTTTCATTACCTATTTTAATTTCTTTAGATATACATGTGTTATTTTGATTATAAATACAATAATTAGCACTACACATTACTTTAACTGCACTTTCTAACGGCGACATTTCCTTTGCCATCTCTGAAATCAAAATATCTGAATTATGTGGATTTTTAAAACTTTGACAAAATGTTCCTATTTTACTTTTTGCAAATAAACCTTCTATGTTTATCATTTTCTTTGCACATTTACAATTATCATTGTATCCACACATTTTAACATTACAATTTACGTTAGTCATACTATCAGCCCTTTCAAATATAGTATAAACTAACTCTGTTTTTTTATGCAATTTTTTTCTTTTTATTTGCAATTTTTTCAATAAAATTAACAATTCTTTTATTAAAAATAAAACATAATATAGCTAATATTAAACTTAAAATACCCAATATAATTGAAATGATATAATTTCCTGTAATTAAGGAATTTCCTAATATAACAGTGACAATAGTCATAGGTATTCTAGCAAAAAATTGAATTACAAGAAAATATCTAATTTTTAATTTTGTAAAAGGAACAATAAATGCAATTGGATCTTTAGGTAAACAAGGAATTAATAAATAAGAAAACATTAACACTCCACATCGTGGACCATCATCCAATAATTTTAATTTTTTAGGTTGTTCTGGATCTATAAATAGTGCTAAAAAACTATATCCAAAAAGTTTAACTAAAAATATCACAACTAAGGCTCCTAATGTTTGTCCCAATAAACAAATTATAATCGCAAGAAAAGGATTATATAACATCCCTGTTATCATAACTATAGGACCTGCTGGTATTACAGCAAAAACAGTCTGAATTATTTGTAGTCCAATTAAAATTAACCAGCTAATACCTCCATAAGATTTTATTTTACTTAATACCTCATTCAAATATTCTTCATCTTTCTGTATACGATTAAAAGCAGGATATAGTTTAATACATGCAAAGATAATAGATATAATAATAAATAGTAAAATAGTTGCTTGAATAACTATTCTAATTTTCTTATATTTATTTTTTTTACTGTCCTCCATAATTTCACCAATCCTTATTTATTGTAATATGAATATCTTCTTTTAAAAAAGAATCATAAAAAGAAACATCATAACTAGTTAAATGTAATCTATCACTAACTATACCTCCATAAAAATCATCTCCAATAATAGGATGTCCCATATTACTAGTATGTACTCTTATTTGATGAGTTCTACCTGTCTCTAAAGTAAATTCTAATAACGTTTTGTCTTCATATACTTTAATTACTTTATAATGACTTATTGCAAGTTGACCTTTATCACTTACTATTCTTTTATTTGAGTCAACACATTTTTCAATAAAATTTTTAATTGTCCCATCCTTTAAAACTTGGCCTTCAACTAAACATAAATACTTTCTTGTCATATGTTCATGAGTAGGTTCAAGCAAACTCGCAGCATATCTATTTTTAGCAACAACAACAAGTCCACTCGTTTCCTTATCAAGGCGGTTTAATATATGAATATCTTGTTCTCCTAGATAATGAACTAATTGTTGATATAAACTATTCGGATTAGATTTAGTTGGAATTGTAAGTAAATTAGGTTCCTTATCAACTATTAAATAATTATCATTTTCATAAATAATTCTAGGATTTTTATCCACTTTAGGCCATTTAATATCCTTTATTTTAGTTTCAAATATTATTTTAATTTCACTATCCTTCTTAACTTTTTCAAACCAATTAATAAATTTTCCATCAACAAGAATACTAGAATTATTAGATTTTAAAAAACGATAGAATTTTTTTGACAATTTGTCTTTTAATATTTCGGATAAAACATCATCTTTTTCAACTTTAAATATAATTTCATTTCTCTTCATATTTTAATTTTATCATAAATGTTTATACCTTTACAATAAAAATAATTTATATAAATCATAATACTTCTCATTTCAATAATTTCATTAAATATTATTTTATACCTAAACTTTCCTCAATAAGTTTTTAAGAAATAAAATTATATCCATTCATTTTGTAAGTGGAAATTAGAATTTTGTCATTTTAAATCAAAATATAATTTTTATTGAACTAAAAAAACTGCACTTTTGATGCAGCCTTTTACACTTCTATTTCTTCTATTATAGTTTGATGATTATATTTATCATCAT
>CAYTVE010000012.1:0-32594 GCA_964441815.1 uncultured Anaeroplasmataceae bacterium | reverse complement strand
AAGTTAAGCACTTCAGCGCCGATGGTAGTATTAACATGCGAGAGTAGGACGTTGCTAGGCTTTTTTTTATTTTTAAAAATTTAATTTTTGTTTCTTTTATTTACTAAGCTTTTATAGTATAATGTAGTTGGTGATTTTTATGGATAATATTATTAACTTTTTTCAAAATAATTCTATTGCAAGAATATGTCTAGATGCTTATTTTCTTTTAATTATAGTATCTTTATTAGTATTCTTAGCTTTAAAAATTAAAAAGGTTTTTATCTTAACAATTATTGGTATTATTTTAGGTGTTATTTCCTGGTTTTCTACTAAAACAAATTTAGAGATATCTAAATATGTATATTCTACAATTTTTTCTTCGTATATAATTATAGCCATTGTTTTGGTTCAACCTGAAATTAGAAAATTAATGGATTCTAATAAAAGAAATGATCAAAGAGCGGATATGTTTATGTCATCTACCGAAACAACAAAAGAAGCAATTGTAGAAGCTGTTTTTCATTTATCTTCTACTAAAGTTGGAGCTTTAATAACTATTGAACAACATAATTCATTAGACCAATATGCTGAACGTGCTATTCAACTTAATTCTGATATTTCAAAAGAATTACTAGAACAAATTTTCATTAAAGATTCTCCTCTTCATGATGGTGGTGTAATTATTCGAGGTAATAAAATCGTTTGTGCTGGTGCATATTATGTTTTAACTCAAGATGACACTTTAGATAAAACTGTTGGTTCGCGTCATAGAGCTGGTGTTGGTATTTCAGAAATAACTGACTCTTTAACAATTATAGTTTCTGAAGAAACAGGCTCTGTTCATGTAGCTACTGCTGGCTGTATGGTTGCTATTGATAATAAAAATGCTTTATTAGATTATATTAATTTATTTTTAGGAAAGTAGGAGGATTATTTATGAAATTATTAGAAACTATTATAGAAATAATATTATCTCCTTTTAGTTTTTTGATTAAATTGTCTGAATCTAAATTCTTTTTAAATAATTATTCGAAAACATTTGTTATTTTAATTATTTCTATAATTACTACAATGTTATTAATTTTGTATTTTTATAGAGATATTATATTCAGTTAGTTGGTGATTTTATGTTATATATGATAGATATTATGAATTATGCTTTTCCGCTTATTCCCTTAATGCTTGGTGTTATTTTATTATTTTTATTAATAAAACAAAGTATTATTAGAAAAAAACTCTTAAAGGGTAGATTAATATTTACCTTTTTAATTGTATTAGGGTGTGCGCTAATATTAGCTTTTTATTCAGAAATTTCAAATGATCTTAATAAATTAAATATTGTAAATTGGTGTTTACTTGTTGCAGATTTAATTATTAGTATTTGTTATGTTATATTTTGTGAATCATCTTCAAGTAAAGAACAATTTAATAAAGATTTATTTTTAACACTTGATAAAACGAAATTATATGTTTTGTTAGATAAAAAAAATAGAGTTAAAGAGATATCAGAAAAATTCTTAAATGATTTAGAAATTGATTATAGTGAAGCATATAATAAAAATTTCTTTGAAGTAATAGAAAAAAAATATCAAATATTTAAATTAAATGGTACAACTGCTGAGATATCTGATTTAAATATTTTTTTTAGAAGTCCTGAAACAAAAGAAACATCTTTAAATTTAGAAATACATGATAAAAATGGTGATGCATCTGCATATTACTTACAACAAAGACCAATATTTGTTTTTTCAAAATTTAAAGGAAGAATTTTTATAGGTGATAAAAAAAGTACTGAACAACTTTTAGGTATAGAAAGAAATTTAGCTGAATCAACAGGTGAATTAGATATGATAAAAAGTAGATTTATTACTATTTTAGAAAAAACAAATGAAGGTATTTTTTTTCAAAATTTAACTGATAGAACTATTTGGATTAATGATATATTAAAAGAAAAACTATGTTTAAATAGTAATGAAATGCCTTTAACTGATTTTATTGACAATATTCATCCAGAGGATTTAGCTTTATATAAGGAAAAACATAATTCAATCAACAACATTAATCCAAGATATTCACTTTCCTATAGATTTAATACAGGCAATAGAGCCATTTATATAAAAGAAGATGGAAGTCGTATCACTAATGGAAAGGTAGTTGAATTATGTGGAATTATTAGAATAATTGATGGCCAAAAAGCAGACCGATATAATTCTTTTCTTGATAATGTTTATGGTGAACCTGAGATGTATAGTTCTATAGATAGACTTTATAAAGCAAATCAAACATTTCAAATTGTACTAATGAAATTAACATCAATTGAACAAATAAATAAAAAATATGGTAGAGTATTTGGAGATATGGTAATTAGTGAATATGTTAAATGGATTAATAATAAATTTGTTGATGTTAATTTGATATATCGTGTATCAGGATTAGAATTTGTTTTTATTATAACTGACTATAGAAAAATGGAAATTTTAAAAAAAGAATTAGCTAATGAAGAAAAGATTCTACATATGGGCATTCAATTCGGTAATAATAAAGCTAAAGTAGAGGCAGCTATGGGTATTTGTTATTCAAGTGATAGTATAAATTCTAAAGACTTATATATTAAAGTTCAAGAAACATTGCGTATTTGTAGTAAAGAACAATATTTAACTAATTATGCTTATTATAAAGACATTTGTTAAATATAAAAGAAAGAGTGATTAAATGGTTTCTGTTATTTTAATGATGGCTGGCAATGCCACAAGAATGAATATTAATGCAAATAAAGTATATTTACCTCTGGGAAAAAAACTTGTTTTTGAACATTCTCTAGATTTATTCTTATCTTATAATTTTGAGATCATATGTGTTATTAGAAAAGAAGATAGAAAATTTTTAGAAAAGTATGAAGATAAAGTTAAAATTGTATATGGTGGTAAAACAAGACAAGAAAGTGTTTATAATGGTTTAATTGAAGCGACTAATAAATATACTTTAATTCATGATGCTGCCAGACCATTTATTAACAAAATAATCATTGATAAATGCATAAACGCTTTAAAACAAGATAAAGCATGTTTAGTTGTTGCACCAGTAAAAGATTCTGTATATGCCAAAAATCCTTTAAAAACATTGAATAGAGATGAATTAATATTAGCTCAAACGCCACAAGGCGGTGTAACAAAATCTTTTTTAAATTGTCATAAAAGAGCTATTTTAGATAATTATTCATCAACAGACGATATATCATTAATTTTGAAATATTCAAATCAAATTATCGAATTAATTGAAGGAAATGATACAAATTTTAAAATTACAACTCAATTAGATTATATTACTGCAAAGGAGTATATTAAAAATGCTTAGAATAGGACATTCTTGGGATACGCATAAATTAGTTGAAAATAGAAAATTAATATTAGGCGGAGTAGAATTTGAAAGTGATGTTGGTCTATTAGGACATAGTGATGCTGATGTAGTATTGCATGCGATTGCAGAAAGTTTTCTTGGAAGTTTAGCATTAGGTGATTTAGGTAAATTTTATCCTGATGATCAAGAAAATACATTGAACATAGACAGTAAAATAATATTAAAAGAATGTTACCAAAAAATACTAGATAGAGGTTATTATCTAAATAATATAGATGTAACAATATATGCAGAGAAAATTAAAATTTCTCCTAAAAGAGAAGAAATAAGAAATTCTATTTCAAGCATATTAAATGTAAATGTTGACAAAGTAAGTGTAAAAGCTACAACATGGGAAAAAATGGGCTTTATAGGTAGAAATGAAGCTATTGCCTGTGAATGTGTATGCTTGATTAATAATGAAAAATGAGAAAATCTCAATGAAAGATTTAATTAGAAATTTTGATGAACTACCGCAACTTATAAAAATTATTTTATGCATCCCTGCATTTGATATTGTATGGAGTATATATAAAATAATTAAATCAGTTGATAAGCAAAATGTTTTAGGTGTTATTTTAGGTATTTTAACTATTTTTCCTGGAGCTTTCTTTATTTGGATTATTGATATAATTTCAGTGATTTTATATAATAAAGTTTGGTGGTTTGATTAATAATTATTGATTAAATGAAAAATGCTTGATATAATAAAATCACTCAGTAGGAAAAGAAAAATGGAAAAATGGTTTGAAAAACAATCAAGACTTGTTCAAATTTTGCTACTTCTTATACCTGTGGTTAACTGGATAATAGAAGTATGCGTACGTTGGAGTCATGCTTTAAGAAAAAAAACATTATTTAAATATTTGATTGCCATATTAGTAACAATTCCATCAGGAATAGTTGTTGGTTGGTTAGATATGATTTGGTGTTTATTATTTAAACATTTAATTTTTTGTGACTAAGATGAGAGAAAACTACTCTCTCTTTCTTTTTTTGGAGGAAGCATGATAAAAGTTTTATTTGTATGTCATGGTAATATTTGTAGAAGTCCTATGGCTGAATTTCTATTCAAAGATTATGTAAAAAAAATAAATAAAGAAGATATGTTTTATATTTCATCTGCTGCTATATCATCTGAAGAAATTGGTAATGGTGTTCATTATGGTTCAAAGAAAATACTAAATACTTTAGGAATAGATTGTAGTAATAAATTTGCAAGAAAAATTGTAATTGATGATTATGATAACTTTGATTTTATTATTGGAATGGACAATTATAATATAACTAATTTAAAAAGATTCTTTAATAAAAGTGATAAAATATATTTATTATTAAGTTTTGCAGGATTAAATGTAGATATAAACGACCCATGGTACACTAATGACTTTAATAAAACGTATCAAGATATTAAATTAGGTATTGATGCATTTTATAATTTCTTAATAAAAAATAAATTATTATAAACTATTCATTTTTTTGAATGGTTTTTATTTTTTTTGGTAAAAATTGGTTGACAGCAAAAAAAATAGTAGTATAATATAAATAGTTAGTTAGAACTAACTATTGAAAGGGGTGTTAGGTTTATGGATAAAATTTATGGTTTAAATGAGACTTGCAAACTTAGTGAATTAAAGGTTGGTCAAGCTGGAAAACTTATATCATTTTCTAATGAAAATAAAGCATTAAGAAGAAGATTGCTTGATATGGGATTGACAAAAAATGTTGAAATTGACATCAAGATGATTAGCCCGCTTGGAGATCCGGTTAGCGTTGGACTTAGAGGTTATCAGTTATGCTTAAGAAAAGAGGATATGCAAAATATTATTGTTACAGTTACTAAAGAGTATATAGTGCCTGTAAAGGAAAAGAAGGGAAGGAAGAATAATGATTAAACGTTGTTGTTTGGTTGGAAATCAAAATTCCGGAAAAACTTTACTTTTTAATGTTTTAACAGGAATGAATCAAAAGGTAGGAAATTGGCCCGGTGTTACAGTTGAACGTAAGGATGGTATTATTAAGGGAACCAATATTGAGATAACAGATTTACCTGGTATTTATTCATTAAGTCCTTATACTAGCGAAGAAGAAATTAGTAGAAGATACGTTGTTGATGAAGATCCTGATTTAATAATAAATATTATTGATTCAACATCTATTGAACGTGCTTTGTATTTAACTACTCAATTATTAGAATTAAATA
This sequence comes from uncultured Anaeroplasmataceae bacterium, assembly GCA_964441815.1. Classification (GTDB taxonomy): domain Bacteria; phylum Bacillota_I; class Bacilli_A; order Acholeplasmatales; family Anaeroplasmataceae; genus Pelethenecus. The sequence continues at coordinate 27,013 of CAYTVE010000012.1, read as the reverse complement.
AAAAAGTATTAGTCGTTTTAAATATGGAAGATATTTTGGCTAAAAAAGGTTATAAAATAGATTCTAAAAAATTAAGCGAAAAATTAGGTACAACAGTAGTTTCTATTTCAGCTTTAAAGAAAACAGGTATTAAAGAATTGATAGAGACAATTGATGAATCTGATAGATTAATCAAAACAAATTTAGAAAAACCTATATATCCTAATGATGTAGAAGATTTAATTCAGGACATAATATCTAAATTAGATGATGATGTAAATGAAAAAAGATTTGCTGCGGTAAAGATTATCGAAAAAGATAAAAGATATTATTCAAAATATTATATGGAAGAATATGCTGAAAAAATATCAACATTAGAAAATAAATATGAAACAGATACAGAACAACTTATGGCATCTTTAAGATATGATTATATCGAACAAGTTCGAAATGTATCAGTAGAAAAAAAACAAGTTTCTTCAATGACTGAGAAGGTAGATAAGGTATTATTAAATAAATGGGCAGCTATACCAATCTTCTTAGTTGTAATGGTTTTAGTTTATCTTTTAAGCGTTGGATTTGTAGGAGGCGCTACAGTAAGCGTTATTGATACATTATTTAATGGTGGTAATGAAATAGAATTTTCAATTCCTTTTTATTCATTTACTGTTGAAATAAATGAAATTAAAGGTTTAGGACCTTGGTTAGCTGAATGTATAACAAATGCAGGTGGAAGTGATTGGGCAGCTTCACTTGTTGCTGATGGGGTTATAGCTGGTGTTGGTGCTATACTTAATTTCGTTCCACAGATTGCAATATTATTCCTTCTTATTAGTCTACTTGAAACCTGTGGATATATGTCACGTGTTACATTCTTATTTGATAGGGCATTTAAAAAACTTGGTATGAGTGGTAAATCATTAATACCATTTATAGTTGGTACAGGTTGTAGTGTTCCTGCGATAATGGGAACTAGAACTCTGGAAGATAAGAATGAACATCAAATGACAGTTACTTTAACACCTTTTATGCCATGTAGTGCTAAATTACCAATTATAATTTGTTTTATTGGTGGTATATTTGCGCCAATGATGGGTGAAGGTAATACTTGGATTGTTATTTTCTTAATGTATGTTTTAGCTATTGCAGTTATAATTCTTGCAGGATTTTTATTAAATAAATTTTTTGTAAAAAACAAGTCAACAAGCTATATTACAGAATTACCAGAATATCATACACCTAGTGCTAATTATGTAGCAAAAGATGTATTAGAAAAAACATGGGCATTTATTAAACGTGCTGGTACTATTATTTTCCTATCATCAGTTGTTATTTGGGTAATGCTTAACTTAAATTATCAATTTAAACCAGTTGATGATATTGAACAAAGTTTACTTGCTGATATTGGTAGATCAATTTCTTGGGTATTTGCTCCTATGTTGGGTATGAATTTTTCTTGGGGAGCTTCAGTATCCGCAGTTCAAGGACTAGTAGCAAAAGAAATGGTTGTTTCATCAATGGAAGTTATTACAGCTGTTGGTGAAGGTGGAGATGTGTTTGCTGGTAACGGAGCATTTGCGTTTTTTAATGGTTTTAGCGCTATGGGCTATATGGTATTTACATTATTCTCAGCTCCATGTTTTGGCGCAATAGGAGCTATGCGTAGAGAACTTGGTTCATCAAAAGCTATGTGGAAAGCTATAATTTTTGAAACAGGACTTGCTTGGGTATTAGCTTCTGCAATTGGTATTTGGGGAGTATTCTGTTAGGAGGTATTAGTGATGAACGGAGTAGATATTGCAGTAGTTATTTGTGTAGTATTATTTGTTCTTGCAGTTATTGTTGTACGCTTTATTTTACCTTCAGTAATGAAAAAGTGTAAAAAAAATAAACATGAGGATTCTTATACTTGTGCAAACTGTAAACGTCATTGATATAGTAGTTATTGGAATAATATTAGCTTTTGTAGTTATAGTTATTATTCATCTAGCAAATGTATATAAAAAAAGTCCTTGTGGAGATTGTGCAAGTGCTAAACAATGTAATGCTTTTTCAAAGAATAAAATATTGAAAGCATATAAAAAACAATGTAAGTTAGAAAAAAAATAAATAGAAAAAAATGTTACAGATTATTAATTAACTGTAACATTTTTTTATTATGAACTGAAAAATATATTAAATTTGTTTTTAAAAAGTTATATTTTTATTATATCATTATTATAATGAAGTAAGGAGGTAATGTAATGAATTATGCTATTATTTTATGTGCTGGTAAAGGTAGTAGAATGAATTTTTCTAAACCAAAATATATGATGACTTTATTAGATAAAGAAATAATAAATTATATATTAGATTCTATATCCAAAAGTTGTATAGGTCATACTATATGTGTTTTAAAAAGTGAAGAAGAATTCAAAAATATACCAAGTTTTGTAGAGTGTTGTATTCAAAAAGAACAATTAGGTACATTAGATGCAGTTAAAGTTGGTTTGGAAAAAATAAATGACGATGGAAATGTATTAATACTTCCTGGAGATTTACCGTTAATATCAAAAGAAATTATTGAAACACTTTTTAAATTCCATGAAGAAAATAACAATGATATTTCATTTGTTTCATTTATAAATGATAATCCTTATGGTTATGGTAGAGTAATAGAAAAAGATAGTATAATTATAAAAGAAGAGAAGGAGTTAAATGAAGATGAAAAGGGCATTAAAGAAGTATATAGTGGTATTATGTGTGCTAAAATAAAAGAATTATTCAAATTATTACCTAAAGTAGGGAAATCAAGTATTACAAATGAATATTATTTGACGGATGTTGTTAAATATTCAAACAAAGTTAAACGAATTATAGTTGATGATTCTTTTAAACTAAAAGGTGTTAATAATTTAATTGAATTAACAAAAATAGAAAATGATTATAGATTTAAAATACTTGATGAATTAATAAGGAATAATGTTTATATTGAGAATAAATATAATACAATAATTGGACCTGATGTAACATTTAATCCACCTGTATATATTAAAAGTGGGTCAATAATATTGGGAAAATCTAGTATAGGCAAAAATTCTATTATTGGTCCTTATGTTTCAATAAAAAATTCTATCATTGAAAATGATGTAAATATTTCTTATAGTGTAATTAATGATTCAAAAATATTAGAAAAAGCGATTATTGGTCCTTTTGCAAATATAAGGAATAATACGACAATAGGAAAAAATAATAGAATAGGTAATTTTACAGAAATAAAAAACAGTATTATAGGTAATAAAACTAAAATTGCACATTTATCATATGTAGGAGATACAACATGTGGAGAAAATGTTAATTTTGGTTGTGGCACCATCACTGTTAATTTTGATGGTAAAAATAAATATAGAACGAATATAAAAGATAATGTATTTATTGGTTGTAATTCAAACTTAATTGCCCCTATTAACATAGAAAAAAATTGTTATATTGCTGCAGGATCAACTTTAACAGAAGATTTAGATGAAAGAGATTTTTTTATTTCTAGAGCTGATTATCTAATAAAGAAAAATTATATATCGAAATATAATTGTGATGATAAATGATAAATTTTGGCACTGATGGTATAAGAGGTATTCCTAATAAAACATTAACTGTAGATTTAGCGTTGAATATAGGAAAATCTCTTTTTCTTTTTAATAATAGAAATCTTATATTAGGGACTGATACTCGATTATCTAATAATTTATTATCTCAAGCTTTAATTGCTGGCTCCTTATCTAGTGGTATAAATGTTACTTTTTTAAATGTAATATCTACTCCAGCCATAATGTATTTATCCCAAAAATATAATTCACTAGGTGTTGTTATAACTGCCTCTCATAACCCATATTATTATAACGGTATTAAAATAATTAATAATGGTAAAAAAATAAATAGGAAAGAAGAACAATTAATTAATGATTTTATAAATAAACCAATAATAAATAATTTGAATATCGGTTTCTTATCAAATGATAATAAAATAATAAATGCCTATCATACATTTTTGTTAAAACATTTAACACCAACTAAATTATCTATAAGTATAGATTGCGCAAATGGTTCTGTTTATAAAACAGCACCCTATATTTTTAATCTTGTATCAAATAATTTAAATATAATTGGAGATAAGCCAAATGGAAAAAATATAAATGAAGGAGTAGGTTCTACTAATTTAAATGCCCTAAGAGAAACTGTGTTGAAAAATAAAAGTGATATAGGTTTTGCATACGATGGAGATGCCGATAGAGTTTTATGTGTTAATGAATTAGGAAATATAGTTTCTGGTGATATATTAATATTTATATTAGCGCTATATTATAAAAAAAATAATATGCTTAAGAATAATAAGGTGGTATTAACAAAAATGAGTAATATTGGAATAATTACCGCTTTAAAAGAAGAAGGTATTGAAAGTGTTATAACTGATGTTGGAGATAAAAATGTATTAGAAAGAATGCTTAATGAAAATATAGTTTTAGGTGGCGAAAATAGTGGACATATTATAATTCCTAAAGTAGATTTTGGTGATGGTATTTTAGTATCACTAGAAATATTAAAAATATTAGAAGAAACAAATACATTACTAACTGATTGGCAGAAAAAAGTAGATTTATATGAAGAATGTTTGAATAATATTAAAGTAAAAAATAAAAAAAATGTAATGTGCGAAACATTACATAATAAAATTAATGATATAAAAAACAATTTAAAGAATGATTGCAAAATCATTGTGAGACCTTCTGGAACAGAAGATTATGTAAGGATATTGGTTATGGCAAAAAATAAAGAAGATGTTATTAAGTATCAAAAAGAAATTATTGATTTGATAACGTTCTTGGACGCATAATACCTATAGACTCTCTTATTTTAATTTCTCCATTGATTACGATTCTTTGACTAGATCTATTCATTAATATACTTGTAAGTAGAGTGAATGCTTTTTCTCCTAATATATTTAAATCTTGCTTAATAGTAGTTAATGAAGGTTTGAAATATTTTGATATATCTAAATCATCGTATCCTGTAACAGATATATCATCTGGCACTTTCAAGCCTTCTTTTTCTAATTCACCAATTAAACCAATAGCTATTAAATCAGAAACACAAACAATTGCTGTAACATCAGTTTTACTAAAATATTTTGCTGCATCAATTCCACAATTTTCAGTAAAATCTCCATAATATACATAATTAGGATTGTATTCAATATTTTCAGATATTTGACCAATTATATAGCCTGCAAATCTTTCATTACTGACAAATGAATTTCTATCTCCGTGAATAAATCCTATTTTTGTATGTCCTAATTTTTTTAATTCTTTTATAAGGTTAGCAATAGTATTAATGTTTTCGTTATTAATAGTGGCTACTAAATCTCCTACCATAACATTATCATAAAGCACGGTTGGATAAACTGTGTCTTTTAATTCATTTAATAAGGGACTTTTATAATTAAGTCCAGCAATAAAGGCACCATCAAAATTATTTTCCTTCATAAAATCATTAAAAGATGTAGTAATGGTTTTAATAGGAGTTTGGACAACTTCAAAATTATTATTTCTAGCATGGTTTGAAAAAGCTAAACCAAGAGGAATAATAATATTTGATTGGCTTATAGAATTCACGTTATCGTAAATAAAACATAATCTTCTAACACCTTTTACAGTTAATCTTTCATCTTTAAATTTATACCCATGTGTCTTAGCATATGCTAAGACTGTTTGTTTAGTCTCTTTTGAGACATCAAATGCTCCATTTAAAGCTTTTGATACTGTTGATTCAGATAAATGTAGAGCTTTAGCAATTTCTTTTACTTTCATTTTATCACCATATTTATTATAACAATGCCAGTTTAAAAGTCAATAATATTTCGTAAAATTTCCGAAATTATTTCGAGAAAACGTATTGTTTTTTGAAAACTCTCGTAATGAAGAAAAAACGCTTGCAAAGAAAATGAAAACGATTTATAATTAAACTATGAAATTTAATTGTATTATAAATTTGATATAAGTAATAAAGGAGGAGAAGTTATGAGTTTTAAACGTAATGCTGGCGTGCTATTACATATTACTTCTTTACCTTCCTCATATGGTGTTGGAACACTTGGAAGTTCTGCGTATGAATTTGTTGATTGGCTTGAAAAAGCCGGATTAAAAATATGGCAGGTTTTACCACTTGTGCCAACTAATTATGGAGATTCTCCATATCAATCAGTTTCTTCAACTGCGTTGAATTATTATTTGATTGATTTTGACATTCTTCATAAAAAAGGGTTGTTAAAGAAAAAAGATTATGAAACTAGAGTATTTTCTGAGTATGCTACTAAAGTAAATTACAGTTTGTTATTTAATGAAAAAACAAAAGTTTTGAGATATGCATTTGATAAATTTGATAGAAAAAATTTAGGATTTATTGATTTTGTCGAAAAAGGCGAATATAAAGATTTTGCTGTATTTATGACAATTAAATCCAAACATGATTATAATCCATGGAATTTATGGGATGAAAAATATAAAACATATTCATTAGAGTTAGAAAAAGAAGTTATTAAAGAATTTAATGATGATTATTTATTCTGGGTATGGACACAATTTGAATTTCTAGATGAGTGGAATAATCTTCATGAATATGCAAAATCAAAACAAATTGAAATAATGGGTGATATGCCTTTATATGTTGCGTATGACAGTGTTGAAGTCTGGAAGCATCCTGAATTATTTGCGTTAAAAGAAAATAAGGAACCTACTGTAGTGGCTGGATGTCCACCTGATTGTTTTAGCGAAGATGGACAACTTTGGGGTAATCCAATTTATAATTGGGAATATATGAAAAATACAAATTATGAATGGTGGAACCAAAGAATAAAAAAAGCGTTCAATTTATATGATATTCTTCGTATAGACCATTTTAGAGGTTTTGCTCAATATTATGCTATTCCGTATGGTATGCCGAATGCTAGAATTGGGCAATGGGTAGATGGACCTAAAATAAATTTATTTAAAGATAAATTAGATTATAGAATTGTTGCAGAAGATTTAGGATTTATTGATGATGATGTAAGGACGTTATTAAAACAAACAAATTATCCTGGAATGAAAATATTGGAATTTGCGTTTGATGGTTCAAAAGATAACGAACATAAACCATCTAACTCTACAGAAAATTATTTAGTTTATACAGGTACACATGATAATATGCCTTTATATCAATATATTTTGGATTTATCTCCTGATGCATTAAATAGATTCTTATATGATTTGAGAGAAGAATGTGATAAATTAGGTGTAGAAATGAAAAATGAAAATTATGAAGCTGTTACACAAACTGTTGTTGAATTAGCTTTTGCATCTATTCCTAATACTTGTATTATTCCTATGCAAGACTTATTATCACAAGATGGATCTTCTAGAATGAATTTACCATCAACAGTATCTACTAATAACTGGAGTTATAGAGTTACTAAGGAACAATTATCTGATAAACTTGCAAATCAAATCAAAAAATATGTAATAAAATATAATAGAGCAAATTAGTGTTATTTTCTCCTTCTAAGATAAGGGGATTCCGGTCCCCTTATCTTAAATTCTTGAAGGATAACAAAAAATGATTTTTGAAATACACTTAAGAGGTTATTATGAAAAATATTATTTTTGATTTGTATGGTACGTTGATAGATATTCACACTGATGAACATAGTGATATATTTTGGAATAAACTTTCTAAAAAGACAAAAAAATATAAAGTATATTCTGGCAAAGAATTAAAGGATAAATATTTATTACTATGCGAAGAAAAACAAAAAGAAATAGAAGAGTTAGATATTATAGAAGTGTTTAAAGAACTTTATGATGTAGACAATTTAAAGGCAAATAAAATTTCTATAATGTTTAGAAAATATTCAACGGAATATATAAGACTTTATAAAGGTGTTAAAAAACTTTTAAAAAGATTAAAAAAAGAAAGATTTAATTTGTATGTTTTATCTAATGCTCAAGAAGCATTTACAATGCCAGAACTTGAAAAACTTAAAATAAAAAAATATTTTAATAATATTGCAATATCTTCTGTGTATGGTGTTAAAAAACCAAATAAAACATTTTATAAAGAAGCTTTAAAAAGGTTTAATATAGAAAATGGCATAATGATAGGTAATGACATTGAATGTGATGTATTACCTGCAAGACAATTAGGTTTAAAGACAATATTTATTAAATCAAATTTGACATTTGATGTATTTATGGAACCAGATATAGATGGTTTTGATTGCGAAAAAGTATATCAAAAAATAAAAAGTTATTAAACGGGTGTATAAATCCTGTTTATATATAATTTAATAGAACACATAATTGAGATTAAAGAATAGTTGATTCTTTAAGTTTCTATTAATAAAAAAAGCAAATATTATAAAAATTAGGAGGAAGAAAAAAATGAAAAAATTATTTGCTCTAGGTGCTGCGGCATTACTTGTTGCTGGTTTAGCAAGCTGCGGCGAAGAAAATACTGGAAATGGTGGGGAAGGAAAAACAATCAACCTAACTTATTCAGGAACTGCTTCAGATAAGGACTTCAATGAAACTTTATTTGAAAAATTTAAAGAGGCTAGAAAAAAAGCAGGAGATAATAATACTTATGTTATTACTTATGCTGAACATGGTCCAGATAAGGTAGATAGTGAGATTCAAGACTGGAGCCAAGGTCCAGATGTTTATGAATTTGCATCTGACAAAATCACAGGTTTATATCAAAAAGGTGCATTAGCTAAATTAAGTACAAAACAAGCTAATGAAGTAAAAAAGAATAACAGTGAATTAGGTTATAGACTTGCTTCATTCAATGGTTCAACTTATGCTTATCCATATACTGGTGATAATACTTATTATTTCCAATATGATAAATCAAAATTAACTGAAGAAGAAGCTAAATCAGTTGAAGGAATTTTAGCTGCTTGTGAAAGACAAGGATTAAAATTTGGTTATAATTTAAAAGAAGCATTCTGGGGTGGTGCTGCAATGTTTACATTCGGTGCTGACTATGATATGAGCTTTGATGAAGATGGATCAGTAAGTTCAATCACTGCTGACTTTGATAGTGCTGCTGGTTTAAAAGCTGCAAAAGCTATTAAGAAAATTATGGACAGTGAATATTGGTCAAATGATATGGCTGCTCCAACTCCTGATAATAAATTTATCGGATGTATCGCTGGTACTTGGGATATTTCTGCTTATAAAGAAGCTTTAGGTGATGACTATGGATGTGCTGTTATGCCAACTGTTACAATCGATGGTGAAACTAAGAATTTAGGTGCTTTCTTAGGTGGTAAATTATTTGGTGTTAATCCAAACGTTTCTGGTAGTGATACTGATAGATTAAGTGCTGCTCACTTATTAGCTCAATTCTTATCAAATGAAGAATGTCAATTAGCAAGATTTGAACATGCTGCAATCGTTCCTTGTAATTTAAATGCTGCTAAAGATAGTAAAGTTACAAGCGATGAAAATGCTAAAGTTCTAGTTAAACATGCTGAATACGCTCATGAACAAACATCTGTTCCAAATGATTTCTGGAGTGCTCCTGCAACTTTAACTACTGCGATTAGTGATGGAACTGCTTCATCAGATGATCAATTACAAGCAGCAATTGAAGTATTTAATAATAGTGTAAAAGCTTCAAAATAATTTAAAAAATAAGGGTATAAGCACAGGGTAGTTACCCTGTGTATTACTCTTTATAAAAGAAAGAGGTGGACTATGACTACAATTGAGTATCTTGCCCTTCCTTTATATAAAAGACTTCTTTATAAATTTTTAAGTTTTTTATGTGCAATACCTAAAGGTATTTGGAATTTCCTTTCAGTAACACTGCTAAATTTCTTTAAAAAGATTGGTAAAGGAATAGCTAATTTCTTTATAAGAACAGGAGAAATATTTGCTAGTGGAGACTGGAAGACAAAAACATCATTCTTTGTGATGGGTTTTGGGCATATTTTTAGAAAACAATATATAAAAGGTTTCCTTTATTTATTATATGAAATTATATTCATATATTTTATGGCAACAACGGGTGTTAATGCCTTTTCGAAGATAGGTACTTTTGGTTATGTTAGTAAAACTGCAACATATTATGATGCTGATATTGATTCTTATGTAACAATAACAACTCAAATTGGTGATGATAGTTTGCTAATATTAATGAACTTAGTGGTATCATTTATATTCATTGGAATATTTATTTTCTTATGGACTATACAAACAAGAGAAAACAATGAATTAGAAAATTTAAATAAGATTGGTAAAAGAGTTTCTGATAAAGATACTTTAAAAAGCTTGGTAGGAAGAAATTTCCATAAAGTTTTATTATCATTCCCTACATTTGGTCTTGTGATTTTTACAATAATGCCACTTTTTGTATCTATAGCAGTTGCTTTTACTAATTATTCATCTACGTATTTAAATCCTAAACATTTATTTGACTGGGTGGGTGTATATAATTTCCAACGTTTATTCGGTTTAGCTGGTGATGGTGGAGAAGCATTCGTTTATGTATTTGGTCAAATATTGATTTGGACATTAATTTGGGCAATTTTCGCAACATTTACTAACTATTTTATGGGTATGGTTGTTGCGATGATTATAAATAAAAAAGGCATTCGTTTTAAAAAAGTATGGAGAACAATTTTAATTACAACAATAGCTGTACCACAATTTATTACACTACTATTCTTATCTAAACTTTTATCTGAAACTGGCGGTATTAATACGCTATTATTGAAGTGGGGTTGGATAAGTGAACCTATTGGTTTCTTAGATGATGCATTAACTGCTAAAATAACAATAATTGTTGTTAATATGTGGATTGGTATTCCTTATACAATGCTTATGTGTTCAGGACTTTTAATGAATATTCCGGCTGATTTATATGAATCAGCAAGAATTGATGGTGCTAGTCCTGTTAAAATGTACACAAAAATTACTTTACCATATATGTTATTTGTTACTGGACCTTACTTAATATCTAACTTTGTTGGTAATATAAATAACTTTAACGTTATTTATCTATTATCAGGAGGTAATCCTATGTTTACCAATATTAATGGTAACTTAATTGACTCGTCAAAAATATATAGTGCAGGTCAAACGGACTTACTTATTACATGGTTATATAAGATGGTTATGACTTCAAATACTAAGGATTATGGTGTTGCATCAGTAATAGGAATTGTTATATTTATTGTTCTTGCTTCAATATCATCTATTGTATATGGTCGTACAAATGCTGTTAAGAATGAAGGTGATTTCCAATGATGCAACCAAATCAAAAATTTAGTTTATTTGCAAATCCAAAGATGACTGGTGGTAAAAAAGTTAGAGAGTTTACTAGTAGAACTATAATTTATATTATATTGGTTATTTTATCAATCATTTGGATTGCACCATTCGTTTATTTGGTTATTCAATCTTTTGCGAAAACATATGAAGCTTCATTAATTGTTCCTAATGAGTGGACAATTAATAATTATCGTGCATTGTTTGATACTAAATTTTCACAATTAATTGGCGGTAAAGAAATAACAGTGGCTAAAACATATCCATTTTGGCGTTGGTATTTAAATACATTTTGTATAGCTTTAATAGTTTCTGTTTTAAATACAGTATTAACATTGGTTAGTGCTTATGCATTTTCAAGATTAAAATTTAAAGGCCGTAAGGGATATATGAGATTAATATTAGTAATTGGTATGTTCCCAGGATTCTTAGGTATGATTATTACATACTATATTTTAAAACAAGTTAACTTAACTCAAGGAACGTCTGCTTTGTTCGGACTTATATTAGTTTATATATCTGGATGCGTATGTAATTATTATGTTGCAAAAGGATATTTTGATACAATTTCTACATCTTTAGATGAAGCTGCAATGATTGATGGAGCTAATAAAAATACAATATTCTGGAAAGTTATTATGCCACTTTCTAAGCCTATTGTCGTTTATACAATATTATTGGCTTTCACAGCACCTTGGGGGGATTATATGTTTGCTTCAGTTATGGCTGGTGGAGACACTAAATTGTTTAACGTTGCTGTTGGTTTACAACAAATGCTAGGTAAAGAATCTGGAACAGCATATTTCCCAATTTTCTGTGCTGCTGCAGTAATCGTATCAATTCCAATTATGATTTTATTCTTCTGTCTACAAAGTTATTATGTAGAAGGAGTAACTGGTGGAGCAGTTAAAGGTTAAAATAATGAATACTATTAAAAGATGTCTAGTATTATTTTGCTTAATTATTTTGGGATTATGTATGGGTTGTTGTGAAGAAAAAGGATCTTATGGTAATCGTATTGAAGAAAATTTAACTGATTTAAATGTTATAGAAGACAATTATCGTAATTGGTATGAAATATACGTTAGTTCATTTTGTGATTCAAATGGAGATAAAGTAGGAGATTTAAAAGGTGTTACTTCTAAATTAGACTACATTAAAGATTTAGGATTTAATGGTATTTGGCTTATGCCAATTAATACATCTCCTTCTTATCATAAATATGACGTTAAGGATTATTATACGATTGATAGTTCTTATGGCACAATGGAAGATTTAGAAGAATTAATAGATGAATGTCATAAACGCGATATTAAAATCATTTTAGATTTAGTCTTAAATCATTCCAGTATTCAAAATAAATGGTTTGTTGAATCTTGTAATGCTCATCAAAAATATATAATGGGTATGCAGTTGAATTCACAAGAAGAAAAAATGAAAGATTTCTATAGTTTTTATGATGGTTCATCTGCTCCTTCAGGATATGCTAAAGTAACAGGAAGAAATTTCTATTATGAATGCAATTTCTCAACTGATATGCCAGAATTCAATTGTGATAATCAGTTTGTTAGAGAAAAATTTAAAGAAATTATTGATTTTTATATGGATAAAGGAATTGATGGTTTTAGATTAGATGCAGTTAAATATTATTACTATAATAATCAAACTAAATCAATTGAACTTTTATCAGAGATTAGTAAATGGGTTAAAGGGAATAATCCTAATGGTTATGTTGTAGGTGAATGTTGGGAAGGTAATAGTACTGTTTCAAACTATTATAAAAGTGGTATCGATTCGTTCTTTAATTTTTCACTAAGTACATCTACATCATCAAGTGGTATTATTAATAGTTTAAATTTAGAAGGTAAAATGCTTAATAAATATTATGATGCATTAATTGATAATGTTGAGGTTGCAGGAGATTATATTCCAGCACCTTTTCTAGACAATCACGATATGAATAGATATACAACAAGTAATATTAGTGATACTAAATTTAAATTTGCTTTACTTCAAATGATGAATGGTTCTACATTCACATATTATGGAGATGAAGTTGGTATGGTAGGTTCTAATTCAGGTAATAATCCTGACCAAAATGTTCGTATACCTATTTTATGGGGTGAGGAGAATGAAGTAGGAGATTGTAAAGCTCCTTCTGGAACTACTAAAAAAGAATATCCTAATCCTTCTGTTAAAGATCAAATCAATGATAAAAATTCTATTTATAATTATTATAAAAAAGTATTACTTATTCGTAACCAAAATCCCGAAATTGCAAGAGGCGAAATAAGTTTGATAAAACAAGATAGAGAAAATAAAATTCTTGCAATAAGGAAAACATATAATGGTAGTGAAATTGGTATATTAATTAATTTCTCACCAATAAATGATTTATCTATCGATATTAAAGAACTAGGATTTGTTGAAGTTGTCGGGCAAATTGTGGAAACAAAAAGTGAAGAAGATAGATATATAGGAATACTAGAAGAAGGCATTATTAAAATGCCATCATATAGTATTGCCATACTTAAGTAAAGGAGAGAAAATATGGCTGGATTAAGATTAGAACATATTTATAAGGTTTATCCAAACGGAACAAAAGCAGTTTCTGACTTTACAATGGAAATTGAAGATAAAGAATTTATTGTATTTGTAGGACCATCTGGTTGTGGTAAATCTACTACATTAAGAATGATAGCCGGTCTTGAAGATATTAGTGCTGGTGAATTATACATTGGCGATAGAATTGTTAATGATGTTGAACCAAAGGATAGAGATATTGCGATGGTTTTCCAAAATTATGCATTATATCCGCACATGACTGTATATGAAAATATGGCATTTGGTTTAAAATTAAGACATGTACCAAATGCAGAAATACATGAAAAAGTATTATGGGCTGCAAAAGTCCTAGATTTAACTGAATATTTAGATAGAAAACCAAGAGCTATGTCTGGTGGTCAAAGACAAAGAGTTGCTTTAGGTAGAGCTATTCTTCGTAATCCTAAGGTAATGCTTCTTGACGAACCTCTTTCGAATCTAGATGCTAAACTAAGATCACAAATGCGTAGTGAAATTGCAAAATTACATGATGAATTACAAACAACATTCATTTATGTAACACATGATCAAGTTGAAGCTATGACTTTAGGTACTAGAGTTGTTGTTATGAAATTGGGGCGTGTAATGCAAATAGATAATCCTAAAAATTTGTATGATTATCCAAACAACTTATTTGTTGCAGGATTTATCGGAACACCGCAAATGAATTTCTTTCATGCTTTTTTAACAAAAGAAAAAGAAAATATTCATATAGCATTTAAGTGGAGTGAAGAAACTTTAAATGTTCCTCAAGCTTTAATGGCTAAGGTTCAACCCCAATATTTTGATGGTAAAAAAGAAGTTGTTGTTGGTTTACGTTGTGAACATTTATCATTAGACCCTGAAATCGTTGCGAAATCAAAATATAATTTCAATGTTCGTGTATCACATTTTGAAGAATTAGGTAATGAAACATTGATATATGCTGATATTAATATGCAAGGTGATGGATTTAGTGAATCATCTACACGTGTTATTGTAAAAGGAACATCTTCATATGGACTTAAAAAGGGTGAAATTGTAAAATGTGCTGTTAATGTTGAAAAAATGCATTTATTTGATGTTAATACAGAAAATACAATCAATCCTCGTATTCCGCAAGAAAATTTAATTTCATGTGAGGTTAAGAGCGGAAAGATTTCTTTAGGTACAACTAAATTAAAATTACCTGAAGCTATTAAATTAGAAGATGGTTCATATGATTTATTAATTCCTATTTCTGCAGTTGAAGTTAAACAAGATGAAACAGGGAAAAATAAGGTTTCTATATCAGAAACTATAGGTGATGTTAATTTAATTGGCGTATCATTTGGTAAACAATTATTATTTGCTAAAAATAGCGAAGTATTACCAGTTGATTCAAGCGTTTCTTTAGAATTAGATTTCACTAAGGTGTCTTTCTTGAAAGATAATGAAACTGTATTTGAAGCAGTTCCTGAATATGATAAGATTAATGCTATATTCATGAATAATGAAACTGCAAAAAGTTATGTTGGGGATAAATATCAACATGTTTTAGATGAAAGAATTGAAAATGTTAGAAATGAATTTGAACCTCAATTGGCTACATTAGAAGCAGAATATAATAAAAACTGTGAAGAAGCTGGAAAAATTGATTCTAAAGCTATTGTGGAAAAAAATCAAGCTCAATTACTTGAAAGCAAACAAAACTTAATTTCTACTATTGCAAAAGCTAAAGAAGAATTAAAACTTAAATCAAAAGAACTTAAAGAAAAACATCAAATTAATAATGTTGATATAATGCATAATGTTGAAGAAATGTATGCTAAGATTAAAAGTGATGAAATTAGTTCTTTTGAACAATTTAAACAAATTAATAAAGATAAGGATGCTTATCGTAAGAGAAGTCAAGAATTAAGAGATTTCAAAGCCACAATTGGTATTGAAAAGAAAAATGAAATGAATAAACAAATTAATCTTGAAGCTGTCGCATATGAAAGTGATTTAAATGCATTAAAAGGTTCTTATAAGAGAAATGTTGAAAGTTTAAAGAAGGCTCATAAGGATTTGGTTACTAAATGTTATGATGAAGCATATCCTGTTAAGAAATTGACTAAAGATTACAAAAAAGCTGTTAAAGAAATTAAAGCTGAATATCAAAACAAATTAAATTTAGCTAATATTATATTCTTCTTTAAGACTAGTAATCTTATTACGCTATCAAATGATGCAATTTCAAATAAGATGATTCAAGGTTTAGGTGTCAAGGTATTTACTAAGCAATATATCATAGAAATTCCACACGATGCTTATCAAATTTCTGAAGAAGGTATTGAATTAAAAGTATTAAATGTTTTAGATTATGGCAATAAGAAATATTTACATTGTTCATATAGTGATGATTATGGTGTTTCAAATGTTTATTTATTAACTAATGATGAAGTATCTACAGATACTATCAAAGTAGTGTTTGATATTTCTAAAGTACATATAACAGAGAAATCTATGGACATTAAGATTTATTAAGATATTGAGGAGGGTAAAAATGAAACATATAAAATATTTTGTTATCGTTTTATTTGGGCTATTAGCTTTGTCTTTAACAAGCTGTGGTGATCAAAAATCTCCTAAAAGTGGTTATTTATCTGAAGATGAGGTTTTAAAAATAGTTAACGAATTCAGTACTGATTCTTCAATATCTAATGTATCAATAAAAGGTAGTATAAATTATTTTAATTTATCATCAGAAAAGGTACCTAATGTTGCAGATGAAGAAATGGAATATACTGAATATCCAACTTCTGAATCTACATCTACAAATAATTATTTAGAAGAATGTGCTTCATATTATTTAAGATTACCTCTTCATATTACAAGTCAAAGTTGGAATGATGAAAATAAATCGTTTCAAACAAAATATCAAATTGAATCAAAAATATATCGTCCTGCAGGACAAGATAAAGTTTATTATTACAATAGACCTGAAGGCGGATTCGTTATAAGTGTTTTTGGAGTAAATAAAGAACTTCAAATAAATAATAGTAGTTTATATATGAATGATAAAGTTTTGGATTATGTTGATTTATTATGTAGTGGTAAATGGAATATAAATCTTGAATATGATGAAAATGGTTATTTAGTTAAGGAAGAGTTTGCTACAGTTAATTCACCTAAAAATAAAGAAAAAGCTTCACAATCAGCTAAGAAAAAATGTTGTTATGGTGTAGCTACATATGAGTATTATTAAAATGAAAAAAATATTCTTATGTTTTCTTTTAATTGTTCTTTTGGGGTTAACTTCTTGTACGAAAAAAATCCCTGAAGGGGATATTAAGGATTTTGTTTCAAAACTTAAATATAGTAATGCTTATGAGTATGTAGATAATGCTAAAAGTGTTACTACTGTTAGGCATTATGAAAATAAACAAGAAGATGGCTGTTTAGAAATGGAAATTTGGATTGATAAAAAAGATATAAAATATCGTTACAGTAAAAGTTATGTTAGTGGTTATTTCTATGGGGATAAAGAAGGACAATATACTTTTAATAATCAAGAAACAATTTGCTATACATATGATGATGAAGCTGTAATTGTTTATCAAAAAACTGATAATGAATATGATGATATTAAATATAGTCCAGATGATGTTAATCTATCTATAAATGATTTCTTTTATACTGAATTAGAAGCTGGTATATATCGAGGTGGTTTCTATTATGGTGACTATGTTAAAATTAATTGCGCTAAATATTATCAACAATTTTCATTAAATGAAGATAAATCAGAATTAACATATAGTATTAATACTGTCACTAAAGATAGAGATGGTTATGAAATATTAACTATGCATAGTTTTACTATTAATAGTTATGGAATGTTATTGAACCTATCTTCTACAGCAAAAAATAATGAAAAAGGACTAAAAACAGAAACAGTAACAAAAATTGTATATAATACAAATTTTGAAAAAGTAATGGAATTATAAAAATGAAAGGAGTATATGGTATAGTCAATATACTATAAGGATTAATAAATGAAGAAAATATTATTATTCATATTATGTTTATTTATGGGATTATCCTTAGTCGCTTGTCAAGATGAAAAAGATCCAGTAGATGATAATCCACCCACAGGTGGAAATACTGACGATGTAGAAACAACAGATAATGTTGGTTTCGTTATACATTTTAATTTGAAGTCAAAAACTGATGATGGAAAATATAAATATAATCTTTGGTTATGGGCAAAGGACGCTGATGGTGCTGATTTTGATTTTAACGGAGAAGACGACTTTGGAGTTTATGCTAAATATAAATTTGAAGACATTGGTTCAAATGTATTTAGTTCAGGTTTAGGATTTATCGTTAAAGAAAATAAGGTATGGGCTGATAGTCCTACTAAGGATTATGATGCTGACAGATATCTTGATTTTAGTATGTATGACAAAGACAAATATGGCTATTACCACGCATATCTAATGACTGGAGATAAAAATATATATGCTAATACAGAATTAGAAGTTAATGATGCTATTACATATTTTAGTATTGCTTATAATGATAAAACTGATGTTCTTTCGATTTGGTTCCAAACAAATCATGATTATAAAAACTTTGTAATTAAATCAGGAACTGATACTATTGTATCATCTGAAACTATTAATAGTGATCCTAATAAAATTAGATGTACATCTAAAAAGGTTGAATATAAATTAAGTGAATTCCCTGATATTAAACAAAAAATATCTCTTGAGGTAGAATTTGCTGAAAGTGGTACTAAACTTGTTAAAGAAGTAAATAAGAGTTCATTATATTCTACTGAAGCATTCAATAACAAATATGCTTATGATGGAACTTTAGGAGCTATATATACACAAGAATCAACTACTTTTAAAGTATGGTCTCCTCTTTCTTCAAAAATCAAATTACGTATTTATGAAAATGGTACACCAACAAAGGTTAATAGCCAAAAGGGTAGTGATATATATAATGAATACGATATGCAAGAAGGAGAAAAGGGTCTTTGGTCTAAAGAATTATCTGGAGATTTTGAAGGTAAATATTATACATATGTAGTAACTAACGATCAATATACTGATATGGAAATCGTTGACCCTTATGCTAAATCAGCTGGAGTAAATGGTTTAAGAGGTATGATAGTTGATTTCAGTAAAACTAATCCAACAGGTTGGGAAGATATTAGTATCCACAATTATGATTCAAAACAATTAACAGTTTATGAAACACATATTGCAGACTTAACAAGTGATGATACTTGGGGTGGTACTGCAGCTAACGCTAAAAAGTATGCTGGTTTCTATGAAACAGGCACTACTTATACAGAATCAGGTGTGACTGTTAAAACTGGATTTGATCATATTAAAGAATTAGGAGTTAATGCTGTTCAAATTTTACCTATTTTTGACCAAGCAAATGATGAAGTTAATGTTGAATTCAATTGGGGATATAATCCATTAAATTATAATGTGATTGAAGGTGCATATTCTTCAAATCCTTATGATGGATATGAAAGAATTAAAGAATTTAAATCATTAGTTAAGGCTTATAATGAAGCTGGAATTAATATTATTATGGACGTTGTTTATAACCATGTTAATGGTCTTGAAAAATCTAATTTTGATGTTTTAATGCCAGGATATTATTTCAGATATACAAATGGTACAGCTTCTAATGGTTCTGGATGTGGAAATGAAACTGCATCAGAAAATTATATGTTTAGAAAATTCATGAAGGATTCAACAGAATTCTTAGCTAGTGAATATAAATTAGGTGGTTTCCGTTTTGACTTAATGGGTGTTCATGATATTGAAACTATGAATCAACTTTCTGCAAACTTACATGACAATGTTAATAGTGCTATTACTGTTTATGGTGAACCATGGGCAGGTGGTACAATTGGTACATTTGATGGTAAACCAGCAAATCAAAGCAATATGAGTCTTTATGAAGGCTATGGTTGTTTTAATGATAAAATGCGTGATGCATTAATTAAAGGTGGTTTATCAGGAGTATCTGAAAAAGGTTGGATTACAAATGATACTGAAGTTAGTTTATCTGATTTAGCTAATATAATAAATGGTTTAAAAGCTAATGTTTTAGGTTCGGCAATCTATGACCCTAATAAATGTGTTAATTATGTAACTTGTCATGATAATTATACATTATACGATAGAATTAAAGCTGCTGGTATAACAGATGAGACAACAATTAAACAAATGGCTATGCTTGCAAATTCAGTTGTATTTACATCACAAGGTGTAACATTTATGCTTGCAGGAGAGGAATTCCTAAGAACTAAACAGGGTAATGATAATTCATATAATGCTTCTTATGAGGTAAATACTATGGATTATTCATTAAAAGTTAAGAATTTGGATATGTTTAAAAACTATCAAAAATTAATTTCATTAAAACAAAATAAAGAATTATTTGCAAAAACTGCAGACGATTTAAATAATGTTTTCATTAATTATAATTCTGATGGTAGTTTAATTTACTTTGATTTAACAGATTCTGTAAATAAAAAAGAATATAGAATCGTTTTAAGTAATGGTGTAACAGGTACTAAAGAAGTAGACTTAGAAGGATATACTTTATACTTGGATACACTAAACAAAACTAATTTGAATTTAACATCTTCAACTATAGTAGATAATTATCAAACAATTATCGCTTATAAGGATGTTGAATAAATAGAATTGAAATATCAATTCAAAAAACTTAGTCTTTTTAAAAAATAGGAGGAAAAGAAAATGAAAAAAGGATTAAAGGGTTTATTTTTAGCCATTGTTGGAGTTCTAGCATTAAGCTTAGCTTCTTGTGGTGGTGAAAGTTCATGCGCACATAAGAACGCTGGAACAGAATGGAAGAAAGATACAGCTAATCACTGGCATGAATGTCCTGATTGTGATGAAATGGTTGGGCTTTCTCTTCATGATTATGGTGATTGGGTTGTAACTGAAGAAGCAGACCACGATAATAGCGTTGATGGCTCTAGATATAGAGTATGTAAAGTTTGTGGATTTAAATTTACTGAAGCTATTAAAGCTATGCCAGTATTCTACTTAAAGGGTTCAATTAATGGTTGGAGTGATAATGAAGAATATAAACTTACTATTAATGGTACTACTGAAACTATAACTGGTGTTGTTTTAGCTGTAGGTGATGAGTTCAAGATTTCAACAAGTGATTGGTCTAACCAAGTAGAATCTGGTAATTTAGATGAAGCTGCTAAAGAATATTTCGGTGGAGACGGCAATATTAAGTGTTTAGTTGCTGGTACTTATACATTCGTTGTAACTGATGCATTAGGTGCTAAGAAATTATCTGTAATTAAAACAGCATAATAAGTTATTTGATATTAAAGGTGTTTTTAAGCAATTTGCTTAGACACCTTTTTTTCGTTTATTAATTATAGTTATTTAAAAAATAATAATTTTGTTGTATAATTAAAACTAAATTAAAGGAGGTTGAACATATGCTTATAATAAAATTAAATCGTCAAGAAGAAATTAATATTTTAAATGGATTTCCTTGGGTTTATAATAACGAAGTTAACTCTTTTGATGGACATATAATAAATGGTGAAGTAGTTGAAGTTAGAAGCTATGATAATGATTTTATTGGTTACGGTTTTTTAAATATTAATTCTAAATTAATGGTAAGAATGTTATCTTTAAATAAAGATGACATCAGAGATAAAAAATTTTTTAAAAAAAGAATTAAATATGCCCTGTCACACCGCAATAATTTATTTTCAAGTAATGCTTGTAGGCTTATATTTGCTGAAGCTGATTTTTTACCCGGTTTAATAGTTGATAAATATAATGATATATTATCTGTTCAATTTTTATGTCTTGGTATGGATAAAATAAAACAAGATATAATTGATATTCTTATAAAAGAACTTAATCCTAGAGGTATATACGAAAGAAGCGATACACCTATAAGAATTAAAGAAGGATTAGAAGAATATAAAGGTATTTTATATGGAAATTTCAATCCTAGAGTTGAAGTATTAGAAAACGATATTAGATTTATAGTTGATGTGGAAAATGGTCAAAAAACAGGTTATTTTCTAGACCAAAAATTAAATCGTGATATGGTTAAATACTATGTAAAAGATAAGGTTGTATTAGACTGTTTTTCTAATGTAGGAGGTTTTGCGTTACATTCTTGTAAATATCAAGCAAAAGAAGTTGATGCTTGTGATATATCAAAACTTGCTTGTGATGAAATAAAAAATAATGCATTATTAAATGATTTTAATCAATTAAATGTCATATGTTGTGATGTATTTGATTATTTAAGAAGAGATGATATTAAAGATAAATATGACGTTATTATACTTGATCCACCTGCATTTACTAAGGATAAAGCAACAGTAAAAAAAGCATATCGTGGATATAAAGAAATAAATCTTCAAGCAATGAAAATAATTAAAAGTGGTGGTTATCTTTTGACTTTCTCTTGTAGTCAACATATGACACCTGATTTATTTTTTGAAATGATAAAAGATGCTGCAAAAGATTCTAAAAGAAGTGTTCAATTTTTAGATTTTAGAATTCAATCACCTGATCACCCAGCACTACTTACAGGTAAAGAACAATTATATTTAAAATGTATTGTATTAAGGATAAAATAGGAGGAAGGCATGAAGAATACAGTTTTTGAAAAACATAGAGAAATGATATTAAATGAAATGATGGATAATTCTATTTTAGTTATTTTTTCTAATCCTAAGGAAGATGTAAAAAAGGATGTAAATAGAAATTATTATTATTTATGTGGTAATTTTGAATATGAAAATAAAATAGTTTTATATAAAAGTGGTAACATAGTTAAAGAAATAATGTTTATTAATCCATATGATGAATTAAAAGCTAAATGGGTTGGTGCACCATTATCAAAAGAAGATGTATACAGTCAATCATTAATTAAGGATATTCATTATCTAGATGAATTTAATTCTATAGTTGATGATTTAATTAATAATGTAACTAAATTATATGTAGATTTAAAAGATGAAAAAAATGAATATAGTAATGAAATGCTTTATGCAAAATCATTAAAAGAAAGATACAATCATTTAGTTATATTCAATGCTGAAAATTTATTTAAAAAAGCTAGAACTATAAAACTTCCAGAAGAAATAGAAGAAATGGAAAAAGCTATATCAATAACACAAAAAGGTATTGAAAATATATTAACTAATATGAAAGAATCATATGAATATCAATTAGAAAGTTATTTTGATCAAGCTATAAAATATCATGGTGCTACTGGTTATGCTTTTCCTACTATTGCTGCAAGTGGGAAAAATGCTTGTTGCTTACATTATATGGCAAACGAAGATATTGCTAAAAATGGTGATTTGATACTTTTCGATTTAGGTTGTTCTTATAATATGTATTGTTCTGATATTTCAAGAACATTTCCAGTTAGCGGTAAATTCACACCAAGACAAAAACAATTATATAACATTGTCTTAAGAGGTCAAGAACATGTTATGACTCACATTAAACCGGGTATTACAACAAAGGAATTAAATCAAATTTTAATTAAATTTTATGCTGAAGAATTAAAAAATATCGGTTTAATAAAAGAAGATAAAGAAGTACTAAAATATTATTATCATGGTGTGTCACATCATATCGGTCTTGAATGTCATGACCTATGCGAATATACACCTTTAGAGGCAGGTGCTATTATATCTAATGAACCTGGTTTATATATTGCAGAAGAAGGAATAGGAATTCGTATTGAAGATGACATTTTAGTAACAGAAGATGGATGTATTAATTTGAGTTCAAATATATTAAAAACAGTTGAAGATATAGAAAAATTTATGGAGGAAAGAAAATGATTAGTCAAGAATTATTGAGAAATTATGCGAAATTGGTTGTTAAAACAGGAGTTAACGTTCAAAAAGGACAAGATGTAGTTATTAATGCTTCTGTTGATGATGCTTATTTTGTTGAATATGTAGTAGAAGAAGCGTATTTAGCTGGTGCTAGAGAAGTTAGTGTTGAATGGAGTTTTGAACCATTAACAAAATTATCATATAAATATGAAACTGTAGATAATTTAAAAGAATTGCCTGAATGGATTTTAAAAAAACAAGAATATAGGGTTGAAAAACTACCTGCAACTATTCACATTATATCTGAAGATCCAGATGGATTATCTAATATTGATCAAAATAAATTATTAGAAGTTCAAAGAGCTATAGGCCCTGTTATGATGAAATATCGTGAACAAAAAGATAATAAATTCCAATGGACTATTGTAGGAATTCCAGGTAAAAAATGGGCGAAAAAGATTTTTCCTGATTTAAGTGAAGAAGAAGCTGTTTCTTCGTTATGGGATGCTATATTAAAAGTAACAAGAGTATATGGAGATCCAATTAAAAATTGGGAAGAACATAATGCTAATTTATTAGAAAAAACATCTAAATTAAATAATCTAGGTATTAAAACATTATTTTATAAATCAAAAAACGGTACTGATTTTAGTGTTGATATTAATCAAAATATGAATTTCTTAGCTGGTGGAGAAACAACATATGGTGGAGTATATTATAATCCAAATATGCCAACTGAAGAATGCTTTACATCACCAATAAAAACAAGTGCTAATGGTATTGTTATGGCAACAAAACCTTTATCTGTTAGAGGTGTATTAGTAGATAACTTTGGATTTAGATTTGAAAATGGTAAGATTGTGGAAGTTATTTGTGATAATCCTAAATATAAGGATGTATTAGAAAAATTAATTTCAACAGATGAAGGTGCTTCTTTACTTGGGGAAGTAGCATTAGTCCCTTTTGATTCACCAATAAATCAAACTAATTTATTATTTTATAATACATTATATGACGAAAATGCTTGTTGTCATTTAGCTATTGGTAGAGCGTTTAATGAATGTATTAAAGATTATCAAAATAAAACAAAAGAAGAAATAAAAGCTATTGATTTAAATGTTTCAATGATTCATGTAGATTTTATGATTGGTAGTAGTGACCTATCAATTGTTGCTGAAACATATGATGGAAAAAAAGTTCAAATATTTGAAAATGGAACTTGGGCTATATAATTAAAAAGCAGGATGATAACCTGTTTTTTATTATTAGTTATTTTTATTTAAAAAATCATAAATATTATTTAATACTTTTTCACCTAATCTATAATAAGCTTCATATGATTTACCACCAGCTGAACGATTAATAGTAAAAGTATTTTCTAAATCCCAAAGTTTTTCATCTCCTATTGTAGCAAGTGTATCACCGAAGAAAAAATGATTTTTATTCTGTAGCCATTTTTCAAGTTCGACTGTATTAAATCCTGGTCCAATAGAAGTATTAAATAATATTTTTTTATCATTCATTAACTCGAATTGTTCTTTTTGTAATAATAAAACATTTTTATTTAATGCTAAAAATAATGCATCACTTTCTTTACATAATGTATTTAACTCCTTATATTTAAGTCCATATTCATTTTCTAAATCATATTTTCTTGTTCTACTATAATACGAAACATCAGCTTTAAAAAATTTTAATGATTTAGCAATTAAAGAACCACTTGTACCTAAACCGATAACGCCACACTTAAGACTCCCTATTTCATGGGCTATATTATCCCATTTGAATCCATTATATCCTTGTAAAAATCTTACAAGTTCATAAATTATATATTCAGCTACACCTTCATCACCATAATCTCTAATTCCTTTTACAGTTATTCCTAAATTATTTGCTGTTAATATATCAACATTAGCTGATTCATAAGAATATAAAGAGCAACACATGCCAATATATTTTATATTAGGGCAGTTTTCTAATATATATTTATTTATGTGAGATGTATATGATAATAAAACAGCATCACTATCTGCAATTCTTTTTATTATCTCATCATCATTTTCTGGTATATCTTTATAATATATGATTTTTTTTGCAATATCATTTAACTTCTTTAGGTGTACATCAAGCATGTTAATTGGTTCTATTATCACTAATTTATTAAACATAAAGTTAGTCTCCTTTTATTGAATAAATATTTTGTTTTGATATAATAATCATATAATTAAATGAAATTAAAGTCAAGGAGTAGTGTATGAAAAGAATAGGTTTATATGGTTGTGGCAAATTAAATAAAATAGTTGTTGATTGTTATAAAAAAGGATTATTAGAAGGTTATGAAATTGTAGGATGTTATAGTAAAACTTCTGAAAATAGAAGTTTAATGGCAAATGATTTAGGAATAGAAATTTGTAATAGTTTTGATGAGTTATTAGAAAGAAATATTGATTATTTAGTAGAGGCTACTAACCCTCAAGCTACAAAGGATATTTTAGAAAAAGTAATTAATAATGGGATAAATGTTATTTTATTATCAATAGGAGCTTTAGCTGAAGATGATTATTTTAATTATATTAAAGAATTATGTATAAAAAATAATGTTAAAATTCATTTAGCTAGTGGCGCTATAAGCGGATTTGAAGTATTAAGAACAGCTAGAATAATGGGATTAACTAAGTCTTGTTTAACTAATACAAAAGGTCCTAAAGCTCTATCTAAAACTAATTTATATAATGAAGAAATGTTAGAAAAAGAAAAAGTAGCTTTCAGTGGTAGTGCATATGAAGCTATAAAAAATTTACCTACAGGAATAAATGTAGGTGTCGCAACAGCGCTAGCCACAAGAGGAGTTCATAACACTAACATATTAATAAAGACTAAACCTGATTTTGTAGGAGATAGTCAATGTATTGATATTGAATGCGGAGATGAGATTAAAGCTCATTTAGATGTTTATAGTAGAACAAGTGATATTGCAGGTTATAGTGTTGTTGCGTTATTACAAAATTTAAGTAGTCCAATTGTATTTTAGTGAAAAAAATGAAATGGTTGCCAAAAAGTAACATTAGTAGTATAATATAAGTAATAAAAGCAATGGTTAACACCTTGCCTCCTTGAAAATATGCATTAGTCAATAGAAAGTAGACATGCACTAGTCAATAGAAAGTAGACACTTTTCATTTTTTCAGGGGTATAAAGTTCTTTAAATTGCTTCGGTGTTAAGTAATTAAGAGAATAAGAT
>CAYTVE010000011.1:0-34016 GCA_964441815.1 uncultured Anaeroplasmataceae bacterium | reverse complement strand
ATCGTTCCAATAATATTTTATTGTTTATGAATAAAATATAGCTAAATATCATATATTAATAATTTAGCTACTTATATTATATAATTTTTCATTATCGAAAAATGTTGAATTTAATCGTAGATAATACATTTTCTGCTATAATTATACCAAAATTGATATAACAAAAAAAGGATACAAATTTGTACCCTTTACATATTAAAAATCAAAATCATCAGTATTTAATTCATTATCTGTATCACTTGATTCATCATTTTTTAAATTCTAAATCAATCCGGATATTCTTGTTAAATAATCTTCATATGTTATATTTGTATCAAGAATTAGATTTTCATCGGATTATTTTAACACAAAGTTTTTACAGCCTTTAACATTTTTAAATATCAAATAAATATTTAAGAATGTTAATACTAAATATGATGTTTTTTTATTACTTGTCTTAATCCTTTAAAATATAATCACTTTTTTGGAATATCTTTTCCATTCAATTGATAATAATTGAAATTTCTTTTATTTGTATATCCATGACTTTTAATTTTAATCAATGGTTCAATATTACCATCATTGACATTTGTGTTTATCAATCTAATAAATTCTAAATTTTTTAATTGATTAATAAATAACAAATCTTTCAAAGCAGAACAATCGTAAATAGATAATCGTTTTAAATTTTTTAACAATTTTAAATATTCATAATTTTCTATTTTTTTACAGTTCCTAATTTCAAGATATTCTAATTTTTTTAAAATAGAAATTTTTTCTATTGATAACAATTGTGAAGAATAAAATAATGTTAAACACTTCAAATTCTTCATTTTTTCTATACCATCTAAAGTCCTAATTTTCGATTGAACCAATTCTAAAGATGTCAAATTATTCATCATCTCAAATTTTGTTAAATCTATTTCATTAAATTTTTGTAGTTTTAAAGTAATCAAATTAGGAAGCTCGTATAATCCTTTTAAATTAATACAAGAATTTGTAATAATAAGTTTTTTTAAACTTTTTAGTTTTTTTAAATCTATTTCTTCACCATAATTAGTATTGTTTATCCATAATGTTTCCATATTTTCTAATCGATATATATTATTAACATTAATATAACTTCCTGAATCTATGGATAATTCCTTAATAAAAGATATATATTTTAGATTTTCAAAATCAATTTGATAATTATTACCAAAAGTTCTTATAATAATGCTCTCAATATTATTTTCTTTTAATTTTTGTACAATCAATGCAATATCATTTTCAAATTCATATGATGAAACTTCAAGCCATAATTCATTGTCATTTTTCCAATACTGTAAATCATATCTAGTTGGAAATTTTTTATATTCATCAATATTCATTTTTTTTATATTCATGTAATTTCTCCTTAATTTTATAGAATAAGCATTATCAATTTCATTCCTGGACTATTAATAGAATTTAACAGCGTGCATCCAGCTTGTCCAAATCCTGCCTCAACCATTTTTATATGTTCCATTATAAATGCAGCTTTATCACTTGTGCATGGAGTAAATTGTTTAGAAACTAGGTTTCTACTACCACCACTTGTCCACTTCTTTATTGATTGTTGCATACGTGCCTTAGATCCTTTTCCAATATATTTAGAACCATCATCAAAATTCAATTCATATACTCCCTTTTCCTTTGGAGCACAAGCACAATCAGTAATCCGTTACCAACTACATATGTATGATACCCTAAAACGTTTAAATTGTAAACATTTATTTTTTCTTTTAATTTTTCAATTTCTATAGATTCAACATGGACAAATCCAGTTGACGTTTTAATGTAATCTTTTGGTGTTAATTCATCTGCATTTTTCCATCCATCAAAAGTTAAAATACTATGATTTGGTGTACAAACAATTTCTTCGGTTTCAGTATGAATATGACATAATTCAGTTGCTTCATTATTGTATATTTCTATAACATCTTTATATTCAAAGATTTCTAGATTATCATTGTATGATAAAACTTGATCTCCTACTTAAATATCTTCAATATCCTTTAAATCTTGCAAATAAAACATTCATAATATTAATTTTAATCTTTCATCAGCGTCATTTTCCATTTAATCATCGGATGTTCCTTTATTTTTTCATCAATTATAGGATCACCAAAAAGTCGTAAAAAAGGATTAGGAAAATACTTTATAAAAGCAATTTCATTGTCACTAATAGTATCTAGAAATTCATCTAATGATAAATTAATATTATCAACAGCACTTTTAATATCAAATTCTTCATTTAGTTTTAAAGTTGAGGTTAAATATTGGGGAACTCTATTGCCAATAAATGAAATCATTCTTGTTTTACATTCATCAAACAATAATTTGATATCAATTTTGTTCTCAGATGACAAAAGTAGATAGAAAATAGAACATTTTCTAAATAAAACCAATTCATCTCTATTTATTGTTTTGTTTTTTATCATATTATTAACATCATAAATATCTCTAATAGTTGTTCTATATACTAAAGCACTCATTTTTGATGCAAATAAATCAAACTTATTTAATGTTAAAACCTCTATACTGTTCATTAAAGGCAAAGTAATACTTCTTTTTTCATAATCAAACAAATGAATTCTATTCATATAGTTAATCTCTATTTTTATCATATCAATAGCATTAAACATATTAGAATAATTAAAAACAAATGAATCTAAAGCATGAGTTTTCTTTGCTTTATCTCTACGATACTGCATATTAACTTGTTGCATATAGTTCAATATTTTCTTTTCAATTATAGTTCTTTCTACAAGCATTTGCTCTTTGTCAATAGAACCTACATAATCTAAATCTATATCAACACTTAATCTTAAGTAATCATAAAATGTTAAATTAATAGCGGTTCCACCTTTTAATACTAGTTTTCCTTTTAAATATTCATCTTCGTTAATAAATTCTAAAATATCAATCAGTCTTAAAACTCTTTATAATGTTTGTTTTTGAACACTTAATTTTTCTGCAAGTACAACTATTTCTTTTTTTGTATATAAAAACATTAGATTACCTCCATATCTTTATAAACAAATAAACGCCACTTTGCGTTAAATATTAACGCATCTTTTGCTTGCAAATTATAATATCCAACGGTATTTCCACTT
This sequence comes from uncultured Anaeroplasmataceae bacterium, assembly GCA_964441815.1. Classification (GTDB taxonomy): domain Bacteria; phylum Bacillota_I; class Bacilli_A; order Acholeplasmatales; family Anaeroplasmataceae; genus Pelethenecus. The sequence goes on along the minus strand of CAYTVE010000011.1, from coordinate 30,900 downwards.
TTTTCTTTACATTTATAAAAAAAATTATCATCAATTTCAAATGTATCTTTATATTTTTCTAAAACAAATCCTACCTTTTTATATAACATTTTATTGTTTAAACTTTCCAAATACATAAGTATTTTTGACTCATCAATGGTATTAATATTATTAATACATTCTAGTAACTCATAATATTCAAAGTTGGAACTATCATTTATACAATCTACAATTGCTCTTTCAATACTACTTATCTTAATTCCTGATAATTTATTTACTTGAATAAAGTTATTACTTTTATGATATTTATATATACACTCATCAAAAATATAATCACGTTTAAATGTATTAGTTGTAATATCAACAGTATTATAGACTTGATTACTAAATCCATAATATTCAAAAACACTATGATGAGAAATAAAATCATTTGTGTTATAGCCACAAGCAATTTCATATTTATTTGCGGCAGGTGTATTATTAACTAAATCATTAATTACATAATAATCTTTTTTTATTTTGCTAATATAACCTTTATCAATATATGATTTTAAAATATAATTAGCATTATTAATGTTTCCACATATATTTACTACATCTTGTTTGTTAAATAATTTTAACTTTGATAATTCCTTTATATATTTCATAATTATAACCTCAGTATAGTTTCCATTAAACTTTTGACTCTATCGTTATTATATCTCATATTTATAATTTTATCAACCAAATTGTTTAATTTTTTTGCTAATTATATAGTTATATTTACACTTATTGCTTATAATTTAAATTTAATTTGCTAGACATCTCAACATTCCCGTTCCTTTTATTCCCACCAGATAATATTTCATAAAAAAATCACCACTACATTATATGAATAATATTTCATATTATGTAATAGTGATTATAATATTTATGTGTATTATTATTTATTATTGGCAAATTAATAAATATTAAATTTTAGTTATATTTTTTAAGGTTATAAATAACTAATTAATATCATTCATTTAATTTCCAATAACCATTCTTTTTAGAGCCAATTCTTATTATAATATTTTTTTCTATTAATCTTTTAAGTGCTCGTTTAAGTGTTGCATCAGATTTTTCTAAATGAGTACTTATTTCTTTAACTGATTTAATTGCATTGTTTTGTTTTAAAAATTCAACAATTTTGTTTTCTATATCATTTAAAGTGTCATTTAAAGTGTCATTTAAAGTGTCATATGATACTTTATTTCGATAAAATTCAAAATAAAATCCAAATCCATCTGTTCCATAATTATATTTTATATTATTTCTCTCACAAAGTTCAAAAACTCTTTTAAATCCCGTTCCAAACGCTTCAATAGTTTTATTTTTGTATAATGTAATGGCAATTAGTGGATTTCTAATTTTTGAACCTATTTTACCTTCTGCAAAATCTTTTGGATTTTTCCCCATCACAATTGTTCCTGGGTTATATATTCTTACTTTTGTAGGTGTAATAATAATTTCATTATAATCTCCTGGAATTACTTTCATATGAACAAAACTATTAACCACAATTTCTCTTATTGCTTCTATAGGAATTTCAGGAGTTTCAACTCTCGTCACTCCTCTTATTTCAGCATGATAATTAATATTATTTGATATATATTTAATTCCCTCATTGATACACTCAAATATATTACCAAAAAATTGTTTATTATCAATAAAAGTCAATCTATTATCCGTAGCAAAAATAGCTAACTTCAACATTAAAACTTTTTTATTTGAAAATAAATATAACCCTGCATTGTTCAAATGACCATTGTTCATTAAATCTAGTTTAATCAATGCATCTTCTACATCATTATATCTATAATTCATTCTATTTACTTCGTTAGCCTTATCAATATATTCAATTAATAAATTTTCATCTATGTCATTTAATGAATATTTCGTTATTTCATTTTCCCACTCAGAATATGTAAAATTCTTATCTAAGAAAAATCTTTCTAATTCATTATTATTCATCAACAAATCCTGATCATCACATCTAATATAATATCTGCCATAAGCACTATATGGTGTTTCTTTGCCATATACTTCTACTGATATTATTGTTTTATTATTTGAAGTAATTATTTCAATCTTAGGATGGATTACTGGTTTTATATGATTTTTAATTTCATTAACTATTTTAGTTGTTGTAAATTCACCGATTTCTTGGCCAACTACTGTTCCATCATTTTTTATTCCAAAATACAAAGTTCCATTACAATTTTTATTCAACATTGAAGTAATAGAAATCATACCTTCTTTTAGTTCACTTATTGTTTTTTTAAACTCTATTTTTTCAGTTTCCTTTTTAGGTAACATATTTTCACCTCACTTTATTGTATCATTTAAAATATCAAATTTCAACTTTTTTGATACTTTAAATGATACTTTAAATTTTAAAATTATTTTTTATGATTAACTATATATAAAAAAATACTAGACATCTCAATATTCCCGTCCCTTTAATCCCAACCAAATAAAAAAACATAAAATCACCACTACATTATATGCAAGTGGTGATTTCAATATTAAATAAAAATAATTATTCAAATTTATAATAAATAAAATTTGGAAAAATGTTTGTAAATTCAGCTATAGAATATATTTTATTATTATATTCAATACAAGTTGTATACATAAATTTATTAGCTATTTTAATAACTAATTTATCATCAATTATAGATTGAATTTCTCCATTTTCCACATATTGTCTAGTAGTTATGCCATAATAATATAATAAATTTTTTAATATTATGGTATTTTTTTTATATTTTATATAAATATCGGTTCCTTCTATTATTTCATTATTAAAATTAAATACTTGATTGTATTGCATATTAAGATTTCTCCGTATCAATTAATGATTTAATTATTGGAAAGTCATAAGGTTGAATATAAATTGCATATTCTTCATTATTATGCTTAAACTTTAATGCATAATAATGATTTGCAGAAAAATTTAATCCTTTAATTCTAATATTATATTGTTCAAATTTAGTGTCTTTTATACTCTCTTTTTTATGCCAGCTTTTAAATTTATATGTTTCCTCTATTTTTTCTAACGATGTTATTTCATTTAATGGTATAGCAATTAAAGAATTTAAATCAGCAAATAATAAAGAGTCTTTATTTTTAGTAATGCTTAGTAAAACATTAAAAAAAACACTATTTTCTTTAATTTGTTTCTTCCTTAGAACCATTTGTGAGCTTAATATTTCAATAGAAGGAACATCATTTGATACGCCTAAACATTTTGAAGAATATGCTAATACTTCATCAAAAGTTTTTCTAGCTTCATTTTCAGAATTAATTTTTTCTTTACTTTTACTAAAACTCTTCAATCGAATATGACAAATTATAAAACCAATTATACCTATAATAAACGCACAAAAATAAAATAAATTATCTATAAAAATTTGGCTAATTTTATCTTTATTTATTTTATTTAAAACATCTATTAATATAAATAATCCTGAAATCACTATCAACATAAAAAATAATCTATTAAAAGTTGATAACCATTTATTGGGTTTTGTTTTTTGATTCATATCTTCATATTTTTTTGTTAAACTTGATATTTTATTCATTTCAGCTTTAGTTAATTTTTTTATTATAAACAGTTCATAATTTGTTTTTACTTTTTTTTCATCATAATCATTAATTACACCAAATAAATTTTTCATATTAAAGCTCCTCTTCTTTATTCTACTTCTAAAGAATATATATAATTAGCAAAGAAAAATTTACCAAATATGTATTTATTAGAAGCACTTTCAGTTAAAGAATATACTCTACCATTTGCATATTCCAAATCTTCACTCATTGCAGGTCCATTTATAACTTTACTATAATTATCAAGTTTTACCAATTCAACACCTTCATACAATTCATTACTTTTCTTAATATCTTTATCATAGTATATATAATATTTTGAATTAGCCATACCATAAGATGTAGATAAAACAATGGTACCCTTATCAGTTATACAAAATCCTTGAACTTTATTTCTTATAGAGTATATCTTAATAGGTTTAGTTAAATCTGATAATAAATAAACACTACATATAGCATAATAGGTATCATTTTCTACTTCAATTTTATGGTTAGTGATATATTTTTTTCCATTATGAAATTCACCTACATATAAATAGTCTCCAGTTATAGATATAAATGATGCAGAATTATTTACTTTTAATTTATTATTTAAAATTACTTTGTTATCATTTAATTCTTGTTCTTTAATAATATACACATAACCATCATTAGCTAAATAAATATTACCTTTTGAATATGCTATTCCTCCTACATGTCCTGTGAATATTTTATTATCATTTTCATATAGTTCTACGTACCTATCATTAGATTTAGAATTTGTTATATATATCCTCGATGCCTTATTTGAAAAATAGGCACTTGTGTATATAATATCTTTTTCTTCATCTACAGCAATTCCTTGAGGAATGGCTCCGTCATTTAATCCAGGATTAATACAGACAGATTTTTCAATTGAATAATAGTTATTATATAATATAAATTTAAAAACATTTAATATACCTAAGAAAAGAATTATAGATAATATAATAATATTAATTATACTTAAAATTCGTTTAATCAACTTCACTTATAACATGTAAAATCAATATAGATAGTTTTTATATCTAAATTGATTTACTCCTTTCTTATAATTTTATAAATTACTTTACCTACAATATATTATATAACTATATTGTGTTATTTTTCAAGAAAAAAAGAAACTAGCATTTCAACTAGTTTCTTTATTCAAACTTTTCTTTTTTCAACTTTTTATTCTTCTTTTTCTATATTCGAAACATCTTCTAGTTTTACATCTTTTAAAACAATTTCTTTAGTATCACACTTTTTAAATGAAACTAATAGTCTTGTTAATATACCTAAAATCAAAGCACAAGCTACTTCAGTAATTGTAACTTTACCAAAATTTAACGTTAATCCGCCAACACCAGCTATAAGAATAACTGACACAACGAATAAATTTTTATTGTCATTTAAATCAACATTCTGAATCATTTTTAATCCGGATACAGCAATAAATCCATATAATGCTATACAAACACCACCCATAACACAAGCTGGAATTGTTGCAAGGAAAGTAACAAATGGTCCAATAAAACTTGCAATAATACATAATATTGCAGTAACAAATATTGTCACAACTGAAGCATTTTTACTAATTGCTACACATCCTACAGATTCACCATATGTTGTATTTGGACAACCACCAAATAAAGCGCCTACCATTGAACCAACACCATCTCCTAATAATGTCTTATCTAAACCCGGATCTACTAATAAATCTTTATCAATAATAGTTGATAAATTTTTATGGTCTGCAATATGTTCAGCAAATACTACAAAAGCAACAGGAACATAAGCAACAGCAACTGTTCCTAAATCTGCTAGAGTAAAATCTTTAAAGCCTTTAATAGCCTTGATAAATGTAAAATCTGGATACCATTTTATACTTTTAAATAATTCAAAATCAATAACCTTTAAAGTGTCTAGATTAGATAAATATCCAATACCTGTTAATATTGCAGCAACAACATATCCTGCAAGAATACCTATAATAAAGGGAATCATTTTCATCATTTTTTTACCATAAACACTACAAAAAATTGTAACACCCAAAGTAATTAAACCACATAAAATGGCTATATAAGGTGAACAAATTGAAACACCATCAACTTTAATACCACCATTAGTTAAATCACCTATAGCATTACCAGCTAAGCTTAAACCGATAATTGCAACTGTTGGACCAATAACAACTGGAGGCATTAATTTATTAATCCAATTTACGCCACACTTTTTTACTAACAAAGCTAAAATAATGTAAACTAAACCAGCTAATATAGCTCCAACAACAAGACCAAGATAACCAACAGCTATTGTTGCAGCCCCTGCAAATGCAGCAGCCATGCTTCCTAAAAATGCGAATGAACTACCTAAGAAAACTGGACTTTTAAACTTTGTGAAAAGTAAATAAACAATAGTTCCTACACCAGCTCCAAATAAAGCAGCAGATTGACTCATCCCATTACCTATTATTGTAGGTACAGCTATTGTTGCAGCTAAAATGGCAAGTAATTGTTGGAAAGCAAATACTAATGTTTTCCCAAAAGGTGGTTTATCATCAACACCATAGATTAAATTTTTTTTCATATTCTTCTCCTAATATTATTTTAATGTGCCTAATGAAACCTCCATTTTACCATCAGTTTCATTAAACTCTACCGCAATTATTTCATTCAAAGAAGTAGGAACATTTTTTCCAACATAATCAGCTCTAATTGGAAGTTCTCTATGTCCCCTATCAACTAATACTGCAAGTTGAATATTTTTAGGCCTACCCAATTTCATAATTGCGTCTATTGCCGCTCTAACAGTTCGACCAGTAAAAATAACATCATCACATAATACAACTTTTTTCCCAGTTAAATCAAAATCAATTTCGGTTTTATTAACTAAAGGTATATCTCCTAATTCTTTTAAATCATCTCTATAAAGAGTAATATCTAAAGCACCTGCTTTAAGTCTACTTCCAGTGAATTTATAAATATTATCACTGATGATTTTCATCATAGGAACGCCTCTTGTTCTTATACCTACTAAGACAACATCTTCAACTCCGTCATTTTTCTCTATAATCTCATGTGATATACGGCTCAATGCTCTTAGCATTGCTAAATCATCAAATAAAACTGTCTTTAATTTCATTTATGTTTCCTCCTTACAAACAAAAAAGCCTTGTCAATTACGACAAGACTAAAAAAATCAAAATATAAATGATATAACGCATTATATCTAAATCTTGTCGGCATCTCTGTACCAAATTAAAGATTATTTTATTTTCTAGTAAATTATACCACCAACAAATTTATTTTGCAAATAAAAATTATTTTTTACAATAAACTTTGTGTTTTGGTAAAGTTGTGCCATTAGAATAGATAAATTCAAATGATGTAGAACCATTACTGAATAAAATTTTTGTACCGCCAAAACAATTTTCTGTTGATGAACCTGTTACAACTGGAAAGTTGTGATAATATCTATCATCACCAGGATTATTAAATAAAAATTTATGAATATGACCACATATCATAAAATCTAAATTTTTCTTATTTATTTCAGCTATCCAAGATGAATAATTATTTTCATCAATATCAAAAATGTCATGCATACTTTCCTTCAGCATAAAACTTGTATGACATACTGCAAAATTATATTTATTACAAAAGTTATTTGTTTTCTTAATAAAAGCTAATTCTTCTTTTCTATATAATTCAAAACGATTTGCACCTAATATATCATCATTATTACCACCATATTCTAAATGATTGTCAACTTTATCTTCACCACAATCAAGTGCTATACCGGACAAACTTCTAAACGTAAATGGGAAATATCCCTTCAATCCATTCATACCAACATACTTTGGAAGAACTTCTGCACATTTACCTCTAGTATCATGATTTCCTCTAACAAATAAGATAGGAATTACACCTTTAGAAATATCAGATAAAAAACTACATAATTGCATTATTTCATCTTCACTAGAGCATTCACCTAAATCACCATTGCAAATAAACAAATCAATATTTCCACAATTATTAACAACCTTAATAGCTTCTAAATATTTATTATGAACGTCTGCTAAATAACAAGCAACTATATCATCAAATTTATCATTTTTAAATACATAATTATAATATCTAGCATCTTCATATTTAGGAAAATATGTTGTTTTATCAATAACTTTTTTAACTATTACTTGATAACTTCCATATTTATCTAAAATCGATTGTTTAATTTTTATCTTATGAACCTTATCTAGAGTTGGCAATATTCCAGAATTATCTTCATAATAATATTTATTTCCAATTTTAACAAATACTTGAGAATTATCTTCTACTATTATTACTATATGATATTCATTTTTTACAATATATACAATCGGATTTAAAAACACAATACACCATTCCTTTTCTTCTATTAAGAAGTATATCACATTTTTTAATAACTATCTATAAATAAAAGTAATTTTTCATCCACAAAAAAAAGGCATAATACCAAATCATGGTATAATGCCAAAATTTCTAAATATTATTCAGTAAATGACCAAGCATCACTATATGTTAATTTTCCATTTATTTCACTAAAAATGATTGATAAATCATTATATTTTGCTGCAGTTGTTGCATCTGTAATAACTGTAACACCATTAATTGATGAAGTAATAGCACCAGCACCAGTGTTATTATATTCTGTAAATTTAACTGTAGCATCATCAGGTTTAGCATTCATTGAAACATATCGTTCATTTTTTGATGAACCACTAAATGCTTGGGTAGAAATATGACCGTCAAGCACAGAATTCATTACCATAACTGCAGCATATTTACCCCAGCAACGACCTATTGCAGTATTAGCATTTGAAACAACATCAGCATCAGCTGTAAAATGACAACCATCAAAAATTGCACCATATTCTACATAATCTGCATCACCTTTGTTACATCCCTTAAATGCTGTAATATAGCCACCATCTGTCTTACCAGATGTGATAGAATGAATTTCACAATTTTTGAAATATGTTGTATTGTTAGTACCAAAAATAAAATCTGTTGTACCAGAAATATATGTGTTTTCAAGATATTGTCTACCTGTGAAAAATTCCACAGTATCTTGGTAACCAAGTAATTTACAATTTTTCATAACAAATTTATCTGCTTGTACTAATAAAGCTAAAGCTCTGTGTTCACTATAACCTTCACCTAAATCTTGGTCAAATACAGTTTTACTATTCCAATAATTCGAAACTGTGACACCACTAATAAAGAAATTAACAGCTTGTTCTCTGATATTTAAAGAGGCAGTTGAATCTGTTACTTGATCATAACCTGATTCATCTTTAATACCATATAAAGAATTCCATTCAATTTTAGTCTTATCACTACCTTCACCAATAATTGATAGGTTAGGAATCGTAACTTCTAATTTTTCTTTATATGTACCTGCAGCTAAAAGAATTTGTTTTTCCTTATTTATATAACTATCATCAAGATTAGTTAAATAATCTAATGCTTGTTGAATAGAAGTGAAAGTATTATAACCATCATTAATAGTCCCTACAATACCTGTATAAGTTTGGTCAACCTTAAGTTGAACTATATTATTAACGATTGAAGGTTCTTCACCTACAACATATACATCAAATGTTTTTTCAAATGAAGTATTATTTGCAGTAACTTTAATTGTTTTTTTGCCTACTACGTTTGAATTGAATGTTGAATTATCAATTGTTATTTCATTAGACTTTAAAATGAAATCTAATTTCTTATTGCCACATTTACAACTAGCAATTACAGTTAAATATTTAGTAGATAATTCTTCATTTAATTTATAAACTCTCTTAACTGTTTGATTAAAATACACGCCATTACCTGCAGTTGTATTAGAACTCAATTTTTCAGTAGCATTAAATCCTAAAGATATGTCTTCAATTTCATAAACATAAACTATAAATGTTTGAGCATCATAATCTTTATATTTAATAGAAATTGTATATTCTCCACTTGCGTTTTTATTATAGTTTGATGTGTCAACAGTAACATTTGCATCATTAATACTTAATCCTTCAGTTCTTCCATTTCCATATTTCTTTAATAAACTAATTGTAGAGGAATCAAAATCTCTTCCAACTAAATAATTTTTTTCAGAAACACTTTGAATTTCAAATCCAGATTCTTCAGCTTTTTCTACTATACAATTAAGTTCTACTTTGAAAACATCAACAGTACCAGATTTTCTTTGGAATTTATAAGTTCCTTTAGATACAGGAATTTCAAGCTTAACTACAGGTGAGCCACTTTTTTGACCATCAAATTCTATTTCTTCTTGTGAACCATCAGGCTTAGTAACTATAATAAATTGAGTTTGAGCTCCACTAGAACCATTTTGTACATATATATATAATTTTCCTTCACCTTGACAATCAACACTAATTTGACTTGAATCTGAACCAAATTTAATTGACCTAGTAAAACTTATTGTATCACTTGAATCTGTTGGATTAGTCCATGTTTTGTTTCTATTTCTTACTTCTGTTCCTGAAGTGATTGAAAATACTCCTGATTTATATTCGGTAGCAAATTTTCCAACATCTAATTTCTCAACATCAAGTACATGAGTAACTTCCTCACACTCTTTTTCCCACTTAGCATATAACGTAATATTTGTTGAAACTATATCAGTTTCGAAGTCCCAAGCATTATTACATTCTGCTTCTTTATACCAACCCTTAAATTCATAACCAGGATTAGTTGGATCTGCAGGTTTAGTTAATTTTGAATTATCATTAACTGTTAAATCAGCTACCTCTGAACCACCTTGTGTATCAAATGTAACAATTCTACTTACTATAATTTCTTCCCACTTAGCATATAACGTAATATTTGCTGAGACTGTATCAGTTTCAAAGTTCCAAGCATTGATACAATCTTGTTCCTTATACCAACCTTTAAATTCAAAATTATCTTTTGTTGGATCTATAGGTTTAGTAATTTTATTTCCATCTTCAACTTCAACTTGATTAATTTCTCCACCATTTAAGGAATTAAATTTAACAATATATTTAGTTACCTCAACTGGTGGTGTAGGTGTTACAGGTTCTTTTTTTCCACAAGCTGTAACCCCAAATAACCCTAGTGCAGATAATCCTAGCACAACTAAATGTCTTTTTTTCATATTTTTCTCCTTTTCCACTTCGCTGAAAGCGCTTTATACCATTATATCAAATTATACCTTTTATGTAAAGTTCAATTTGTTTTTTATATCATTATAGAGTTAAAAATCATCAATGAGATGATTAATATATAAAATATAATTAGTAACTAAAAATTTCCTTTTGTATTCCAGTCTTCTCTTGATGACATTTTAAATTATATTTTTTAATTTTTAATATCATTTTCTAAAATCATTTTACTTACTTTTCGTCCGCAAGTCATTGCTTCTACAACAGTTTTAGCACCTAAAACAATATCTCCACCTGCATATATTCCTTCAATATTCGTTTTTAGTTCATTACAAACAAGATATTTATAATCTGTTTTTAATTCCTTCTTGTCATAAATGTCATCCGGCTCTTGTCCTATGGCAGAAATGATATAATTACATTTAATATTTTCAAAAACGCCTGTTCCAATTGGTTTTCTTCTACCTGATGAATCAGCTTCACCTAATTCCATTTGTTCAACTTTTATTCCACAAACATTATTTACCCCAATGACTTCAACAGGGTTATTTAAGAATTTGAAAACAACACCATCATCTAATGCTTCTTTAATTTCCTCATTAGTTGCTGGAGCCTCAGCCCTACTTCTACGATATACAATCGTTACATTAGAACCATCTCTTTTAGCACATCTAGCAGCATCCATTGCTACATTACCAGCACCTACAACAACTACTTCACCTTTAAATATTGGTCTATTTTTTAAATGTAACTTAATATCTTCATTAACATTAACTAAATAATCAAATGCATTTATAACTCCATTTATATTTTCATTTTTAATTCCTAATTTTTTTGATTTAGTTAAACCTGTAGAAATAAAAATATAATCAAATGAATTTTTTAAATTAATAATATCACTTTCAAGCATTTTCTTATTATAATTAATAACCACATCTAATTCATTTAATTCATTCAATGATTTTAATACATTATCATAATCCAATCTATAATTTGGAATACCGTATGCTAATACTCCACCAAAATAACTTTTCTCTTCAAACATTTCAACATAATAACCATTTTTAGCTAGTTCTAGTGCACAAGATATTCCAGCAGGTCCAGTACCTATTACTGCAACTTTTTTATTAAATGTATTATTCTTAATTTGTTTTTTTTCAATGTTTTCTACAACATATCTTTCTAATTTATTACAATTAACAGGTTTTCCTTTAATACCTAATACACAATGCCCTACACATTGTTTTTCAACAGGACATACTATCGAACAAATATGAGGTAAACTAGAACATTCTCTTATAATGTCATATGCTTCACTTAGATTATCTTCTTTAATATTTTTAATGAAATCTCTTATCCTCATATTTGTAGGACATCCAGTTTCACATTTAGGATTCTTGCATGACAAACATTTAGAAGCTTCTAAAATTGCCTCATCTCTATTATATCCTTTATTCATACACCATTTACTCATCTTTACTACCTCTAAATGCTTTATCAATTAAATATGCATCAGCTAAAGCAATAGCTACACACGCTTCTAAAACAACTAATGCTCTTAATATAATAGTTTTATCATGTCTTCCTTCTATTATCAATTCTTCAACTTTATTATCTTTAAAATTATAAGTATTTTGTGGTTTTGAAATAGATGGGGTAGGTTTAACAAATACATTTACAGATATATCGTTACCATTTGAAATTCCACCATTGATACCACCATTATTATTAGTTAAAGTTTTACCGTCTTCGTTATAAATTAAATCATTAAATTCGCTCCCCTTTAACGATACACCATCAAAGCCTATTCCAAACGATACTCCCTTTACACCACCAACAGAAAATAATAGGTGAGAAATAGTTGATTCAAGAGAATCAAAATAAGGTTCACCTAATCCTATTTTCACATTCTTAACTTTGACATTTACTATTCCACCTATAGAATCTTTTTCTAGAACAATATTATTCAATATTTCTTCAAATTTAGATTCGTCACTAATTCCTGCTAAATTAGTTATTTTAGTTTCGAAAATCACATCTTTTAATATCTTTTTAGCAATAACTCCAGCACAAACTAATCCTAAAGTTAATCTACCAGAAAATGTTCCGCCACCACGATAATCATTAAAACCATTATATTTAATTTTTGCTGTAAAATCAGAATGAGATGGTCTTGGATGATATACTAGATTAGAATAATCTTTACTTATTATGTTTTCATTTAAAAATCTAATTAAAATAGGTCCTCCAGTAGTATAGCCATTAAATACACCGGATTCTATTAATATATCATCTGCTTCTTTTCTTGGGGTTGAGGCTAAAGAATTAGATTTCCTTCTTTCTAAATCTTCTTTAAAATCTAAAGGTGATAAAGGTATTCCTGCTATTACGCCATCAATTAAAACCCCGACAGAGTCACCATGACTTTCCCCAAAAATATTTACTTGATATAGTCTTCCTATATGATTCATAATAACCTCCAATTAAAGCATTTCTTCTAACTTATTTATATCTATATTTATTATTCTTTTTTGCCAGATTTCTTCTGCCTTTATAGCTTGATAAATAAGCATTGTTATTCCGTTAATATTAGAATTAGCACGTTCTAATAATTTAGTTTTTTTAGGATTAAATATTATATCAATAACTACATTGATATTTTTTAATAACTTCTCATCTATTAAACATTCATTAATATTAGGATACATTCCAACAGGTGTTGTATTAACCAAAACATCTATTTTTGAATTTTCTAGTTCGCTATATCCTACTTGATTTGATTTAGGATTCCTAGATACGAAATGACAATTACCCCCTAAATCTTTTAAAACAGAATTTATAGCTAAAGAAGCTCCTCCAGTACCCATTATATAACATTCTTTATTAAATACATTAATATTATTTATCTTTATAGTTTCTAAAAAACCATCATAATCAGTATTTGTTCCTATTACTTTGTTATCCATGATATAAATAGTATTAACACTACCTATTTTAAGAGCCTTATCATCAAGTATATCTAAATATTTAATTATTTCTTTTTTATAAGGAATGGTGACATTAAACCCATCATATTTTCCATTTTTTAATTCATCAATATAATAATTTAATTGATTTATATCACATTCAATTAAACTATAGTCAGCTTCTATGTTTAAAGAATTAAAAATATATTCATGAATTATTTTCGAATAACTATGTACTAAATGCTCTCCTAATAATCCATAATGTTTCATTTAATTAGATCCTTCTGATAATCTTTAGATGATTTTAAAACACCGTTTAAGAATATTAAATAATAATTAGTTATTTCTTCATTATTTAATAATTCCAAATTTTTCTTAATTAGTTCTTCTTCTCTTTTTTTATCTAAAACGTCTAAATTATTTTCTTTTTTATACATAGCAATAGTCTTAACAGCATCCATTCTTTGTTTAAATAATTCAATCATCTTTTTATCTACTTCATTAATTGCTAATCTAGCATTTTCTAATTTATTCATAAGTAATTATTCCTCCAAGAGATTTAAAAACATCCCAAAAATCTGGATATGATTTAGATACACACTCAGCATTTAAAATAGTTAAATCTTCATCCATTTTTAAACTAGCCATAGCAAGAGCCATAGCAACTCTATGATCATTATGTGATTCAACTATTCCGCCTTTTAGTTTATTAACACCATTTATAATCATCCTATCTTCTTCTTCAACTATATCAGCACCTAATTTATTTAATTCATCTTTCATGCACGAAACTCTATCACACTCTTTTATCCTTAACCTTTTTATATCATAAAATATAGATTTACCACTCGCGACGCTTGCAAGAACAGTTAAAGCAGGTCCTAAATCCGGAGTTTGAGAAAATGATATATTTCCACCCTTTATTAAACTATGTTGAGAAATTAAATCATCGCTTTCAAATAAAACATTTCCACCTAAAGTGTTAATATCTTCGATTATTTTTTTATCCCCTTGTAGAGATATTTTATTCATATTCTTTAATTTAATATTAGCTCCCATAGCTCCTGCAATTAAGAAAAAAGCTGTTTGAGAATAATCCTTCTCTATTTCATAATTATAAGGTTTATATATTTGATTACCCTTAATAATAAATACCTTATAATCATTATTAATAATTTCTATTCCATATTTTTGTAATATATCTAAAGTTAAATCAATATAGCCTTTAGATTCTAATAATGTCGTTATAATTATTTTTGAATCACCATTAAGTAATGGTAAAGCATACAATAAACCTGTAATAAATTGTGACGATACATTACCATCAATTTCATAAATACCTGGTTTTAATCCTCCTTTTGTTTTTAAGGGAAGATAAGCGTTGTCAGGTTTTTCATATTTAATGTTGAATTTATCGAATAATTTATAATAAAGAGATAATGGTCTATTAACTAAATTATTTCTACCTCTAAATTCCATGTCACTAGGATTTACTAAGCATATAGGTATAAAAAATCTAATTGTTGAGCCAGATTCATTTGCATCAATAAATGTTTTTTTTCTTATAACATCACTGCCATTAATAATTAATGAATTATCCTTTATAATAACACTAGCTCCAATTGCTTTTATAGCTTCTATTGTTGCGATAATATCTTTCGAAAACATTACATTTTTAATAATACTTTCTCCTTTAGCTAGTCCTGCAGCTATAATAGCTCTATGTGATAAACTTTTAGAAGGTGGTATTATTACATCACCATTTAATTTATGAGAATGTATCGTAACATTCATTTAAATCACATCCTTAAGTTTTTCCTCAGCAATAGGATAAATAATAGGATTTGCAATATCTTTAATTAAAATAAAATTAATTATCCCAGCTAAATTCTTTTTATCATTTATTGTTTTTAGAAGATATTTTTTATAATCAAAACTATCATTATATAAATTATATAAACTTAATATTTGTTTAATTTCATTTAAAGCATTGTGGTTAGTTACACCTATATCAATGCCAAATTTTATAGCTAATATAATTCCAATTCCTACTGCATATCCATGCTTAATATTTTTTTCAAGTTCAATAATGTGTCCAAATGTATGTCCAAAATTCAATAACATTCTTTCCTTTAAATCAAATTCATCAAGTTCAACAACTCTTTTTTTCACCATTAAACTTTTATAAATAATATTTTCGTCAATATCTATTTTTTGTTTTAATTTTAAAAGCAAATCTCTATCTCCAATAATAGCATGTTTAATTAATTCAGCCATTCCATTATTAAATTCTATCTCTGGTAATGTTTTCAATGTATTTGGATCAATTAATACGAGTTTAGGTTGTTTAAAACATCCTATAATATTTTTTTTATTATTAAAATCTATTCCTGTTTTACCACCTATAGATGAATCCATTTGGCTAAGTAATGTTGTGGGAATTGAAACATAAGGAAGTCCTCGATATAGTGTAGAAGCTATAAATCCTGTTAAATCTCCTATAACTCCTCCACCTAAAGCAATTAATAATTCATTTCTTCTAATATCTAATTCGATTAACCTTTCAACAGTATTAGAATAAACTTCTAAACATTTAGATTCTTCACCATTTTTCACTACCACAAAATTTACATCATAGTCTAATAAACTTAATCTTACTTTTTCAGCATATAAATTATAAACAATATCATCTGTAATAATAAATATTTTTTTGTTATTATAAATTTCTTTTATATAAAAAGAAAGATGAAAAAGTATGTCATCTTCTATAAAAATGTTATAAGAATTATCTTTTAAATTAATTCTTAATTTTTTCATTTTTCCATCTTCTTTCTTATTATAGTTGATTTTTTAAATAATTTATTTAATGCATCTTTATCATTATTTATTAAAGATACTTTTAATATATCTAATTGTTTTTCAAAATTAGATATATGTTCTAATAAAACTTCTTTATTTTCTAAAAATAATTCTGACCATAAATTTTCATTTATCATCGCAATCCTTGTTAAATCACGATATGAATCACCTATATAATTAATAGTGTCTTCATCACTATCACTATTAACAAGTGATACTGCAATAGCATGGGTTAACTGTGAAGTAAAAGCAATCATTCTGTCATGTTTTTGATAATCAACAACGCTAATTCTGCCAAATTCTAAATCGGAAGCAATTCTATATAGAGAATTCAAAGCTTCTTCTTTTATATTTTCATCTATAGGTGTAATTAAAAAATTAGCTCCTTGAAATATATTACTATCAGCATATTCTATACCAATTTTTTCTTTTCCAGCCATTGGATGATGAGATAAATAATAGGCTTCTTTAACAAGATTTGTAGCTTTTTTTATAAATGAAGCTTTAATACCACAAACATCAGTTATTATTTGACCACTATGAAAATATGAATTATTTTCTTCAAGAAATTTAATAATACTTTGTGGATATATTGCAAGTATTATTAAATCACAATGACTTAATATTTTAAAATCATCAGTATAACCTTCAACAATATAATTATGTTTTAAAGCGTAATCTATAGTTTTGCTATCCTTATCAATACCATAAACCTTATGCCCCTTTTTCATAAGCCCAACAGCATAGGAAGCACCAATAATACCTAGACCAACAATACATATTTTCATTATATTTTTTTATCTACAATAGGGGCTATTTGTTTTAATTTTTTCATCATATTATCAAAGCGTTCAGGCTTTAAACTTTGAGCACCATCGCATAATGCACAAACAGGATTATTATGAACCTCAACAATAATTCCATCTGCTCCAACAGCTAATGCAGCCTTTGATAAATCTTCAACCATAGACCATCTACCTGAAGCATGTGAAGGATCAACAATAACAGGTAGATGTGATAATTCCTTCACAGCTAAAACTGCAGATAAGTCTAAGGTATTTCTAGTATATTTTTCAAAGGTTCTAATACCTCTTTCGCATAAAATAACTTTTTCATTACCTCCAGCTAATATATATTCAGCCGCCATTAACCATTCCTCAATAGTAGAAGATAATCCACGCTTTAATAATATCGGTTTATCTATCTTACCTAAAGCCTTTAATAAATGGAAATTTTGCATATTACGAGCTCCAACTTGAATGATATCAACATCCCTAACAAATCTTTCAATCATATCCTCAGATTGGATTTCAGTAATAATTGGTAGTTTAGTTTCTTTTCTTGCTTCCATTAATAAATCAAGGCCTTCAAGCTCAAGACCTTGAAATGCATAAGGAGATGTTCTAGGTTTATACGCTCCACCTCTTAAGATATGAGCACCACTTTCCTTAACACTTTTAGCAATATCAACAATTTGATCATGATTTTCTACCGAACAAGGTCCAGCCATTACAGTAAAATTGCCTCCACCTATTTTAATACCACAAACATCTATTACAGTAGGTTCAGGATGAAAGGCCTTTGATGCTTTTTTATATGGTGTTTGAATTCTATTAATATTATCAATACCAGACAATGCATAAACATCACTATCCATTATTTTACTTGTATCACCTATAATCCCAATAACCTTTACATCACCACTTGATGCATCCTTTATTTCAAGGCCTCGTTCAATAAAATATTTTTCTATATTTTTAAATTCACTTTTTGTGATTGTATCTTTCATTTTAATAATCATAAGAAATTCCCTCTCATTCCTTTATATCTTCTTTTAATTTTAACATAAAACAAAAATGCTTGCAATAACGCAAGCAAAATATGGGTTTATATCTTATATTATCGTTGCATTTTAATTACAATGATAATGAAAATGCAAAATATATATATAAATATTAAAATCTATAAAGGTAAATCCTTTTTAGTAAATTTAATACTGCCTAATACATAACCTAATACACCTAAAAAAGCTAAAATAATAAATTTCCAAATAAATGTATTAGTACCTTCAATAATAGATATAACATCAAATAATGATATTATAGTAGTATAATTGAAATTATTTAAAGCATTTAATCTGACAACAGATGGTATTGCTGGACTACCAAATAATCCTAACATAGCTGCAACTAATGCAAATATACTTAAGCCTCCACCTATCGCCATTGAACGTTTACTTCTATCAAAAAAGCATGAAGTTAAAAAGCATAATCCTGATAATGCAAATAATACTAGAAATGCTCCTACATTTAATAATATTAAATTACCATAAGTTAAACCAACCTCTTCAGGAACAATTGCTAAACATATACAGCCTGTTATAGTTGTCAAAATAAACATCGATAATAAGGACCCTATTAAATATATGGCTTGTGTAAACACTACAGTTTTTCTTTTAGTCGAAGTTGATAATACATATGCCATAGACCCACTATCTACTTGTCCTGCAATTAAATTATTTGATACCATTATCATAAATATTATCGGTAATAATAAACCAGCTAATTTGTAAAAAATTGAACCTACAATAAGTGTATATAAATCTGCTTGTCCTATTTCTTCTAATGCATCACTTACACTTTTTGGTAATGTTGATAAAAAACTTGCAGAAATTTCTAAAGCTAATTCATTTTTCTTAGCTTCTACTTCACTTAGATATTCATCATTTTGTGTTTCATATTTTTGCTTAATTATATCTATTTCATATTCTAATCTTGCTTGATAAGTAATTATTGCTGTATTAGCTAAATTTTTAATATAGTCATAATTATAACCAAAAGATTCATATTTTTCTTTAGTAACGCCATAAGATGATAATGCTTCAAGTAAGGAATTTACATTATCTTCATTAGACATATTACCAGCTAAGAAAATTGATGATGAATTAATTGCTCTATCATATTGGTAATTTAATCTTTCTTCACTTTCTAAATAATTATTTACATCATTACTTAATATATGATTAACAATTGATAATATATCATATTCTTCAATTATTTTCTCATCATTATTAAGATAAAAGTCATCAAACATTCCATTTGGATTAATAGAATACATTACACTACCTAACATTTCACTTGCTTCTGTTGATTCTTTATCATATCCTAATAATAATGTCTTTTCATAAATACTTTCTTTTAAATCATCTATACTATCAACATAAGCAAGTTTTATAGCATTTTCACTGCTGACAGGAGATTCATTTTTCCAATTAATTAAAGCATTTAAATATTCTTCTTGACTTGAAAAATCATTTATATTTGGCATTGATTTTTGCCAACTATCTATACTAGCTTCATAATTTTGTCCCGTCTTAGTATTCATACTAGGCTTAGATTCTTGCCACAAGTTAATAGCTTCTTGATATTCTAAACTAGTCATACTATCATTATCTGGTTTATTAGATAACCATAATGTATATGACAGTGTATCTTTTGCCTTAGTTGCAAATAAATTATCAAATTCTTCTAATCCTGATGTAGTATAAGAATAATATGATAAACTTCTTTTTTGCATTTGAGAATCTAATTCTTTTATAATGATTGTATCTTGAATTGAATTTTTAACTTCACCTATATTTCCATTACCAGAAATAAGCATAACACAGGCAAGCATAAAACATACTGCAAATGTAATAATCATCCACATAGTTTTATTTGCTTTAAATGATTGTTTAAATAATGCTTTACTAAACATTTTTATTCTCCTTATTTTTTAATAATATTTTCTTGAAATGTGTTTCTAATGTATATGGCAGTTCTGAAATAAACTTAACATTATATCCTTTTAAAACTTTTAATAATTCTAAAGTATCATTTACATTTATTCTAATTGTAACTTGATTATATTGTTCTTGTAATCTCGTTATCAAATATTTTTCGCATAAAAATTTTTGATAATCTTCTTTAGAATTAAATTCAATTTTAAAATCTTTTATAGGTCTATTTCTTATATCCTCCATATTGCATATATCAATAATTTTACCGTCATTTATTAAGGCTACTCTATCACAAGTTTTTTCTAATTCCTCAAAACTATGACTACTCATTAAAATTGTTTTTCCTTTTTTATGTTCTTCTTTTATAATATCTAAAAAAGTAGCTCGCATTAATGGGTCAAGTCCTGTTGTAGGTTCATCAAGTATTATTATAGGTGCATCATTCATTAATGCAGCTACTAATGCAGTCTTTTGTTTCATACCCTTACTCATTCTTTTCAAATTAGCAGTAGGATCTAATTGCAATCTTTCAATTAAAGTATTTGCATAACTCATATCCTTTAAATTTAAAAAATCAGCTTGACACTTTAAAAAGTCAATTCCTGTTTTTAAATCAGGAAAAGCTATTTCTCCTGGAACATAACCAACATTTTTAACTATTTCATTTGAATGTTCCCAAGAAGACAACCCATTAACTAATACTTCTCCTGAGGTTGGCTTTATAAAACCCATAATATGTCTTATTGTAGTTGTTTTTCCACTGCCGTTAGTACCAACATAGCCTATCATTTCACCTTTTTTTATTTCAAGATTAAGATTAAAAATTCCTCTATTATCTTTATAATCCTTTGTTAAATTATGTAGTTCTATAACATTCATTTTAAAGCTCCTTTATAATCCTTATCTTCTTTATAAAACTTCATAAAAAAGTCCTCTAATGTTTCTAATCTATTACTAAATGATTTAATTGAATATTTTGCTAATAAATCTATTAAATCATTTAATTTTTTATCATCAACAGATAAATATATATCTCTTTCACCCTCAGTGATTAAATTTAATAATTCGATAGATTTCGAAGCTTTTATAAAATTATTTTTTTCGTTTATACTATTAAAATCTATTGTATAAAATTTTAATGAGGCATGTTTTAAGTCGTTAGCAATGAAATTTGAAACAATTTTACCGTCTTTTATAATTGCAATTCTATCGCAGGTTGAATCAATTTCAGAAAATATATGACTTGATAATAAAATAGTTTTACCACGTTTTTTTTCTTCATGTATAAATTCAATAAATCTTTCTTGCATAACAGGATCAAGTCCACTCGTAGGTTCATCAAGTATTAACACTTCTGGATCAGACATAAATGCAGCTACAATCGCTAATTTTCTTTTTACACCTAGACTCATTCTTTTCGTTTCACTATTTAATACATTATCCTTTAATTCAAACATATCTAACATTTTCTTTAGTTGTTCTTCATTATGAATTTTTTGCATATCTTGCATCATTCTAATAAAACCCCAACCAGTAATTCCCGTAGGTAAAGCCACTTCCCCCGGAATATACCCTACATTATTTAAAACTTTATCATAATTTTCAAACGTATCATATCCTAGAATTTTAGTTTTTCCAGAATCGGGTTTTGAAAATCCCATCAAATGTCTAATTGTTGTTGATTTCCCAGCACCATTAGGTCCTAAAAAACCAAATACTTCTCCCTTATTAACACTAAAACTTACATTAAATACTCCTCTACCGAAGCCATAATCTTTTGTTAAATTATTAACTTCTATGATGTTTTCTGTCATTTGTTTTCCTCCTTTTTTGACATTGTTGACATTTGAACAGTGTCATATTATAATTAAAAACGAAAATAAAAAAAGAACAATATTTTTATTAAAGTATAAATGTATACAAAAAATAAAAAATTGTTCAATTTAGGAGAAAAATTATTATGAAGGTTAAAAATTTAAATAATTCATCAAAAAAAACAAAAGTATTAATAAGAAAAGTTTTTGCAAAAATGTTATCCGAAAAAAAAGAACTTGGTAAAATATCAATAAGTGAACTATGTAAAAATGCTGATATCAGTAGAGGAACGTTTTATGCACATTATGATGATATTTATGGCGTTGCTGAAGAGTATGAAAATGAATTGATAGATACTTTTTTTGATAAAGCATGTTTGATTAATTCTAAAAATATTCCACAATTTATTGATTCTATCTTTGAATTTATAAGACAAAATGATGAAAATTATCGCTTATTATGTAAATCAAATGATTTTATTTTCACTGCTAAAAAACTTACATCTATAGCAACTAATAAATTATTAGAATTATGTTCAAACGATAAAAAAATATCTAATCAAACATATATTCAATTAGATATTCAAATATTTATCGAGGGTTTATTTTGTGAATATGTAAAATATTGTAGAGGTTATTCAACAACTACATTGGATAATTTATATGATTTTACAAAATATTGGGTAAATAATTTTATTAAAAATCATTCTTTATGATGCTTTAATATTTTATTTTTAAAACCATTATATTTAAAACTAAATGTATTATAAATTATTACTGAAATTAATATTACTGATAACCCCCATAAAAAGCCACCTATAACATCAGAAAAATAATGAACACTTAAAATAATTCTAGTAATCCCAACAATTATAATAGCAAAAAAAGACATAATAGATAATATTATTTTTGTTTTATTTTTTAAATTTGATTTAAAAATAATAAATACGATAAAACCATACATAAAACAACTAGTCATAGAATGACCTGATGGATATGAAAATGATGATTCATTCATCCAGTGATATAATTCATTGGGTCTTGGTCTTTTAACTATATTTTTAATTATTGTATTAATAATAAATTGAAATAAGACTCCAAAGGCAAATATAAGTGATTTTAAATCAAATTTGCATAATAATAATATAATTATAATTAAAGGTATTATAAAATAAATAAAGCCTAATTCTGTTAATATACGGCATAAATAATATAACAAATTATTTTTATTACCTCGATTGCTAACAATAAATTCTATAATGCTATTATCTATATTATAAAAAACATTGTTTGTTACTAATATACTCCAAACTATAGACAATATTAGAATAATAATAGTTGATATTAATAATATTATATTCTTTTTATTAATCATTTTTATTCCTACTTATTTTTTTCAAATTGAGAATCATACATATCCTTATATATAGGACAATTCTTATATAAAGAATTATGGTTTCCTTTTCCAACTATACTTCCATGATCTAAAACAACAATTTCATCTGCGTCCTTTATTGTTGATAATCTATGTGCTATGATAAATGTAGTTCTTCCTTTAGCTACTATATCCATAGCATTTTTTATTCTCATTTCTGTTTCACTGTCTATATTAGCTGTAGCTTCATCTAATACTAATATTTTAGGTTTTCTTAATAATATTCTTGCGAAAGAAAGTAATTGTTTTTCGCCAAGTGATAAATTTTCTCCCTTAAATGAAATAGGTGTATCAAGACCTAATTCACATTTATCAAGCATATATCCTGCTCCAACCTCCTTAATAACATTTATTACTTCTTCATCTGTATAGATATCTCTTTCCATCGTAACATTAGATCTAATAGTTCCAGCAAACAAAGCAGGATTTTGTAAAACTATACCGATATTTTTACGATATGAAGCTTTATTATATTCTTTTATATCAACACCATCAACTAATAGCTTTCCTTCATTATAGTCATTATATCCTAAAAGCAAATTCATTAATGATGATTTACCACTTCCTGTATGACCTACTATACCTATTTTTTTTCCTGCTTTAACAGTTAATGATAAATCATTTAATACATAATTATTATCTATATATGCAAATTTAATATTTTTAAATTCAACATCGCCTTTAATATTTGTAGGTGCTAATTTACCATCTAATATTCTTGTGTCATTTTCTTCATCAATAAATTGATATACTCTATTTGCAGCAACTAATGAATCTTCTAATTCATTTAAATTATTAAATATGGCATTAATAGGATTAATCATTCTATCCAGATAACCAATAAATGTAGTAACTAAACCAGCAGTAACATTTGCATCTTTAATCGCTTCATATCCAATAAAAAATAAAATGCCTATTTCCGCTATTCTTTTTAATATCATTAATAATTCCCAACCAAAATAAATATTTATAGTATTAGCTTTAACATCATTATAATTATAATGATTTACTAATTCTTTATATTCATCAAGCATATTTTCTTCTTGATTAAAATCTTGAATGATTAAAGCTCCACTAATAAGCTCATTTAATTTACCAGTTATTTTAGAACCAGTCTCTCTTAAATCTTGATAATATCTATGAACTCTTTTTCGATATACTGTAATCCAAACTAAAATGATTGGAACAATAGCTAAGATAATAAGACCTAGTATAGGTTTTAATATTATTAATCCACAGTACACAATAACTATATTTATTAAAGCATTTATTATTGAAAACATTGTCATATAAAATGTTCTAACACCATTACTATCAGATGTAATTTTTGCAACTATTTTTCCATCTGGTTCAAGTGAAAAATAATCTACCGGCAAATAATCTATTTTCCTTATTGCGTCTTCCCTTAAATTTCTTTCAATATTCATTCCTGCTAATGTTTGTAAATATTGAGCAAAATATCGCATAATAACAACAATAATAGTACATAACAAATAAGCTCCAATAAGCCATAAAATCATTTCCATATTTTTATTTGGAATATATGTATCTAAAATTTCCTTAGTGAATAATGGTGTAATAGTAGTTAAAATAGCAATTAATATATTTAGTATAAGTGTAATCAAAACAAGTTTCCATTCTCTTTTTATATATGGTAAAGTTTTCTTAAATAATGTTGATTTTGAATAATTATTCTTTTTATTCATTTTCTTTACCTTCTTCCATTTGTTGAGCAATAAATTGTTCATAATACCAACCCTTTAAAGCCATTAAATCATTATGATTACCTTGTTCAATAATTCGCCCCTTATCTAAAACAATTATATTATCAGCATGCATAACAGCTGAAAGTCTATGAGCTACAATAATATTTGTTTTATGATTACGATATTTTTTTAATGATGATATTATATTAGATTCAGTTTTCCCATCAACTGCAGATAATGAGTCATCCATAATTAAAACATCAGCATTCTTTAAAAAAGCTCTAGCTATCGCAAGTCTTTGTTTTTGCCCTCCTGATAATGTAACACCATATTCACCAACAATGGTTTCAAAACCATCAGATAACATATTTATATCTTTTTCAAAATCAGCAAGCATCACTGCTTCATTAACTTCTTCTGTTGTGGCAGTTGAAGCACCAATTAAAACATTTTTTAAAACTGATCTAGAAAATAATATATGTTCTTGTGGAACATAACTAATATGCTTTCTAACTTCTTGTTGATTATATATTTCTATTTCATCACCATTTATATATATTTTTTCGTTATCAATAGGCAATTGTCTTACAAGTTGTCTTACGAGTGTAGATTTACCACTACCTGTTTTACCAACTATTCCTAACGTTTCACCTTCATTTATTCTTAAATCAATATTATATAATACATTTTCGTTATCCCCTTCATATCTAAAGGAAAAGTTTCTAAATTCTATTGTTTTTATCTTTTCAATTACTTCATCATTTGTATCAACAACCTTACTTTTAGAATCATATATTTCATTTAATCTATCTGCTGAAATTAATGATTGATAAAAGTTATTGATCATATTACCAATATTAGTTAATGGTCCTTGAAATTGATTTAAATATAATGTAAATAAAACAAGATTTGCTACTGTAAAAGGATGAACAGGATCATTATAATATTTAATGCAATAATAACCACCAAGTCCATAAGCAATTATTGTTGCTACAGCTACAATAGACTGAAACATTGGTTGAAATATAACATTTATTTTTAAATTTGCTTTTTCAACATCATAAGTATCCTTAGAATATTTCAAGTTTTTTTGATAATTTTCTTCTTCTTTAGAAAATGCTCTAATAGTTCTAACATTAGTAATACTTTCTAATATAATATTTCCCATTATAGACGATTTTTCTCTTACAAGCTTCCAATTTTTTTTAACCTTAGCTTTTAATAATAAATTAGATACAAAAATTAGACTGAGTGGAATAAAGCATAATAATGCTAAATCCGCTCTAATCATTATCATCGCTATTAAAGTAACTACAACTGTAACAACTTCTAAAAATATATTTAACAATCTATTTCCACCACTAAAATTGACACTTTTTACATCCCCTAGTGCTCTTGTTAATAAATCTCCTGATTGAAATTTTTCAAAAAAAGTAGCATCTTGGACTAATATATTTTCAATATATCTTACTTGTAAAGCATAATATAATTTTACTTTTAATCTATTTTGAAAAACTCTTTTAGTTGTTTGAACTATGTATATTAAAATAACGGTTATTAGAAATGGAACCAAAATTTCTAAAAATAAAAAATCTATAGTGATATTATTTTTTTCAATTGAATCAGTTAATTTAGATACAATTAAAGCTGGAACTAAATTTAAAACTGTAAGCAACAATCCAACTAAAACTATACTAACATAACGATACCAATTTTTAGAAATAAACCACCATAGACTTTTAATAAATTTAAACATATAAGTTCACCACTTTCAAAACACATTATAATTATAGTGAAAAATGGCGAATAAAGAAAGGAAAAATTAACACAAACTAATCCATTCTATATTTTTTTAATAACTGAATTTCTTCTTTATATCCAATATCATCATTAGGAGTTTCTAAATAAAAAGGTAAATCTTTTAATTTAGGATGATTAATAATATTTACAATGGCATCTAAACCAATTGTTCCTTGTCCTATTTTTTCGTGTCTATCTTTGTTTGATGCAAAAGGCATTTTTGAATCATTTAAATGAATTGCTTTTAATTTATCTAAACCAATTATCGCATCAAATTCTTCTAAAACACCATCTAAATTATTTACAATATCATATCCTGCTGAATATATATGGCAAGTATCTAAACATACTCCTATTTTATTATTATATTTTACTTTACTTATTATTTCAGCTATTTCTTCAAAACTTTTTCCTATTTCACTACCTTTACCTGACATAGTTTCAAGTAAAATAGTAGTTTTCATTTCTGGATAAATAACCTCATTTAATATTTCAACTATTTCTTCAATGCCTACTTCTACACCTTGCCCTGTATGACTTCCAGGATGGAAATTATATAGTGCATTAGGGAAATGTTCTAACATTTCTATATCTGATTTAAATACCATTCTTGCAAAATCTCTTGTGTTAGGATTTGCTGAACAAGCATTTAGGGTATATGGTGCATGACATAACAAACCATCTATGTTATTTTCATTAGAATACTTGATAAAATTTTCAAAATCCGTTTGATTCCAAGGCTTAGCTTTACCACCCTGAGGATTTCTCGAAAAATATTGATAAGTATTACCACCTAAACTAATTATATTTTGGCTTGCTTTTAAAAAGCCATTGGAAATTGATAAATGACATCCTATTTTAAACATATTTTCACCTTTCATTTTTATTACAAAGTAATTATAACATACTTTTATTTTTTCCAACATTTTTTTCTAATAAAAGTTGTATATTGTGTCAATTTGCAATATAATATTTATAAAGAATTAATCAAATATAAGGAGGAAAAATTAATGGGAACTATTATTACTATTATTGTTATTGTAGTTATTTTTTTAATTCTTTTATTTGCATCAAGTTATATCAAAGCTAAGCCCGATGAGGCTGTAATGATATCTGGTGCAGGTAAAAGAAAAATTTTAATAGGTAAGGCAGGATTTAGAATTCCGTTTTTACAAAGAAAAGATACACTTCATTTAAAAGCATTTCAAGTTGATGTTAAAACTGAAGAATCAATTCCTACAAAAGAGTTTATCAATATAAATGTAGATGCTGTTGCAAACTTAAAAATATCTTCTGATCCTGAATTATTAGAGAAAGCATTTCAAGCTTTGTTATGTATTTCTGAAACTGATAGAATTTCTCAAGTTCAACAAGTATTACAGGGGAATTTAAGAGAAATAATTGGTACTGTTGGTATAAGACAACTTGTTCAAGACCGTCAAGGTGTTGCTGAAAAGGTTAAAGAAAATGTTATTCCAGATATGGAAAAACTTGGTATTGAATTAATTAATTTCAATATTCAAAACTTTAGTGACAATAATAGAGTTATCGAAAATCTAGGTATTGATAATATATCTCAAATATCAAAGGATGCAGCCATAGCTAAAGCTAACGCTGATAAGGAGGTTACAATAGCTAAGGCTAATGCAGATGAAATAGCTAACCGTTCAAGAGTTGAAGCAGAAAGAAAGATTATTGAACAAAATACTGAATTATCATTAAAACAATCTGAATTAAAACAAAAAACAGATACAGCTAAAGCTATGGCAGATGCTGCATATAATATTGAGGAACAAAAAAGACAACAAGAAATTAATATTGCTTCTATTAATGCTGACATCGCTAAAAGAGAGCGTGAGGTTGAATTAGGTCAAAAGGAAGTTGAACTACAAGAAAGAAAACTTCAAGCTACAATTAATAAAAAGGCTGAGGCTGAAAAATATGCTGCGAATCAACAAGCTGAAGCTGAATTATTTGCTAGACAAAAGGCCGCTGAAGCAAAGAAATATGAACTTGAACAAGAAGCTGAAATGCAAAAAATTAAAGCTGAAGCTGATAAAATAGAAAAACAAAAAGAAGCTGAAGCCCTATTAATTCAAGCTGAAGCAGAGGCTAAAGCTGAAATAGCTAAAGCTAACGCTTTAAAACAAGCAGCTATAGCTGAAGCTGAAGGTATTGAAGCTAAAGGTAAAGCTGAGGCTGAGGCAATACTTGCAAAAGCTGATGCGATGAAACAATATGGTGAAGCTGCTACTTTACAATTAATATTAGATTCTAACGTATTACCTGAAATTGTCAAAGCTCAAGCAGAGCCTCTTGCTAAAGCTTATGAAAAGGTTGGCAATATTACAATGTTCGGTTCTGATTGTCAAGGTAAACTTGCATCTGGTGTTACAGGTGATATGAAATCTCTTGACGAAGGATTAAAAAATAGTTTAGGTATAGATGTTAAATCACTTCTTGCAGGTTTCTTAGGTGGTAAACTTGTTTCACAAAATAACAATGATAAAGAAAAAAAGGAAGAATAAAATTTTTTCAAAACAATAAAATTTAGGACTTTTATAGTCCTTTTTTGTTTATAACGTTCAAAATTCTTAGAAAATCGAACCTAGATAATCATTATGATAAATTATTTTATTATACTACTTTACATAAAAAACTAGTATGAACGAAATATATGATTTAAAATAAAATGAATCTAAAAGATTATTAGAAAAATATAAAATATGGTTAAATAATTATAGTTGAAATTGTTTGAGCTATTTATTCTAACGAATTTTAATATTAAGTATATTTTTTTATCACTAAAAAAACAATAGTAATGTAGAAATTTAATATTGCCAACATTCATATAGTTTATTTGAAGATTATAAAGTAAAAATAAAAGCTGGATAGTCCAGCTTTTTGTATTTACTATAATTGCCTAAAAATAGAAGTTTATTTTACGTCCAATCTTTAGACACTTATAAGTAATAAATATTATTTTTGTTTGTATAAACAATAAAATAATACAAACGATGTTTTTATACAATTATATATAAAAAATAAAATTAGACTATATTCTTTTATCTAATCTATTAATTCCCCATCCTCATTAGCACTCCAAACGTCAAATCCATTTGCTGTAAGTACTTCATCAGTTTGTTCTTCTAGCTTAAATACTTTCTTCCATAAATATCCAAGACCTGCAAAAGCAAATGATCCTAAAATTAGTCCACCATATATTGAACAAAATAGAATGGCAAACATTGATGGATTATCCATATTTATTATGTATAATATAATTGCTACAAATATAACCGCGTTTATCAATACTCTTCTAAAAAAACTAATTAGGTTAGATATTATCTCAGTAAAGTTGAATAAAAAATTGCCTTTCCATACCTTTGGTCTATTAAAATAAGAATATTTAATGATATTATGTTTTTTTCTAATTTTTCCTTTATCAGTAACTTCATATGAAACATCATCATCTACTGTATGTCCAACATAATGCCAGCCAAACATTCTTTTTTCAAATTTAATTATTTGATTACCAAATACATATTTGATAGCTTTAACCTTTAAATCTCCTTTCTTCTTACGTTTTTTTTCCTCGCGAAGTTCTTCTCTTCTTTCATCATTAATTGACATATAAAATTCCCCACTTTCTTTGTCTAAAATAATTATACCCCCCCCCCCCGCATATTTTTGTCAATGTGTTGTGCTATTAATAAAGTAGACACTATAGGGGTAATTGTAGACTTTGTAGTA
>CAYTVE010000010.1:0-34549 GCA_964441815.1 uncultured Anaeroplasmataceae bacterium | reverse complement strand
TTTTGCTTTTATCGTTGGAATACTCACTGTATTTTTGACATTATTAATTGCTAAAGTAATGAGAAATAAATCATCTACTATATTAACATTATCCGGTATTATTGTTGGTGGCTTTATGAGTTCAGTATTATCTTTTATTAAATATCTAGCTGACGCAGAAACTACACTTTCAACAATTACGTTTTGGTTAATGGGTTCTTTTGAAAATACTACAATGAAGGATGTATATGTTTTATTACCGATTGTTTTAGTATGTTCAATTGTTATTATTTTAATTAGTTATAGAATAAATGTAGTTGCTTTAGGTAAAGAAGAAGCTCAATCAAAAGGAATAAATTATAGATTCTATAGAATGTTAATTATTATATTAGCAACACTTTTAACTGCAAGTTCAGTTGCTATATGTGGAACAATTAGTTGGATTGGACTTGTAATTCCTCATATTGTTAGATTAATGGTTGGAAGAAACAGTAAAAAGACAATTCCACTTTCAATGATTTTTGGTGCAACATTCATGGTAATTGTAGATATTATATCTAGAACATTTACAGCTGCTGAAATACCTTTATCAGCTGTGACTGGATTATTTGGTACAATTATTTTTATTATATTACTCTTTATAAGGAGAAATACTATACATGAAAATGATTGAAATAAATAATATAAATTTTAGATATAACAAAAATAGTAAATTGGTGTTAGAAAATTTATCAACATGTTTTGACGAAGGAACTATTAATGTTTTATTAGGTTTAAATGGTTCTGGAAAAACCACATTAATAAAAATTTTAGCTGGACTTTTAGAAGGATATGATGGTGATATACATATTGATAATAATGATATAAAAGCATTAACAATAAAACAACGTTCAACTTTGATATCATATGTATCTCAAAAGAATAATCAAATAGAAGATTTTTTAGTACGAGAATATTTATTATTTGGGAAAATAAATAAAATGAAATTTTATCAATCACCTACTAAAGATGATGAGATGATTGTAGAAGACTTTGCAAGAAAACTAGAAATATCTTATTTATTAGATAAAAAGATGTCTGAAATCTCTGGTGGTGAAAGACAAATTGTATCAATTTGTTGTGCATTAATTCAAGATACTAAAATTATCATATTAGATGAACCAACATCAACTTTAGATATTAAAAATCAGTATAAAGTGTTGTCAGTATTAAAAGAATTAGTTAAGACTGAGAATAAAACAATTATTCTATCCTCACATAATCCAAATCATGCACTTTATTTAGATAGTAATGTTTATTTGATAAAGAATAGCAATATTATAGATAATGGCAAAGCAAAAGAAGTTATAACTATTGATAAATTAAAAACTATTTATGGAGATAATGTAGTATATAGTAAAGATTTACCTTATAATGAAATAAGTTTTTTAAATCCTTTAAGAAATAATAAATCTTAAAGGATTATTTTATAATTGATTTTTTATTTAAATATGTTAAAATGTTTTAGTATGAAAAAGGAGTGATTAATAATGCCATTTTTACCGATTACTGTAGAAGAAATGAAAGAATATGGTTGGGAAAAACCGGATTTTGTCTATATTATAGGTGACGCTTATATCGACCATCCTTCTTTTGGTCCTGCAATTATATCAAGAGTATTAGAAAATTTTGGTTATAAAGTTTGTATAATATCTCAACCTGATATTAATAACAATGATGATTTTAGAAGATTTGGTGAACCTAGATTAGGTTTTTTAATATGTGCTGGTAATATAGATTCAATGGTAGATCACTATTCAGTATCAAAAAGAAGAAGAAAAAAAGATTATTATACTCCAAATGGTGAAATGGGGAAAAGACCAGATAGAGCTTTAATTAGATATGGCTCTAAACTAAGAGAATTATATCCTAATATACCAATTATAATTGGTGGTATTGAAGCATCATTAAGAAGATTAAATCATTATGATTATTGGGATAATTCAGTTAGAAGATCAATTCTACTTGATTCTAAAGCTGATTTATTATTATATGGAATGGGTGAAAAAACTATTGTTCAAGTTGCTGATGCTTTAGATTCTGGTTTAGATATAAAAGATATTATATATATTAGAAATTCTGTATGGAAAACAAAAGATAAAAATTTATTACCTACTGATGCTATATATTTACCAAGTTATGATGAAGTTTTAGCTGATAAAATGAATTACGTCAAATCATTTCAAATTCAGTATAAGAATACTGATGCTTTTACAGGAAATACACTTGTAGAAGAATATAGGAATTGTTTTGTAGTTCAAAATCCACCTGAATTTCCACTTTCACAAGATGAAATGGATGCATTATATGCATTACCTTACATGCGAGCTTGCCATCCACTTATAGAAGCAAAAGGGCATGTTCCTGCAATAGATGAAGTTAAATTTTCTGTAATATCAAATCGTGGGTGTTATGGAGGATGTCACTTTTGTGCTTTAACAATGCATCAAGGAAGAATTATTCAATCTAGAAGTAAAGATTCAATTATTAATGAGATTAAAACTATTTCAAATGATAAAGATTTTAAAGGTTATGTTCATGATATTGGTGGACCTACAGCTAATTTTTATCATCCAGCTTGTAGTAAACAAACTACAAAAGGTGTTTGTACTAATAGAGAATG
This sequence comes from uncultured Anaeroplasmataceae bacterium, assembly GCA_964441815.1. Classification (GTDB taxonomy): domain Bacteria; phylum Bacillota_I; class Bacilli_A; order Acholeplasmatales; family Anaeroplasmataceae; genus Pelethenecus. The sequence continues at coordinate 31,908 of CAYTVE010000010.1, read as the reverse complement.
TATAGGTTATGATCCTTGTAAAAATTTAGAAGTAGATCATAGTGATTATTTAGATATTTTAAGGGAAGCAAGAAGTTTACCTGGTATAAAAAAGGTATTTGTTAGATCTGGTTTGAGATATGATTATATCATGTATGATAAAAATAAAGAATTTTTTGATGAATTAGTTAAATATCATATATCAGGACAATTGAAAGTGGCTCCAGAACATATTGATGATAGAGTACTTGTAAGAATGGGAAAACCATCAAGAAGTTTATATGATGAATTTGTTAAACAATATTATGATTTAAATAAAAAACATGAAAAGAATCAATTTTTAGTTCCATATCTTATGTCATCTCATCCAGGTTCAACACTTGATGCTGCAATTAATTTAGCTGAATATTTAAGAGATTCTGGGCATATGCCGGAACAAGTTCAAGATTTCTATCCAACTCCAGGTACTGCATCTACTTGTATGTATTATACTGGAATAGATCCATTTAGAAATGAAGAAGTTTATGTTCCAAGAAATCCTCATGAAAAAGCAATGCAAAGAGCTTTAATGCAATATAAATTGCCTCAAAATTATGATTTGGTTTATGAAGCCTTAGTTAAAGCAGGTAGAAGAGATTTAATAGGTTATGATAAAAAATGCTTAATTAAACCTAAAAAAAATAATATATATAAAAGAAGGTAATAAGTGTGAATAAAAAAAATTTATTAGCTATTGTTTCATCAATTATAGCAGTTATTGCAATAATATTATTAATTATATTTATAACAAAACCATATCAAGCTAAATATGATGGTACAATTAAAATTGAATTAATTGATTTAGATGACACAGTAATCAAAGAAAAAAATATTAGATTTAAAGAAAATGATACTTTATTAGAATTAGTGAAAACTAATTTTGATAATGTAGTATTTACAGATGGAATGTTATTAAATATTGAAGACTATGTAACACCTACTAATTATGAAACTTTTTTGTGTATTTATGTTGATAATAAAATAAGTATGGTTGGATTAAATGAAATAAAATTTAGTGATGGAACAGTTATTTCATTTATAATTACAACGAATACATATGATTATGAAAACTAATGTTAAAGATATTTGTGTTATTGCAGTTTCTACCGCAATAATATTTGTTTTAGAACAATTATTATCTTTTTTACCAAATATACAACTAACAGTTTTTTTAATAGTATTATTTTCTAAAAAACTAAAATTTTTAAAAACCACTATTATTGTTATAATTCATACTATATTAGATAATTTAGTTATGGGAAGTTTTAATATTATATTTTTTCCATTTATGTTACTAGGGTGGTTAATAATCCCTATAATGCTATCAACAATATTTAGAAAAATTAATTCATCATTTAATTTAGCTTTATTAGGAATATTATTTTCGTTTATATATTGTTTTATAATGATTATTCCTAATATTTTTATTTTAAAAGTTGAATTTATTCCATATCTTATTGCAGATATTCCCTTTGAATTATTATTAGCATTAAGTTCATTTTTAACAATATTATGGCTTTATAAGCCTTGTTGTAAATTATTTGATATTATACTAGATGAAAATGTATAAAAATTTATTGCAAAAAAAATAAATAAATAATATAATAAAGATTGTTTTTTAAAAATAAGAAAAGAGGTTTAAAAAAATGAAAATAGCCTTTGATAATGATAAATATTTACAGTTACAATCTAAAAATATTTTAGATAGAGTTTCTAAATTTGGTGATAAATTATATCTTGAATTTGGTGGAAAATTATTTGATGATTACCATGCTTCAAGAGTTTTACCAGGTTTTTTACCAGATTCAAAATTAAAAATGCTATTAACTATAAAAGAAAAAGTTGAAGTAATAATAGTAATAAGTGCATTTGATATTCAAAAAAATAAAATAAGAAGTGATTTAGGAATAAATTATGAATCAGAAGTTTTAAGATTAATTGATGCATTTAGAGCTTCAGGACTATATGTTGGTTCTGTATGTATATCTCAATACCAATCAGTTCCTCAAGTTGATAATTTTAAAACTAAATTAAATAATTTAGGTATAAAAACGTATATTCATCATATTATCGATGGTTACCCTCATAACATTAATAATATTATTAGTGAAAATGGATTTGGAAAAAATGATTATATAGAAACATCTAGACCAGTTGTAGTAGTTACAGCACCAGGGCCAGGTTCTGGTAAAATGGCTACATGCTTATCTCAATTATATCATGAAAATAAAAGAGGTATTAAAGCTGGATATGCAAAATATGAAACTTTCCCTATATGGAATTTGCCTCTTAATCATCCAGTTAATTTAGCTTATGAAGCAGCAACAGCGGATTTAAATGATGTAAACATGATTGATCCTTATCATTTAGATGCATATAATTCATTAGCTGTAAATTATAATAGAGATGTTGAAATATTTCCTGTTGTTAAATCAATGTTTGAAGCAATTTATAAAGAGTGTCCTTATAAATCACCTACTGATATGGGTGTTAATATGGCTGGATTTGCTATATCAGATGATGAAGAATCTAAAAATGCTTCAAAATCTGAAATAATAAGAAGATATTTAAATGCACTAGTTGATTTAAGAAACGGTAAAATATCAACTGATACAGTTGATAAAATTGCATTAATAATGAGACAATTAAATATAGGTATTGAAAATAGACACTGTGTTAAAAGTGCACTTGATAAAAGAAATTCATCTAATACAGTTTCAATGGCTATGGAACTAGCTGATGGTACAATTATATCTGCTAAAACATCATCAATATTAACTGCACCAGCAGCATTAATCCTAAATGTTTTAAAGCATTTAGCAGGTATTGCGGATAATTTATTATTAATTTCACCATCAATAATTGAACCTATTTGTAAAATGAAAATAAGTGATTTAGGAAATAAAAATCCAAGACTTCATGCTGACGAAATACTTATAGCTTTGGCGATTTCTGCAACAACTAATCCACTAGCTGACCTTGCAATGAAACAATTAAAAAATATTGCATATTGCCAAGCTCACTCAACAGTTATTTTACCCGAAGTTGATGCTAATGTATTTAAAAAATTAAAAGTTCAATTAACAACTGAACCTGAATTTTATGCTCATAAATTATATGTAAAATAGTCCTTTAATTCTAGGATTATTTTTTTTAAAAAAAGTTGATATTTCAATCAATTTTCATAAAAAAACTTTAAATTTTTTTAATAATATGATATTATTTTTAAGCAATGATAATAAGGGGTGATAAAATGAATAAACCAGAATTAATTGCTAAGGTTGCAGAAGTTAGTGATGTAACAAAAAAACAAGCAGAAGAAATAATAAATGCTTTTATAGATGTCATCATGAGAACTATGAAAGAAGATAAAGTAGTACTATCGGGCTTTGGTACTTTTGAAGTACATGAACGTTCAAAAAAAATAGGAAGAAATCCACATACTGGTGAAGAAATAATAATTGACGGTTCAAAAGCTCCAGTTTTTAAAGCAGCTAAGACTTTTAAGGAATTCATAAATAATGATTAGTAATCCTTTTAATGCTATTATTAACAATGATATTAAATATCTTGAAAATTATTTAGAATTAAATAATGTTAATATTACAGATATCAATGGTAACTCTTTATTACATTACGCTATTAAATTTAATAATAATCAAATATTCCAATTATTAATCAATTCATATATCGATATAGACATATCGAATAATTTTGGTCAAACCGCATTTCATTATGCAGTATTATATAATAGGCTTAATTATTTGAAACTATTATTTACAACTAATGCAAACGCAATGACTAAAGATAAAGAGGGAAGAACACCGCTATATTTAGCATGTAGATATCGTAAAGAAAAAATTATAGATCTATATTTAGAAAAATATATTCTTGATATGGGAGAAAAAGATTTAAACGAAGAAACAACTTTCTTTTCTTTTGTACGTTCAAAATCTGTTGAATTGATTAATAAATATTATAACTTTATTCCTTATATTAATGAACCAAATTATTTAGGAGAAACTCCATTAATGATTGCATGTAAAAATAATTCTATAGATATTGTTAAATTACTATTACAATTTAATGTTTCAATAAATCAAAAAAATAAAAATAATGAAACTGCAATTTTTTATGCTGTTAAAGAAGAAAATATAGAAATAATCAAGTTATTGATAAAAAATGGTGCTTTTTTAGATTTTATTAATAAAGATTTTAATTCTATTTATGATATTTCATCAAATTATATTAAAGAATATATAGAAATAATATTAAATAAATATAATTTAAAAAACTATAAAAATAAATTTCCTCTACATTATGCTATATATTTAAATGATGATAAATTAATAGATAAAAATTTAAATATAATTAATATTAATATTAATGACTATTATAATTTAAAACCGATAGATATAGCTATTTCATGTAATAATATTAACGCAGTTAAAAAATTAAAAAAAATAGATAAAATTGCTAAAATAGAAGAATTTAAAAATAAATTATAAATGATTTTGTTTTACATTTATTAACTTACATAAATATTATTTTTTTAAATAACCAAAATTGATAGACAAAAAAAATATTATATGGTATAATATTTCCGTTATAAATATAGAGGTAGCAATGCAAATTAGTAATCTATGGAGAAGGCATTCAAAGAAATAGATGAAAGGTAATCATTGCCGAATAGAATACTTAGGCATAAGATTCTATGGGTGTATAGGGAATACCTATGCAACTCCTACATAAATAAAATGTAGAGGTGCTAATTTAATTATTTAAATTCTTAAGCACTTAGGTGCTTATTTTTTTATTATTTTGAAAAGAAGGTATAATTTTTATGGATTTTAATAGTTTAAAGGATAAATATAATACGCCATTATATATATATGATGTTGATTTAATGAAAAATATAATAAAACAATATCAAGAAAATTTCAAATCAAGATTTTTTGATACTGAAATTATTTATGCATCAAAAGCATTAAATATTAAAGCTATGTTAAGATTATTAATGCGTTTTGATCTTTCTTTAGATGTTGTTTCTCATGGCGAATTATTTACTGCAAAATCAGTTAATTTCCCATTTAATAAAATTTATTTTCATGGCAATAATAAATCATTTGATGAATTAGAATTTGCAATATTAAATAATATAGGTGTAATTGTTGTTGATAATTTAAATGAATTAAATAAAATAGATTTTATAACAAAAAAAATTCAAAAAAATGTTAATGTTTATATAAGATTAAATTTAGGTATTGAAGCACATACACATAAATACATTGTGACATCTCATATTGATTCTAAATTTGGGGTTTTATATGGTTCTATGGAATACAATGATATGATTAAATTAATTAATGAATCAAATTATATTAAATTATGTGGTTTTCATTCTCATATAGGTTCGCAAATATTTGATTTAAATCCTTACAATGCAGCGATTAAAAAACTAATAAATATTGTAAAAGATTTTAATTATCCTTTAGGTATAAATTTAGGTGGCGGATTTGGAGTAAAGTATATAGAATCTGATAATCCTATTAGTTATGATATTGTTTCAGGCTTTTTAATTAATTCAGTTGAAAGAGAATTAATTAATCAAAATGTTAAAATAACTAAATTATCTATTGAACCAGGAAGAAGTATAGTTGCTGAAGCAGGTAAAACACTATATACTATTGGTGCAATTAAACAAACTCCTAATAAATTATATTATTTTATTGATGGTGGTATGACAGATAATATAAGACCAGCATTATATGAAGCAAAATATGAATGTGATATTGTTGGTAAAGAAAATTTTATTAAAAATAAGGTAGTTTCTATTGCTGGTAAATGTTGTGAAAGTGGCGATATTATAATTGAAAATACACTTTTGCCAGAAGCTTCTTTAGGTGATTTATTGATTACTTATTCAACTGGTGCTTATGGATATTCAATGAGTAGTAATTATAATAAAGCAATAACACCAGCAGTAGTTTTTATTGAAGATGGTAAAGATGAGCTTGTTGTTAAAAGACAAACTTATGATGAATTATTAGAAAGGGAGATTTAAGTGGAATTCTACAAAATGCATAGTTGTGGTAATGATTTTTGTATAATAAACGAAGAAAAAAATTTAGATTATTCAAAATTGGCTACAAAGATATGTGATAGGAAATATGGTGTTGGAGCAGATGGTCTTATTATTGTGAAAAAAAATCCTTTAGAAATGATTATTTATGATTCTTGTGGAAATCGAGAAAATATGAATGTTAATGCACTATGTTGTTTTGCAAGATATGTTTTAGAAAAAACATTTGTTTCAGAAAAAACATTTGATGTTATCACTTTTTTAGGTTTATATAATTTAAAGGTTAATAATAAAGATTATTCGGTAACAATTAATATGAAAAAACCGTATTTTCAGAATTCAATTATGCATATATGTGATGATGTCAATTCTTTTGGAAGAATAATTACTATAAATAAATATAGTTTAACTACTTACAGCTTATTTCTAGGATCTACTCAATCTATTATATTTGTTGACGATTTAAATTCTAATGTTTTAGATTATGCAAAAGACTTAGCTAACAATAGAATTTTTAAAAGAAAAGCAAACATTAATTTTGTTCACATTATAGATGAAAATAATATTGAAATTAAAACTTTTGATAAAAATAAAGGATTTATATTATCTAGTGGAGAAGGAGCTTCAGCTAGTGTTATTGTTACAAATAAACTTAAATTAACTAATAATAAGGTGAAAGTTACTACTCAAGCAGAAGATATATTAGTTAATATAGATAAAAAAGAAAATGTATTTTTACAAATAAGTGCTAAATTTGCATTTATTGGTGATATTAAGGAGGATTATTTAGAATGTTAAAAGGAAGTTTTGTTGCGTTAGTTACTCCATTTTTAGAAAATGGAGATATTAATTATCCTAAATTAAAACAATTATTAGAATATCATATTGAAAATGATACAGATGGTATTGTTATTTTAGGTACTACAGCTGAAGCTACTACGTTATCTTTTGATGAACAAATTAGCATAATAAAATTTAGTGTTGAGATAGTTAATAAAAGAGTACCTATTATCGTTGGTGCAGGTTCAAATGATACTAATATTGCTATAAAAAAAGCAAAAGAATTTAGCAACTTTGATATTGATTATCTTTTGGTGATAACTCCTTATTATAATAAAACTAATACAAAAGGATTATTAAATCATTTTACTAATATTGCAGATGTATCAAAAGTTCCAATTATTATGTATAATGTTCCATCAAGAACTGGTATGTCAATTCCTTTAAGTATTATGGAAAAATTGTCAAGTCATCCTAATATTTGTGGAATAAAAGAAGCGTCAGGTAATATGAGTTATGCTGTAGGTTTAATTAAATATTTAAGTGATGATTTTGTTATGTTATCTGGTAATGATGATTTAATAGTTCCTATGATGTCAATAGGTTCAAAAGGTGTCATATCTGTTTTAGCTAATGTTTGTCCTAAACAGACTCATGATATGTGCATGTTATGTTTAAATGAGGAATATGCTAAAGCTGCTATTATACAAAGTGATTTACTTGATGTTATTAATGCATTATTTTATGAAACTAATCCTATTCCGGTAAAAGCAGCTATGAATCATTTGGGTTTTAATGTAGGTAAATATAGATTACCTTTATATGATATGGATGATATTTTATATGATAAAATGATTGCTATATTAAATGACAAGAAGGAGATAATTAAATAATGAAGATTTGTGTTGTAGGATATGGTGCAATGGGGCATATCATATGTGATTTATTAAAAGATGAACTTGCTTATCCAGTTGCATTAGAATGTGATTATAAAAATTTAGAACAAACAGATAAAAAATTTGATTGTATAATAGATTTTTCTAACCCTGCTAATTTAGATATGATTATTGATTTTGCTAAAAAATATAATAAACCTGTTGTTTTTGCAACTACTGGTTATACTGATGAACAAATCAATAAAATTAATGATTTAGCTAATTATGTTCCGGTTTTAAGAAGTGCAAATTTCTCTTTGGGTGTAATATTGTTAAATAGACTAGTTAAACAAATAACACCTATTTTAAAGGATGACTTCGATATAGAAATTATAGAAGCACATCATCATAATAAAGTTGATAGTCCGAGTGGAACTGCTAAAATGTTTTTAAATTCTGTTGTTGAAACAACTGATTTTAAACCTAATTATGAAAGATTTGGTTATAGTCCAAGAAAACCAAATGAAGTAGGAGTTCATTCAATTAGAGGTGGTTCTATTGTTGGAGAACATGAAGTAATGTATTGTGGTGAAGATGAAGTTATAACTTTATCTCATAAAGCACAATCAAAGAAAATATTTGCAGTAGGAGCTATAAAGGCTGCACATTTTTTGGCAAATCAAGAAATTGGTTTATATGATATGGAAGATGTATTATTTAATAATTAATTTTAGTTTTTTATATTAAGCAAGATTATTTATTTTGCATTTAATAATATGAGGGGTAGTAGTATGAAAGGTTATAAGATTGGTATTTTAGGTGCTACAGGAGCTGTAGGAAGACAAATGCTTAATATATTAGAAGAATATAATGTTATTGTTATTGAATTGAGACTTCTTGCAAGTAAAAGAAGTGTCGGTAAAACAATTAAATTTAATAATAAAGATTATATTGTAAAAGAAGCTTGTAAGGATTCCTTTACTGGATTGGATTTTGTTTTTGGAGCAGTTTCTAATAATTTAGCAAAAGAATTTAAAGATAGTATTGTTAACACTGGAGCAATTTTCATAGATAATTCAAGTGCCTTTAGATTAGATGAAGATGTTCCTTTAGTTATTCCAGAAATAAATGGTTTAGATGTGTTAAAGCATAATGGTGTTATTGCTAATCCTAATTGTTCCACAATAATAGCTTTAATGGCTGTAAATGCTATAAATAATTTATCAACTATTCAAAAAATGGTGGTATCAACGTACCAAGCTACAAGTGGTGCTGGAGCTGAAGGACCGATTGAATTAAGAAATCAAATGAAAGCTATAATAAATAATACAGAAATTAATAATAATATATTCAAACATCAAATAGCAGAAAACGTAATACCTCATATTGGTTCTTTTTTAGATAATGGTTATACTACAGAAGAAATGAAAATGCAAAATGAAGGTAGAAAAATACTTCATAATCCTAATTTGGATATTTCTTGTACATGTGTTAGAGTTCCAGTTGTAAGAAGTCATTCAATTTCTATTGAATTAATTACGAAAGATAGATTAAAAATAAGTGATGTGAAACAGGCAATTAATAATATGGAAGGTACTAAATTATATGATGATCCAATAAATGATATTTATCCTATGCCTATTGTTACATCAAATCAAGATTTAGTATATGTTGGTAGAATTAGAAAAAGTATAATAAATGATAATGCTATAAGTTTATGGTGTTCTGGTGATCAAGTTAGAAAAGGTGCTGCTTCAAATGCTATACAAATAATGCTTAAACTTATAGAGTTAAATAGGGAGGTGAAATAATGTTAGTAGTAACTAAATTTGGCGGATCTTCATTATCTTGCGCAACACAATTTGAAAAAGTAAAAAGAATAGTAGAGTCAGATGCAAAAAGAAAAATAGTTGTTGTATCAGCTTTAGGTAAAAGAGATTCCCTTGATACTAAAATAACAGACCTATTATATATTTTACATGCACATCTTAAATATGGTGTTCCATATGAAGAAATATGGAATATGTTGTATAGTAGATTTACTGATGTTCAAAATGAATTAAATTTAGAATATGATATATCTATAGATTTAGAAAAATTAAAGAATGAATTAAATAAAAATATTTCTGAAGATTATTTAGTTTCTCGTGGTGAATACTTAACAGCTAAATTGATGAGCAGTTACTTAGGTTATCCTTTTGTAGATGCAAAAGATTTAATATCATTTAGCTATGATGGAAAATTAGATAACGCATTAACTGAAAAAAAAGTTAAAAATGCTTTTGCAAAATATGGAATGATTGTAGTTCCAGGATTTTATGGAAGTTATCCAAATGGAAGTATTAAACTTTTAAGTAGAGGTGGTTCTGATATAACTGGTTCAATTTTATCAAAATGTTTAAATGTTAGTTTATATGAAAATTGGACAGATGTTTCTGGCATTTTAGCTGCAGATCCTAGAATTATTAATAAACCTAAAGCAATTAAAGAAATCACTTATGAAGAATTAAGAGAATTGTCTTATATGGGAGCTAATGTTTTACATGAAGAAACTGTTTTTCCAGTACAAAGTTTAAATATTCCTATTAATTTGAAGAATACAAATGACCCGACTCATCCTGGAACTTTAATAAAAAATGTTTGTGATGATAGCAGTGAAATAGTTACAGGTATAGCTGGCAAAAAAGACTTTGTTGCGTTTAATATACAAAAAAATCATATGTCTAATGAGATTGGTTTTTTAAGAAAAGCCTTAACCATTTTTGAAAAATATAATGTATCTATTGATCATATACCTTCAGGTATAGATATGTTTTCGGTTATTGTTTCAAATCAAAATATAGAAAAATGTCAATACGAAATAATTACTGATTTAAAAAATGAATTGAAGGCAGAAGTCACAATTGATAATGATATAGCATTAGTTGCGGTTGTAGGTAGAAATATGGTGAAAAAAACTGGTGTATGTGGTTCAGTATTTGAAACTTTTAAAAAGAATAATATTAATGTCAAATTAATAGCACAAGGACCTTCAGAATTAAATATAATTATTGGTATTTCACAAAAAGATTATGAAATAGCACTTAAGTGCTTATATGATAATTTGATAATGTAATATAATTTATATTTTGATAAGGTAGGTGATATGAGTGAATCCAACTTTATATATTGTAGGTGATTCTACATTATCTAGTTTTAACGATAATTATTTTTATCCAAGATATGGATATGGGACAAAACTAGAATGTTTTTTTAACATCAATATAAAAAATTTAGCTTTATCTGGAAGAAGTTCTAAAAGTTATATATTAGAAGAAAATTATAAATATTTATTTTCTAATATAAAAGAAGGAGATTTTTTATTAATTGGATTTGGTCATAATGATGAAAAAAATGATGATATTTTAAGATTTACTAATGCTTTAAAACCTATTGATGATAAAACATCATTTTCATATTATTTATATGAATACTATATAAAGAAAGCTTTAGCTATAAAAGCTATTCCAATATTGTGTACTCCCACTTGTAGAGTTAATTTGAATAATGATTATTCTAATAATAGTGGACATATAACAAAATATGGTGATTATAGAAAAACTATAATTGATTTAGGTAAAAAATGTAATGTATTAGTACTAGACTTAACAAATGAAACAAGAAAACATTATGAAAAAATAGGATATTTAAATGCCTTTAAATATCATGCTACTATAGATGGTAAATTAGAAGATGGTAAACTTATTCCAAATTTAAATACAGTTGATTTAACACATTTTAATATTTATGGTGCTAAGTTTATTGCTTTTATAATTTCTAAATTAATAAATAAATCTAATTCATTATTAAAAAAATATTTAAAAAATATAGTAGAACCTAATGAAAAAAATGATTTAATCATTAATCCGAATTATAAAATAAAGACTTATAGAGAACCTAATTTAATTGATTATCATCCTAATGATAATTTTAAAACAATATCAAAAGGTTGGTATGGTACTGCTTTTGGAGATTGTGGTGGTTTACCTAGTGATATAGAAAATGGATTTATTGCTTATGAAGAAAACAATAAATTTATTGTTGGTCAAAAATCTAATGCAGTTAAAGGTAAAATATCTTTATTAAATGATGGTATATCGACTGTATTTAGGCAAATAAATATTAATGATAATTTTATTTTTGAAGCTAAAGCTAAAGTTTTAAAAACATCTAACCAAAAACAATCAGGTTTTGGCTTAATGTTAAGAGATGATATTTATTTAAATCAAGAATCTGCTACTGAAATTATATGTTCAAATTATTTGGCTTCAGGTTTAATAACTACAGATTCCAATATGTCTGTTATTTTTTATAGAGAGCATAACGAGTTACATAAAGAAGAGCCAATGTTAGATTTTTTATATAAAGAAAATGATATAGTAAAATTAAAAATTGAAAGAATAGGTCAAGCAGTTAATATTGCATTAATCTATAATGATACATGCTATAAAAAGAATTATGTTGATTTTGATTTACAAGCTATTGATCATAGTTATATGTATGCATGCATGTTTTCAACAAGAGGTACAGTAATAGAATTTAGTGATGTTAATTTTATAATAACGGGTAAATCATTAGGCGCTTAAAAATTCCAGTATAAATACTGGTTTTTTTATTTATTCTTTTTAAAAAAATATTTTTTTTGTAAATATTATTATTGAGGTGAAATAAATGGATATAAAAGAACTTAATAATAATGATAAACCGAGAGAAAGAATACTTAAAAATGGTCCAAGAGCTTTATCAGATACAGAGCTACTTGCTATAATTATAGGTAGTGGAACTAAAGAAAATGATGTCTTCGCTATCGCAATAACAATATTAAAAAAATATAAATTATATGAATTAAAAGATATAACATATGAAAAATTATCAAGAATAAAGGGCATTAAACAAGCAAAAGCTACAAAATTATTAGCTTGTTTTGAACTAGCTAGAAGATGTTCAATGAAAAATGATGAAAAAATATCTTTAATTACTCCTAAAAATATTTATGAATTTATTTATCCGGAAATATATCTTGAATCAAACGAAATTATAATATCAATTTTAGTAGATTGTAAATTAAAACCAATAAAAAAAATCATTGAAAGAAGAGGATATTCACATCAAGTAGATGTGCCACTTAGAAAAATCATATTAGATGCATTAGATAGTAATGCATATGGGTTAATATTAGTTCATAATCATCCATCTGGTGATGTAATTCCATCTAATGCAGATATAACAGCTACAATTAATATTAAAAATTTATTATCCAGTTTAGATATTCTTTTTTTAGATCATTTAGTTGTTAGTAAAGACAACTTTTATTCAATGAATGAGTATGGTATTTTAGATGATGAATTAGAATATAGTATTATTGGTGATGGAAATGAAAAAATACATTTTTAAATATTTTATACTATTTATATTTTTGTTAAGTTATTATACAATTCCAATTATAAATAAAAGATTAAAAAAAGAAATTAATATCTCATTTATTAATAATTTTCTTGTCAAAAGTTTATATGATGATGAAGCGAGTGTTTCAAATACATATATAACAGTGAAAGATTTTGTTATTGAAAATAATATATTATATGTCTTTCCATTAGATAACAATGTTGTTCTACCAATAGATGTTATGATATGTTCGGTAAATAATTATGAAACTGAAGTTATTAGTATTGATAAAAAATATATAATAAGTCATTTTAATAGAGAAAAGAATTTATATCAGTTCATTGATAGAAATATCTCTTTAGGTACAACTTTAGATTATTATATTATTAAAAGTGATTATATAAATGAATTAGTTTCTAAGTTTATAATATATTATGAAAAAATTTAAAATTGATTTAAGTTTTTTAATATTAATATTTATTATAATTTTTTCACCAAAACAAATATTAATTATTAAAATTTTATTATGTTTATTTATTCATGAATTAGGACACATAATTTTTATATTTGTTTTTAAAATTAAAATTAAAAAATTAAAATTATCAATATTTGGATTTTTTTTAGAACTTGAAAATAAAAAAAATGTATTTTATGAAGATTTATTATTATTTTTAGGTGGTATATTATTTAATTTCATATTAATGCTTATATATAATGATAATTCAATATTTAAAATATGTTCTTTATTAATAGTTTTTAATATATTGCCTGTTTATCCGCTTGATGGATTCAACATTTTAAAAACATTACTTGGTAATTTTATACCTTATAAATTTGTTTTAATATTTTTATCAATATTCAGTTTATTTTTTAATACTGTAATAATTATATTAATTATATATTATAAATTAGATATATTTTTATTAATTAATTTTATATACCTTTTTTATTTATCAACTATTTTTTATTTTAATATTGATAAGATATTTCAAAAATTTTATTTAGAGAAAATATTATACAATTATAAGTATACATACAAAAAAATTAATTTTCATAAAAATTACATAAATCATCTATATAAATATCATTCAATAATGATGAAAATAGATAATTATTTAATTGAAGAAGAAAAAATTTTGAAATAATATAGTTTTTCTTTTAAATTACTAATAAAATAGTGTATAATAATACTAATTGATGTAAGGAGTGACTTATTATATGCAAAATAATGGAAGTTTTGAATTTTTAAAGAAAATATGTTATGAAAGAACTGGTGGAAGTGAAGAAGAATTAAAAACTGCCAATATGATTATAACTGAGTGCCATAAATATCAAATAGAAGCACATTTAGAAAATTTTTTAGTAGATGGATATAATATTAAAACAGCCTTATTAGAAACTGTAGATGGAAAATATGAGGTTACTGGTGTTGGAATGAGTGGTTCTACACCTATTGAAGGTATTATTGGAGAATTAGTAGTTATAGAATCTGATGAACAACTAGCGAATATAGCAAGTTTAGAACAAAAGATTGTGTATATAAATACAAGAATGATGGTTAAAACATATAAAATGTTATGTGAAAAAAAAGCAAGTGCTTTTATATGTGTAAGTGGTTCACTATATGATGATAGAGAAAATTCAGATTTAGAAAAAATACAAATTAGAGAACGTCATTATCAAAATGGTAAGATACCAGGTGTATGTATGAGAATAATGGATGCTCAAAAATTATTATTATCAAATCCAAAAGAAGTTAAAATTGTTTTACAACAAGATGAATTTAAATTAACTTCTCATAATGTTATAGCAACTATTCCTGGAAATTTAAAAAAAGATGAAATTGTTTGTTTTACTGCTCATTATGATTCTGTTCCTTTTTCTACAGGAGCATATGATAATGGTACTGGTACAACGACTATATTAGAGTTATTAGCTTATTATTCTGAAAATAGACCAAATAGAACATTAAAATTTATTTGGTGTGGTTCAGAAGAAATGGGACTATTAGGTTCTAAAGCTTACGTTGAGGCTCATAAAGAAGAATTAAAAGATTATAAATTATGTATTAACGTAGATATGACAGGCGTAGTGTTAGGTAAAGACATAGCTTGTTGTACAAGTGAAATGGCACTTGTAAATTATATTAATTACTTAGGAAGAGAATTAGGTTTTTCTATTACTGCTAAACAAGGTGTTTATTCATCAGATTCAACTCCTTTTGCAGACTCTGGAGTTCCCGCTTTATCTTTTGCAAGACTTTCTCCACAAGGTGGTGCGCAAATACATAGTAGAAAAGATGTTATTGATTTCTTAGATGAAACAAATTATTATAAAACTATAGAATTTATAAAAGCTTTTGCAAATAGAATGATTGAAGGAAATATATTCCCTGTAGAAAGAATTATTCCTGAAGAAATGAAAAAAGAATTAGATATTTACCTTGGAAGAAAAGAAAGAGATTAAAAATAAAATGGGGCTATTTAAAGCCCCTTTATCATTTCTAATTGTATTAACATGTTATTAAAATTATTTTCATCTAATATTTCTAAATCAATTATATTTTTTATATTTTGTTCTTTTAAAATATATAATATATTATTTAATGAATCATCATATTCTTTTATATATACATTTACCATTCTAATATTATCTATTTTAGCTTGATATAACAAATGATGTCCTTTTAATATAACATATTCATCATTTATTATATTTACTGGAAATATTATATTATCGTAATTAAAATTATTAATATTATTTAAATAGTTTTCATTTAAAAATAATATCGTTGGTTGAATTATATTAATCGGTAGTTTAAATGTAAAAATTTTATCAAATCTCATTTCAAAGTTATAATCATTTGAATGGTAATAATATATATTTGGATGAAGAAGATGAAATTCATTTACGATTTTTTCTAAATAAGTAATATTATTATAATTAACTATTGCTTCTGTATTATTTATAATAAATTCGTATTCAATATCATTTGTAATATATTTAATGCTATTTTCGGCATATATTTTTTTTATGTACATATTAATCACCACAAGTATTATAGATTAATTTATAAAAAAAATAAATATTTTTTTAAAAAATAAGTTTTTTAATATTATTAAAACGTTTTTATAGCATTTTAATTTAAATTAAGCGTTTTCATATGGACTTTATATTAACTTTGTTTTATAATTCAAATGGAAAAGAGTGATTATAATGAGTAAAATTACTAATAGTCAAAAAAAGATTGACTTTGATAAATGGTTAGAAAGTGAAAAAAAACATAAAGATATGTGTGGTTCTTATGATTTTTGTGAGTTTTGTGATAAAACTTTAGAAAATCCATGTGCTATGGCAGTTGAAGCTATTGCTAAAGCTAACAACGAAACATCTTATGTTAAAAAATAATTAAGTATAGTTTTGACTATACTTTTTATTTTAATTAAAATTTTTCTAGTATTTTTAATTAATATAGATTATAATATTTTCGTAAAGCTAGCTATATTAATAGCTAAATTATTGTCTTAAGTTATTCTTAAGTTTTTTTAATTATTATGGAGGCTTTTTATGGAAAAGTATGAAATGAATAAATTTAAATCTGAATATGAAAGAAAGCTTGAAGAAATTAAACAAGCGTTAGGTATAGATTCTAAACGCCCCGTGTTAAAAGAACTTGAAAAAGAAATAGCAGCTACTGATTTTTGGAATAATCAACAAAATGCTCAAATAGTTATTAATAAAATGAATACTATAAAAGATAGTATTACATTGTATGATAATATATATCTTAAATATAATGATATTATTGAACTTATGGATATGGCTTTAGAAGATGTTGATGCAATGGAGTTATTAGAATCATCAATTGTTGATTTTAAAAATGAAATAGGCGTATTAGAAGAACAAGCGTTATTATCAGGAAAATATGATAATTCAGATTGTATATTGGAACTTCATCCTGGTGCTGGTGGAACTGAATCAATGGATTGGGCTGATATGTTATATAGAATGTATACAAGATTTTGTTCTCAAAAAGGGTTTAAAGTAACTGTTTTAGACTATTTAGCTGGTGAAGAAGCTGGTATTAAATCTGTTACAATATTAATAAGTGGACCTTTTGCGTATGGTTTATTTAAAGCTGAAAGAGGAGTTCATAGATTAGTTAGAATTTCTCCTTTTGATTCTAATGCTAGGAGACATACATCTTTTGTTTCATGTGATGTTTCACCACAAATTCCTGAAACTGAAGAAGTTAATGTTAGAGATGAAGATATAAAAATTGATGTATATCATTCATCAGGTGCTGGTGGACAGTCTGTTAATACAACTGATTCAGCTGTTCGTATAACTCATAAATCTACTGGTATTGTTGTTACTTGTCAAAATGAAAGAAGTCAAATTAAAAATAGAGAAGTTGCTATGCGTGTTTTGAAATCTAAACTATTAGAACTTGAAATAAAAAAACAAGAAGAGGAAATGAAAAACTTAAAAGGTGAACAAATGGGGATTAATTTTGGAAGTCAAATTAGAAGTTATGTATTTTGTCCATATACATTAGTTAAAGATCATAGAACTAATTATGAAATGGGTAATATTTCTGCAGTTATGGATGGAGAAATAGAAGGATTTATGTTATCATATTTAAGATTAATGGCAGGTAAAGCAAATGAATAAAGAATATGTTAGAAAAAGAATAATTCAATATTTCTATATAGCTTTAGGTGTTATTTTGTTAGACTTTGGTTTCTATTTTTTTATTGAACCAGCTAAGCTTGTTTTTGGTGGAATGATGGGGGTTTCTATAATTTTAGAACCTTATTATTCACAAATAGGTTCTTGGTTTACAAGTTCTATTTTTTTGTGGATAGCTAATGGTATTACATTAGTTATTGGCGGAATAATGTTAGGACGAGATTTTTTCTTAAAAACAATTTTTTCAACATTGTTTTCACCTTTGATTATTTTTATATTTGAAAGAACATGTGATCCAAATTTCTTTTTAAATAGTGTTTCATCATCTGGATATTATTTAATTTCCTTAATATGTGGTATTGTTTTTTCGGGTTTAGGTATAGGTTGTGCTTTAAAACATAATGGTTCTACTGGAGGACTTGATGTGATTCAAAAGATATTAAGCAAGTATTTACATATACCTTATTCAAAAACAATGTATTTTACTGACTGGGTTATAGTCGCTATTTCAGGATTTACATTTACTAATGTGTTTTCATATAATATTGAATTTGTGATTTATGGAATAATTGGTGTATATGGCATTTCATTAATAATTGATATGATTGTTATGAAAGCTAAACCAAGAAGAACGGCTTATATTATTACTGAAATGCCAGAACAAGTTAGAGATTTTATTTATAGAACAACTAATCGAGGAGTTACTTTTGTTGATGCTAATGGAGGATATACAGGTGACAAAAAGACAATGGTTATTTCAACATTAGATAAAAGTGAGGCTTATAAAATAACTGAAGGTTTAAAAGAGATTGATCCTAAAGCTTTTTGTTACGTTTCTTCAACACGAGAAATTGTAGGTGTTTATCGATGAAAATTTCTAATTTAAAAAAAATAAATAATTCAATATATGAAGTTGAAATAGAAAATGAATTATATAAATTAACTGAAGAGTCTGTTTTAAAATACAGGCTTTTTAAAGGTTATGAAATATCCAAAGAAGATTTAGATAAATGTCTTAAGTATAATGATTTTGAAATAATAAAAAATAAAGCTTATTCATATTATTTGAAATATCAAAAAAATAGTTATGAGATAATAAATTATTTAACAGAACGAAATATAGATATAAATTTAGCTAAAGAAGTAGTTAAATGCTTAGTTGAAGAAAATAAGATTGATGAATATATGCTAGCTTTAAATTTTGCTGGAAGTCTTGCAAGAAATTCTAATGGAATATATTTAATTAAATATAAATTAAAAACTAGAAACTTTAAAGAAGATATAATTGATAGGGCTATAGATAATATTAATGAAGATGATATTAATTACGGTTATGAAAAATTAATAAAAAAATTAAATGATAAATTTTATAAATTAAATGAATATGAAAGAAAATATAAAATTAAAAACTCATTATATAGACATGGTTATAATATTAATTAATAATTATTGTTATTGAAATTAATTATTAAGTTTGATATAATTTAATTAACGAATTTTCATTTAATAATTACATAGAAAGGAGTATTAGTTAATTATTTAACTAAGCAAAATATAAATGATTAGAGATAAAATTAATGCTGATTTTTTATATTATTTAGATCAAGGTAAAGCCCTTGATGCTTATAACGTTTTTGGAGCACATCTTAATAAAGATGAAAAAGGAAATGTTATTGGCTGTGAATTTTGTTTATTTGCTCCAAATGCAAAATATGTTTCAGTTGTAGGGGAATGGAATTTTTTTAATCCCGGCCAAGATAAGTTAGAAAAAATCGATAACGCTGGTGTTTGGTATTTGTACTTAGAAGGGAATTTCTTTGAATGGCAACGTTATAAGTTTTTCTTAGAAACATATCAAGGAGAGAAAAAGTATAAATCAGATCCGTATGCTTTTTATTCTGATTTAAGGCCATCAACAGATTCTAAAATATATGACATTGATGGTTATGTATGGAATGATAATGATTGGATGTATAGTCATCCTAAAACTTATGATCAACCGGTCCTAATATATGAAATGCATTTAGGTTCATGGCGTAGAAAAGGAAATGGAGATAATGATTTTTATTCGGCTAATGAAATAGTTAAAATGCTTATCCCATATTTAAAACAATTTGGATATACACATGTAGAAGTTATGCCTGTATATGAGCATCCATTAGATGCATCATGGGGATATCAAGGAGTTTCATATTATTCTGTTTCATCAAGATATGGTGTTCCAAAAGATTTTATGTGGTTTGTAGATCAACTGCATCAAAATGGTATAGGTGTTATTATGGACTGGGTTCCAGGACATATTTGTAAGGACGCTCATGGGTTATATCAATTTGATGGTACATCTTTATATGATTATAGTGATCCTTCAATTAGAGAAAATGTAGAATGGGGTACTGCGAATTTAGATTTAGGTAAAGGATTGACTCGTTCTTTCTTATATTCTAATGCATTATTTTATATGAATTATTTCCATGTTGATGGTTTTAGAGTAGATGCAGTAAGTAATTTATTATATTATATGGGAGATTCAAATAGAGGAACTAATGAAGGTGCTTGTTATTTTCTAAGAGAATTATCCAATATATTATTTGGTAAAGATGATAGAGTTTTACTTATGGCTGAGGATTCATCAAGTTTTCCTAATGTAACTAAACCAACTGATATTGGTGGTATTGGTTTTAATTACAAGTGGGATATGGGATGGATGAATGATACTTTAAAATATTTTAAACTTGATCCTATTCATCGTAAATATCATCATCATCAATTAACATTTAGTATGATGTATTATTATAATGAACAGTTTATTTTACCACTTTCTCATGATGAAGTTGTTCATATGAAAGGTTCTATTTTAAATAAAATGTCTGGTGATTATTGGCGTCAATTTGCTAATTATAGATGTTTAATGGGATATATGATGACTCATCCTGGTAAAAAGTTATTATTTATGGGTACTGAACTAGCTCCATATAGTGAATGGGGATTTAACAGAAGTCTTGACTGGAATTTATTAGAATATCCAAGTCATGATTCAGCATATCACTATATGATGGATTTAACTAATTTATATAAAAATTCTAAATGTCTATATGAATTAGACTTTGATAGAGAAGGCTTTAGATATATAGATGCAGATAATATGGATCAATCATTGTATATTTATGCTCGTTTTGCAAAAAATAAAGATGATCATTATGTTATTGTCATGAACTGTACGCCTAATACTTACCATGATTATAAAATAGGTGTTCCTGGTGATTATGATTATGAAGAAATATTAAATAGTGATAAAGATATTTATGGTGGTTCAAATTGTATTAATCCACACATCTTAAAGAGCAATAAAGATGAATGGATGAATCAACCAAATTCTATATTTTTAAATATACCACCATTAGCTGTTACAATCTTAAAAGCTAAAAAAAAGAGAAAGACACGTACTAAAAAACAAGAAAATTCTTGAAAAAAATAATTTGAAACGCTTTCTTAGACAATTGGTTGAAAGAGATTTTTAAATTATGGTATAATCTTATCAAGAATTTGATTTTTGGAGGAATTTTAATATGAACTATCCGAATTTTAAGGATGTTAAAACTTTTAAACAAGCATTTATTCAAAATGTTGAAAACAAATATGCTGTTGATTTTAGCGAATCAACAAGCTATCAACAATACGTTGTTCTAGGTGAAATGCTTAGACAATATATCGCTAAGGATTGGCATGAAACAATTGCTAAGACTAAAGCAACTAAAGCACGTCAAGTTTATTATTTCTCAATGGAATTTTTAATGGGACGTATGATTACTAATAATTTAATGAATGCAGGAGTATATCCAATTGTTAAAAAAGCTTTTGATGAATTAGGTATTGATTTAAATGAAGTAGAACATCAAGAAACAGATGCTGGACTTGGAAATGGTGGTTTAGGAAGACTAGCTGCTTGCTTCATGGATTCTGTTGCATCACTAGGTTTACCAGTACATGGTAATTGCATTAGATATAGATATGGATTCTTTGAACAAGGTATAAAAAATGGATATCAAGTTGAACATCCAGACCGTTGGTTAAAAGACGTTCATGTATGGGAAATTCGTAAAGACGATGAAGCTGTTGAAATACCATTTTATGGTTATATAGAAATGTCTAGCGAAAAAGGTAAATTAATCGTTAAACATCGTAATGCTGAATATGTTAAGGCTGTTCCTTATGATGTTCCAATCATTGGTGATGGTAATCATATTGTAAATACTTTACGTTTATGGAGTGCTGAACCTGCATCAGTTTACCCTGATAATGCATTTGAATATCATAAAAAATTAAGAGAAATATCATCAATGCTTTATCCAAATGATGATACAGAAGATGGAAAAATTTTACGTTTAAAACAACAATACTTCTTTGTTTCTGCAGGTGTTAAATCAGCAATTAAAAGACATAAAAGTATATTTAAAAATTGTAAAAATCTTGATAAAAAATTATGCTTCCATATTAATGATACACACCCAGCTTTAATTGTTCCTGAATTAATGCGTATATTAGTAGATGAAGAAGGTTTAGATTGGGAAGAAGCATGGAAAATTACTAAAAATTCTTGTGCCTATACAAACCATACAATTTTGGCTGAAGCTTTAGAAAAGTGGCCTGTTCACTTATTTAAACGTTTATTACCAAGAATTTATACTATTACAGAAGAAATTAATCGTCGTTTATTATTAGAAATAGCTGTAAAATATGGAGAAAATTCTCCTCAAAGCTATCAAATGGCTATTATTAAAGATAATACAGTTCATATGGCTAACATGGCTATTGCTGGTTCATTTAGTGTAAATGGTGTTGCAGCATTACATACTGAAATTTTAAAGAATATTGAAATGAAAGTATTTAATGATTATTATCCAGGTAAATTTAATAATAAGACTAACGGTATTACTCATCGTCGTTGGTGTTTACATATTAATCCAGAATTAGTTGATATTTTAAATGAATATTGTGGCAAAGAATGGGTTAAAAATCCTGACTTATTAGAAAAATTATTACCACTTGCTGATGATCCAAAATTACAAGAAAAATTCATTAAGATGAAAAAAGCTCGTAAAGAAGCTTTAGCTAACACGATTTTTAAATCACAAGGTGTGTCTTTAGATACAAATTCAATCTTTGATGTTCAAGTTAAAAGACTTCATGAATATAAACGTCAATTAATGAATGCTTTACATGTAATGTATGTTTATAATCGTTTAAAAACAGATGAAAATTTCCGAAAAAATTATCATCCACATAGTTTTATTTTTGGCGCTAAGAGTGCTCCTGGATATGCTTTTGCAAAAAAAGTAATTAAATTGATTAATACTATTGCTGATAAAGTAAATAATGACCATGAAACAAATCATTTATTAAAGGTTGTGTTCGTTGTTAATTATAACGTAACATATGCAGAAACTATTATGCCAGCAGCTAACGTTTCTGAACAAATATCAACTGCTTCAAAAGAAGCTTCAGGTACAGGAAATATGAAATTCATGATGAATGGTGCTATTACTTGTGGTACTTTAGATGGTGCTAATGTTGAAATTGGAGATCTTGTTGGTGATGATAATATTGTAATATTTGGTATGAATGCTAAAGAGGTTACAGACCTTTATGCTAGAGGTGATTATAATCCAATGGCTATTTATGAATCAAATCCAGTATTACATCAAGTTATTGACCAATTAACAAATGGATTCTTTGAAAATGTATCACCTGATGAATTTAAAGATATTAGAGATAATTTATTATATAGAGATCCATATCTTATATTAAAAGACTTTGATTCTTATGCTTTAGCACAAGAAAAAATTAATGAACTATATAAAGATACTAAAAAATGGACTCATATGTCTATTGTCAATACTGCTAAATCTGGTTTCTTTACAACAGATAGAACAATGAGACAATATAATGAAGATATTTGGAAAGTTAAACCAATCGTTTTTGATGAAGAATAAAAGGGATTTTTAAATCCCTTTTTTCTTAAAAAGGAGGATTTATGCTTAATTTAAGTAAAGAAAATGATATTAAAATAGAAATTGAAAGATTAACAAAAAAAACTAAAATAATATCTTTTATTAGATTCATATTATTTATATGTATTATTGTTTTTGTTTTATGTTTACTATCTTTAGATAAATTTATAATTTATTTAGGATTATCTATTGTTTTTATAACATTATATTCTGGCTGTGTTATATTGACTAGTCCTTATTATCATAAATTAAATCTTTTAAAAAATTTAGAATTAATTTATAAAAAACATCACAATAGAAGAAATTTATCATATCAAAGTTTCACACCAGATGGTAGAGATTTAGTAGACTATAACGATTATAAAGAATTAGATCTAGATATTTTAGGTTCTAAAAGTTTGTTTCAATATTTATGTTGTGCAAAATCAAAAGAAGGTAGGGCTAAACTAGCTAAACAACTTACTAATCCAGTTATTAAATCAGATGATTTTACAAATTGTGTAAATACTTTAGCTAAAAGTGAAGATACTTTAAGACTTGAAGCATCAATATCTTTAATAAGCTTAGAATCTAAAGACTGTTGTCAATCTGAAATGATTAGTCTTACAAATAAAAAAATTAATATATCCTGGTTTTTAATAGTAATATGTGCATTGTCATATATTTTATTTGGTTTATTATTAACATTGTTTTTAATAAACGATATTAATTTATTTTATTTATTATTTTTTATTCCTTTTAATTTTGTTATTACTAAGAGATTTCTAAAGACTGATGTATTTTCTAACTCAACAACTAAATATGCTAATTTACTCGCTGCATATAAAAAACTTGCAGGAGATATATTAGAAATTAAAATAGATGATAAATATTATAATCAAATTCAAAAAAATATAGAAGATGAATATTCAAGTTTAGTTTGGTTAAATAGAATATTTGATATGCTGTCATATCGCAATAATGCAATATTATCTATTTTAGGAAATGGTATATTTTATTTAGATTTAATTATTGCGTTATTATTTAATAAATTTACTGAAAAAATAAAAAATGTAGAAAAATGTTTAGATAGTTTATCAGAAATTGAATTATTAATTTCTTTAGCTGTAATAGGAATTGACAATGAGGTTTATACAATACCTACTACATCAAATGAATTTAAAATAATTGATGGATATCACCCTTTAGTTAAAAACTGTATTCCAAACTCTTTTTATTTTGAAAATGGTATTATTCTTACTGGTAGTAACATGTCAGGAAAGACTACTTTTATGCGTATGATTGGTATTAATCAAATATTAGCAAATGCTGGTGGTATTGTTTGTGCAAAAGAATTTTATACTGGAAATTATAATGTTTTAACATCTTTAAGAGCTAATGATATGCTACAAGAAGGAATATCTACATTTTATGCTGAAGTAAATAGAATGAAAAACATTATTAGTAATAGTAAAGATAGAAAATCTTTAGTATTAATTGATGAAATATTTAAGGGCACAAATGCAAAAGATAGAATATATGCTGCAAATGAAATAATAAAAAAATTAAATTCATTTAATGTTTATTTTATAATTTCAACTCATGATTTTGAATTATGTGAAGCACAATTTATCTCAAATTATCATTTTGATGAAGAATATTTGAATGATAAAATTACTTTTGATTATAAAATTAAAGAAGGTGTTTGTCAAAAAACAAACGCTATATATTTACTTAAATTAGCAGGTGTATTAGATAAAGAATAATAATTTAACTGTAAAAATTATTTACTGAAAATTTAATAATTTTTACAGTTTTTTAATTAAATAATAAATCAAAACTTAAAAATAAAATTATAACTTTAAAAAAGTTTTAGATTATTATATAATATTATAGAAAGACTGGTGATTTTAAGTGTATTTAAATATTTTATTTAAATTAGGAATATTTAATATAGATTTTTCAACAATTATCAGTTTTTTAGTTGGAGTTTTAATGGGTTTTATAATTTTATTATTAGTCTATGCTTTAGCTGTTGTTTCAAGTTTAAGAACTAAAAATTTCATTATAAAAACTCAAAATGATGATTTGACAACACAAGAAGTTAAAGATATGATTTCTTTAACCCAAACTTCTTATAAAGATAAATCATTAAGACAAGATACATCAAGAATTAATCATTGTTTTAAATTAAGTAAAGATTTAGCTTATAGTATAGCTTTAAAATTTTATCCTAAAAGTAAACATCCTTTCTTAGAATTATCAGTTAATGAAATAACGATGCTAACTGGATATATTACCTCAAGGATTAATGACATATTAAATCACAGAGGAATAAGAATGCTTAGAAAACTTAAAATATCTACTATTGTTGATTTTTCTATTAAGACTAAAGATATTGAAGAATCTAAAGCTTTTCAAACTACTAAAAGTATTACTGAAAATATAAATAAAGCTAAATATGTTATTGATATTATTAATCCTTTAAAATGGGGAAGAAAACTTATAGTAGATAAAATTATTAATATAATAATTGATCATATATGTTTAGTGATTATAGCTATTACCGGAGAAGAAACTTATAAAATATATTCTAAAAAAGTATTTAATAAGGATATTGATATAGATACTGGTACAATAGATTTAATTGATGAAATGTCTGATTCGTTAAAATTGGCAGCTAATCAATTAAATGATGGAGAAGATTTCTACATAAAAAATAATAAATACAAGCTTAAAACCAATGTATTTATTCATAAACCTTATAATCCAAATATTATAACTTATGATTATAAATATAATTTGAAAAAGAAAGTCGAGGAATAAAAAATGAAAAAAAAGAATAAAAAAATTGACATAATAGAATTTGATGAAAAATTTAGTATTCCTCAAATCAGTTATACTCTTGATGGATTATTAAGAGGAAAAAGGAAATTTCAAAGAAGTCAAACTGTATCACCTATGCATGGTACAAATGTGGTTGATAGACTACATTATGTAGATAATAGTGGAAAAGTTAATGTTGATTATGGATATGACTACATTAGAGAAAAGAAACATATTTCTGACGAGGAATTGATTAAAAGACATGGAACTAAATACTATGAATTTAGTTATGTTAATAAACAATTAACAGAAGAAGAGAAAAAAGGTACTGATTATTCGAAAAAAGAAGAAATTATCACTGAAAAAACTGTAATAGAAAATAAGACTTTAAGTACATTTTTCACATCTAGTGATGATTATTCTAACAAAGATGAAGATATTAATTTAAATAATGTAGATATAAAATTAGAAGAACCTGATTTATTCGATGAAGAGGGTGAATATAATATTCATATTTCTATAGATGATAGTGATGAATTTGAATATAATAGTTTTGATGAAAAATTAGCCAAAGTAGAGCCAACACCTATTCATGGATATGATTTTCGAAATGATGATATTATTAAATCTATTGAAAAAGAAAAACATGAAGAAAAATCTGAGATTAAATTAGAAGAAATTAATTATGAAGAACCTACTTTAGAATCGGTCGATGAAAAATATGAAATAGAAGAAGAACCTATTGTAGAAGAAATTAAAATAATCAAACAAGAAACACCAATTATCGAAGAACCTAAAATTAAAAAGCCTAAATATGATAACTATAAAATTCCTTATGAAAAGTTATTCCCTAAAAGTTCTGCTTCTTTAGATGATACTCCTAGTTGGTTAGTTGAAAAAAAAGAAATTATCAATCAACAATTAGAAGCATTCGGAATTGATGGTGAGGTTATCACCTATACTAAAGGACCAGCATTTACTAGATATGAAATAATGCTTGCGCAAAATGTAAATGTTAAAAAAATTAATAGTATATATGACAATTTACAAATGGCTTTAAAAGCTAAATCAATGCGTATACAAGCTCCAATTCCTGGAAAAAATACAGTTGGTATAGAGGTTCCTAATGAAAAGGCTGATGTTGTAGCATTTGGGGATATTATTGATGATGAATATGTTTCAAGTAAGAAGAATTTATTGATTGCTATGGGGAAGAATATTGATGGTACACCTGTATATCAAAATATTATTGATATGCCTCATGCTTTAATTGCTGGTGCTACTAAATCTGGTAAATCTGTATGTATCAATACGTTATTAGTTTCTCTACTAATTAAAAATTCACCTGAACAATTAAAATTAATATTAGTTGACCCTAAAAAAGTTGAACTTGCATTTTACAATAATTTACCACATCTTGCAACTCCTGTAATTGACGATCCTGTAATTGCAACAGAAGCACTAAAATGGTCTGTTAATGAAATGGAAAGAAGATATGAATTATTAGCTTTAGCTAGAGTAAGAAATATTGAAGACTATAATAAAAAACGTGAATCTAAACCTGAAATGGAAAACTTACCTTTTATTGTTATTGTGGTTGATGAATTTAATGATTTGATTATGCAATGTGGTGTCGAAGCTAATGATGCAATTGTAAGACTTGCTCAAAAGGCTAGAGCTGCAGGTATCCATATAATTCTTGCGACACAAAGACCTACTGTAAATGTAGTTAGTGGAACTATTAAAGCTAATATCACTTGTCGTATTGCTTTTAGAGTTGCAACAGATGGCGATTCTAGAATAATTCTTGATGAACAAGGTGCAGAAAGTTTACTTGGTCGTGGTGATATGTTAATTAAAAATAATGGTTTACCTGAACGTGTACAAGGTGCTTATATTTCTGATGATGAAATTGGTAATATTTGTGATTATATTTGTGAAAATTATGAACCAGATTTTCTATTTACACATGAAGATTTAAGAAAAAAGAATTCAAGTAGTGGAGGAAATGGTGGCAAAGATTCATCAACTGAATCTGATGAATTAATTTATCAAATTGCATTATATTGTATAGAATCTGGAATGTGTTCTATTAATTCTATTCAAAATAATTTTGGCCTTGGATTTAATAGAGCTTCAAGAATTGTGTCACTTTTAGAAGAAAAAGGTATTGTTTCTCCTAAAAATGGTACTAAAGGTAGAGAAATATTAATCGATTCATATCGTTTAAAAGAAATGTTTGATGATCAATTATAAGAAGGAAGAATAAATGAATAGAAAAAAAAGAAGTATGATTAAAGATAATATCTCTCATGAAGTTTATATTGAAGAAAATAATGAGATGATATTTAAAAAATTAATCTATAATCCTCTACTTAGAGTATGTGGGATGATGATTCTATTAATATTTTCTTTAATTAATAATAATAGAATAGTAAAACTAGCTGCATTAACTTCAAATGCTATATTTAATAATGAGAATGTTTTTGGACATATCACATATTATACTCTACTAGGAACTACAATAGGTATATGTCTTTTAGTATCAGTTGTTACTGTAATATTAAAACCTAGTCTAGACTTGACTGATATGAAGGTTTTAAGAAGAAGCTTTCAAATATATTCTATTTATGATTTTTTAGTATTCATATTATCTACATTTGTATGTCTATTTTTCATAATAATGATTTTATTATCACCTTGTAGTATTTCTGGTAGTTCGATGGAAAATACATATCAAGATGGTGATAGAGTCTTATTGTGGAACATTGGTTATTCACCTAAAAATGGTGATGTAATAGTATTTGATTCAGCAAAATATGTATATGATGATTCTTTAGAAAATAGATTTTATATTAAAAGAATTGTCTCAAAAGAAAAAGATATTATTACATATGTACCAGTTTCTATTTATGAAGGAAGTTTATTCGTTAATAATACTTATGTAGAAATGATTAAACGAGATGAATATATTACAATGCTTGAATCACTTGATTATGATTTTAAATTAAAATTTGAAGTACCTAAAAATAAAATTTTAGTAATGGGGGATAATAGAGATAATAGTAGAGATTCAAGAAGTTTTGGCTTTATTGATGAAAGTGAAATTATTGGCAAAGTATTATTTAGATTTTTCCCATTTTCTAAAATTGGAAATCCAAAACCTGACTATAGATGATTAAAAATGATATAACATATAATAATGAAAAGAGTTTTTATTATGTAACAATTAATTAGTTAATATAGAAACATTTTTGATATAATGTATAAAGATAAAACATTTAGATGAAGTAGCAAAAATTAAAAGAAGTTGTTGTATGAAAATTTTAATAATATGTATTAATATGTTTAATAATAGAATTATAAATAAAAAAATTAATTAGAAAATATTTATTTTGTTGGTGCAACATTTTAGGAAAAAATTATGCATTTTGATTTAAAAAACGATATATTTGTATAATGACATTCCAAGTTTATATTATAATGGAATTCAATGATTTGCACCTATTATAATAATAAACTGAGATTTATCAAAGATAAAGGAGAATTTTTAATGAACGTAGAAAAGAGCTTTTCTCAAACAACAATTAACTGGTTTCCAGGGCATATGGCAAAAGCTAAACGTGAGATTAGTGAAAAGGTTAAATTAGTTGATTTAGTTATAGAATTAAAGGATGCTAGAATACCTTATTCTTCAACAAATCCTATGATAAATGAAATTGTTGGTAATAAACCTCGATTAATATTATTATGCAAAAGTAGTATTGCAGATGATATAATTACAAAACAATGGATAGAATATTATAAAAAACAAGGTATTATTGCTTTAGATATAGATTCTATTACTGGATATCATAATAAAGATATTATGAAATATGCATATATGGCTTTATCTGATACATTTGAAAAAAGAAAAACTAAAGGTATAACATCAAAATCAATTAAAGCTATGATATTAGGTATACCAAATGTTGGTAAATCAACATTGATTAATACATTAGCTAAAAGAAAAGCTACTAATGTAGGTGATAGACCTGGTGTAACTAAAAATCAAACTTGGATTAGAATTAATGATGATTTATATTTATTGGATACTCCAGGTATATTATGGCCTAAATTTGAAGATCAAAATGTAGGTATAAGACTTGCAATGTGTGGTTCTATAAAAGATGAGATATTAGATTTAAATGCTTTAGTTTTAGCAAGTATTGATTATATAGCAAAAAATTATCCTGAGAAACTAAAACAAAGATATAAAATAGAAATTACTAATATTGAAGATATTCAAAATCAAATAGGTAAAAATAGAGGATTTTTATCTAAGGGTGGAATAGTTGATATTGAAAGAACTAATCGAATGTTTATTAATGAACTTAGAGGAATGAAGATAGGAGCAATGAGTTATGAAAAACCAAACGATTAATTTATATGAATTTGAAGAAAAATTATATGATGAAGGTTTTCATAATATTTGTGGAATTGATGAAGCAGGTAGAGGACCTCTAGCTGGTCCATTAGTGGTAGCTAGTTGCATTTTGCCTCCTTTTTTAAGAATAGATGGTATTAATGATTCTAAACAACTTTCTGCTAAAAAAAGACAAGAATTATATAAATTAATTATAAAAAATGCTATTTCATATAATATTGTATTTATAAGTGAAGAAGATGTCGATAATCTTAACATCTATCAAGCAACAAAAAAAGGAATGTTAGAATCTATAAATGGATTAAAAGTTAAACCAGATTATGCACTAATAGATGCTATGCCTTTAGGCGAACTTGATATTCCACACAATTCTATAATACATGGTGATGCAAGATGTGCTAGTGTTGCTGCTGCATCTATTTTAGCTAAAGTTACAAGAGATGAGTATATGGAAAAAATGGATATAAAATATCCTAATTATGGTTTTAAAAAACATAAAGGTTATGGTACTAAAGCTCATATAGAAGCTTTAGAAAAATATGGTCCATGTCCAATTCATAGAAAAACTTATTCTCCTGTTTCTAAATATTATTCAAAACAATTATCATTTGATTTTGATGATTTATAAGTATATTGAAGTGGATTTTCCACTTTTTTCTTTTGATAAAATTAATTTATGAGTTTTTATTTATTATAATTATTTCTATAAAATATATAATTAATAATATAAGTTTTTCTATTTTGAAAAAAGTAGTGTCAATAGTTTGGGAAAATGTCTTAAAAAAAATAAAATATTAA
>CAYTVE010000009.1:0-35079 GCA_964441815.1 uncultured Anaeroplasmataceae bacterium | reverse complement strand
AGAACTTTATACCCCTTAAAATATGAAAAGTGTCTACTTTCTATTGACTAGTGCAGACATCGAGCCTCTCAATCCATTGACAAAATAATACTTTTTATAGCCATAAAGATGTAAATATAAACTTAAATATTTCCACATGTTAGAATAATTAAGCCTCCTAGTACAAAAGAGCATTAGGAGGTATTTTTTATAGTTTGTAAAACGTATAGTGCGCAGTCTAAGATTAATATTGGTGTTATTTTTTTATCATTTCAAACAATTTTTCTGCAGCACCTTTAGGTCCTGTATGTCCACAACCTTGAACACCTAATTTTGTATACAACTGTCCAACAAAAATATTATGTTTAAATAAATTATCAAAATATAAATCTAATAATTTTCTTGTTTGTTCTTCTCTTTGAACTGGTCCAAATGGATTAGCAAAAAAAGTTTCAACTAACCCAACTTCTTGAGTTGTTCCCTTAGCAAACCTTGCACCTCTAATAAATGTTTCAATAGCTTCATATTCATCATCAAATTTTTTTAATTGTTCATTCACATCTTCATAATTATTTGCATATAAAACCATATCAACTTTATACCCTCTCAATATTTGAGAATATGTAGCAACAGGTACAACCAATCTAGAATTCACTTTATCCGGATTCATAAAAATGGCTCTATCCATTTCTCTATATGCATATCCAGAAGACATATCATCCAAACGAACAAAAGCTCCTATTTCAGTACCAAAAGCATATATTTCACCATCAACCAATTTAAATGTACCCATATCGTCAAATACTGTTGTTTGTGATACAATTTCATCACCAGCACATTCATTTAAAGCTTCAAGCGATTCACTTTTGCCAGCTCCACTATCACCAATAATAACAACATTTTTTGTGATTCCATTTTTCATAGTTATGCTAACACATGCACCATGAAGTGGTAAATTACCACTATCAATCATTTTAACATTATATAAAGTTAATAACATTTTCTTCATATAACCAAAATAATCTACACTACTATTTCTAGGAGCTACACCTAAATATATATTTTCTTCCTTGTCATGGTAAAAATAAGATTCACTATCAATTTCAGCGCCAAATATATATAATAATTCAGGCTTTTGACCTAAACATTTAGATAATGGAACAAACTCAAATAAATTACATAAAGCAATACCATGAGCTAAAAAGTCTCTATGAAAATAAATATAAGCAAGTGAACTACCTACTTTAGCAGAATAACAATAATATTCTTCTGCTTTAAAATTTTCGGTTATTTTAGAAATGGGGTCTTTAAATATTTCAGGATATGTTCCTGTTCTCTTATTTTTTGAAGAATATGAGATAAATGGTGGTCTAATTAAAACAGTTTCTAAAGCTGATGCCTTAGCTAAAAATGAATATTTACTATCTTTAGACATCCAGTTATGTTTAGAAATCATTAACCCAGCATTAACACCTGCTGGAAGAGACCTATATATAGCAAATGATTCACCTAATACTTTTTGGCAAATGCTTCTGTATGTAGATAATACTACATTAGTAAATTGATTCATTGCAGAAGTAAATGAAGCTGTTTCAACTCCACCTAATCTACTTTTAGAATGTATTATTCCATAACGTTCTAGTCTACGCCAATAATCATAAAAATCTTCTATTAATTGATATAATATTTCTGAATGTTCTAATATTTTATTAAAATTAGAACTTACTTTTTTTATTTCAGATAAATCAAATTCTAATAATAATTTAAACAAAAATACAAAATCACGTTTAGGATTAGAAACAAGTTCTATTATACTTAATAAATCTTGTTTACCAACTTTATAAAGATGTTCAACATATTTACTCCAAACATCACTAAAACACTTTGAATTTAATACTTCTATTTCATTTTTGCAATAACATTCTGAAAAATTTAAAATAACCTGTTTTTGATTAGCAATAAATTCCATTTTATCTATCCATCCCTATATTAAAATAATCCAACTGCTTTACCATCAATAACATCCATTTTTTCACCAGCAGGTTCTTTAGGAAGACCTGGCATAGTCAAAATATCTCCACTTAAAGCAACAATGAAACCAGCACCAATTGAAGGTTTTAATTCTCTAATTGTAATCGTAAAATCGCTAGGTCTACCTAATAATTTAGGGTTATCTGATAATGAATACTGTGTTTTAGCTATACAAATAGGCAATTTATCCCAACCATTTTTCTTAAATTGAACCATTTGATTTTTAGCTATTTGTGAAAATTCAACATTAGAAGCTCCATATATTTTTTTACAAATTGTTGTTATTTTTTCTTTTATTGAACTATTTACATCATAAATATAATTAAAATTATTATCCTCATTAACAATATCTAAAACTTGATTAGCTAAATCAATAGCACCTAACCCACCATTAGTATATACTTCAGATAAAGATATTTTATGATTATTTGTTTTAGCCCAATTAATTAAAAAATCAATTTCATTTGAAGTATCACTTTCAAATTTATTAACAGCAATAATGTAATTTAAATTATATTGTTTAATATTTTCAATATGCTTTTCTAAATTACAAATTCCTTTTTCTAATGCTATTACATCTTCTTTATTTAAATCTTCCTTTGATACTCCTCCATGCATTTTTAAAGCTCTAATTGTAGCCACTAAAACGACACAAGAAGGTTTTAAATTTGCTTGCCTACACTTTATATCAAAAAACTTTTCAGCCCCTAAATCGGCGCCAAAACCAGCCTCCGTAACGACATAATCAGCAAGATTTAATGCAGTTTTAGTAGCAATGACAGAATTACATCCGTGAGCAATATTAGCAAATGGTCCACCATGAACTAATGCTGGAGTATGTTCTAACGTTTGAACTAAATTAGGTTTTAATGCATCCTTCATTATTAAAGTAACAGCACCTGTAGCATTTATATCATCAACAGTAATTGGCTTCTTATCATAAGTATATGCAATGACCATTTTACTTATTCTATTTTTGAAATCATCTAAAGAATTAGCTAAACAAAATATAGCCATCACTTCAGAAGCCACAGTAATATCAAAATGATCTTCTCTTGGTACACCATTCATTTTACCACCTAAGCCAATTATTATATTTCTTAAACTACGATCATTTAAATCTAGACATCTATGAATAACAATTCTAGTAGGATCTATATTCAATTCATTACCTTGATAAATATGATTATCCAACATGGCAGCAATAGCATTATTTGCAGTTGTTATAGCATGAAAATCACCAGTGAAATGTAAATTAATATCCTCCATAGGAACAACTTGTGCATAACCACCACCGCATGCTCCACCTTTAATTCCCATTGTAGGTCCAAAACTTGGTTCTCTTAGTGTAACTATCACATTTTTATTTAATCTATTTAAAGCATCAGCTAATCCTATTGTAGTTGTAGATTTACCTTCTCCTGCAGGAGTTGGATTTATTGCTGTAACTAATATAAGTTTACCTTTTTGTTTATCATTTAAATAATTTAAAGATATTTTAGCTTTATATTTTCCATATAATTCTGTATCATCTTCTTTTATATTAAGTTTAGTTGCAACATCTTTTATATTATTCATTTTTGTTTGTTGGGCAATTTCTAAATCAGTAAGCATATTATCATTTCCTTTTAAAAATAATCTGTTAATATCATACCATAAAATAAAAACAAAAAAAAGAATAAAAACTATATTCATTATAAAAATAAAGTGCAATTTGATAATAATATATTAGGTAATATACATATTGATAATTCACATATATTTAACATAAAAATAAAAGTAATATAAAAACACTCCATAGAGGTGATACTTCACACCTCATTGGCAACAAATAGCTTAACTTTTTTCATGAATAAATTAAAAAATCAGTTCATTTTATTTTTTGAACTGATTTATATTAATTACTATTTATTATATTAAAAGGTCCAGGCTGCACCAACTAAAATAACTAAAATAAACAATACTAAAATAAACGCAAATCCTCCACCACATGGTGTGTTTGTATTTGTATTGTTATTATTAGTAGTATTATTACAACAATTACTAGCCATTTATATCACCCCTAATTTAATATATGAATAAATTAAGAGTGTTGCTAAAAAATATTTTAAAGTATAATGTCAAACGTCATAACTTCTTTAGATGAAGGTCGATAAATTTCTAATTTTATAACATCACATGATAATAACAAATTAAGAATACTGGATAAATCTTCAGTTGATTCAATTTCAGTTTCATTTGCTGTTAATATAACATCATTTTTCCTTATTCCAGCTTGTTTTGCAACACCATCTGAAACTTCAACAACTACTAATGCTTGATCAATAGTATTAGGTAAAAGTGAAACATTCTCAGTTGAAATATAACGATTAACTGCTTGTACTGTTAATCCAAGAGTTGGTCTTGTAACTGAAGAATTCTTTTTTTCAATATCTTTAATACATTTTTTTACTACATCTAAATGTATTGCAAAACCTAGGCCCTCAACTGGAATATTTACTATACTACCATTTTCTTCACTTTGAGTATATACTTCTTTTTGAGTGTTTATACCTATAAGCCTTCCTGATGCATTAAATAATCCTCCACCAGAATTACCAGGGTTAATTTCTGCATTTGTTTGAATTTGTGTTTTAGTAACTCTTGAAACTACACCGGTTGTTAATGTATTAAAATTTTCTAAGCCCAAAGGACAACCTATAGCTAATACTGTTTGACCAACAGTAATTATTTCCTCATCATAATTAAAAATATCTTGTATATAAACATCAGATGAACCACCAAATAAATCTAGAGAGAAGGTCAATACAGCAATATCATTTTTAGAATCAGTACCAATTAAATTAGCTCTTAAATAAGTAGAACCACCACGATAGATTTTTATTGTAGTCATATCTTCTACCACGTGATTATTAGTCACAACATAATACAAATTATTTTCTTCTTTATAAACTACACCTGAACCTACTGAAGCATTACTATTATTAGAAGCATAAATTCCAACACATCCAGTTGAAATTTTTTTATATACTTCTGTTATATCATTTTGAATTTCAACTATTTCTTTTTCTACTTTAGTTGGTTCATTTGTAGAATCGAAAACACAACTTGATAAAGAAAACAAACAAAAGAAAATTATTAAACACAAAAATTTATTTTTTTTCATAATTTTTCCTCCAATTTAAATAGATTATTTGCATTAGTATCTATTATTTTTTCTAATTTCAAAGCATCTATACCCCTAATATTACTTATTTCTTTTAAAACATATTTAACATAGCTTGATTCATTTCTTTCTCCCCTAAATGGCACAGGTGGTAAATACGGACAATCTGTTTCAATTAACAATTTATTAATGTCAATTCCTCCAGCAACTTTTTTCGCATCTTTAGCATTTTTATATGTGACAGGTCCACCTAACGAAATATAAAAACCTAATTTAATAAATTCTTTGGCCATTTCTAAAGAACCACTATAACAATGCATAACTCCATATATATTATCATATTCTTTTAAAATTTGATATGTATCTAATGTTGCATCTCTCATATGAATTATTAAAGGAAGATTATATTTCTTTGATAATTCAATTTGGCCTTTAAATAAAGCCTTTTGTTCTTCAATATTTTCTTTTCCGTAATGATAATCTAATCCACATTCACCTATTGCATACACTTTATTATTTTTTATAAAGCTTTCTAATTTAATTAAATCTTCTTTATAATTAGAATCAGCTTCACTAGGATGCAAACCTGCTGTTGGATAAAATACATTGTATTTAGCAGCTAAATTGTTAGCTAAAATATTAGTTTTATGTGAAAATCCAACTAATACTATCTTATTAATATTATCATTTTTACATCTTTTTAAACAATCTTCTAAATCTAATTTAAATGCATCATCAAATAAATGTGAATGTGTATCAATCATTTTTTTCTATCCTTTACTAAAATATTACATATGGTACCAATTAAGAAAATGGCTGTTAAAAGGCCCATAGAATCAATAAAAACATCTTTTATAGCAGGAGTTCTACTATCAATAAATGATTGATGAAATTCATCACTTATTGCATAAACAATCCCAAAAGAACTCGAAATAATGTAAATAAGTACCTCTTTTTTAAAAAAAGATTTTACAGTTAATATTAATAGAATACCTAAAATAAAATATTCAGTATAATGAGCTGATTTTCTTATAATAAAACTAAAATTATCATGTATTTCAATTTTTTCTAAAGAAGACATATTATCAAAATTTTTAATAAATATATCAATCATAAAATCAACTATCTTATCACTAAATCCAGAAGAAGAATTACCAGTTTGGTGAGATAAATAAAATATTAAAGACATCCATATTAATGTTATAAAAACAAGAAAAAATTTTTTTATCATTCTATCCCTCTTGTCAATTATACCACATTTGATAATAAAAAAATATATATAAAATATTTTTATAAAAAAAGGGTAATGATTACCATTACCCTAAAATCTTATTATCAAATAATTATTCAATAATTTCAACAACTGAACCAGCACCAACTGTATGTCCACCTTCACGAATAGAGAACTTAGTTCCTTGTTCCATTGCGATTGGATGAATTAATTCAACTGTCATTGTTGTATTATCGCCTGGCATAACCATTTCAGTACCAGCAGCTAAAGTAATGATACCAGTAACGTCTGTAGTACGGAAATAGAATTGTGGACGATAGTTAGAGAAGAATGGAGTATGACGACCACCTTCATCTTTAGATAATACGTAAACTTGAGCAGTAAACTTAACATGTGGAGTAACTGATTTAGGTTTAGCTAAAACTTGACCACGTTGTACTTGATCACGGTTAATACCACGAAGTAATACACCGATGTTATCTCCTGCTTCAGCATAATCTAATAATTTACGGAACATTTCAACACCAGTAACAACTGAAGTTTGAGTTTCCTTAATACCAACAATTTCAACATTGTCACCAACGCGAACTTGTCCACGTTCAACACGTCCTGTAACAACTGTACCACGTCCTGTAATTGTGAACACGTCTTCGATAGGCATTAAGAATGGTTTATCAGTATCACGTTCAGGAGTTGGAATATATTCATCAACATAATTCATAAGTTCTTCAACTTTAGCAACCCATTGAGGATCTCCTTCTAAAGCCTTTAATGCAGAACCACGAACTACAGGGATATCATCACCTGGGAAATCATATTCGCTTAATAATTCACGAGTTTCCATTTCTACTAAGTCGATTAATTCTTCATCTTCAACCATATCGCATTTATTTAAGAATACAACTAATCTTGGAACACCAACTTGACGAGCAAGTAAGATATGTTCACGAGTTTGAGCCATAGGTCCGTCTGTTGCAGCGATAACTAAGATACCACCATCCATTTGAGCAGCACCAGTAATCATATTTTTTACATAGTCGGCATGACCTGGACAGTCTACGTGTGCATAGTGACGAGTTTCAGTTTCATATTCAACGTGTGAAGTATTAATAGTAATACCACGTTCTTTTTCTTCTGGAGCAGCGTCGATTTGGTTATAATCTCTAGCTTGTGCTAATCCTTTTTTTGCAAGAGTTGCAGTGATAGCAGCAGTTAAAGTAGTTTTACCATGGTCAACGTGTCCGATTGTACCAATGTTAACATGTGGTTTAGTACGTACAAATTTTTCCTTTGCCATTTTAAATGGTCCTCCTAATTTTAATTTTTAAATTTTTCTTAAATTTACCAATATATATTTTACCCCAATTGGCAAGGGTTTTCAAGTAGAATGTTAAAAATTACGCTCTACTTTTAATAATCTCTTCTTGAATGCTTCTTGGAACAGCTTCATAATGGTGAGTTTGCATAATGAAATTACCACGTCCTTGTGAATTAGAACGTAAAGCTGTAGCATAACCAAACATTTCAGCTAGTGGAACATAAGCACGAATCTTCATACCATTTCCACGTTTTTCTTGAGAATCTAAGCGTCCACGACGACTTGTTAAATCTCCAATTACATTTCCTACATATTCTTCAGGAACTGTAACGTCAACTTCCATAATTGGCTCTAATAATACAGGCTTACATTTATCTTTGGTAGCCTTTAAAGCCATAGACGCAGCAATCTTGAAAGCCATTTCTGATGAGTCAACTTCATGGTAAGAACCATCAAATAAAGTTGCTTTAATGTCAATCATAGGATATCCTGCTAATACACCATTTGGTAAAGCATCTTGTAATCCCTTATCAACAACTGGAATATATTCTCTTGGAACAGTTCCACCTACAACTTTATCAACAAATTCATATCCCTTATCAGTATTTGGTTCAAACTTAATCCAAACGTGACCATATTGACCACGACCACCTGATTGACGGATAAATTTACCTTCACAATCAGCAGCTTGAGTGATTGTTTCACGATAAGATACTTGCGGAGCACCAACGTTAGCTACAACGTTGAATTCTCTTTTCATACGGTCAACGATGATATCAAGGTGTAATTCACCCATACCAGCGATAATTGTTTGACCTGTTTCAGAATCAGTATAAGTTCTGAAAGTTGGATCTTCTTCTGCAAGTTTAGCTAAAGCAGTTGACATTTTTTCTTGGTCAGCCTTAGTCTTAGGTTCAACAGCTACGTTAATAACTGGTTCAGGGAATACCATTTTTTCAAGAATAACTTCATACTTTTCATCACATAATGTATCACCTGTAGTAGTATTCTTGAAACCTACTGCAGCAGCAATATCTCCAGAATATACTTCTTTAATTTCTTCACGGTGATTAGCATGCATTTGAACGATACGTCCAAGACGTTCTTTAGTATCTTTAGTTGTATTTCTAATGTAAGAACCAGAAGCAACATGTCCTTGATAAACACGGAAATATGTTAATCTTCCAACAAATGGGTCAGAAACCACCTTAAATGCTAATGCAGCAAATGGAGCATCATCATTTGGTTCAATATCAACTTCAGCACCAGTATGATCAGTACCCTTTGTAGCTGCTATATCAGTAG
Source organism: uncultured Anaeroplasmataceae bacterium (assembly GCA_964441815.1). Classification (GTDB taxonomy): domain Bacteria; phylum Bacillota_I; class Bacilli_A; order Acholeplasmatales; family Anaeroplasmataceae; genus Pelethenecus. Next base: position 26,049 of record CAYTVE010000009.1, on the reverse strand, counting down.
GTGCAGGTAAGAAATCGATAACACCATCTAACATTCTCTTAACACCCATATTTTTAAATGCAGAACCGCAGAATACTGGGAAGAATTGAACTGATAAAGTTGCCTTACGAATAACAGACTTAATTAAATCTGTAGGAATTTCTTCTCCCTCTAAATACATCATTGCTAATTCATCATCAAATTGAGATAAAGTATCAATTAATAATTCTCTTTTTTCATTTGCTAAATCGACTAATTCTGCTGGTATATCTACAGTTTGATAGTTTTCATCAGGACCACCATCATATAAATAAGCCTTCATTTCAATTAAGTCGATTTGACCTTTAAATTGGTCTTCAGCACCAATTGGCCATTGAACTGCAGCAGCTACTGCGCCTAAACGGTCATGAATAGTACTAACAGAATACTCAAAATCAGCACCAATTTTATCCATTTTATTAACGAAAACAATACGAGGTACATTGTAATCTGTAGCTTGACGCCAAACAGTTTCTGTTTGAGGTTCAACACCAGCTTGACCATCAAGTACTGTTACGGCACCATCAAGTACACGTAGTGAACGAGAAACTTCAACAGTAAAATCAACGTGACCTGGAGTATCAATAATGTTTACTCTATGACCAGCCCAAATAGCTGTAGTTGCAGCTGAAGTGATAGTAATACCACGTTCTTGTTCTTGAGCCATCCAGTCCATTGTTGCTGCACCATCATGTGTTTCACCAATTTTATGGATTTTTTTAGTATGGAACAATATACGTTCCGTAGTAGTCGTTTTACCAGCATCAATATGAGCCATGATACCGATATTACGAGTTTTTTCTAATGAAAATTCTCTAGGCATAATTAATTTCTCCTATAAATATATTACCAACGATAGTGTGCAAAGGCTCTGTTAGCTTCAGCCATCTTATGAGTGTCTTCACGCTTTTTACAAGCACCACCAACACCATTAGCAGCATCCATAATTTCCTTTGCTAGCTTTTCTTCCATAGTCTTATCATTACGAAGACGAGCGTATTTAACTAACCATCTTAACCCTAATGTTTGTTTTCTTTCAGGTCTAACTTCAACTGGTACTTGATAGTTTTGACCACCAATACGACGACTCTTAACTTCTAAAACTGGCATAATATTTTCTAGTGCTTTATTGAAAACTTCAAGTGGATCTTGTCCAGTAGTTTCCTTAACACGATCAAAAGCACCATATAAAATTGTTTGTGCTGTACCCTTTTTACCATCTAACATAATAGCATTAATAGTTCTAGTAACTACTTTTGAATTATATATTGGATCAGGAAGCACGTCTCTTTTTGCAATATGACCCTTACGAGGCATGAGCGATTCCTCCTTTTAATTTCAAATTATTATTTTTGTTTAGGACGTTTTGCACCATATTTAGAACGGCTTTGCATTCTGTTTGCTACACCTGTAGTATCTAATGCACCACGAATAATATGGTAACGAACACCCGGTAAATCTTTAACACGTCCACCACGGATTAATACAGTGCTGTGTTCTTGTAAACTATGTCCAATACCTGGAATATAAGCTGTAACTTCAATTCCATTTGTTAAACGAACTCTGGCATATTTTCTTAAAGCTGAGTTAGGTTTCTTTGGTGTCATAGTTGTAACACGAGTACAAACACCGCGTTTTTGAGGTGATGGAAGGTTTGTATATCTCTTTTCTAAGCTATTAAATCCAATTCCTAAACTTGGAGATTTAGACTTAGAAACTTTATCTGTTCTTCCGTTACGTACTAATTGTTCAATAGTTGGCATATTGAAAACTCCTTTCTATCCTTTTTAAGGATATCTATATTATACTGATTTTTACAGCATTTTGATTATACCAAAAAAAATAGATAAGTCAACAAAAAAAATCATTTTTTTGAAACTTTTTATTTTCAAAAAGAAACACACGATGAAGTGTATTTGAAAAACGTTGATTTTTCAATATTTTTTTATTTTTGACGTTCATGACTTTTCTATACCAATTCCTTCATAAAACACTAGAGAATGTGTGCATATTTCGACCATTTATTAGTTAAATTTTAATTTTTTTTACTTCCATATAGCAAAAACATCTCTTTTTTGTTATAATATTATATACTTGTCTGGTTAGTTAAATGGATATAACGTAATCCTCCTAAGATTAAATTGTGGGTTCGAGTCCCGCACCGGATGCCAATATAAATAAAAAGTCCTATTGCTTATAGATTAATTCTATAAGCAATAGGACTTTATTTTTAATAATTTTTAATTACAATAGGTTCTTGTGATAAAACTAATAATTTATTTTTAATAATTATTTGTTCATCATTGAAAATATTATTATATATTCCATCATCTGAAAAAACTTCAATTTTCCCGTTAACATTTCCAACATTTAATATTATCTCCATTAATTTATCATCTAATTTATATGTGATGTGAACAATTTCTAAATCAGATAAATGAATATTATAAGATCCGTCTTTAAATATTGGATCTTTTTTTATTTCAGCACACCTTTGCATTAATAAATCCATATTATATTTACCAAGTGTAGACCAATCAGTTTTATCAATATCAAATAAACTTTCTAATTTTTCTTCACATGCTTCTTGACCAGCATATATAAATGTTGTACCCTTTAAAAAATATATTAATGCATTTAAATTTCTTAATTTTACACTGTCTTTTAATATAGAAGATATACGTCTACGGTCATGATTTTCAAGACAATGAGTCTTAATATAATTATTAGGATATGTACCTTCTTGACGTATTAAAGCTTCTAACCAATCATTTAAACAAGTATTATCATTTAAATACTTATCATAAATTGCCCATATATCATAATCATATTCAATATCAAATGCTTGATATAATTCTGAATCTGATGATGCCTCATAACCAGAATCTCTTATTTCTTTAACAAAATGTAAATCTATTGATTCCGCAAGCATGATAAATTCGGGATTTATTTCTTTTAATGCTTTTCTAGCCCTAATCCAAAAATTAAGTGGAACTAATGATGCTACATCACACCTAATACCATCTACTCCTAATTTAGCCCAATATAACAATGTATCAATTAATTCATCCCACAATTGTTCGTTATTATAATCTAAGTCAGTAACATCCCACCAATCGCCAACTTTTCCTGAAAAACTACCATTTTTCTTAAACATCCATTCTGGATGGTTCTTTAAAATCAATGAATCTCTAGATGTATGATTATAAACAACATCAATCATAAGTTTCATACCTAGATTGTGAGTTTCATCAATTAATTTCACAAAATCCTCTAGTGTTCCCAAATCAGGATTTATACTTCTATAATCACTTATTGAATAAGGGCATCCTAATGTACCTTTTTTATTTAATTGACCAATCGGATGAATAGGAAGTAAATATAGGATATCAGTGCCTAAATTTTTAATTCTTTTTAAATCATCAATTACACCTTCAAAATTTCCTTTTTCAGAATGTTGTCTAACAAAAACTTGATATATGATTTGATTTCTTAAATTTAAATTTGTATCTTTAGCCATAATAGTTAGTCTCCTTAATTACTTTAATTATACATTAATTTATTTTTTAAGTAAAGAAATTGTTAATCGTAACATTATCTGAAACTAATAAATAGAATATCAATATAAATACTAGGATGATATTAAATAATTTAATTATATTAATGTTTAATTTATTTGTTTTAAATGTTATTACGTTTAAAAGTGTTACCTGGTTCTTTCTTTTTATTCATAATAAAAAAGCGTATTTTTACCAATTTTGTAACTAGAAAATACGCTTTATTTTTTATTCTTCTACTTCTTCGTTATCTAAATCATCTAAATAATCTTCAGATAAATCATCATCATAGTCTAAAGAATCATCTTCAGATTCTTCTTCATCTTGTTTCATTTGTTCTTCAACATAACTATTTACTTCTTCATAGATAGTTTCTTCATCTTCAGGACGGTGTTCACATTCAAATTCATCTTCAACTAAAACACCTGTACCAGCAGGAATTAAACCACCAATAATAACATTTTCTTTTAAACCAACTAAATTATCAACTTTTGATTGAATGGCAGCTTGAGTTAAAATTCTTGTTGTTTCTTGGAATGAACAAGCTGATAAGAATGATTGACAAGCTAATGCAGCTTTAGTAATACCCAACAATAATGGCTTAGCTGTTGGTAGTGTACCACCTTCAGCAAATACTTTTGCAACAGCTTCTTTATATTCATTAATAGATACATCTCTACCTGGAAGTAAATTTGTAGATCCTTCTCTAACAACAACAAGTTTACGCATCATTTGACGAACAATAATTTCAATATGCTTATCTGAAATTTCAACTGATTGAGAACGATATACTTTTTGAACTTCTTCAACGATATATTTTTGAACAGCTTCAGCATCTTTAATACGTAATAATTCTTTAGGATGAACAGAGCCTTTCATCAATTTTTCGCCACGTTTAATAGTGCTTCCAACTTTAACTAATAATTCAGATGTGGCATCAATATTATAACTCTTTTCTTCAGAATCATTTTTAATAATGATAGCTAAACCATTTTTAGTCTTTTCAATACTTTCAACAATACCATCAATTTCAGAAATAGTAGCTTTACCTTTTGGTTTACGAGCTTCAAACAATTCTTGAACACGAGGTAAACCTTGAGTGATATCTGCAGCAGATGCAACACCACCTGTATGGAAAGTACGCATTGTTAATTGTGTACCTGGCTCACCAATTGATTGAGCAGCAACTGTACCAACAGCTTCTCCTACTTCAACTACCTTATTTGTTGCAAGGTTACGACCATAACATAGCATACAAACGCCAGATTTAGCATCACATGTTAAGTTTGTACGAATGCAAACTTTTTTAATACCTAAATTAGAAACAATTTGAGCTGTTTCTTCAGTGAATAATTCATTGCGGTTAACAATAACTTCACCAGTTTCAGGATTAATTAAGTCTTTAGCAGCAAATCTACCAATAATACGATCAGCAACAGTTACAACAACTTTTCCACCATCATCAATAATATCTTCAACATAAACACCTTTTTCAGTTCCACAATCAACAGTTGAAATAATAACATCTTGTGAAACGTCAACTAGACGACGCGTTAAATATCCTGATTCAGCAGTCTTTAAAGCTGTATCTGTTGAACCCTTACGTGAACCATGGGTAGAAATAAAGAATTCTGATACAGTTAAACCTTCACGGAAGTTAGCTTTAACTGGAACTTCAATAGTTTCACCAGCAGTGTTGGCCATAAGTCCACGCATACCAGCTAATTGAGCAAAGTTAGATGCGTTACCACGAGAACCAGAATCAGCCATCATGAAGATATGATTATCTTTTTGTTTAGCAAGCTCGCTCCATAATCCTTCTTGGATTTCATTACGAGCATCGCCCCATTCTTTCTCAACTAATTTTTTACGTTCTTTATTAGTTAATTGACCTAATTCATACATTAATGTGATTTCATCAATTTTCTTATCAGCTGCAGCTATACGAGTTTGTTTTCCCTTATAGTCTAAAACGTCAGCAGCAGAAATTGTTAAACCAGCAATTGTAGAATATTTAAATCCTAAATCCTTAATACGATCTAGCATTCTTGATGTTTCAGTGATTTGGAATCTCTTAAATACTTCAGCAATAATTCTTGCGATATTTTTCTTTTTAAATGGAGCTACCTCATCACGAGCAATTAATGCTTCATATGTATTATCTGGATTTGATGAATCTAAGAAATATTTATTTGGTGTTGCGATACATAAATTTTCTTCTGTTGGTTCATTTAAATAAGGGAACTCATCAGGAAGAATACTATTAAATATCATTTTACCCAATGTTGTAAATAAATATTTACCGTGATTTGTATTATTTGCAAATTTTTCTACAGGTAAATATCTTGGATCTACAAAAATACGAGTATGTAATGTAATATTACCATTTTTGTAAGCTAAATAAGCTTCGTCATAATCTTTATAGAAATGTCCCTCATTTTCTCTACCCTTTCTTTCAAGAGTTAAGTAATAGTTACCTAAAATCATATCTTGAGATGGAGTAACAACTGGTTTTCCATCTTTAGGGTTTAGAATGTTATTAGAAGCAAGCATTAATAAACGAGCTTCAGCTTGAGCTTCTAAAGAAAGTGGAACGTGAACAGCCATTTGGTCACCATCGAAGTCAGCATTAAATGGTGTACAAACAAGTGGGTGAAGTCTAATTGCTTTACCTTCAATTAATACTGGTTCAAATGCTTGAATACCTAAACGGTGAAGAGTAGGCGCACGGTTTAATAATACTGGATGTTCTCTAATAACTTCTTCTAATATAGACCAAACGCTATCATCTTGATTATCACAAGCCTTAGATGCAACCGCAATACTATTACCAGCTTTTATTAATTCTCTTAAAACAAATGGTTTAAATAATGTTAATGCCATTTCCTTAGGAATACCACATTGATACATCTTTAAAGATGGACCAACAACGATAACAGAACGACCTGAATAATCTACACGTTTACCTAATAGATTTTGACGGAAACGTCCTTGTTTACCACGAAGCATATCTGATAAACTCTTTAAATGATGATTCTTTTCAACAACGGCTTTTTTTCCACGCTTAGAATTATCAATTAAAGCATCAACTGCTTCTTGAAGCATACGTTTTTCATTTTTAGTAATCAAATGAGGAGCATTTTGTTCAAATTGCTTTTTTAAACGATTATTACGGTTTAAAATACGACGATATAAATCATTTAAATCTGTTGTTGCAAAACGACCACCTTCTAATTGAACCATAGGTCTTAAATCAGGAGGTATAACTGGTAATACTTCTAATATCATCCATTCTGGTTTATTATCAGACTTTAAGAATGATTCAATAACTTCTAATCTTTTAATAACACGATCTCTACGTTGTTTAGATGAAGTTTTTAATTTTCTTCTTAAAATCTTTTCTTCTTTTTCTAAATCAATTTCTTTTAATAACACTTTAACAGCTTCAGCACCTGTCAAAGCTCTAAATTTAGAAGGGTATTGTTCACTTTTAATAGAATATTCAGCCTCAGATAAAATTTGTTTTTTAACTAGGCCAGTATCCTTATCAGCAGAAATAACTATATAAGAAGCTAAATAAACAATTTCTTCTAAATCTTTTGTTTTAATATCAAGTAATGTTGCAAGAGGAGATGTAGAATTTCTTAAAAACCAAGTGTGAACTACAGGGCTTGCAAGAGTAATATGACCTAATCTTTCTCTACGAACTTTAGATTCAGTTATTTCAACACCACATTTTTCACAAATTTTCCCTTTATCAGTGTTGCGCTTAGATTTACCACAAGCACATTGATAATCCTTCATAGGACCAAAGATTTTCTCACAGAATAATCCATCAGGCTCTGGCTTTAAAGTACGATAGTTTATTGTTTCATGCTTTAAAACTTCACCATGTGACCAAGATAAAATTTCTTCTGGAGAGGCTAAACCAATTTTAATATATTTATATTGTGTACTCATTGTTTTCCCTCCATTAACGCTTTGTTTCTTTTATTTTTAAATCAACGATAGAACGATTAACTTCATTTTCACCTTTATCATTCATTAATTCTACATGAATACCTAAAGCTTGTAATTCACGAGTTAATACTCTAAATGATTCTGGAATAGATGATTCTGGAATTGGTTTTCCATCAACAATAGCATCAAACACTCTATCTCTACCCACTAAATCATCAGATTTAACGGTTAACATTTCACGTAATGTATTGGCAGCACCATAAGCTTCAAGTGCCCAAACTTCCATTTCACCAAAACGTTGACCACCATTTTGAGCTTTACCACCCATTGGTTGTTGAGTAACAAGAGTATATGGACCAACGTTACGAGCATGTAATTTATCATCAACCATGTGGCTTAATTTAACGAAATACATAATACCAACTGTAATTCTATTTTCAAATGGTTCACCAGTTCTACCATCATATAAAACTTCTTTACCATCTTTACTCATACCAGCTTCAGCCATGATTTCTTCAATATCTTCAATTGTAGCTCCATCAAATACTGGAGTTGCAACCTTGATACCTAATTTCTTAGCTGCGATACCTAAGTGTAATTCTAAAACCTGACCAATATTCATACGAGAAGGAACACCTTGTGGGTTAAGCATAATATCAATTGGTTGTCCGTCAGCTGTAAATGGCATATCTTCTAGAGGTAAGATATTTGAGATAACACCTTTATTACCATGACGACCAGCCATCTTATCTCCAACTTGAATCTTACGTTTTTGAACTATATAAATTCTTACAACTTCGTTTACGCCAGGAGCTAAATCATCACCTTTAGCTTTAGAGAAATGTTGAATTGATTGAACAACACCTCCACCACCATGTGGAACACGAAGTGATGTATCTCTAACATCTCTACTCTTTTCACCAAAGATAGCAAGCAATAATCTTTCTTCTGGGGTAGGGTCTGTAACTCCTTTAGGAGTAATTTTACCAACTAAGATATCTCCTTCTTTAACTTCAGTACCAGGAATTACAATACCACGTTCATCTAGATTTTTCTTAGTTTCTTCTTTTACATTTGGAATTTCATAAGTAAATTCTTCTTTACCTAATTTAGTATCACGACATTCAACAGAAAATTCATCAATATGAATAGAAGTATATACGTCATCATATACCATCTTTTCACTCATAATAACTGCATCTTCGAAGTTATATCCTTCCCATGTCATGAACGCAATACGAACATTTCTACCTAATGCAAGTTCTCCATCTTTCATAGATTGACCATCAGCAATAATGTCTCCTCTATCAACTCTTTCACCAGGTGAAACAATAGGACGTTGCATAATAGCTGTAGCAGAGTTTGAACGTAAGAATTGATATAAATCATATCTATGCATTTCTCCGCTATCTTCTTTTATAATAATTTTTTTAGCATCTACATATTCAACAATACCAGGCATTGTAGCAATTAATGCAGAACCTGAATCTTTTGCAGCCTTATATTCCATACCAGTACCAACAATTGGACTTTCAGGATTAATAATAGGAACAGCTTGACGTTGCATGTTAGCACCCATTAGTGCACGAGTAGCATCGTCATGTTCTAGGAATGGAACACATGCAGCAGCTACAGATACTATTTGTTTTGGAGAAACGTCCATATAATCAACTTCTTGTGGATCAACCATTTCAGTTTCACCATTACGACGACCAATAACTTTCTCTTCGATAATATGTCCATCTGCATCAAGTTTTGTAGAAGCAGCAGCTATAACTAAACCTTCTTCTTCATCTGCTGATAGATAAACCATTTCTTCAGAAACATATTTTCTGCCATTAGTTTCTTCTTTAACTACAAAATAAGGCGTTTCAATAAAACCATATTCATTAACTTTAGCATATGTAGCTAAAGATGTTATAAGACCGATAGATGGACCTTCAGGTGTTTCAATAGGACACATACGACCATAATGTGAATTATGAACATCACGAACCTCAACGCTGGCTCTATCACGAGCAATACCACCAGTACCCAAAGCAGAAATACGACGTTTTTGAGTGATTTCAGCAAGAGGATTGATTTGGTCCATAAATTGAGATAATTGGCTTGAGCCAAAGAATTCTTTTAATGAAGAAGTAAGTGGCTTTATATTAATTAAGTTTTGAGGAGTTGCCTCATGCACTTCAACAGTAGACATACGATCTAAAATATTTTTTTCCAATTTAGCAAAACCAATTCTAAATTGATTCTTCAATAATTCACCAATTAATCTTAAACGACGATTACCTAAATGGTCAATATCATCTAAAGTACCAACATTTTGATATAAATTAATATAATAACTAGCTGTTGCAATAATATCTGACATTGTAATGTGTAAAGAAGTTTCTCTTTGATCATTACCAATAATCTTAACTTCTTGAGATTGGTCATGACGAACAACTGTTACTCGTAGAATTTCATTATAAGGATCATCACATAATGTGTTACCTAAATCAATTTTTTCACGGAAAGCACTTCTTGCAAGTTTTAAATGTTCTAGTGTATCGCCAACAATTTTATCACCAAACTTAGCAATCATAGTACCAGCTTTAAATAAAACATTACCTTCTTCATCTAAAACATCTTCTTTAGCAATTACATCTTGAGCAAGTTCTAATCCTTTAGCTCTTTGTAAAACATCCAATTTAACATTATATTTAAAACGACCTACTTTTTGTAAATCATATCTTCTATCATCAAATAAACGTTGGACGATTAAAGCTCTAGCACCATCAGCAGGAACCTTTTCACCTTGACGTAATTTAGAATATACTTCTATTGCAGCTTCTTCAGAATTTGTTGTCAAATCTTTTTCAAAAGTAGCTTGTAAATATTCACTATCGCCAAATAAATCAACAATTTGCTTGTTAGTAGATAAACCATATGAACGGAATACAGTTGTTAATGGAATCTTTTTAGAACGATCTAGTTTTCCATACCATACATTTTTAGAACCCATTTCATACTCAATCCAAGCACCACGTGTTGGAATAACTGTACCAGTATATTTAGTATCCCCTGTCTTCTTATCAATTTCTTTAGCATAATATACACCTGAAGAACGAACAATTTGTGAAACAATAACACGCTCAGCACCATTGATAATAAATGTACCTACTGGTGTCATATAAGGAATATCACCCATAAATAATTCTTGTTCTAACACTTCTCCAGTTTGGGCATTTTCAAGACGAACATTGACCTTTAATGGACGAGCATAATTGACATCTCTTAATTTGCAATCAACAATTGAAAACTTAGGATTTTCAAAATGATGTTCACCAAAAGATAATTTTAAATCTCCGTTAAAAGAAGTTATTGGAGAAATATCTTTAAATAATTCCTCAAGTCCTGCATTCACAAACCAATCAAAAGATTTTGTTTGAATTTCAATTAGGTCCGGTAATTCAATTTCTGTTCTTATTTTTGAATAATTACGTCTAACAGATTTTTTACCATAGTTTACATTTTTGTAATTCATAAAACTTTTCCCTTTCTTGTATTTTTTAAGACTGCCAAAGGCTTACAGGTTGTCTTTTAACCTTTTGTGATCCCCACGAAAATGTATATAAATCGCTAAAAAACGATTGAAATTTAATATAAAATCTACGATTTTAGTGCACACTACTCCCATTAAAAGCAACAAATCGCATTATATTATTATATATATAAATTTCCAGCAAGTCAATATTTTTCGTAAAAAAAAATGAATTTAATCAAGTTTTATTAATCTAAATTCAAAATCTGACATATCAAATTATAACTTGTCATCCATAAAATCAAAATTTAATATTTCTTCAAGTTCTTCATCTGCAATAATGCATTGAACAATGTTCATGTCACGTTGCTTTGCTGCTTTATAGCGCGTATGCCCTGCTACAATGACATTATTTGAATCAATAATAATTGGAACTTTGAATCCAAATGATTTTATGCTATTAGCAACATATTTCACCGCATCATCATTTTTTCTTGGATTCTTCTCGTATGGTATTATTGATTCGATTTTCATTTCAACGATATTCATTCTAATCCTCCTTAATTTTTTTAACAAAAAAAGGACTTGCAATATCATTTTAGCTAATGATGCTAAAACAACACAAAGTCCTCTTTTTGACATCGAATAAAAGAAATATGAAATACAAATAGAAGCATTAAGCCAACTTCTACGATGTTATTATAACATAAAACTTTACTTGCAAAATGGTGCAAATTTATTTTTTTACATAAAATTTATTAAATTTTGTTGTCTTTGGATTCCATAATGCAAAAAAACTATTGATTTTTTTTCAAATAAAGCATATAATAATGGTGAAGTAAACAATAGGCTTTAGACAACAAAAAAGAGTAGGATTGCCGTCCTACTCTTTTTCTCGTTTTATAGGAAGCAACAAATAGGTTTAGACATCTGAATGATTATTTTTTGTTATTATCCTTGATTAGCAATATCAAAACTAATATCACAATCAAGGATGTTAAAAACTCCATCCAATTCCTCCTAAACGCCTATTGTTGCCTCCTGGCGTTTTTGTTTCATTTTCTATTGTTCCTCCATTAAAACTTATCCATTTTTCAATAGCAGTTTCTATTGTATCAGCATCCACCAAAAAAGTAAAGTTTTAAAATCGTAAAAAATCCCTTTTTAACACTGCTTCAGCGCTGCTTCGATTGGTTTTGATGTCAGAAAAAACAGCTTATTTTAAGCTGTTTTCTTGCTTTAAAAGTGCATATTTTACAAGCTAACAAATATCATCAATTCCTCTTATTCTTGCTGAATCTACAAAACCTGTAGAATAATTTAATTTTATAGCTATTTCTGTATTACTTAAGCAATCAATATAAGTTAATTTTAAAACTTGTCCATATTGCTTTCTTGGTATTAATTATCATTTTTTGAGACAAAAAAATATCAAATCAAATAATGTTAATATAATAAATAACTTGATTCAAATTATTACATGAACCAAGTTATTTCATTTGATTGGAAATTAAAATGACGTTGTATCAATATCTAATTATTTTTTATTGTAAATTAGATGTTTTATTTAAATTTTACGTATAATATTATTTTTGTCGGTTTGTTTGATGGTGTATCAGTGTAATCAAATAAATGAAAAACTCTATATGATGTACAAACTAATCCATTACTGTCAAATATCTTTTTTGAATCATCAGTATATATACCATCTAGTTCTTTGTTGACTCCAAATGAATTAAATTGATATGAACTCAAATCTTCACCTACTGAAAAGTATTTAGACTCATATATTTCTTTTGTTTCATAATCAACAAATTCTACTTTTATTTGTTCTCCATAACCATACTCAACATAATGTGCATAATATGTTTTACCATTTTCTAAATTACCGACTATGTTTCTATTTTCATCGATTAATAATTCTTTCATAGATGCATCTTTATATACTCCATAAAATTTATATATTGTTGTATCTAATGCTGGACCATCCGTTAATCTAAACCATTTTTCTAGATTATAACATCCTTTATAATATTCTCCATATTCATATGTTTCAATTTTTCCAGTAGATGTTTTAGCATAATATGTTTTTGTTGATTTATGAAAACAGCCAGTTCTACAAGCTCCATCTTGGTATGATTTATCATCACAACCTCGTGTTAAAGCACATCCTTGCCTACATTCGTATCCGTATTCATAACAACCATTACTAGTATCATAATTACAATCTGGCGCACATCCATTACAACCTGTACATGTTTCACATTCTGTACACATATTGCAACCTAAACAAGAACCCCAGCCAACTAATCCACATTGAATTAAACTAAACAATAATGAGAATGCTAGAATCCCTCCAATAATACCTGCTATAACGCCATAAGCACTTTCTACTGCAAATAATCCTTTTGCAGTTTCATTCTTAATATCATATTCGCCTAATAAACCATCGTTAAATGCTAATTCCATACTATCACTCTCCAATCTTTGATAATAATTGTTCCTTCTTATCCAAATATTCAGTTTCAGTTATCATACCATTTTCTTTCATCAAATATAATTCTTTTATAACTTCTTGCGGTGTTTGACTACCAAGAAAAATACATCTTTGTCTTGAAGATATTAATTTTGATGTTTGTTGCCAAACAAGACATTTTTTATATAGTTTTATGAAAATTTTTTGTTTATAAAATAATATAATTAATATTGCAGTAATAATAATCAGAATATCCAGAAACTGAGCTGGTGTCAATCCAATTCCTGTTGAACCTCTACTATCACCTCTAAAAAATTCTAAAATAAATCTAAATATGCCATATAAAATAAAATATATTTCTAAATTATGACCTTTAAATTTCTTCCAAAATATCATCATTAAAATATATAATGTAAATTCAAAAGTAGCTTCAAATAATTGCGTAGGTAATACCTTATGGTCCATACCTGGAAAAGTAACTCCTAAAAATGAATCTGTAGGTGCACCATAGCAACATCCCGCTAAAAAACATCCTATTCGGCCAAAAGCATGAGCTAAAACAATTTGAGGAACAATAAGAGAAAATGTATAAAGCGCTCTTCCTTTTGCAACTGGAACAAACTTATGAATTAATAATATTGTCACAGGAAATCCGACAACTACGCCACCAAGCCAAGTAATACCACCCCAAACAAATTCTCCCTCATCAATAGAATGGAATAATGTATCAAAAAAGAAAGCGCCAAAGTATAAGGCGATAGCTCCAATAATACAGCAAAATATCAATCTAAGACTTGTATATATGCTTATTTTTTCGCCTTTATATATTCTAAAATATGAACTTATTAGTGCTGCAATAACACCAATAAATATCATTAAACTATAAGCAGGTATATGCATTCCAAATAAATGAATGAATGGATACATTATATCTCCTCCCTTTATCTTATTATTATAGTTTTAATAATTTTTAATAAGATGAAAAATAATAAAATAAATAACGCAAGAATTAGCGATATAAATAGAAATGCAAAAAGATACGTTCCTAAACTAATTATAAATTTAAAGAAAACTATATAAGCAGATTTAAATATAAAGAACAATACAATATTTACTATAAGTAAAATAATTAAAATCAAAGGAATCGCTACTAAGCTTCCTTTTACATCAGCATTACTTAGATTTAAATGTAAACAAATAAATACTGATAAAATCAAAAAAATATATAATTTCCAATTTGTAAAATCAGAAAAAATTGTTTTTACATTGATAAACAAATAACCGAGTATATTTTGATAATTACCACTACTTATATAATTATATAACGCAGTATTATTACCTAATACTGAATCAAAAGTATTAGGCAATAATAACCACATTAATAAGTAAATCACTATAGTTCCACCTATTATAGGAGCAACACCAATAAAATAGTTACCTATTTGCTGATAAATGTTTTTTTTATTATAGGAATGTGACACATATCCTAAAGTTCCATCATCGGATGGGGAAAACAATTTCATATCAGTGATTTTATGAAAAAATAATAAACACATAACTGCATGACTTAATTCATGAACTACTGTTCCAACTACACCTGTATAAATGTAAATTTTAGAATCAAAGCCTAATTTTATTATTATCCTGTTGATTAAATAGATAATGTAACCAAACACATAAATAATACCAATAAGAATTAAAACCTCAACCAGATAGTTTAATATTAATGTACTCATTAGTGTAAATCTGATTCCCAAGCCTTTGTCTTAATTTCGGATGAAACATAACTATTAGTTGCAGTAGTTGGAATATCCTTCTTTAAAGAGCCGGTAGACGATAAGGAAATTGATAGTCTCTTTATTTGATTATATTTGATTTTAATCTCGTTACCATCATTATTAACAGTAACTCCTCCTGATAAATCTAAAGTTGGAGTATTTTTAGTAATATTTCCTTCAACATCATATTCCTCATTATCAGTAGTTATTATAGATAATTTATAACTATATCCTAATGCATCAGGAATTCTGCTCCAGTTAATTACACCATCTTTATTAATAGTGATAGTATCAACAGATGGATAAGTCAATAGATTTAGATAACAAATAGCACTTGATTGTGAATCTGAATAATATATTTCATTTTCATCAAAACCACCACCTATTGCATAAACCTTTAATTCGATTTTTCCGGCTGTATTAGGATTCATTTCAAATGTAGTTTCTTTTCCGGAATGACGAGTTCCACCTATTTGATAATTATAACCAGTACAATATGGACTTTCTTTAGTAATATTTATTTTAATTTTTCCATCAACTACATAATTATCATGTGAATAGCTATATTCAAATGTTGGAGTTTGTAACTGACTAACAATTTGATTATATTTAAAAGTTGAAGAATTAATTGTTGTATTTCCGCCATCTCCTTGAGCATACAATGAAACTAAATGTTCACCTAAAGAATCATATGTTGGAGCGTATGTATAAGTATTACCAGATGTATGATAGTTTTGAGAAACATTCTCACCATCAATTGTTAATATATATGATGATGCAGAAGCAACACTATCCCATTCATATCTACTGTCCTTTACATTAACTGTAAAATCTGGTGTTCTAAGTTTTGTAATTGATTTACTAACTGCTACATCAGAATTAATATATCTTTGACCATCACCTAAAGCTTGAATACCAAATGTATAAGTTCCTGCTTTAAACATTTCATCATCACTTATAGGGAATGATAATGTGCTAAATTCACCATTGTACACTGTATTATCAGCATTATCAAATATTTTATATTTAATATTAAATGAGCCAGAATTATTAACATTTGTAGGAGAATTCCAACTCATACTTGTATTATCAAATTTAATTTGAGATGGAGCTTCTAACTTAATAAATGTCTTATTTTGGCTTGGCTTTGATGTCATATAAAAGATATTTTTTTGAACGTTATCAAAATAATTTCCTATAGCATACATATATAAAATAGTACCACTAGTAGTAATATGTTCTTTTATATTTGTTGTTGTATCAACAGGTAATGCATTATCCTCCTTAGAATCAAATACTGCTTGATAACTTAATGCTTTACCACTATTTTCATCAGAAAACTTTAATAAACCATCTGACGCACCTGTATCAATAGAAATATCCATAGGCGAACCAAGTCTAATTACTGTGATTGGCGTTGAATATGTTGATGCTAACACATCACTTCCATTTCCTTTAGAGCATACCTTGATTTCATTTTCGCCAATAACATCTAAAGAATATTTAGTACCTTCCGAATTATATGTTGTTCCTGCAATTAAAACACTATAACCATATTGATGAGTAACTGCATCATATTTATAATCTGCTCCAAAACCATTTCCTTCAACAGTTGGATTTGTTGGTGTTTGTAATACAGTAATTGCAAAGGCTGATGAACCAGAAAATTCAGCTAATGAAGAGCTTAAATAAATTACATCATTAGTTTTTCTTCCTATTGACTGAACATAGAAATTAACAATTACTTCTCTTAAATTGTTATTCTCAACAATGTCAGTTACCTTAAATTGTGGTGAATTACTTGATTTATTTTCTACCTCATCCTTATATAGTTTATAACTTACAGCACCAGGAACAGCCTCAAATGAAACGGTAAATCCTTCACTTAAATAATATGGATTACTCTTGATATTATTACTATTAATAGTAGGTGCTGGTAATTTAACAACTGTTATCGAAGAGCTATAAGCACTATCAAATTTACCAGCTTCATCATTTGCATTTGATTTAACTCTAATTTTATATGTTCCTACCATTTTAAAAGCAGCTTGAATATAATTAGTTCCTGCCGGCAATGTTTGTTCAGTTGTTGTTCCATCCGGATTTTCAATTAAGTAAGTATAGCCTGTAGCTAAATTAACAATATCCCAGTTAATAACAGTTCTTTCAATTTCATCTGCAACATCAATATCAGCAGTCCATTTAATCTCAGGAGCTTCTAAAATTTGTACGGGAGTTTCAGTTGACCAATTTGAGAAATATGCAGTATCAGCTGCAGTTGAAACTGGCATAATACTTATTGAATATTGTGTTCCGGCAATTAATTTATCATAAGAATTTGTTGTAACAGTAATAGGTGTATTTGAATTAGATTGTAATCTAATTTTATATGCATCAGCATGTTCAACCTCTTGCCAAGTTAGCTTGCCATCTTCAATAGTTACCCCCTCTACAACATCCAAATAAATGAAATTTTTTGTAGAAACAACACCATCAAATGTTTTATTGTGATCACCAATAGCTTGAATAGTAATATCAAAATTTTCATTTCCTGCTTGATATTCTAATGATGATTTTGTTGTTGTATACTCTTTATCACCAATTATAACCTTATATGATGTTGCATTAGATACACTATTCCATTTAATTAAACCATTATCATATTTAATCGAAGCTGCATCTACTTGATTTAATTTGTTAACAGATTTATTTTCACACCAAGATGAATAATAATAAATTCCTTCTTGGTTTTCTCTTACAGGTCTAACCTTTATATTATGAGCAGAACCTGTCTCTAATTCATCATATTCTGTTGTAGCAACCTTAACAGTAGTTTTACCATCAACTAAAACCTCATAGCCAGTTGCACCATTAACCTCATTCCAAGTTAATGTTCCTGTTTCACTAACAGATAATTCTATATCTGAATCTAAACGAACAAAAGACATTGAAGCTACATCTGAAGATGTGTAAATTCCATCACTTTTTGCTTGAATTGTAAATGTAAATTCTTCATTTGGAGATGTAAAACTTACATTATTAGTTCTAACTGTTTGTTCATTTCCTCCGTCAAAGGTTACAACATAAGTCGATGCATTATCAACGAAATCCCATGTTACCTTATGAGAATCCACATCATATGCAATATTTGTTGGAGTAGCTAGTTTTATTTTTTCTTCTACACTACCACAAGATGTAGTGAAGATAGTCGTAAGACATAATACTACAGCAACAAGAAAAACTGGTATAAATTTTATAATTTTTCTTTTCATTTTTCTTTTCCCCATTCCTTTAAATTTACTATTTAATATATTTTTCATAATAATCATTTTATATTTATTAGTCACTCTCCTTTACTGTAATGTTTTCACTATATCCAATAATTGTATTTGTATTTTCGTTTCCAGTAATTGTACCAGTAACTGAACTTTCTGTTATAACAGATGAACTACTATTAGAATATCCATAACCTACAAGTCCACCTACATAAGTTTCTCCTGTTATATTTGAGGTGTTATTTGCTTCAACTATGTCAATTTCTAAATAACAACGAGAAGAACTATAATATGTGTTAGTCCCATAAACCTTGATGTAGCCTACTATACCACCTACATAATTAACTCCAGTTATTTCTCCTGTATTTGTATGATTTGATAATATCATGGTATATGTAGGATTACTACCTTGATATAAACCTACATAATTTTGTATATAACCGAATAATCCTCCAACGTATTCATTACCTTTAACTGTTCCAGTATTTATATTATTTTCATAAGTTAAAGTTCCAGATACACCGTTATAACCAACTATACCTCCAACATATGATGATTTACTTGCTGTTATATCTTTTACATTACTACAATTTGTAATTGTTCCAGTTGTATAACCAGCAATACCACCAACATATATACCATCTTCTGTATATTTGATTTCAACATCGTTTGTGCAGTCAGATACAAAATATCCATAACCTACAAAACCTCCGACATAGGCATAATGTACTTGATTTTCATTTAAATAACCACTTACAATTAATTTAGAATTAGTATTTATTGACGATTTAATACCTATGGTTTCTAATTTACCTGCAAGAGTTCCAATATAATATTTTCCAGTAATTGTACCAGTAACTGAACTTTCTGTTATAACAGATGAACTACTATTAGAATATCCATAACCTACAAGTCCACCTACATAAGTTTCTCCTGTTATATTTGAGGTGTTATTTGCTTCAACTATGTCAATTTCTAAATAACAACGAGAAGAACTATAATATGTGTTAGTCCCATAAACCTTGATGTAGCCTACTATACCACCTACATAATTAACTCCAGTTATTTCTCCTGTATTTGTATGATTTGATAATATCATGGTATATGTAGGATTACTACCTTGATATAAACCTACATAATTTTGTATATAACCGAATAATCCTCCAACGTATTCATTACCTTTAACTGTTCCAGTATTTATATTATTTTCATAAGTTAAAGTTCCAGATACACCGTTATAACCAACTATACCTCCAACATATGATGATTTACTTGCTGTTATATCTTTTACATTACTACAATTTGTAATTGTTCCAGTTGTATAACCAGCAATACCACCAACATAATTACCTTTATTTTCATAAGTAATATTTGCCTTGTTTTCACACTCAACAAAATCACCACCATAACCTACAAAGCCACCTAAATATACATAATAGTTATTATCATTAATTAAATATTTAGTTGCGGTAATATTTGCATTTTCATTATAGCAATTTTTTACAGTTACACTATCTAATCTTCCAGCAATACCACCAATATATGCAGATGATGATGTTATAGTTCTAGAAACAGTAGATTCTTCTATTACTGTTCCATTTTTAACTCCAATTCCATAACCAATCAAACCACCAATATAATTTTTGCCAGAAACATTACCACTATTTTCTACCTCATAGAAACCAGTGAATTTAGCATACCCAAAAATTCCACCAATATAATCATTTCCATTAATGGTTCCATTATTAATAAAGTTTGTTATAAAGTCATTATGAGCTTTACTATCTAAGAAATATCCACATATTCCACCAACGTAATCATTACCTGTAATATCACCATTATTAGTTAACAATTTTAATGTATAAGTTCCATTATGTTCATATTTACCAATGATGCCCCCAGCACTACCTTTAGAATTAATAGTAGACTTATTTTCAACTGTTTCTAATGTTCCACCTGTATAATAGCCAATAAATCCACCAAGATTTGATTCTTCATTTGATGATGTAATTATTACATCATTATCAGCATTTCCGCTTGTTGAATTAACAATTTTACCGGCAGTCATTTTTCCTGCAAAAGCACCAGCATTACCAGACTTGATTGTTAATTTTGATGATGTTATTCTAACATTTTCTATAGTTCCAGATAATATAGAGCATAAAATACCAGCATTAACATTTGTTGTTAATGACGCTGTAGATGAGAATTCAAATCCTTCTATTTTTAAATTTGAAATACTTCCAGTTATTGTTTTAAATAAACCAATTGATTCTTCTTTATTAGTTAAACTTAGATTTGATATTTTATATCCACCACCATCAAGAGTTCCTTTGAAATCACATGGAGTCCATACTACTTCTGTTAAATCAATATCATTGCATAAAATAAACTCTTCTTCTTTAATATTTAATTTTAAATCATCTAAATCATTTGCAGTTTTTATTTTATATACATCTAAATCATATATTACTGATCCGCTTCCAACATATTTATTGCCTGTTGTATTACATTTCACTATACAATGGTCAATTGTAACTGTTCCAGAAGCACAGCATCCTATAATTCCGCCTATGTTACCAGTTTCTAAAACATCTCCGTAATTTTCACAACGTTTTATATTAATTGCTTTACCTGAATGTCCGATAATACCACCATTATTATTTGAAGAAGTTATTTTTCCTCTATTAACACAATTAGAAATATCACCACCATTTGTATATGAACCAACAATACCACCACATGCCCATTTAGTTTCAGTAGATGTTATATTTGCATAGTTAACACAATGGCTGATTTTCACACTACTGTCACTAACTAATCCAACAATACCTCCTACATCACAATTACCTGTTGTTTTTATAGTCCCGTTAACATTTATATATTCTAATTTTGCATTACCTTTTGCAGTTGAAGCTAATGCACCAACGCTACTAGTTGTATTAATTTCTACTTCTAATGTTAAATTATTAATTGTTCCAGTAAGAGTGGTAAATAAAGAAGTTGTTAAACCAATTATCTTATGATTATTACCATTTAACACTCCTGAAAAATCACATGGAGTCCAATCACTATCTGTCAAATCTATATCTGCGTTTAAATTAAACATTTGGTCTGGTGCGCAACCATTAATCATTTCCAAATCTTCTAATCCAGCAACCTCAATATCATTTAAATTTAAATAAGTAACACTACCCATTTTAACAAACCTGTGACCACCTTTGATTAATACACTAGATATACAACCATCAATAGTTACATTTTTACTACTATTTGTTGTACATAAAATACCAGAAGCATTTGTTGCAATAACATTACCATAATTCTCACAATTCTTAATGGTAAGATTATCAGTTGCTCCACCAAGTATACCTCCAGCATACGTAGTAGCTTGAATAATACCCTTATTAATGTTATCTTCAAATACCAATGAAGTTTGATGTAAAGTGCCTAGTATACCACCTACAGCATAATCTTTGTTATTATTTGAAATAATATTCACATTATTTTCACAATTATATATTTTACAATTTGCATTACTAGAAACTCTACCAATAATTCCACCAACGTTAATTTCGCCACTGACAGTGATTGAACCAGTAGTTTTAATATAATAAACACTCGCAGTTGAACTTAATGTACAAGCCAAACTACCTAATGCATTAGAACTAGCATTTATTATACATACATCAAGTCCCAAATCAAATACTTCGCCAGATATATCATTAAATAAAGAAGTTGTTAAACCTGTTATCTTATGATTATTACCATTTAATACTCCTGAAAAATCACATGGAGTCCATACTACTTCTGTTAAGTCAATATCTTCATTCAAATTAAATATTTGATTTGGTGCACAACCATTTAATAGCATAAAATCTTCTATATCATTTATCCAAACTGTGCTTAAATTCAAATATTTAACGTTTCCTACACCAACATATCTATTACCATTTTTCACCAATATATTAGAAACACAACCGTCAATTGTAACATTAGAATTAAATGATTTTCCTAAAATACCACCAGCATTATTAGAAATAACATCGCCATAATTCTTACATTTTTTTATAATATTACTTCCACCAATGAATCCAATAACGCCACCTGTAACGTCAGAATTTTTTATAGTTCCATAATTAATATTATTTTCAAATAACAGGGCACAATTGTTTTCAACCTGGCCTGCAATAACACCACCAATTCCATAAGCACCATTATTTGTCGATGTGATATTTATTCGATTAATGCAATCATACATTTTAGCATTCGCTTTTATAGCTACTCTACCAACAATTCCGCCTATATTTGATTTTGCATCACTAACATTAATAGAACCAGTTGCCTCTATGCCATGAATACTTGCTGTCGAGCTAATTGTTGCAGCTAAACAGCCGAAAGCATCACCTTTAATATTTGTAATATTAGCATCTATTTTTAAATCAAATACTTCGCCAGATATATCATCAAATAAAGAAGTTGTTAAACCAGTTATATTATGATTATTACCATTTAATTCTCCAAAAAAATTACAAGAAGTCCAATCGCTATCTGTTAAGTCAATGTCAACTAATAAATTATATACTTCTCCTGCAACATTGCTTTTTAACCAATAAAATTCATCTAAATTATTAATATCAATCGTTGGATAACTTAAAACCTGATAACTACCACTACCTAGATATTTCTTATTTGCGCTTCCAACACTTACACAATTATCGAAATTAACTGAACCGCCACTAACAATTCCAACAAGTCCACCAGCATTTCCTTTAATCACACCATAATTACTACAATTCTTAACAGTAAGTGTTGAGCCGTGAATTAATCCTATTAAACCACCTGTTTTGTCATTAGAGGATATGTTACCGTAATTAATGTTATTTGTAAATTTTTTATACAAATTTAACCCACCAACAAAGCCACCAACTTGATTTCTTCCAGTAGTTACTGTTAAATCAGCATAATTAATGTTGTCATATATTTCAAATTGAGTTGACCCTGATGCCTGACCAAATAAAGCCCCAACATACTCACACGAATTTACTTCTAATTTTCCTCTAGTAATGATATTAAACATTTTACTATCATCATAAGCTGCACAAGCTAATATTCCATAATTAGGAGCATTATCAACTTTTATATTTGCCTCTAATTCTAAATTTTTAACCGTTCCTCTTAAATTAGTAAATAAAGCGGTAGTTAATCCAGTGATTTTATTTCCACAACCATCAAATACAGAATAATTTAGCAATTCAACAGGTGAATAATCATTATCTATTTTTATATCATTTGCTAAAAAATAATTAATAGCTGTTGTATCATTCTTAATACTAATTAAATCTTCTTGATTATATATAATTTTAACATTAGCTATTTCCTCATATTTAGCAACTAATACAATATCAAAAGTAAATAACCATTTTATTGTTCCGTTATAAAGTTTAACATCTCCTGATATAACCCAGCCTTTAAATTCATATCCAAGTTTAGATGCAGTTGGAAGGATATATTCACTATTAAATCTTACATAGTCAGAATCAATATTACTTTTTCCGCCATCCGCATCAAATGTAATCTTATACATACATGGCTTAATTATAACTGAAACATTAACATCAGCCTCCGGCATATCAAAACTATAATTAGATGTGACTTCTTTTTCTTCATTATCAAATGTTATAGATGAAATGTAATAACCATCCTTAACATTTATTTTAAAGGATACTGCTTCTCCAGCTATATAGTATTGATTAATATCTACACTTCCTAAAGAAGTATCAATTTCAACATTAATATAGTATTTAGTTTTAAACTCTGCATAAACTATTATGTCTTCATCAAACAAATAATTATTTAATGAATTTCCATTTTTATCAGTTATAAATGTTTTTTCATTATCATCTATAATATACCACCCAACAAAGCCCTTAGTCTCATGAGTAGGAACCATCAATTTATAAGACATACTATATGTTACAATAGTGGAGTTACTAGAAATACTACCCTCATCTAATGAATATGTAATAGTTCTTTTTGCAGGACTAAATTTAGGATATAGAATTATATTTCCTAAATTACCCTTAGCTATTTTTGTGATAGGATCATCTGATAAATCATTATTTTTACACCAGCCAATAAAATCATAATTCTTCTTAGTAGCTACTGGTAATTCTATTTCATTCTCAATATTATAATATAAAGTTTGAGTATTATTATCAACATCATTAGGACAATCAAACGATACTGTATATTCAATCGGTGAATAATTAATATATAATATATCATTACTATAAAATGAAATGCTATTTACAATAGAACTTCCACTAAAAGTAGGTTTACTATAACATCCCAATATATTATACCCAGGTATTTCTTTTGTTCCTAAATCACTAATCTTAATACTAGTACCATCATTATACATTCTTTTAGTAAATAATATTTCATTACCGTTACTAAAATCTATATCCTTATATTGAATATATATTGCATATAATACAGTAGTTTCTTTTATTATTTCATTATTATAATATTTAGGATTATAAAAATCATTTGTATAACTCCACCCTAAAAATTCATATCCATTATATTCTTTATCTCTATATTTCAATTCCTTTATATTATCACCATAAACAACGGAATCAGATGGTATATCATCACCTACTATATTATCAACATAATCAATACTAACGATTACATCATCCCAATTTGCAGTTAATATTGGACTGCCATTAATAAAATAGCCTTTACCGAGTTTTTCAAAACCTTCTAATACTTGACCATATTCATTAGTTACTCTACTATTTCCGCAATACCATCCATTAAAAGATTTTCCTTCCTTTGTTGGACAATTAAAACTTAATATTGTATCACCATATAAAACTCCAGAAACAGTTTCAAAGATAATATCATCAACATATAATGTAATGTCATACATTTTTGGAGAATAATAACCATATAAAGACATATCTGACACAATCACCATACCAGGGATTAAAGAACCTGTTTCATCAAAATATTTAGTTCCAATTCCGTTTGGAGAACTATAGACACCACCAAATTCATATCCAAAATTTTCATCAAAATAAATTTTATCGGATGAAGTTTTAAGTTCTTTAACTGAATCATTAAGATTATTATAATACTTAAAAACATCACTCTCAGGAATAAATTGATTTTCATTTCCATTTGAACATCCAAATAAAAATAATGGAATTAATAAAAATAGAAATGTTGCAAATAACTTCTTTTTCATAATCGTAATTTCCCTCCAACACTAAACATATTATTTTATGATCAAAAATTATAATTTATTATCATGTTTTACTCATATTAATAAATTATATAAAATTCTTCTATTATATATATATATATTTTACCCCCCCCCCCGCATATTTTTGTCAATATTTTTGTTGTGCTATTAATAAAGTAGACACTATAGGGGTAATTGTAGACTTTGTAG
>CAYTVE010000008.1:0-38135 GCA_964441815.1 uncultured Anaeroplasmataceae bacterium | reverse complement strand
TCACATTTATGTTTTTTACAACCTTTCACAGCGGAATTTACTTTTACAATTAACGATTTTATTTAATTTATTTAATTTTTATTGATAAACAGTCAGTAAATCACCATTTAAAGCCATAATATCATAATATGTAAACAAGAATTTATTATCTGTTGTAAGATTAAAGGAGTTATATACTAAAGTTTCAGATTCTGGGAAGTTAATAATATATTTATCTAACACATTAGTATAATAATAAGTATAAGTATTATCAATTAAAATTGAAGAATTGACAAATCTAAATAATTGATATGCTTTTACTCCTTGAACCTTCTCTTCATTTAATGTATTAGATATTACATATCTATATACATCCGAATTACCAATAGCTCTTAATATTTCTTCTTTATTACTCTTTTCAAGGATTTCTTCTACATCCAAACTAATATTATTAAAATCATTATCGTTTGATAATTTTGATATTCCATCAATAATATTTATTATTTCAGTTTCTGATAATATACCTATATTAATTCCATCAATATGTTTAGATATATCAATATTATCACTATTAGCTGCAATACCTGCTTGATTTAACACTTTTTCTGATATTGTAGTTCTTATTATTTCACTAGCTACTAATGCTTTTCTTGACTCTAATGATTCTGGAATTATTATATCAGAAATAGTTAATTGAGTAGGATTAATTTTATTTAATCCTATTGCTAAAGCAACTATTAATTTTGTAAGTTCATCTTGTATAATATAATTATTATCAGAAACAGAATTCTTATATACATATTTTACAATTAATTCATCAGGAACAAGAATATTTGAACTTTCATCACTTATATTATTTGATAATGTTGCTGATAATATTAAAGAGTTAGTTAATATTTTAGCGTCATCAATATTTGTTGGTAAACTAATATTTTCTAAACTGAAATTATCGCTATTGATATTATTTGTTCTAGAAAATAACGCAATTAAGAATACCTTAAATTCATCATTACTAATTCTATATTTATTTTCATTATCCCCTATATTTTTAATATTTTCTATAACAATGCTTGGAACAGTCAAACTATTTTCATTAATGAATTTTTCTGATAAAGTAGTAGATAATATCTTTGATGAAACAATAGAGTCAATCTTTTCCTGATTAAAAGAAACAGAATTTAATGTTATTTCATTAATATATAATTTTTCATCATTAGATTTATCAAATAAACTTAATAATGAATTAAATAAATTCTTTAATTCTAACTTATCTAATTTATAATTTGAATTAGAATCATATAAATGATCTATATCATCAGGTATGATTATTTGATTATTATCAATTAGTTTTGAAGTAATATTTGTATTAATTATATTTGATTCAAAAATTACTTCAATATCTGATGAAGCTATACCAATATCATTAAAACAATTATTAATATTATTAATAGAAATAGGAGATCCTACTAATCTAAATAACGAATTAAATAAATTTTCAAGTTCACTATCACTAATAACATTTACAGAATTATTTTTTACATCTAATGTAGATATTATATCATTATCAAAAATTTTAATTTCATTCATTTTAGTTATTTTAGAACCAATTGTTGATTTTAAAATATTGGACTTTAATATACTTTCTACCATAGTATCTGTTATTGATAAATCACTAAAATGTGTAGTTATTTGATCTATACTTAATATTTCATCATCTGTTAAAACAAACATTGAATTTAATAAATTAATAATCTCTACTTTATCTATAGTATTAAATTCAATTGAATTCGTCATATTTTCTTTATTTGTAGCTGCATCATTCAAAATGATTATATCATTATTTTCCAATAAATTATAAGATATTATAGCTCTTAAAATATGAGATGTTGCGATGTAATTAACATCTGATTTTTTTATCGAAGTATTAGTTAAATCAGCATTGATGTTATTGATTTTAATATTATCACCAAGCAAAGAAAATAATGCATTAAATAATGAATCTAATTCAGAACTTTTAATAGTTCTACCACTTTGTCTTTCAACAAACTCTAATTTTGTAGTCTCATCAATTGGTACATATATACCATTTGTAGATAAAATTGCATCTGAAATAGTTGATGTTAATATAATTGAATCTAAAATATGAGATGTTGATTCTTTTGTGAATTCTAGATCAAACATATTTGTTTGTAAATCATTTACAATAATTTCTTCTGAATTAAACATTGCAAAAACAGAATTGAAAAATTTATCAAGTTCATTACGTTCAATTATATCATTAGAATATAATGATTTTTCGACGCAAAATGTATTAATAATTTGTTTACTTACTGAAGCATTTAAAATTGCTGAACTACATATTTCATCAATGCCATTCTTCTTGATTTTCAAATTATTTTGAATATTATCAAAATCAAAATCATTTGGAATTTTACCATTGTCGTCCTTATCTATTAATGTTTCTATTCCTGATAACATTAAATATAGTTCATCATCTTTTGATGTCGATTCATCACCAAACCATACATTCCCAATTAATTGTTCATCTGTTTTAATTTTTTCAAAATCTTCTTGATATTTTTGAGGTATAACTATAAATCCAGAATCAGTATTATCAATTAATAATTGAACAATTGTTGCAGTTATAGTTTTACTTTTACTTAATTCTTCTTTATTTTCAAATATATTATTATAATTAATCTTTAAAGTATCATTTTCAAATGTAACAATCTTTTTAATTTCTATAAAAATTTTATATAATTCATTTGATTTGATAACATTTATAGTTTTACTTGTAGTTGTTAAAGCATTAACTTCTTCTAGTTCATTTCTTGCAACAACTATTTTGAAACTGTCTGTTCCTAAATCTGTAACTTTATCACTTATTGTATATTGTAAAACCTTAGAACTACATAATTGTTTAATGACGTCTTCTTCTAAATCTAAAATGATTGATGCTTCAATACATCCATTTAAAAGTTCATTAATTAAATATTTATTGTCATCAATAGTTATATTTGCAACTTCAAACACTACATCAAGTAACTTGATTATTTCTCCAGTTTCAACGCCAGATAACCATGCGTCTGGTACATCATAACCTGCAGGTAAAATAATAACTTCTGATTCACTTGATATATTAATAATTAAATTAGCTAATGTTCCTTGCAATAACAATGATTCTTTTGTCGTAGTTTTAATATAATTATCAGATAATACTTTAGCATAATCAATATTTTCAGGATTATCAATGATTTCCACAATTAAATTAACACAGTTTGAAAGTAAATCAACAATAACATCTATCTCACTTCGTTTTATGACTTTACAATTATCTATAATCTCAATAGAAGAATCTGGAATATATAATTCAAATGAACCAAAATCACAATGCATTAAATATACAGAAATCATATAATATAATAATTTAGATTCAGTTAATGTTTTTATAATATTAGTAGAGTTACCAGAATCATCTACAATTTCTTTAGTCATTAAATTAATCATTTCTTTAATTTGACTAGAGTCAATGTCTTTATCCATCATATTTGATAATACTGTTCCAGCACCATTTTTAAGTGATAATTTTAATGATTTTAATAAAATAGCACACTCTCCATCACTACCAGAATAATTAATATCAGAAGGAATGCTTGCAGTACTATCACCACTTATGTTAACGACTAAATCATCAATAGCTTTACCTACATATGAAGATTTAAATACAATATCTAATATCTTAGATGAAGATATTTTCTCAGTCAATATGTCATATTCAGTTTCAATTAAAGATGCTTCAGGACCTTCAAACATATTTAATAAGTTATCTGTCAATTGTTGTTCATTGCTTGTATATATAACACTTGTAATAGTCAATAAAGACTTACATGAATCTAATAATATATTAAATTCATCAATCCAATTAATATCACTAGGGATATCTAATACGACATCTTCCAAAGTCATTTGAGATGAAACATATGAATAAACATTAGATATTATTTTATTTCCAACATCAGCTCGTGTAGAAAATAATGATAAATCTTGAATTACAGGAATGAAATCTCTTGCAATTAAAATACTTTTTTTAACTATTTCAATATTTTGTTCTTCTTCTGATAGTGATTCATCAACAGAATAGTCAAAATTTGCAACTAAATTAATCATCCCTTTAAATAGACTCTTAATATCATTTTCTGTAGCTAAATCACTAACCTTAATTGCATCCTCACCTTTAAACACTGAATTAACTATTCCTACAAGAGCATTTTCTTCATCTTCTGATGATTCAATTAAATCAATATGATTTACTAAGGAAGTAAGTGAAGCTAAACATAGATTTGAAAAAAATGGTTTTCCTTCAAATTCATCTATTATTTTTTCAAATTCTAAGACAAATTCTTCATTTTGTAGAACATTTAATAATATTTCAGTTTGTTGTTCAGAGTCTATTTTTGTCGTATCATTAATAATATCTATTCCACCATATTCAAAGAATAAATTAGCTATTTTATTAACAAATCCTGTATATTCTCCTATCTCATCTCTTAAATAAAACTTATCATTTACTCCTAGATTATCATCATTTATATTACCTTGCAATACTAAATCAGCAAAATAAAAATAATATGGCGTATTATCTGTATCTTTAATGGAATTAAGAATCTTAAATATACCTGTATCACTTATTTGACATACATAACTGTAATAATCATAATATTCATTCCATGTAGAATTTGTAAATTCTTGAGAACCTTCTAACTCATTTCTATTTTTTATAGTTTCATTTCCAGTACCAATGTAAATTAAAGACCCAAGAAATGAAAAAATTATAACACCTACAATACAAGATCTTATTCCACCAACAAGACCACCTAATAATCTTCTTTTCTTGTATGGGTTCGGTATTTCTCCAGCACGATATTTTTTATTAATCTTTTCAACTTTTCTTCTAACTGGATAAAATAATAAATATATAATATACAATATGAAAATCAATAGTAAGTAAAAAATCAAACATATTATCGCTAAAATAATATGATAACACATATCAACAATTGTTGAAATATATGCAAAGTTATCATAAATAAACCAATAAGTAATATCTTCTGTTGATAATGAACTAAGTATTTTAGTCATTAACATTCCTGTAAGTGTAGCTTCTTCTTCACTTACTGATAATAAATTTTGCAAACTTGCATCGGAATCAAATTTAGTTAATATACTATTTATAAAGTTTACTATATTAGCATCTAAATTAGAATCATTAATTAAACACATGTATAAAATAAAACAACCTATTCCTACAACAAACATGTGTATAAATAAAATGAGACTTTTTCTAAATCCTCTTATTAAGCCAATTATTATACCAATAAAAATTAACAAACAAAAAAGAAATGTAGGTCCCCACATTATGAATAATTTGGCTAAATCCATATTAGACATCCCTCTCCAATATCATTATATATTAATTTTACCAAAAATGTTGCAATTCAACAACATTAATTAACAAATATTACAAAAAAACAATAATTTCAAAAAAACATTTGCATTGAATCTTTTTTTATGGTATACTTAGCATTGCTGATAGGGGTATGGTGTCAATGGTAGCACGCGGGTCTCCAAAACCTTTAGTGTGGGTTCGAATCCTACTACCCCTGCCATTTATATAAGAAGTTTAAAAGCTGTGAAAGATTAAATCACAGCTTTTTTATTTTTTAAAAAATATTTTATCAAACAATTCAAAATTTTTCTTTAAAATCTTTAAACATCTTTTATTTTTCACCCAAATTATATACATTATTATATAAATAATTACTAGTAAACCAATAAACGAAGGAATAACAATAATTAAAATCAGTGAAGTATTATCGTTTAGTCTAGATATATCTCTGGTTTGTTTTTCTCCACAAATAATACATGTACGTTCTTCAAGACCTTCTTCTTTTGTTGTTGGAGATTTAATTATTTGCCAATTTCCATAATCATGATTTGCTTCATCACTTTTATCTCCACATTCACATTCATGCCAGTGTTTATTTTCATCCTTATACCAATCATTACTATATTTGTGAGTATGAGGTAATTTAGTAATACTTTCTTCTTCAATTTTGCCACAAATACAAGTTCTTCTTTTTAAACCTTCTTTTTCTTCTGTGGCTTCACTTATTATTTGCCAATCACTATAACTATGATTTTCTTTAGTTCCTATTTCACCACAACTACATTTATGATAATGTGAGTCATCATCATAATACCAGTCTCCTTCAAATATATGTTCATGATATGTAATTTGTTCTTCTTCATAGCCACAAGTTTTACATATACGTTTTTTTAATCCGGTTTCATCTTTTGTAGCATCTTTAATTGTTTTCCAATCTTCATAATCATGATTTGCTTCATCACTTTTATTTTTACAAGCACATTCATGCCAGTGTTTATTTTCATCCTTATACCAATCATTACTATATTTGTGAGTATGAGGTAATTTAGTAATACTTTCTTCTTCAATTTTGCCACAAATACAAGTTCTTCTTTTTAAACCTTCTTTTTCTTCTGTGGCTTCACTTATTATTTGCCAATCACTATAACTATGATTTTCTTTAGTTCCTATTTCACCACAACTACATTTATGATAATGTGAGTCATCATCATAATACCAGTCTCCTTCAAATATATGTTCATGATATGTAATTTGTTCTTCTTCATAGCCACAAGTTTTACATATACGTTTTTTTAATCCGGTTTCATCTTTTGTAGCATCTTTAATTGTTTTCCAATCTTCATAATCATGATTTGCTTCATCACTTTTATTTTTACAAGCACATTCATGCCAGTGCTTATTTTCATCTTTATACCACTCCTCAGAAAAAATATGAATTGTTGGTATAATTACTAAATCTAAAATTTCTTGATGATTTTCATCAAAATTTTTATTGCATCTTGGACAGTTGTAATGACCCTTAGTTCCATAATGCCCACAATATGCAGGATCTTCTGGAATCCAAGTTCCATAATTATGATTATCATATCCACAAGTTTCACATATACAATCATCTGTAGGATATGTACATATTTCATGTTTAACTAAAGATATAGTTTCCAAACTATGATTATTTATAAATTCATTATTAAAAATAATATTTGTAGTAGCTGAACCAATATTTTCTTTTTTCTCCTTATCGAAATATTTGCCAGGTATTTCTATTGAAACGCCAGAAGCCAATTTTTTAGATAAGTCAATACGATATAATGTACAATCTCTAAATAATCCACTAGTACCATTGGTAGTTAAATTTGATAAATCAAACATACTCATATCAACTTTAGTAATTCCACTTTGTGCAAACATACTACTAATATTATTAACATTTGTTGTTTTAAAACTATCTCCTATTTTAATAGAAGTACCATTAATACCAAATGAATCAGTCAATGATTTACATTCACAAAACATCTGATTCATTATTATAACTTTAGATGTATCAAAACTTGATAAATCTATATACGATAATTTTTGGCACCCTTGAAACATACAATCCAATCTATTAACTTCATTTGTATTAAATGTACTTAAATCTAAATTAGTTAGATTTTCACAATTTAAAAACATATTTTGCATACTAGTAGATTCACTTGTATCAAAATTTTTAAAATTAATAGTTTCTAATTCCTTACAATTTGCAAATAAGTATTTGCAATCTACTTTTATGTTTTCTTGGCATATAAATGCAATTTTATTACTATCATTTTCAAATTTATATAATTTTATTCCATTTATTGTTTTAGAAGTATCAACATAACCAACTGGAATCTCATACAAAAATTCAATTGAAGTTATATTTTCCTTTGATGAAGAATCTAAAATCGATGACCAACTTCTATCAAAAGTATAATTTGAAGTTGCATTAGAAGGTAAATTAAATAATATGAGTAATATAGTTGTTATTAAAAAAATAAATATTTTCCTCATATAATATCCCCTAATATTTTTTTTTGTTTTCTATACTATTATATTCATCATATAGTTTTAAACAAGCTTCTCTATCAAGTTCAATTGAAAATTTTTTTCTTTTTTCTATATCATTAGAAAATTGATAAAATATAGAATCTCTAAAGCCTATTTTTTCAGTATCTTCAATGTTACATCCATAATAAACTTTAGATATATTTGCCCATAATATTGCAGCAAGGCACATAGGACAAGGTTCTCCAGTAGTATATAAAGTACAACCTGATAAATCAAAAGTTTTAAGTTTTTTACAAGCCTTATGAATTGCCATTATTTCACCATGACAAGTAGGATCATTATTCTTTAAAACTTGATTATGGCCCTTACCTATAATAATACCATTTTTAACTATAACACATCCAAATGGTCCTCCATGACCCTTTCTTATTCCTATTTTTGCTTCTTTAATTGCCTCATACATATATTTACTATTATTCATGTTAATACCTCTTATATAATTCTTCTTTTCAATTATACCAAGATTTATAGATAAAAACAATAATTGATTTTTTTATTAATTTTTTTTAAAAAAACTTTATTTTAGTAATTATTAATATGAAGCACAAAAAATGTAGCTAAAAAGAAAGGAATAATATGAAGAAAAAAATTATTTTTGTTTTAATGTTTGCTTCTATTTTTTGTTTTACTTTTAAAAAACAATATAAAGCAGACGCTAGTGTTGATGATGTGGTAACATTATTTGAAAATTTTGATATGGAAGGAAATCAAGTTAAAATATTGCCAAGTGGATTTTATTTTGCATTTCATCATAATTCATCAATTGAGAATAATTTAGTTGGTGATATAGTATCAGGCAATTATAAATATAATGGTTCTTTTGATAATGATGAAATAGATCATAATAATAGATTAGAAGGTGAATTTGATTTAAACAAACTTGAAAACACCTTTGTAAATAAAATAGGTGAACAAAATCTAAGAAATTATGGGTATACAGTATTTAGAATACTTACTAATGCTGCAATAGTTGTAGCAGATCAATCCATTATAAACCTTACAGTTATTGGTTATAAAACGGGTTCTTTGAATACAACAGCTTCCATTGGTGGTAATATGACTCATTTTGTTAACATTGATAATATTATTTCTATTGAAGAAATAGAATCTCGCTATACTGCATATGATGAAGTTGAAGGTGATGTAACAAATAGGCTAGTATTTGATACTAATTATGAACCATATGATTATTACCTAGGACAATTTTACATCACTATATCCGTAAGTGACAGTGTTGGGAATGTTAATACAATTGTAGATATTATCCAAGTAATAGATGTTACTGCTCCAGTAATAGATGTTGTTTCAAATAAAGAAATTACAGTTAACACTCCTTTTACTTCTGAAGATGCATATAAATTATTTAATTGTAAAGATAATTCTTTTTATTGTAAAGTAACATATGATGATCATTATAATAGTAAATATAATGCTGTAGGCCAATATTATATTACAGCTACTGCGGTAGACGGAAGTAATAATATGACATCTGCAACACTAAATATAAGTGTTGTCGATAAGATTAAACCCACTTTAAATTTTAAAGATACATCACAGACTAATATAAAAGCTGACCATAGATTATCAGATGATGAAATTAAAAATTTATTTTGTGTAACAGATAATTATTATAGTTTATCATCAAATGATATTGTTATAGAAGAAAACACATGTAATGGTATACAAGGGCAAAAATATATTCTTAAAATTT
Organism: uncultured Anaeroplasmataceae bacterium; assembly: GCA_964441815.1. Classification (GTDB taxonomy): domain Bacteria; phylum Bacillota_I; class Bacilli_A; order Acholeplasmatales; family Anaeroplasmataceae; genus Pelethenecus. Next base: position 28,413 of record CAYTVE010000008.1, on the reverse strand, counting down.
CAGTAACAGATGGTAGTGGTAATAAACAAGAGTTTACAACAGATTATTATTTATTAGATACGACAGCACCTACAATTTTTGTAACAGGGGCCATATATGTTCCTGAAGGTGTTTCATATACTAACGAGGAAATTTTAAAACTTTTAAAAGAAGCAGGAATTATCCCTAATGATTATGCACCACACATAGATGTGACAGCTTTATCTGATACTGAAGAAAATATAACTTACAGTAGTGATGTTCAAGAAATAAAAATAAGTACGAACGAAATAGATATAAATAATAAAACAAATTATAATAATTGGTATCACTTATTAACATTAATTTCTATTATAGGTGCAATAGGATTTGTTGTTATAAAGAATAAAAAGAATGAAAAAAATTAGTCTATTATTGATTCTTCTAATTTTAACATTTTTTAGTTTTAATGCAAAAGCAGAAAATAGTTATGTAAATATGCATGTAATTGATTATGATAATCCATTATCATTTGAAGAATTAAAATCTAGATATACTTCTTATGATTATATTGACGGCGATTTATCTGATAAATTAATAATATCATCAGATTATGAAAATGATTATATTAATAATTCATTAAAAATTCAAGATTACAAAATATATGTATCTATTACAAATTCTAATGGATATGAAAGAAAACAAATTGATATAATATCTGTTAGAGATTTTAAAGCACCTATTATTGAAACTAAAAATAATGAATTAGTAGTAGATATTTCAAATGAAGATTTAGAAGATGCAATAATTAACAATTTAATAATAACTGATAATTACGACACTTCTTTTTCTAACATTAACATATTAGGGTTAGAAAATATCATTTTAGGTGAACAAATAGAAATAATATGTAACGTTTACGATAATTCTAATAATAAGTCTAATGATATTATAATTAAATTAACTGCATTAAAAACCAAAGATAAAGAACTGGTTTTAAATGAAATACATACCGAAAGTATAACTTCTAATAAAGAACTTTTAGCATTGTTTTTAAAAGATAATCAAATTGATTTATCATACTCTTCTGCAGAAGTAAAAACAACATATTTAGATACACCGGAAAAAAATGGTATTTATCAGGCAAAATTTATTTTCAAATATGATAATGGTTATACTAAAGAATATGAATGTAAAATAATTAATATAATTAATGAAGAAAAAAAGGAAAAAAACTATACAAGTATTATAACCTTAACAATATTTCTTTTTCTTTCTTTGATTGGAATATTAATATATAAAAAAAGGGTAGTTCATCATAGCACTCATTGAGTGCTATTTTAATTTTTTAAATAATTTATATTTATTTTAATATTATCATATGATAATTTTTTATTATAAACATTACTATAATAATTTAAATTTAAAGGATCCATAATTTCAAATTCTTTCAAATAATTTCTTATTCTATTAGATATATGATTGTTTATATCTTCTTCTTTTATTTCTGTTTGATTGTATAATTGATAATTATAATAAATATTAATTTCCTCTTTTTTATAATTTATTTTAAATTTATATTTTTTAAAATTAATAATATTATCGTCAATTTTATCATAAAAAGACTTGACTGAATTAAAAAAAGGACTACTATAATTTCTAATTACTTCTTTAACTTTATTTTTATAATAATATATTCCACTTTGAATATGAAAATTATTTTCATAATTAGAGTCTATATTCCATATTTCTTCTAAATCTAATAAAGGTAAAAGAATACTTCTATTATTATAAAATTCTCTAACAAAAGTCAAAAAATGAATGGGCTTTGTAACTAAATAATTATTTTCAGCATCACTTGTTGATACTAGCAATGAATTTAAAACGCTCTCTTGATTAGGATTTTTAAAACTGTAAATATCTTCTAATTTCTCCTTTGTTACAAATAAATAAAAATTAAAATCTACATTTAATGAATATTTAATATAATTTAATAATTCTTCTATACATTTATTATTTAAAAGTTTTTCATTTAGTACAATACTAGATATATGTTTTAAATTAATAGTTAATGATGACGAATTTTCTAAATTATAAAATAATTCATAAATATTGTCACCTTTTGTTTTAGCATAATGCCCTTGTCCTTTATTTTCTTTTGATTCTGATGTTCCAATATCGCTACTTAATGGCAAATAAAAATAACCTACATATTCATCTTCTATTTGTTCTATACCTACACTTGCGATAAACAATGTTTTGGAAATATCAAACGTACTACATGATGATAATAAAATAATTGATAAAAATAATATTATAATTTTCATTTCATTCTCCTTTTAATTTTATTTTTAACGTTTAATGGATCATCTCTTTTATTTATTTTAAGATTTGAACTTGATAAGAAAAATTTATGAATCCCTTTGGAATCAAAAGGAAAAAAAGGATAAAAATAATGTACATCAAAAGTTTTTTGTTTATATAAATAACAAACTAATAATATTCCTGCAATACTCATCCCAAATAATCCATATATAAGAGATGCTAATAAAATAAATATTCTTGCAACACTTATTCCAATAACGTTTGTTATATTAGAACTGACAACAAATGATAACAAGAAACAAATAGCTGTAAAAGTCATAATGAATACACCTATAATTCCTGATGAAATTAGATTTTGTCCAATAATAATACCACCTATTAATACTATAGTTGAAGAAACTGTTATTTTATTTTGTCTAAATCCGATTAAATAATATAATTCAAACATACCTAAAATTATTAATATTTCTATAAAAATAGGTAAATAAATTCCTGTCTGTGAGTTTTTAATTGTAGATAAAATAGTAAGAGATAAACTATCTTGTTGAAAACCAGTAAAACTTTGTAATAATCCACAAGAAAAAATTGCAAAAAAAGCTGATAAAATAACAAATAATCTTTCAAACAATGAAAAGAATTTTATATTAATTGTATCAATATTGAGTCTTGAAGAATAACTTAGTGTTGTAGGAAAACATATTACAACACAATTTCTGTCAATAACTAAAATAAATTCACCATTATATAATCTTCTACATGCAATATCAGGACTGCCAACATAGTGATAAGATGGAAATATATTATCTTTATTAAAATAACTCATTATATCTTCTATTCCTAATATTGCATCAATATCAATTTCTTCTAACTTATTAATTATATTTCTTTTAATATTATCATTATGAATATCGTTGATTGATATTAATGATATAATTGTTTTACTTCTTCTACCAATTGTTATTGTATCAATATTTAAATCATCATCTTTAACTCTTGTTCTTATAAGTGCTATATTTTCTTTGAAATTCTCAACAAATCCATCTCTTGGACCAAATACATCATCAGGTTCAGCTAAAGAATCTTCAGGTTTTCTAGATGGAGTTTTAGATAAATCAAAACAATAAAATATATTATTTCTTTGACATATTAACAATCCACAAAAGATTAATTCAATTATTTTTTTCTCGTCATTTTCTATTTTTTTACTAATGCCAGGAATTAACTCATCTATTTCTTCATTTTTGTTATCCAATAATATTGGATAAAAGAATTTCATAAAATCCAATATATTACATAAATGTTCTTGATAATAAATGATTAAATTAGCTTTTGTTTTCTTATATATAACATCTTTATTTTCTTTCAATTTTTCTAACATTTAAATACTCCTTTATAAACCAAAATAATAATGAAATTGAAATTAATAATATACTTATTAATATATTAAAAAAAGTATCATTTATTTTTATAAATTTATAAAATGATAGACATATAACATAAGTTAAAATAAATAAAATCAAATTAAATAATTTACTATTATTAATGCTTTGTTTTATTAAACTATAATTATAGCCATATTTAAATACACAACATACTACTAAATAATAAACATACGCAAAATCAAAATTACCTAAATATTTACTAACGGGTTCTATTGATAAACTTATAAAGCCCAACCAGTTTAATCCTTTAAAATATATATCACCAGAATTTGTAATTAATATAAAATATTCTAACAATAATAATATTATTGAAAAGGCAATTCCAAATATAAATGTTTCTTTAAATGATTTTATATTTTCCGGATATATTATTAACTTTAAATTATCGAGAAAAATTATTAACGTAAACAATATTATTGAAAAATAATTATTATAAATTTTAATAGGAAGTAGTAATGATGTATCTAAATCCGGGTAAAAAAATAAAGTTAAAAATAAGATTAAATATCCTAAAATTATAAATAAGGTGGAAATATTTATTATATTGGTATGCTTATATGTAGATAATATTATTATAGAAGTGACAATAAAAAATAGAATAATATATATATTACTTTTTAATATAAATATTTCAGACAATAAATATGAACAATAAATAATTCCTAGTGATGATTCTATTATAATAATTACATTATAAAAATATTTAAAAATTGAATTATTATAATGCATTATTTTTTTAAACGGAAATAATATAAATAGCAATATTATTCCTATTAAAATTATAAAAGAACAAAAAAAACCCATATTTCCATAATTATTATAAAAATAAGGAAATATTATACCTCTAAGATAAATATAATTATAAATACTTGTAAATAAAAAAAAACTTATTCTAGACAATTTTGGCATTTATATCACCAAATATAGTATGTCTAAAATAAGCAATTATTATTTAATTAAAATGTCTTTTTAAAACTCTTTTTGAAACAATCATATCTAATTGTTCAGGTAAAACATTCACTTCTATTCTACTTAGTTTAGGTAATGATTCACCATCAGTATTATAAGGAATAGCATTTTTGGATGTAATAATCATACTACTTGTTTCAAAATGTTCTATATTATGTTTATAACGTTCTCCTAATAACATAAATAATCCAAAATCTATTGTATTAATTAATCTATTAGTTTTTCTTATTAAAGTAACATATAATTTACCTTCATTTAAATAAATCCTTTTTTTTCTATGAAGTTTTAATGAGGCTAAATATCTGGAATTAGTTGCAAGAAATAAAAAATATTTACCTGTTAATGTTTTTTCTGGTGTATTAATTTCAATATTAATAGTTCTATCTTTACTAATTGATTTTACAGTTTCGAAATAATAAGCTATCTTACCAAATTTTCTTTTAAGTTTATATTTTGCAGTGTAACTAACATCTGTTAAATTACCTGCTGCTAAACCATATACAAAATATTGACCATTGATTTGATTAACATCAAGTAAAGCTTTGTTTTCTTCAAGTATTATTTTCATTGTCTTAGAGAGACTTTTTTTTAATCCTAAAGTTTTACCAGTATCATTACATGTTCCCGTTGGAACATAAGCTAAAGTCGGTCTTTTTTTTAATAGCATTAACCCATTAACAACCTCATTAATTGTACCATCTCCACCAGCTGATACAACAAGGTCATAATTGATAGCGTTTTGAATAATAAAATCTCTAATAGAATTAGGGCCAATAGAGGCATAAGTTTCAACTATTTCATATTTTGTTTTTAATTTACAACAAATATAATTAATATTTTTAGTGATTTTGCTTTTACCACTATATTTATTATATACAACTAGTGCCTTCATAAATACACGTATAATTAATTTAGTAATAATTAATAACCAAATCAACTATTACTCCTTTCTTTAAATTAATCTACTTTATTTCTTGATTAATTAAACTATCTACTTTTCTTACTTTTTGTTTAGTTCCAACTAAAACCACTATATCCTCAGGCATTAAATAATCCGTTCCACGAGGTATGTAGAATTTATCATCATGAATAATTCCTACAATATTAACATCAAATTTATTTCTAAGATTTAAATCAATTAGCGATTGAGAAGGGAAATTTTTTCCGACTTTTATTTGAACTATAACATAGTTTTTATCAACTTGATAATAATCTAAAATAGCATCGCTTGCTATTTGATTTGCTAGTGAATTAGCAGATTCTTCTTCAGGAATAATCACTTCAGTAGCTCCTAAACGTTCATACATTTCAATATATGATTTGGAATCACTTCTAACAGTAATATTTTTCACTCCTAGAGCTTTTAAATTCATTGTTGTTAATATTGAAGCCTCTAAATTATTACCTATAGCTACAACAGCATGATCAATCGATGCAGCACCTAACTCCTTTAAAGTAGACATCTTAGTAGAATCTGCAATAACACAATGTTCAACATCTCTTGCTACGTCTGATACACAATCTTCGGATATATCAACGCCCAAAATATCACAATTCAAATTATCAAGTGTTCTTGCTACTGAGGCTCCAAAACGTCCTAATCCTATTACAATAAAACTTTTTTTCATCCTATTATAACCCTTTCTTCTACATATTGTATTTTTTCTTTTGATTCACTCATCCAGTTTCTATTAACAACACCTATAATAGTAAGTGGACCAATTCTACCTAAAAACATCATTATACAAATAACTATCTTACTAAAATTATTTAAACTCGTTGTTAATCCAAGTGATAATCCTGTAGTTGAATAACCAGAAACAACTTCAAATAAAATTTTATCTATACCTAATTGAGGTTGACTAAACCCGATTGCAATAGTACCAATCATTATAATAATTACAGAAATACCAAATAACGCAAATGCTTTAAAAATAGATGAATCTGATATTCTTTTATTAAATGCTCTAGGTTTTTTTCCTTGTGCATAATAAAATAAAGTTAATGCAATTACAAACATTGTAGTTGTTTTAATGCCTCCACCTGTAGAACAAGAAGATGCACCTATAAACATTAATATAATACAAATTAAATATGTGCTTGGAGGTAAATTATCTAGTGGTATAACTGTAAAACCTGCAGTTCTACAAGTTACAGCAGTAAAAAGTGCTTGTAACCAGCTGATTTCATTAAACATAGATAATTTAATTAGAAGCATTCCACTTACAATTAATATAAATGTCATAATTAAGACTATTTTTGAATGAAATGATAATTTTTTCAAATTATGTTTAAACACTAATTCTTCTATAACAATAAAACCTAAACCACCTGATAAAATTAAAAAGATTGTAGATATATTTAATAAAATATTATCTTTAAATAATATTAAACTATTGTCACCAAATACATCAAATCCAGCATTATTAAAAGAGGCTATTGAATGAAATATTGAAACACCTAATGTTTTTGCAAAATCATAATTATAATATGACATAAGTGCAAAATAATTCAATATAACTCCGATAAATTGAATAATAAAAGATAGTAATATTATTCTTTTAACTAATTTAATTATTCCTGAAATAGAATTTTGATTTAATGCTTCTTTTAATAAATATCTATTACCTATCCCTATTTTACCTCCAATTGCAGCAAAAAAACAAACTGCAATAGTTAAAATAGAAAGACCTCCTATTTCCATTAAAATAGCCATAATTATTTTTCCAAACAAACTCAACTTATATGCAGGAATAACAACAGCTAAACCTGTTACACATACGCTTGATGTAGACATAAATAAAGCATCTATAAAAGATAAATTATTTCCGGTGCTTACGGCACATGGCAACATCAGACATATTGTTCCAAATAAAATTACAGATAAAAATGTTAAAATAATAAATACATATGGATGTATTTTAAACTTTTTGTTTTTTATCATAAAACCCCTCGCTTAATAAATTATACTACAATTCATTTGGTTAAACAAGAAAAAGCTATCTTCAATAATAAAAAGCTGTTTGCACAGCTTTTTATAAATTATCTGGTAAACATTTGGATAGAGCTAATGCTAAAGCACCATCACCAATATGACAAGAAACTGATAAAGAAAGTGGATCACATGTAACTTTATCTAAATTAAATTCTTTTTTTACTGTTTCAACAAAACTCAAAGCCACCTCTTTATTAGTTCCAGTATATGCAACAAAAATATGAATATTATCAGTTCTACCATCAATATCTTTTAAAAATCCTTCAATGCTTCCTTTTGCTGCATCAATCATTATTCGCTTAGCATTTTCTAAAGTTCTATTCATCATACGAAATTTATCTAACTTTTCACCACTAATTCTTAAAACTGGTTTAATTTTCAATAAATTACCTACAGCTGCAGCTGCAGGCGTTATTCTTCCACCTTTACGTAAATATTTTAGTGTATCAACCATTATATAGATATCAGAATGCATTTTAACTTCCATTAAAATGTCATGAATTTCTTTTCCAGTATAACCTTTATTAGCAAGTTCTATAGCATCAAAAACAGATTGTTTTTGTGTCACAGATATTCTTTGATTATCAACAACAAATACCTTACCATCATATTCTGCTTTAGCTACTCTTAAAGCACTTGCACATGAATCAGATAAACCACTAGACATTGGAATATATACTACTTGATCATATTCTTTTAATAATTCATCCCATACAGACATAACTAACCCAATTGATGGTTGTGATGTTGAAACTGAAACATCACCTAATAATTTTTCATAAAATTTTTCTTGAGTTAAATTTATATCTTCAAAATATTCTTCACCTTCTATTGTAAAAGGCATTGGAATTATTTTAATATTAAGTATTTCCGCTTCTTTTTGAGTAATACCACTATTACTATCAGATACTATTGCAACTTTCATAACCTATACCTCACCCAAAACATATTTAAATAAAATTAATCGCTTTACATTTTATATCAAATATTTACATAAATGTCAACTAGGTTTTACTTTTTTCTATTTTATGATACGAAAAATGATCCTTTACAAGAGGCTTAATCCCAATTGGAACTGGAAATGCTACTTTGATAAATAATTCTTCTACACCAACAATAACACCTATACCAAATGAATTATGTTCTATTTTATCACCAATATTATATTTTTCTGTCTTGATAACTTTTTTTTCATTATTTTTTTCTGTTTTAGATGGTTTAGATTTAAAATCCGAAATATTTTTTAAATATTTTTTTCCCATTTCTTTTATAAAACGAGATGGTTTAGAAAAATCAGTATAACCATAAAGCATTCTTGATAATGCATTGGTTATATACAATCTTTCTTTAGCTCTTGTTATACCTACATAACAAATTCTTCTTTCTTCTTCCATATCTAATTCATCTTCTGTATGATATGCACTAGGAAATATCCCCTCTTCCATTGCTACCATAAATACATTTTTAAATTCTAAACCCTTAGCTTGATGAAATGTTGATAATATTACACAATCTTCATTATCATTATTTTCATTATCAGTTCTTAAGGCTAAATCATTTAATAAATTTGATAATTTTGAAAAATTATCTATTTCATCATAATTATCAGTTTCTTTTAATACTGTTTTAAGTTCATAAATATTTTCTAAACGCTCATGGTCTGGATCTTCAAGATTCAACATGTTCTTATAGCCAGATTCTTCTATTATAATATCTATAAGTTTAATTAATGGTATATTATTTAATTGAGCTTTGATATCTTCTATCATTTTATAGAAATTTTTTAAAGCTTTGAATCCTACACCACTTCCTTCAAAAGTAGGAATTGCTTCATATAAAGATAAATTATTTGAATTAGCATGTATTGTCAGTTTTTCTAATAAAGCAGAACCTATTTTACGCTTTGGCTCGTTAATAATTCTAATAAAAGAAAAATCATCTTCTGGATATATTATAACTCTTAAATAAGATATCATATCTTTTATTTCTTTTCTCGAAAAAAATGATAAGCCACCATATATTTTATATGGTATCTTATTTTTAATCAAATAATCTTCAAATAAACGTGATATAGCATTAGTACGATATAGTATAGCAAAATCACTATATGAATCTCCTAAATTATGATATTTTTTTATTTTATCACATACAAACATAGCCTCTGCTTTTCCACTAGATGCTTGATAATAAAACGGAAGTTTACCATCTTTTTTTTGAGTAAACATTACTTTTTTTATTTGATTAGGGTTGTTTTTAATGACTTCATTAGCTAAATTTAAAATAGGTGTAGTTGAACGATAATTTTCTTCTAATAAAATAAGTTTATGTTCTTTAAAATCATTTCTAAATTTATCTATATTTTCTATTTTAGCACCTCTAAAAGAATAAATAGATTGAAAATCATCTCCAACTACAAATATATTATGATATCTAAATGATAACATAAACATTAACTTATATTGAAGCTCATTAGTATCTTGAAACTCATCTACTAAAACATATTGAAACTTATTTTGATATTTTTCTAATACTTGAGGATTTTTTTGTAATAATTCTATAGTTTTAAGCATCAAATCATCAAAATCTAATAAATTATTATCTTCTAAATATTTATTATAATTAGCATTAACCTTGTTAAAAATAGATTTAATAAATTGATCATTAATAATATAATTAGGAAAATTCTTGCTTTTTGATATAAGTGATTGAATTTTTTTAGGTTTAATATCTTCTATTAAATATTCTTTACAAATGTTCTTTATTATTTTCAAAGAATCATCCTCATCTATAATTGTAAAATTTCGATTAAATGGTGGTAAGAAATCAATTTCCAATCTTAACAATCTAGAACAAAAACTATGAAATGTTGAAATCCACATATATCTTGTATCAACATCAATGATATCTTTAATTCTGTTTTTCATTTCATTAGCGGCTTTATTAGTAAATGTCACCGCAAGAATTTGATAAGGGGAAATACCTTGAGAAATAATATAAGCTATTCTTTCGGTTAAAACTCTCGTTTTACCACTACCAGCACCTGCCATAACCATTACAGGGCCCTCAGTAGTTATTACAGCTTCAAGCTGTTGTTGATTAAGATTATCAAGCATATTTCTCCCTCCTTATTTTTATTTTAAATCTTTGCAATCAAGGAATTCTTCATAAGTAGTAAGCTTATCAATAATAGAACCATCTTTTTCAAATGATATTATTCTATTTGCTACAGTTTCAAGTAATTCGGCATCATGACTTGAAAATAATATGTTTCCTTTAAAGTTTTTCATACCCTCATTTAATGCTGTTATTGATTCTAAATCTAGATGATTAGTAGGGTCTTCTAATACTAAAATATTAGGAGATTCAAGCATTAGTTTTGCAAACATACATCTAACCTTTTCTCCACCTGATAACACATTACATTTTTTTAAAGATTCTTCACCACTAAATAACATTCTACCTAACCAACCTCTTATAAAACTTTCTGTTTGATCTTCTTTAGAATATTGTCTTAACCAATCTACTAGTGATAAATCTTTATTAAAATAATCTTTATTTTCTTGTGGCAAAAAACCAGTTGATGTTGTTATACCCCATTTGAATTTACCAGTATAATCAGTATCCTTTCCTGATAAAATATTAAATAATGTAGTAATTATAACTGAATTTTCTGCTAGAAATGCAATTTTATCATTTTTATTAACAGTAAATGTTAGATTTTCGAAAATACCTGGTTTACTTAAATTTTCAACAAAAAGAATATCATTACCAACTTCTCTTAGTGGTTTAAAACCAATATATGGATATCTTCTTGAAGAAGGTTCTATATCTTCAATTTTAATTTTATCTAATAATTTTTTACGTGATGTTGCTTGTCTTGATTTAGATTTATTAGCTGAGAATCTTGCAATAAATTCTTGTAATTCTTTAACTTTTTGTTCACTCTTTTTATTTTGGTCTTTTGCTTGTTGTAAAGCTAATTGACTAGATTCATACCAAAATTCGTAGTTACCTACATATAATTTGATTTTACCAAAATCGACATCACAAATATGTGTACAAACATTATTTAAAAAGTGTCTATCATGAGATACAATTAGAACTGTATTTTCAAAATTAAGTAAAAAATTTTCCAACCATCTAGTTGATTTATAATCTAAATTATTAGTAGGTTCATCTAAAAGTAAAATGTCAGGATTACCAAATAATGCTTGAGCTAATAATACTTTTATTTTAAGTTTAGCGTCTAAATCACCCATAAGAGTATAGTGATACATACTATCAACACCAATACCATTTAATAATGTTTCAGCATCTGTTTCAGCTTCCCAACCACCAAGTTCAGCAAATTCACCTTCTAGTTCTGCAGCTAATATACCATCTTCCTCAGTGAAATCATCTTTAGAATATAAAGCATCCTTTTGTTCTTTAATTTCTATTAATCTTGGATGACCTAATAAAACCGTATCTAATACAGTTTTATCATTATACGCATTTTGGTCTTGTTTTAAAACAGACATTCTTTCGTTCTTATCTAAAACAACTTCGCCAGTTGTAGATTCTATTTCTCCTGATAATAATTTTAAAAAAGTTGATTTTCCAGCACCATTAGCACCTATTATTCCATAACAATTACCTTTAGTAAAAGTAATATCAACATGTTCAAATAATTTTCTTGAACCATATTGTAAACCTAAATTTATTGTCTTCAACATAATGTTCTTGTCTCCTTCTTAAAAATTGGGGCTACTAACGTAGTCCCTATTATTTTATTATAATTTAAATGATGATTTAAGACTAACTGTACAGTTAAATATTAAATTATCACTTGTACTATCTTTATCAGTTGTATAATAACCATTTCTAACAAATTGAAAATGATCTAATGGTTTAGTATCTTTTAAAGAAGCTTCAACATATCCATTAACAACAGTTAATGAATTTGGATTTAATCTTTCAATGAAATCCAACTCTTTATTTTCTTCTGTTTCTGGCATGAATAAATCTTCAAATAAATTAAATGTGGCTTTAATTGCAGTTGTTTTTTCTACAAAATGAATATTACCATTTGGTTTACGTTCATTAAATCCAGAACCAGATTTTGTTAGCGGATCATATGTAGCGTGAATTAGTGTAATATTGCCATCTTGATCTTTTTCTACACTAGTTGCAGTAATAAAATAAGCATGCATTAATCTAACTTCAACACCTAATGCTAATCTTTTCCATTTTTTGTTAGGTTTTTGTTCAATAAAATCATCTCTTTCAATATAAACATATTTACTAAATGCAATTTTTCTTGAACCTAAGTCTTCATTTTCTGTATTATTTGGACAATCTAAATATTCTATTTGTCCTTCAGGATAATTATCAATTTGAACAAGAACAGGATTGATTATTGCAGAAGGTCTTAATGCTTTCATCTTTAAATCATCTCTTAAAGCTTCTTCTAAGGCACTATATTCGACTGTAGAATTAACTCTTGATAATCCAGTTGAAATAATGAAATTCTTTATAGCCTCCGGAGTGAAACCTCTTCTTTTTAATCCGACTAATGTAGGCATTCTTGGGTCATCATATCCACTAACCTTTTTAGTATCAACTAACGTTCTTAAATAACGTTTAGACATTACCATACCAGTTATATTTAAACGTCCAAATTCATATTGATGTGAAATATGTTCTACTTCTGTATTAGCTAATACCCAATCATAAAGTACTCTATGATTATCAAATTCTAAAGAACAACAAGAATGTGTAATTCCTTCAAAACTGTCTTGTAATGGGTGAGCAAAATCATACATAGGATATATACACCATTTATCACCTTGTCTATGATGATGAATATGAATTATACGATATAAAATAGGATCACGCATATTAATGTTAGGACTAGCCATATCTATTTTAGCACGTAATGTTTTTTCACCATCTTTAAATTCACCAGCACGCATTCTTGTAAATAAATCTAAATTTTCTTCAACACTTCTATCTCTATAAGGTGAATTTTTACCAGGTTCAAACAAAGTTCCTCTATATAAAGATGCTTCTTCCTGGGATAAATCATCTACATATGCTAAACCTTTTTTTATTAATAATACAGCTTTTTCATATGTTTTTTCAAAATAATCACTACCAAAGTAAATATTATTAGGTGTATAGCCTAACCACTTTAAATCCTCTTTGATAGCTTCAACATACTCATTATCTTCTTTTGTCGGATTAGTGTCATCAAATCTAAGATTTGTCTTACCACCAAAAGCCTTTGCAGATTCAAAATTTGTTATAATTGCACGAGCATGTCCAATATGTAAATAGGCATTAGGTTCAGGAGGAAAACGAGTTATAATTTCATTAACTCTACCTTCTTTTAAATCGTCTGCCATTAATGTTTTAATATAATTATTTACTTCTTCCATAATACCCCTCCAAAACAAAGTATATAAATAGATAGATAACGCTATTATAACCTATTTATCAAAAAAAAGGTAGTAAATAAAAGCATTTTTTTAAAAGAAATATTAACTATTTACATTTAATATCTCATAATAATCTAAAATACGTTTAAAATTCATTTTTTTATACATATTAATTACTGTATCATTTAAATCAACTTCTAAATATACTTCTATTTTATTAATATCAATAGCATATTTAATACATCTATCAATTAAAAAAGAAGCCATTCCTCTATGTCTATAATTTTCTTGAACAAATAAATCAAATATAAAAATACTATTATAATATTCATATATTCTTACACTAGCGATTATAGATGACTTATCTTCAATAATGAAAACTTTTTCTTTATTTTCTAATATATTTTTATAACTATATTCACTATATTTAGATGAATAAATACTACCAAATTTTAAATTACGATTATAAATATAATTTAAATAATTATCTAATTTATTATCATAAATATCATATTTACGATAGCTAATTGAGTTATATCTATAAGCATTAACATGCATTAAAGAAGATTTATCTATTTCAAAATTTTTAAATAATTTATAATCTATCCAATTAGAAATAAACAAAATATAATCATTATATTTAAAATCCGCTAATGTTTCAATTTTATAATCAAAAATATCATAATAATTCAAAGCATATCTTTCTTTAAAATCATTATTATATTTAATACCATTTTTTTTAGAAAACAAAATTGCTTCTAAATTAATAATATCTCTTTTATCATCATAAATCTTTTGCATTACTATTGCATTTTCATTATTTGAATAATAATTTTTTCTTTTTCTTATTTCTTTAAAATTCAATTTTTTATAAAGATTTATAGCTTTAACATTAGATTCTCTAACTTCCAACGAAACATTGTTAGGCATTATTTCATCTAATACATACGTTAAAATTTTTAAACCATATCCCTTAGATTGATAATTTCTATCAATAACTATATTTAATATTTCTAAAGAAAAACCATCGTATAATGATGATACAAAACCAATAATATGATTATCTTCTTCAATAACATAATGATAAGCAAAAGGATTATTAAGATCCGTTAAATAATACGATTCTTCTAAAGAAGACAAAAGATTATCTTTTTCCAATTCAACAATTCTTTTAATGTCTTCTTTATTATATTTTCTTATCACTTTAAATTCCTCTCAGCTTCAGTATCACGTAAATAATTAGGTATAAGCGTTCTTGGCTCTAATACTTTTTTAGCATATTTAATCACTCTTAATGGATTGACTTTAAATAAATCTTCTGTTGATGTAAAATCATACTGATTAGTTTCTATAATACTTCTTTCAATTAATGCTTCATCTATAATAAATTGATCAATAATCGGATTGTATATAGCACCAAAACAATTTCCTCTTCTTGCATCTATACTAGCATAAACTATTCCTTCATAGCCACTAGAAATTAGTTTCAAAGTAGAAATTTCGTATAATTCTATTTTTTCTTCTAATGTAGCAATCATTTTCCCCACTGCAACAGCCATTCTAACACCTGTATATGAGCCTGGTCCAACTCCAACTATAACTTTATTTATATCAACTAAATTAACTTTAGCTTTTTTTAAAGCTTTTTCAACTTCAACTAATATAACACTAGCATGATCCTTTTTACCTGGAACATAAGATTCATAGATTATACTGTCGTCAATAACTAAGGATGTATATAATATGTTAGTTGCTGAATCAATAATTAATGTTTTCATAGTTTTTCTAATACCCCTTCATAATATGTTCCAAATGCTTCTACTTTTATTAATCTTTTGCTATCCTCTTTTAATTCAATATTAATAAGCAAATATTCATCAGGTAATATTTCTTTAACTTGATAAGGCCACTCAATAACACATATGCCATCGCCGTTTATATACTCTTCTAAATCAAAATCACTATTTAATCCATCAAGACGATATAAATCTAAATGATATAATTTAGTAAAATTTCCCTTATATTCCTTAACAATAGTAAAGGTCGGTGAATTGATTATTTTAGTAACGCCCAAACCTAAACCTATACCTTTTGTTAGAGTAGTTTTGCCAGCAGATAAATCACCAATTAAAAGAACAACATCACCTGTCTTCAATAACCTTCCTATTTTATTGCCCAGTTCTATTGTTTGGCCTTGATTATCTATATCAAATTGTTTTTCCATAAAATCACCTACATTACTCATAATAAAGAAAAAGCCCAACTATGAGCAATTTCTATTTAAAAAGATAAAACTTCATCATTTTCTTTAGGAAGATGAGAAATCTTTTTAGCTTCTAAAATAACAACCTCATCTTCTGCCACTTTAGAATATTCATGACAAATAACACACTCAAGGAATATACATTCACCTATAGCAACTAATTCATTAACATTTTTAACTTCGTAGCCTAGAAATTGAATATCATTTTCACAGCATGTCATAACATTTCTACCTACAACAATTGTATCTTCTAATACATCTCTAACAAATGTTTTAAATTTAATAGTTTTACCAATATATTTTTCATAATTATCGAAAACATCAATATACCATGTTGGATAATCACTATCTTCTAATACAATAGTATTCTTTGTAATATCATATGGTAAATCCTCATCAAGCATTGAAGTTAATTGTCCATTTTTACCCTCAAAACCTATTTGGCATTCTTGATTTAAAGCTCTTATTTGTCTACGATATAAACCTAAATCATTAACTCCATCACATCTATTAAAAATAATTAATGATGATAATTTAACTAAATTATTAAAAACTTGACGCATATTATTAAAATATAAACCAAATGTCTTTGCATCAATTAATGTAACCTGTTGATAAACAGGCATATATTCAGGAAATTCTAAATTATCCATATTATAGAAACTATTATATTCTAATACAATTTGGACTGGCTTATATTTTTCATCTATGTCAAAAAACAAATCAGCTGTTAAATCACTTTCTTTTTCTACTCTAACTAAAGTAACATCATATTCTTCAAGCCATTCTTTATCATATTCTACTTCCCCTTCTTCACAAGAAACAACAACAGTAGCGCCTGATTGATATGATACGTTATTTTCAATTATTTCTTTAATTAAAGTTGTTTTTCCACTTTCAATTAAACCATTAACAATAAAAATTGGAACTTCTACCATATAATCACCTAAAATAATTCTTTAATAATATTTTTATCTATATGAGAGCCTATTACACATATTTTACCAATAGGTCTTGGATTACAAGCATTAATAGAAACCTCTGCAACAGTTAAATTGAATTCAAACCACTTGCCATCATTATCGCATAAAACACCTTTGGCACGAACTATCATACCATATTTACCATTAGCCATATCATCCAATGCTTTTTTTACAGATTCTAAATCATACCTCTTAGCTGTTTCAAACCCAATGGAATTAAAAACTTCATCGGCGTGGTGATGATGTCCACAACCACATTCTTCATCGGCGTGGTGATGATGTCCACAACCACATTCTTCATCGTCATGGTGATGATGTCCGCAACCACATTCTTCATCGTCATGGTGATGATGTCCACAACCACACTCTTCATCGTCATGGTGATGATGTCCGCAACCACATTCTTCATCGGCGTGGTGATGATGTCCACAACCACACTCTTCATCGTCATGGTGATGATGTCCACAACCACACTCTTCATCGGCGTGGTGATGATGTCCGCAACCACACTCTTCATCGGCGTGGTGATGATGTCCACAACAATGATGTTCATTAGCTTCATTTAATAAATCATCTAGTGTATATTCAATAACACCATCATAGGCATTAAATAATTCTTCATCATTAAGTTCTTTTATGGGTGTGGTAACTAATAAGGCTTCTTTATTATAGCTTCTTATTATCTCTATAGCTTCTTCAACTCTAGTTGAACTTGCAATATCTGTTCTAGATAAAATAATAGTATGTGCCGATTTGATTTGATCTAAGAAAAATTCACCAAAATTTTTTGAATACATTCTAGCTTTATTAACATCTACCATACATACTAACGAATTTAAACAATTACTTAAATTTGCATCTTTAACTGCATTTATAATATCAGATAATTTACCAACTCCGGATGGTTCAATTAAAATTCTATCTGGATTATATTTTTCAACAACTTCATTTAATGATTTAGAAAAATCACCAAATAAACTACAACAAATACATCCCTGTGATAATTCTTTAACATCTATATTTGTATCCGCTAAAAAATCAGTATCAACTGATATTTCACCAAATTCATTTTCTATTAATACAACTTTTTCATTTTTTAATTTCGAGTTTAAAAGACGTTTTATAAATGTTGTCTTTCCTGAACCTAAAAATCCTGAAATAATATCTATTTTCATTATAAAATCACTCCTTATCTTTTTATATTATATACCATTTTTAACATTTTTTAAATGTTTACGACAATTTTTGTTAATTTCTTATATTAAAATAATTATACGAAAAATATCCTAATAAAATTATTATATTAATAAATGAAATATCGAAACCGAAAAAATAGTTTACAAAAACACTTAATACAAATGAAAATACACTTAAAAATATAGAATAAAATAAACCAAATACTATTCTTAAAATATTATTATACTTTGAATAAATAATATAAAAACCGAGATTAATTAACAATAAATAATAAATTGGATTAATCGATATTCCTGATATATAATTAGGTGGAAATAAATATATTATAAAAATTAAAAATATAATACTTATACAAGATGAAACAATACATACAATTTTATTTTTTATAATTGTAAATAATAATATAGTACCCGTAATTATTGAAATAGTACCATTGACATTATTTAATTTCAAATTAAAGAATTTAATATTTTGAAATAAAAGAATACATCCAAAAACAATTAAGAATAAACTATATATAATAGGTAATATTATTTTATTATATTTTTTTATTTCAAATAATTTATCTATATTTAAATCATTTATATCTTCATAAATATTATCATTTAATATATAGTCATTATAATTAGACCAATTAGTATTATCAAGAGCAATATATACTATTTTTTTATCATATTTTTTTGCAAGATTTATTTGATATAAAACCCAATTATCTATAAGACATTCTTTACTCAATAAACATATGACTAATTTAGTATCTTTAATGTTTTTTTCAATAAATTCTTTAAAATCACCATCTTTTGGAACTAGTTGATCGAACCAAACGATATAATTTAATGATATTAATTTTTTATAATATTCTATAGCAGTAGCACGATTATGTACTTTATAAGATATAAATATATCGTTCATACATCCTCCTTATTCCACTGATTTTAAAGATTCAACCATTTTAATTTTTCTTATTTTAGGAATAAACAACAATAGAACTATTCCTACAAAACAGCTTGTAATTAATGTAGCATATAAATAATTAATTGGTGATAGAATTTTATTAAACATTTGACCCGGACTTGAAATTTTATCCATAACAAAAATATTTAATAATGGACCAATAATAAAGCCTACTAAAATACCTAAAATACTCATTATAATTATTTCACGATAAATATAACCTAATATTTCTTTTCTATGATAACCAAGTACCTTCAAAGTAGCTATTTCTTTTATTCTTTCATTTATATTAATATTAGTTAAATTATAAATAACAATAATGGCTAATAGACCAGAAAATAAAACAATAACTAGAACAATAAATTCTGTTCCACTTGTTAAATTGGCATACATTTCTTTATTTGAATTTAAATTAGTAACTGATATAGAACCATCTATTAAATAAATTTTTTGCATAATATCATCAAAATTATTATTATCTTTTTCTCCTAATTTAATATAAACCATATTATTTATTTTATCTGAATTATTCACTATTATATAGTTTCCTATATAATTACTAAAAATACTAGAAACCAAAAAAGTTTTACTTTCATTTTCTACTAAAACATCTATGTAACTACCTTTTTTTAATTTAAATTTTTCGGCAAGTTCACTGGAGATAATAACTCCATCATTAGGCAATGCATCTTTTTCCAAATTAATAAAATTACAAATATTATCGCTAGAATATAATACTTCAACTTTATAGTTTTCATTTTCATTAACTATACCATCTTCTTTATATAAAAATATAATTTCACTATCATTAAAAAAATCTAAATTAATTTCTTTATTAATTGATAATGAAATATCATAATATAATACATCATTAAACTGTAATTTAGCAGGAGATGTTAAAGAATCATTTAATCCTAATCCAATAAGCATTAATCCTGTACAACCTCCAACACCTACAATCATCATTATTAAATTTCTTTTAAAACGAAATATATTTCTAATTGAAGATTTATATTTAAATTTCATTTTTCCCCAAATAAAATTACATTTTTCTAACAATAATGTTTTGCCTGGTTTAGGAGCCTTAGGAATAAGTAAGGCGTTAGGTTTTTCATGTAATGATTTAAAGCAAACATAAATCATTACTATAAAAATAACTAAACACATTGAAATAGTTGATAATAAAACACACCATAAATGCCAACTAAAATACCCTTTGGGCATAACAAATAATGTATTGTAACAATAATAAATTACTGAAGGCAAAAAATATACTCCAATTAATAATCCTAATATACACCCTATTAAACATGCAAATAATGCATAAATTATATATTTACTCAAAATTTTAATATTAGAATATCCTAATGACTTTAATGTTCCTATAGATGTTCTATCTTCACTTACTAATCTACTAACAGATGTTAAAGAAATTAATGCTGCAATAAAAAAGAAAAAGAAAGGAAATACTATGGAAACATTTTGAACCTTTATAGCATTACTTTTATATGTAGTGTAACTTAAATTATCATTTCTATTTAAAATATACCATTTCATTTGACCTAATTCTAATAATAAATTTTGTCTAATTTCTTCTTTTTGTAGTTCTATCATTTTTGATATTTCTAATTGACTATAACCTTGAAGTAATAAATTATTTTCAAATTCTTCTAAAAAATCATTATATAAATCATTAAATCTGTTTTCTAAATATTTATTAGATAAATCACTTATTTGTTTTTCTATAGGTTTAATATATTTAAAATATTCATCTTTAAATGAATGATAATTATCGGAATCTTTTAATCTAATCGAAATGTCAGTTATTTCTGAATCATCGTTTATTTCAGTATATATAATACAATCTAAAGATCCGTCGCCTATTGTTGAAACCTCTTGAAAATGATAATAATATAGTGGACTATTACATACACCAACAATTGTAAATTCTTTTTCTTCCACTATCATTTTTTTTCCAATTGAATTTTTCTTGGAGAAAATACCGAAATTTTGAACTAAACACTCATCATTATTTGTTGGTAATCTACCATCAATTAATGAAATTTTGTTTATTTGCGATGATAAATCAAACATTACTTTTCTAATATATATTTTTTCATTATTATATGATGAAATATAATCCATTTGATTATATCCTTCAATATATTCTATTAAATCAATATCCTTTTTTAAACTTTCTATATCATATTTAGAAAATCCAATCGTACTTTTAATTAAAATATCATAAGTATTAGTTTCATTATAATAATTATTCATTGAATTTTCTAAATCTGGTGTTGATGATAATAACCCTACTAAAAATCCTACACCTAAAGCTACTATTGCAACAATAGCAATTAATCTAGTTATATTTTTTTTGAAGTCTCTTAAAATGGTTTTAAAAAAAGTTTTTTTCATAATATCACCATTCAATCTCTTCAATAGGTAGAGGTTTATCATTATAATAATCGTCTACTACTTTACCATTTTTTATCCTAATAATATGATCTGCCATTTGAGTTATAGCATTATTATGAGTTATAACAATTACAGTTTTTTTAGAATTTTTACAAGTATCATAAAGTAGTCTAAGAATATTTTTACCTGTTTGATAATCTAGGGCTCCAGTTGGCTCATCGCATAATAGTATTTTTGGATTTTTAGCAATAGCTCGTGCTATAGAAACACGTTGTTGTTCACCACCTGATAATTGGGCAGGAAAATTATTTATTCTATCTTCTAAACCAACCTTCTTTAAAACTTCTTTTGCATCTAAAGGATTTTTACAAATTTCTGATGCTATTTCAACATTTTCTAATGCAGTTAAATTAGGCATTAAATTATAAAATTGAAAAACAAATCCCACATCATATCTACGATAATTTGTTAACTGTTTTTCATTCATTTCACTTACAATTTTATTATCAATTAAAATAGAACCAAAATCATTTTGTTCCATTCCACCTAGTAAATTTAAAATAGTTGTTTTACCTGCTCCAGAAGGGCCAACAATAACACAAAATTCTTCTTCATTTATAGAAAACGAAATTTCATCATTAGCTATTATTTCTTGACTTCCAGCAAGATATTTTTTGACAACCTTATCAAATGTTACAAAACTCAACAAAACCACTCCTTTAAAAAACAATTAAATAACTAAAAACTAATTTTTATTTTATCATAAATTTATATATAATGTAATATTTATTCTAATTATCAACATAAAATTATTTGAGGTGTATTAAAAATTTGAAAAAAATATATATTTTCATTCTCATATCAACTTATTTTATTTTTATTTTTTCTGTAAAAGCTATTAATACAAAAAATAAAATAACAATTTACATTGATGCTGGGCATGGTGGAATTGATGGTGGTGCTGTAATTAATAATATAAAAGAAGCTAATATAGCTTTAGATATTGCGTTAAAAATAAAGGAAGTATTTGAAGATAATTCTATTAACGTTATTTTAACTAGAACAATAGATTGCGATTTTGGTGGAGTACCATTTAACAAAAAAAAGGATATGCTTTATAGAATTAATAATATAAATAATTCTAATGCTATTTTAGCACTTTCTATTCATTTAAATAAATTTAGTATAGAAAAATATAAAGGTGCTCAAATATTCTATAGTAATATTAACGAATATAACAAAGTATTAGCTTCACATTTAAAGAAAAATATTGAATATACTTTAAAAAATACAAATAGAGAAATAGTCTGTAGAGAAAATATATATTTGTTAAATAAAGTAATTATTCCATGTTGTATAGTAGAATGTGGATTTATGTCAAATAAAGAAGAGCTAGCCTTATTATTGACTAATGATTATCAATATAAGCTAGCTCATGCGTTGTTATACGGAATCCAAAGTTTTATTCCTATTCTAATTTAAATTATTCTTCACTATTATTCTTTGAAAGACCAACAACATTATTAACAGGAACACTAAATACTATTCCTTGAGCTTCAGTGTTCAATCCAACTTCTTTGTATAAAGTATGTAAAATATTATCTTTAATAGAACTATCAATTAAAATTAAAACAATTTCTTTTTCTGGTTGTATTGAAATATTAAATAATTTTTCTGTTTCTTCTTTAGCTGTTCCACGAGCATTTAAAACTGTTCCACCACCAGCACCACATTCTCTAGCTGCTGACATAACACTATCTGAAAAACCAGCATCTACAATACAAAAAATAACCTCGTATTGTCCCATTTAAATCACTCCTTTATTTTCATAATTGTTACATAAAAATTGATAAATTAATACACCAATCATTGAAGATATTGGAATTGTAAAAGCAATACCCTTACCATTTTTTGTTTTAAAATATTTATCCTCATAATCAGCTAATATTTTTTTCACATTTTCTTCTTTAACTATACTAAAAATCACTGCTTTTCCCATTTGTGAAAGTCCTAAATATTGTTGTATTTCAGAAGGAGCTGTTCCTTTTCCAAATATAACAGTTTGTAAATTTATCTCATAACCCTCTAAAGTATCTAAATAAAAATCAGCTTTTGATCTATCTACAATAGTCACTAATATATTTAATTTTTTAGGAGCAGTTAAGCCATCTTCTTTTTTTACAACAGTATTTTTTCTTTGTCTTTTTTTTACTATTTTTTCTTCAGCCATATTAAACCTCACATAAAATGAATAATTTGTTCATCATCAGCACTAACAATCTTTTTCATTCTTGTCTTTTCCTT
Source organism: uncultured Anaeroplasmataceae bacterium (assembly GCA_964441815.1). Lineage (GTDB taxonomy): Bacteria > Bacillota_I > Bacilli_A > Acholeplasmatales > Anaeroplasmataceae > Pelethenecus. Next base: position 4,186 of record CAYTVE010000008.1, on the reverse strand, counting down.
CATACGCTTTACAAATACAGCTTTAAAACCTAAAAGTTGAATTGTAATAAGTGGTGTCATAGCAACCATTGCAACAATACCAAACGCATCACTTAAAACCTTATCAGCATTACCATATATAGAAACACAAGCACCTATTGCGAAAGGTAAAATAAAGCTAGATGTTAAAGGACCAGATGCAACTCCACCAGAATCAAATGCTATGGCAGTATACATTTTAGGAACAAAAAATGATAATCCTAACGATATAAAATATCCAGGGATTATATAATATAAAATTGAAAAATCAAATACTATTCTAATCATCGAAAGACCAATAGATATACCTACACCTACCGCAAGAGCTATTAACATGGCTCGTTTTGATACACCACCATTTGTAACTTCTTCTACCTGCTTATTTAATACGTGAACTGCTGGTTCAGCTAATACAACAACAAATCCCAAGATAAATCCTAAACAAATTATAAATACAGGGTCAAAACTTGCAATACTTTTTCCCATTATGTATCCAATAGGTAAGAATCCTATATTTACTGCAGTTAAAAATATAACAAGTCCAACAAATGTATATATAATACCAACACCAATTTGAACTAATTTTTTTCTTGGCAATTTAATAAAAATTAGTTCGATAATCATAAAGAAAATTACAATTAAGCCTAATGCTAATAATACTTCTTTTGAAACTGAACCTAGTGTATTGAAAAATGTTTTCCAAAAATCAGGATTTACGCTATAATCTGGATCAGCATAAGGTATATCACCTTTCATTGTAGCACCTAATATTAATACTGCTAAAATAGGACCAATAGAACATAAAGCTATTAAACCAAAACTATTTTCACTAGCATTCCTACCACCTATTGTTGAAGCAACACCTACACCTAGCGCCATTATAAATGGAACTGTTATTGGTCCTGTTGTTACTCCGCCAGAATCAAATGATAAAGATAAAAAATCACCATTACCACTTAATATAACAAGTGATGCAAATGCAAACATCAACATATAAAAAAACATAAGCATAAAAGATAAATCTTTTTTAAAAATAATTTTTAAAACAGCAAGTACTAAAAATAATCCTACCCCAACGCCAACAGAAATAGTTAATAATGTTGGATTTATAACAGCTGATACCTGAGATGCAAGAACAGATAAATCAGGTTCAGCAATAGTAATAAGAAGCCCCATCATAAAACATACTATAACAATAATTTTAATCTTTTTAGATTTCATTAATGAAGCTCCTACCTGTTCTCCCATTGGTTGCATCGCCATATCAGCACCTAAATTAAATAATCCTATACCTAAAATAAGTAATAAAGCAGATACTATAAATACTACTAACTCATAATTAGTTAAATTAACTAATGGAGTAAAATATAATATTAATACTATTAGTGTAACAGGAAGAACTGATATTAAAGCTTCTTTAATTTTTAACCATAATGATTTTAACAAAATATCAACTCCTATTCTATTTTAATTTTAACAAAAAAAATCACCTATATCAAGAAAAGTTATTAGATTCTTGATATAAATTTATAACTTGATTTAATTCTTTTAGATCAACATAATCAAGATTATGAATTATAGCATCTAAGGCTCTGATTTCACTCTTCTTTAGACCACTGTCTAATAACTTAAATGATAATTCATTTTCAATAGACTTTAAAGAAATTTTATTTTTAAGTCCTAATTTTTTCTTATTTATGCCACCAGATAAACAAAATAATTTTGAATATAATTGGTTTTTTTGTTTAACATTAATAAATTTCTCCTCATCATTTGCCATGATACCAACTGCACATACACTATCTATTTTAAATCTTAAAACTGAATCATATTTCATTATTTTGTCTTCTTTTAACCAACTAACAAAAATAATACTACTTTTTTTAGGTAATACTTTTTTAGCCTTCTTTATTGTATAAAGTGGTAAATTTAATTTAGTTGATAGTTCTTTTGCATAGACTAGACTATGACCACATTTTGAATAATAAACAACTGCTTCTACCATAGTAACCCCCTTTTATTTAATTATACATTATTTTTCATTAAATAAAAATATTATAATGAAAATTATTCTTATTTAATATATAATAAATGATGAGGTGTTTCAAAATGATTAAATATATTGAGTTATACTTACCTATAAGTGATAAAAAAATTAAAATAGAGATTTCATTTCCCAAAAATTATAACGAAAAAATAAAATACGATACTATTTATCTTTTAGATGGGCAAAATGCATTTTTAGATAAAAACGCTACATTTAAAAGATCTATTCGTGCAACTAAACATTTTGATTATATAGCCAATATTACAAATCAAAAAATAATAGGTATAGGAATTTATAATACTCCAAGCGAAATAGGTAGAATAAATGAATATACACCATTTGAAATCACTAATAAAGAATTTAGTCAATGGTCTAATAACGATACTTCTATTTGTCATAATTTTTGTACAGATTTAATAAAAACAATAATTCCTTATATAGATAACAATTATAATACAACTAAAAATAGATATATTTATGGTTCTTCATTAGCTGCAATGACTGCTATATATTTAGGCTATAAATACAATAAATTTAAAGGTATTGCAGCTTTTTCAACAGCTACATTTATTTGTCAGGAAGCTGTTAATAAATTTATAAATAATTATTTTAAAAAAGAAATAAAACTATTTTTATATGTCGGAAAAAATGAAACATCAGATGGCTCTGACACTAATATATATTATAATACTAGTTTAGATTTATATAAATTAATTAAAGATAAAAAAGGAAATGTAAGATTGGTTGTTAGTGAAAAAGGAATACACTGTGAAAAAACATGGGAAGCACAATTATTAGATTTTCTAAGTTTTATATATTTTGACGAAATAATATTCAAATATTAATGATTTTAGTATTCATTTATTCCAATCCCTCGCATTTTACGATATATTTCTTTTCTACGATATTTTAATGTTAAACAATATTATATCTACAAATCAATCATGTATTCTACAAACTAGAATCATAATTGGATTTTATTGTCATATAATTGCCTATTTTTTAATATTTAGGTTGTCAGACCATTTATTATAAAGTAGTTTTTTTACAACTATTGTTTATTATATTTTTTATTGTTTTGTTTATCATCATTTATTTAAATTGATATTTAATATATTAAATTCAAAATAATATTACAACTTTCCACTTTTATATTGAATGATGTTTAGTTATATATTTTTATATGATAAATCTTCAACAATAGATGATGACATTATTAAAACAAATAACTCATACAATAATCTGTCATTCCTTATTTCTTAAAACCAAGATATTATATCACTGTATTTTTATAATAAAAGACTTGACAACAAAAAAATCTCACCAAGCAAATAAACTTAGTGAGATAGGTAGATATATTAAATTTACCAATTACTAAACTCAATAACACTTAATCAAATCAAAAGAAATTTCATCATTCTCATTATAATTATTAATATCAAATATTGTTAAAATATCACTTTTCTTAACTGAACACGATAAAATAGAATCTTGTTTAACATAGTTATGCTTTACAGTGAATTTTTTTGAATTATCGAGTGATATAAAATAAATTATTTCACTAATAATATAATTATTAAAATTTATGCTTTGTTCTTGATAAGTAATAATACTTGTAATTTCTGATGAGGAATTAATAGATATCTCTACCTTACAAATAAAATTATCATCAGAAACCCATATTGAATTTGGATAATCTGATAGTATGTTTGAATTTTTTGGTTCACATGAACATAAAAGAAACAAAAACAATATGAAAAATACAGAAACTATTTTATACATTTTAATCAAAATATCACCTCATTTCAATAAACAATATAAGCATATTTGAATTCAAAAAAAACAAACGATTACTAATAAATATTACTAAATTTCATTTTTTATTTATGATTGATCCAATTATGGAAATAATAGCACCTAATAAAATAAATGATAATATCAAATAAGTAACATTAAAAAAATTTTCAAATTGGGATTTCATGATAAAATATTCATTATCTAGATTGTCACCAAGCATAACTCCTATAAAAATCTCAATACATTTACTGCATCAAGATTAATCAACTAATGGCAAAGTCAGTCTATTTTGATACAACTTCACACCCTAGTCGATTTTTTTCG
>CAYTVE010000007.1:0-43642 GCA_964441815.1 uncultured Anaeroplasmataceae bacterium | reverse complement strand
CTTGCATATAATGTAGTGGTGATTTTATGTTTTTTTATTTGGTTGGGATTAAAGGAGCTGCCTTAAGTTCTCTTGCAAAAATATTATCAAGAACAGGTCATATTGTTCGAGGTGTTGATGCTTCAAATGATTTTTATACAATTAATGAAAATGACAATATAAAACTTGAAAATTTTAATAATTATACTTTAAAGAAAAGTTATTATTATATTATAGGTAATGCTTATTTAAATCATAAAATAACAAAATATATTATAGATAATAAATTTATATACAAAAAATATCCTGAATTTTTAAATTATTATTTTAAAAATAAAAAAATAATTTCAATATCAGGAACATCAGGTAAAACAACTAGTTCTAAAATGTTATCTATAATATTAGATAACACAACAGCATTAATTGGAGATGGTTCATATAATGTCGGTAATGATGATTATTTCATATTAGAATCATGTGAATATAATAAAACTTTTTTTAATTATAATCCATATATTTCTTTAATATTAAATGTTAATTATGATCATATAGACTGTTATAAAACAAAAAAAGAGTATGATAATGCATTTATTTCTTTTTCTAAAAAAAGTAAAATTTGTATAATAAATGGAGATTCATTTTCCTATAGAGCAGATAATATTATAACTTACGGAATGAATAAAGATAATGACATTGTATTTGAATATAACAAAGGCAAGGTATCAATTTTAAGGAAAATATTTAATTTACCTATAATAGGGAAAAAATTTGCTTATGACTTTGTAGGGATATATTTAATAGCAAAAATATTAAATGTGAAAGATTATATTATTCAAAAAAGAATAAATAATTTTGAAATGCCTAAAAGAAGATTAGAAAAAAAGATAATTAATAATCAAATTATAATAAATGATTATGCACACCATCCACTTGAAATAGAAGCTGTTTTAGATTCATTAAATGAAGAATATAGTAATTATTACAAAGTATGCATTTTTGAACCTCATACAATATCAAGATTAAATTATTTTGTTGATGATTATAAAAATATATTATTAAAATTTGATGAAACATATTTATATGACTTATTTACTAGTGTAAGAGAACTTCATGATTTAACTTTAGAATCTCAATTGTACTCGAAGTTGGGCTTTGATAAATATGATGAAAAAGTTATTAAACATTTAAAAGATAAAGATAATATAATTGTTTGTTTTTTAGGCGCCGGTATAATAGATAATGAATATAAAGCCTATATCAAAAAAATAAAAGAATAATCCTGATTTTGACGATTTTACGAGAAAACTTATTTAATAATATTGATAATATATACAATAAAAGTAGGACGTTATTATTTATAAATAAATAAGATTTAGAAAATGTCTGAGTTTGAAACTACGGAAGAAGAAACGTTGGGGACAGTTTGAAATTGTATAGAAAAAATTTTATTTACTATTTTACTTGGTTGGTTTGTTGAGTTTTAAGGTAATATTGCCAAGGCACTTATTGATTTATTCGTGGTAATTTTAGGTATATTACTTATAATAGATTCAATTAAAACTATTGGTGAAACAAAAGCATAGATTACTATTGTATGTATGTTAATTGGATTAGGTCTAATTTCTATATGTGAAAAAGACACTGAAAATAGTTTTGCAGCTACAGTTGGAAAAATTGTTTTATTATGCGTTATTGTTTTTTGGGAAAAAGTAATAAAAAAAGTATATTATTTTTGTCGGAGGTCTTTTGGCCTTGACAGAAATATACTTAATAATTTCATTGAAAATAATGTAGATAATTTGGTGAGCATTGTTGGAAAAATGGTTATTATATGGCGTAATATTAGGTGGTTTATACAATTTTGTTCATTGTAGTAATGACGAAGAATCATATGAATATTGTAAAAACTTATAAATATCCAAGGTATTCAAGAGGGTGCTAGCGAAATAAAGTAAGAGCTAAAATGCAATTTCAGCAAATTATTTATCTGATATTATAGATACACTTTAAATTGTTTATAATATAAGTATAGATGTTGTAAATGTTTATATTAATTTAAAAATTAGTACCGAAATGAACAGTAATACAATAACTGATATGAATTATTAAGAGTAAGATCTCTTCAACAGTAAGTAAAAGACAACAATTAGTATTAAATAAAGAAAAAGATAGTTTATCTTCATTAGGACTAAATAAAGACTATTCAATTTCTGTAGAAACTTGTTAAGTTTGTTAAATTAATATATATAAAAAGTTTCCATTATTTGATTAAAATTTAATCATCAATGATAAGAAATTTGCAATTATAATAGAACCAATTGTACATTTATACTTTCAACTTTTATTATTTTTCAATGATTGATAATAATTGATACAATATGACAAAAAAATCTTAAAAGTATATATGAAAATGATTGATAATATTTTCATATTATGGTATAATAATTTCGAATTGTGAGGCGATTTTCTATGGCAAATACTACAATATATGATGTTGCAGGAGCTGCTAAGGTTTCTTTAGCTACAGTTAGTAGAGTTATGAATAATCCTGAAAAAGTTAATCCTGAAACAAGAGATAAAGTTTTAAGAGTTATTAAAGAGTTAGGATATCGTCCTAACGCTATTGCTAGAGGTTTAGCAAGTAGAAAAACTACTACAATTGGTATTATTCTTGCAGATGTTTCGAGATCTGCTACTGCTCAATTACTTGGTGGTATACAAGATATTGCTAAAAAGTATGAATATTCTATTAAGTTATTCTCTATTGCAAACGATGAGGATATAACAGAGGCAATGCGTACTGTTCTTTCAGAACAAGTTGATGGAATTTTATTTCTAAATGATGAATTAGAAAAAGCTCAAATGAAAATAGCTATGGATGCTATTAAGGACGCAATGATTCCAGTTGTTTTATCTAATGTATTTTATGAAGATGATGATATTCCAACTGTTGCTATTAATTATGAAATTGCAACATATGAAATAACAAAAAGAATGATTGAATATGGTAGAAAAGATATTTATTTATTTTCAACTATGAGAAGATATTCAGTTAATACTCAAAAAGAAATTGGTTACTTAGATGCAATGCAAGAAGCTGGTTTAGAACCTAAAATATTTAGAACTAGCGGTGATGTGAAAATTAATTCACAACATTTTAAAGAATTTTATCCTAATAATAAAATTGATGGTGCTTTGGCAGTACGTGACAGTATTGCGATAAGTTTTATGAATGTTGCTCAAGATTTAGGAGCTAATGTTCCTGATGATATATCAGTAGTTGGCTTACAAAATACAAAATATGCTATTTTATCAAGACCAACACTTACTTGTGTTGATACACCTGTTTATGATATTGGTGCTGTATCAATGCGTCTTCTTACAAAATATATGAAACAAGAAGAAGTTACTCAAAACAAGGTATTATTACCTTATCGCTTCATCAAGCGTAATTCGACAAATATATAGTTTTGATGATAGGAAATTAAGTAGAATTAGTTATTTAGCATTAGAGAGATTGTGGTTGGTGGAAACAATCCGTATTTCTAATTTGAAGTACACTCCTTGAAAAACAAATAATATGAGTGCTATAGAAATATAGAACTAAGGTGGTACCGCGATAATTCGTCCTTAGGCTTTTAGCTTAAGGATTTTTATTTTAAAACATGAAAGGAGAAAATTAAAATGGGAATTTATGAAGAATTAGAATGGAGAGGTCTTGTTAAGGATGTTTCTGACCCTTCAGTTAAAGAAAAATTAAATAATGGAGGAATGACTTTTTATATAGGAACAGATCCTACTGGAGATAGTTTACATATAGGTCATTTTTCTAGTTTTTTAATTTGTAAAAGATTAAAAGATGCTGGTCATCATCCAATTATTTTAGTTGGTGGTGGTACAGGATTAATTGGTGATCCTAAACCAGATAGTGAAAGACCAATGATTACTAAAGAAACAGTTGAACATAATTTTAATTGTTTGAAAAATCAGTTAACTAAGTTATTTGGTTGCGAAGTTGTTAACAATTATGATTGGTGTAAAGATATTAATTTTATTGATTTTTTAAGAGATTTTGGAAAATTCTTTAATGTCAATTATATGTTGAATAAAGATATAGTTGCTAGAAGATTAGATGCTGGTATAACATATACAGAATTTTCATATATGATTATGCAAGCTCTTGATTTTTGGTGGTTAAATAAAAATAAGAATGTTACTTTACAGGTTGCAGGACAAGATCAATGGGGAAATATTACTGCAGGTATTGAACTTGTTCGTAAAAAAGAACAAAAAGAAGTATATGGTTTTACAATGCCACTTTTGACTAAAAGCGATGGTACAAAATTTGGTAAAACAAATGGTAAAGCTATTTGGTTAGATATTAATAAAACTTCATCATATGAAATGTATCAATTCTTTATTAATACTGAGGATGCTAAAGTTATTGATTATTTAAAATTCTTAACATTCTTATCTAAAGAAGAAATTGAAGAATTAGAAAGAAAACATAATGATGCTCCTCATCTAAGAGAAGCTCATCAAGCATTAGCTAAAGAAGTTATCACATTCTTACATGGAAGTGAAGCATATGAAGAAGCATTGAAGATATCTAAAGCTTTGTTTAGTGGTAATATAAAAGATTTAACAGCTAAAGAAATAGAAATGGGATTTAATGATTTACCAGCATTATCAGGAAGAGAAATTTCTTTAGTTGATGCGTTGATTGAATTAAAACTTGCGTCATCAAAAAGAGAAGCAAGAGAATTTATTAGAAATGGTGCTGTAGCTCTTAATGGTGATAAAGTAACAGATGAAACTATAGTTTTGAATAAAGATATGGCTATTGAAAATAGATTTATTGTTATTAGAAGAGGTAAAAAATTATACGCATTAATTCGTTATGAATAAAAAGCTAGCAATAGCTTTTTTTCTATTTAGCAAATTCTATTACATATATTTTTAAACAATAAAATTGTAAATTATATTTAATAATGTTATAATTGAAATAAGAAAGGATTTATAAATATTATAGGTGTTTTTAATGAATCGCAAACAAATCATTTTAGAATATAGAACAAATAGATTAATAAAAGGACATAGACCCGGTATTATTTTTTTAAAACAAAATAAAGGGAATGTTTATAAAGAAGGTACTGCTGATTTTATAATAAGTATTGGAAAAGAAAAAATATATTTTCAAAGACTTTCTTGGCTATTAAAAAAATTAACACCAAAAAAAGATTTTAGCATATATATAAATGCAATTAAATCCTATAATTTAAGAATTATTAACCCAGTTGTTAAATGTTTAACTTTATATACAATTGATAAAAATTATTTAGAAATTTTTTATTATGTTAAATCAAATGATACTTATGAAACTGAAATGAATATTGAAGAAATAATAAAAATATTATTGAATAATGGTATTAAGGAGCTTCAAATATGAAAACTTTAACAACTAAAGAAAAAGAATTAATAAAAAAAATTGAAAAAAGGAAAAAAAATAATTTTAGTGATAAAAAAGAAATGTATTTAAAACAAACAGATAGAAACTATAAGGATGGTGACAGAAATTGATTAATATAGGTGAAGTGAATCATTTAACAGTTAAAAGAAAATCAGATTTAGGATACATGATTACTGATGGTGTAGAGGAAATATTATTGCATTATAAAGAATCTAAAAATGAATTAGAATTAAATGAAGAAATTGATGTATATGTTTATACTGATAAAGAAAATAGGAAAACTGCAACAATGTCTAAACCTAATTTATTGATTAATAAACCTAATTTTGTTTCTGTTGTCAATAAAATAGAAGGTGTTGGTGTTTTCATTGATAATAATACACCAAAAGATATTTTTATATCTAAGGATTATTTGCCTTATGATTTAGAAAAATGGCCTAATATAGATGATTTATTATATTGCGAATTAAAAATTAAGAAAAATTCCTTGACAGCAAAGCCAGTTAATCGTTTTGATATTACTGCAAAATCTAAAAATATTAAATATGCTGAAAAAGAACAAGTTAAAGCCAGAGTATTACGCATAGCTGATAAAGGTATAGGATTAATTAGCTATGATTTGGTTTATATTTTTGTTCCTATATCACAATTTAGAAGAAAATATCGTTTAGGAGAAGAAGTTGAAGTTACTATAACTAAAATGCTTGATACTGAGGCATATGGGTGTTTAAATGAACATAAAGAAATATTAATGAATACTGATAAAGAAATCATTTTGATATATTTAAAAGAACATGATAATGTTATGCCTTTAACTGCAAAATCATCTAGTGAAGATGTAGAAAAACACTTCCAAATGTCTAGAAAAGCTTTTAAAAGAGCATATGGTTCTCTATATAAAGAACAATTAATTGATTTCGATGGAAATAATACATATTTAAAGAAGCTATAAAATTATAGCTTTTTTTAAAATATACATAAATAATGTATATATAGATGATATATTATACGAGAAGGTGATTTTATGCAAATAAAAGAAGGATTTATTATTTGTAATAATTCAATTAAAGAAAAAATATTAAAAGAAGTAAAAGGGATTAAAAATTATATTTTTTTAACTTTAAATGAATTAACAGATAAAATGAATTTCACAGTAAAAAAAAGTGCTGTATATAGATTAATGAAAGAATATAATTTTAGTTATTCTTTGAGTTTAGAATATATTAAAGCTGTCAAAATGATTGAGAATAAAAAATATTTAAATCCCAAATTAGACAGCATTACATCTGTATTAAATTATTTAAATATGAATAATTTAATTGAAAAAGATACTTTATTTTTTCATAAATTAAAACAATTTCCAGTTACATTTATATGTCCAGATTATTCAAAAGAATATAATAAGATTAAAGATACTGTATCATTTTATACAGAAGTATATGAATTAGATATTAATGATAATAAATATTTACCTACAGTGTATGAATTTAACACAATATTAGAAGAAGTTTTATTTGTAATGAATAAAATAAAGGAATTGATTAAAAAACAAGTATCATTGAATAATATTTATATTTTAAATACAAATGATGACTATTTATTTTTATTAAATCGTTTAGCTAAAAGTTATCAAATTCCTATTGAATTTAAAGGATATAATAATATATTATCATCAACTATAGTAAAAGATTTTTTAAATAAATGTTTAGAATTTAATAATTTCAATGAAATATTAGATTTATTAGATAAAAAAAATGAATTATATTCTTCTATAATTGATATAATTAATGATTACGAATTGATTAATGAAGAGCCAAAACAATGTATAACATTTTTAAAAGCTGTATTTAAAAAGGTAAAATATCCTTATAAAAAATATATAGAAGCAGTTCATTTAGTTGATAATCAAATGTTTTTTTCTTCTGATGATTATGTTTTTTATTTAGGATTTAATTTAGGAAGTAGTCCTATAATAAACAAAGAAGATGGTTTTTTAAATGATTTAGATTTAAATTTATTGAATTATTCTACTTCATTTGAAAAAAATGTTTTGGCTTATAATCGTTTGAAACAATTTATTTATAATACACCTAATTTATTATTATCTTATAAAAATTATGTTAAACAAGATAAATTTTTGCCATCACTGTTAATTAATGAACTTAAACTTGAAGTTATCAAGGATACTATAATTCCTTATGGTGATTCAAAACTAGAAGATGAATTAAGGTTAGTTGGTTTATATGATTTATATATTAAATATGGCCAATGGCATAATGATTTAGAAAAATATGGTATCGGTAATGCTAGATATAAAGATTTTAATCATAAATTTAAAGGCTTATCTAAAGAAGTAATGGATAATCATTATAAAGAAAAAAAAATAAAATTAGCATATTCTAGTGTTAAAATGTATTTTGCATGCCCATTTTATTATTATGCTGATAGAATATTAGGATTAAATGAATTCAAACCTCAAATGGCCGCACGATTAGGTACTTTTTCTCATGCAATATTAGAAGATAGTTATGATGATGATTTTAATTTTAATATATCTGTTATGAATCATAAAAGAGATATAGCAGTTGATGGCAAGGATGAATTTTTCTTTGATCAAATGACACATGTTTTAAATAATCTTATTTCTTTTAATAAAATACATGAAAATTTTAGCGAATTAAAAGAAATAAAAAGAGAAGAAAATATAGAAATAATTAAAGATGATTATTTATTTGAAGGTTTTATTGATAAGCTTATGTATAAAATTGATGGTGACGATGTTTTTGTTGCAATTATTGATTATAAAACTGGTGCTGATATTGTAAGCTTGGATAATATAGAAGATGGCTTTAATTTACAATTACCTTCATATATGTATCTTGTTTCCAAATATGAACCATTTAAAAATCTTAATTTACATATCATTGGTATATATTTACAAAAAGTAAATATTGTAATATTTGATAACAAAAGTGATATAACATTACAAATGGAAAAGAAATTTATGTTAGAAGGATATAGTATTTCTAAAACTGATTTATTAGAAATGCTTGATCCTTCATATTCTAAAAGTACATATATAAAATCATTAGGATTAAGCAGTAAAGGATTTTTTCATTATTCAAAGATATTTAAAGAAGAAGATCAAAACAAAATAATTGGCATGGTAGAAAACTTATTAGATGATGCTGCTAAAAAAATAAAAAATGGTGAATTTAATATAGAACCTAAGATGATAAAAGGCAAAAACATGTCTTGTACTTTTTGTAAATATAAGGATATTTGTTTTTATGATTATAATGATTTTAAAGAATTATCTTATAAACCTTTTAATAAGGACGGTGAAGAATAATGGCTTGGACACCTACTCAAGAGTTAGCGATTAATAAAAGAGGTAGTAACTGTATTGTATCTGCAGGTGCAGGCAGTGGTAAAACAGCAGTTTTATCAGAACGTATTTTGAAATATTGTTTAGATGGAAACGACATATGTAGTTTTTTAGTTTTAACATTCACTAATGCTGCTGCTTCAGAAATGAAAGAACGTATCAGAAAAAAATTGATTGATAATAGTTTGATTACTCAAGCTTCAAGAATAGACAGTGCTTTTATTACTACATTTGATGCATATAGTCTAGCTTTAGTGAAAAAATATTATTTTCATTTAGGCATTGATAAGGAAATATCTATAATTGATCAAGCATTATTAGTTAGTCAAAAACAAATTATTTTAGATAAAATGTTTGAAGAAATGTATTTAAATAAAGATGAAAAGTTTTTTAACTTATTAAGAAAATATACAAAACAAAATGACGATATTATTAAAACTATGATTCTATCGTTTTTAGATTCCTTAGATTTAATTGTAGATGAAGATGATTTTATTAATGACTATGATAATAATTATTTTAACGATTTCTTTCTTTCTTCATTAATATCCAAATATGAACTATATGCATTTAATGAGATAAATTTATTTATTAAAGAATTAATTAAATTACAAGCACTTGCTTCAAATGATTCTGCAAGTGAAAAATTGTATAATGAAGTTACAAAAATAATAAATTCTTATAAAAAAAGTAATTATGAAGAAACATATATATGGATTAATTCGGTTATTTTACCTAGAGTAAATCCTAAATCTTCAGAAGATGTAAAGAATAAAAAAACATATTGTTCAGAGTTATTAAAAGAAGTAACAACAAAATATTTTTCTACATATTGTTTTATAGATGATGCCAAAAAAGAAATATTATCTATGAAAGATGATATATTATACATATTACAATTAACCAAAAAATTAAAGGAAAGAGTTGATGATTTTAAATATTCTTTGATGTCTTTTGATTATGTTGATATTGCGAAGATGGCAATTAAATTAGTTAAAACAAATGAAAGTGTTCGTGAGGAAATAAAAAATAGTTTTACAGAAATATTAATTGACGAATATCAAGATACATCCGATATTCAAGAAAAATTTATATCATATATTGCTAATAATAATTGTTATATGGTTGGTGATATAAAACAATCCATTTATCGTTTTAGAAATGCTAATCCTTATATTTTCAAAAATAAATATATTAAATATGCTAATAATGACGATGGTATAAAAATAGATTTAACTCATAATTTTAGATCTTGTAGCGATGTTGTAAATAATATTAATTTGGTCTTTTCAAATTTGATGACACTAAAATATGGTGATGCAGATTATTTAAAAGAACATATGATGCATTATGGGCAAATTGATTATGAAACTTGCCCTATAAAAGATGATCATAATATGGAAATATTAAATTATGATTCTTTGGATAAATTCAGTGATGAAGAAGTTGAAGCATTTATATGTGGTAGAAAAATAATAGAATTATTAAGTGAAAATCATTTAGTTTTAAATGGAAAAAATTTTGAGAAATTAAAATATAGTGATATTGCAATACTTATTGATAAAACCAAAAGTTTTACCACATTTAAAAAAGTATTTGAATATTTAGGAATACCTCTTTCTATCGAGGCAGACCTTGATTTAAATGATTCTATTTTACCTAAATTATTTTCTAATATATTTTCGTGTATAGTAAATAAATATTACAATATTTATGATAAAAAATATGAGCACTGTTTAGCTAGTGTAGGTAGAAGCTTCTTATTTGAATTTAATGATTTGAAAATATATAAAATGATAAAGTATAAAGAAAAAAATGAATTAACTGATTTAATTTATACTTTATCAAGAAATTTGGAGGAAATTTCTTTAGAAGAAATATATTATAATATTGTTGATAATTTTAATATTTATGAAAAATTATCAATAATAGGAGATGTAAATAACTCAATAATTGTTTTAGAATACATAGCCACTATATTTAAGACTATGGCTAAATCAGGTATGAGCATATTAGAAGCAAGCGATTATTTCTCATCAATTTTTGAGAATGGAATTTCTTTGAAATATAAAATGAGTGAGGATTCTAATAATTGTGTAAGAATAATGACAATTCATAAATCAAAAGGATTAGAGTTCCCATATTGTTTTTTTCCAATGTTATCATCTAGATTTAATAAAGCAGATGTAAGGAAAAATTATGGTATATCTACTAAATATGGACTATATATGCCATATTCAAATGAGATTAATAGTAATACTATCATCAAAACTTTAGTAGATGAAGAAATAAATGAAGCAGATTTGTCAGAGAAAATTCGATTATTTTATGTTGCATTAACTCGTGCAAGAGAAAAAATATATATTATTTCTAAAAATATTGATGAAACAAAAACTATTGATATTAATAAAGTATCCTCATTTAATGATTTATTAAATGTTAAAAATATTTTTTCTGAATATAAAAAGAATGTTGATATTGATAAATTAAATATTTCTATTGATTATAAAAAGACTAATAAGAATATTAATGTTTTAAATAAAACGAATATCGAATATGATAATTTAGATATAAGTAAAGAAACATATAATAAATCAAGAATATCAAAAGAATTAAATGAATTGATAAGTTCTGAATTAAAAAGAAATATTGAATTGGGTTTAAAATTTCATGAATGTTTAGAAGTATTGAATTTTAAAAATCCTGATGTTGATAGTTTAGAAGTAGACGATTTTATAAAACATAAAATAAAGGATATATTAAAAACTGAAGTGTTTATAAATATTAAAAATGCAAAGACATATCATGAACATGAATTTTATTTTGAAAATTATCATGGTATTATAGACTTATTGTGCATTTATGATGATCATATTGATATTATCGATTACAAATTAGCTAATACTGATAGTGTTGAATACGTTAGACAATTAAGTATATATAAAAGCTATGTAGAAGCTAATATGAATTTAAAAGTTAATTGTTATTTATTGTCTATTTTAAAAGCTGAGATAATAAAAATAATATAAATTATTTACTGTAATTATTATTTTTGTTATAATTTAAATATACGAGGGGGTACTTATATGCAATATTATCGTTGTGGAAAAATTATGACTACTCACGGAATTAAAGGTGATTTAAAAATTAAGGTTACTTCTGATTTTGATCGTTTTTATAAAGGTAGTAAACTTTATATATTACATAATAATGAATATATAAGTGTAGTTGTAAATAAAGTTACTGATTTTGGTAAATATATACTTGTTAATTTTGAAGGATTACAAGATATTAATTTGGTTGAAAAATATCATTTGGATGATATCTTCATCAGTGAAGAGGATAGAGATGCGCTTAATGATGATGAATATTATTATAGCGATTTAGTTGGTTTGGATGTTTTTAATCAAGATAATTTATATAGAGGTAAAGTTATAGAAGTCAAAGAAATGCCTCAATGTGAGTATTTATATATAAATTTAAATGGTAATAATTATTATGTGCCTTTTATTGATGAATTTATCATTTCAGTATCTGATAAAATCATTATTAATGAAATTGAGGGATTGGTTCGTGAAAATTAAAATTTTAACTCTATTCCCTAAAATGCTTGAAGGAATCTTGAGTGAATCAATTTTAAAAAGAGCGATTGATTCTAATATATGTAGTGTTGAACTTATTGATATTCGCAATTATTCCCTTAATAAACATCATCATGTTGATGATACACCTTGTGGTGGTGGAGCTGGAATGGTGTTAGCTTGTGATGTTATTGATCGAGCCATTAATGATAATGTATCAAATAATTCTTATAAAGTATTAATGACACCACAAGGAAGAACATATAATCAAAGTATTGCGTTAGAATATTCAAAATTAGAAGAGCTTGTATTAATATGCGGTCATTATGAGGGTTTTGATGAGCGTATTAGAGATTATGTTGATGATGAAATTTCAATTGGTGATTTTGTTTTAACAGGTGGAGAGTTAGCTAGTGGTATTATTTGTGATAGTGTAATAAGATTACTAAACAATACTATTAGGAAAGAAAGTAGTGAAGATGACTCCTTTTCAAATGGTTTATTAGAATATCCACAATATACTAGACCAATTGAATATAAGGGTAAAAAAGTTCCAGAAGTATTACTTAATGGAAACCATAAACTAATAAATGAATTTAGATTAAAAGAATCATTAAGAAGAACATATATAAGAAGACCGGATTTGTTAGAAAAACGAGAGTTTACAAAAGAAGAAGAAAAGCTTTTAAATGAAATTAAGGAAGAATTAAAATGATTCTTCTTTTTTTATTACTGAAAATAAAATGTTTTCAAATAATAAATTTGAAAATTAATATATTATTTATTGTGCATAATAATATTGGTGATTAAAAATGATAAAAAAAATATACCATTTTATTATGGATAAAAAAATACCTACATTATCAAATGCTATTGCTTTTAATTTGATAATGAATGGAGGTTCTTTTTTATTTTTATTTATTATTATATCGGGATTTTTTTCAAATTCATTTGATGAATTAATCTTATCATTAATAGAAAATGAACAATTTAAATCATTGATATCATATTTTTTTAATTATCAAAACAACATTCCTTATTCTATAATGCTTATTATAACAAGTATTTATTCTGCATCGTCTTTATATTATCACCTGATGGGGATAGTTGAGTTTATAACAGATATGTCATATGAAATTAGTATATCAAAAAGAATATTAGCAATTATAATAACGATTATTTATTTATTAATGCTCAACTTCATTACTTTAATTTTTAATAGAATAATTATATATTTCAAAATAATATCAATTTTCATAGTTTTATTTATTTTTATATTTACTATATATGTTATACAAATTATAAGTTTAAAAACTTATAGTATAAAAAAAATATATAGAGGTATGCTTTTTACGGTAGTATATTTTATATTATTTACAATAGGATTTTATTTATATTTAAAAATTTTTTCTAATTTCAAAATAGTATATGGAGTATTATCTTTTTTTATCATTTTGTTTTTTTATCTATACATGATGTCCATTGGACTTTTATTAGGGATTAATTTGAATCATTTAATAAATAATAAAAAATGTCAAAAAATAATATACGAGGAGGTGAAAAAATGAAAAAAATTATTTCAATTTTAATACTATCAATTTTTATTTCGTTTGATTTAAAATCAAATGCTTATGGATTTGGATTGGTTAATAAAAAAGATATGAGACCAAATATTGGTAAATATGAAAATATATTAAAAAATAATAATGCTATATATATTGGAAATGATTCTAAAGAATTATACTTAACGTTTGATTGTGGATATGAAAATGGATATACAAATCAAATATTAGATACATTAAAAGAAACTAATACTAAAGCTATATTCTTTATAACAGGACATTATTTAAACAGTGCTTCTGATATTGTTTTACGAATGATTAATGAAGGTCATATTATTGGTAATCATACATATTCTCATAAAGATTTTACAAAATCAAGTAACGTAGAAATAATAAATGATGTAAGTAAATTAGAAGAATTATTTAAAGAAAAGACAAATAAAGAAATGTCAAAATATGTTAGACCACCTAGAGGTGAATTTGATGAAAGAAGTCTTAAATTATTAAAAGATAATGGTTATACTTCAGTGTTTTGGTCTTTAGCATATGTAGACTGGAACAAAGATGTTTTCAATAATAATGATTATAGTTACAGACAAGTAATGAAAAAAATACATAACGGAGCCATAATACTTATGCATACAGTATCTAAAGATAATGCAGTTGATTTAAATAAAATAATTTTAAAACTAAAAAATGATGGTTATATTTTCAAATCTCTTGATAGTATGGTATAATATTTAGTAGAAGGATTTGGTGATGAAAATGCCTGCAAATTTCATAATATCTGCTGATGATTATTTAATGGTTAATAATAAAATAGATGAGATTAAACAAAGTTTCAATTTAGATGTTGATCCTATTGTTTATAATTGGCAAGAAGAAGGCACATATGCAATAGTTGATGAATTAACTACTGTTTCTTTATTTGAAGAACCTAAGATAGTAGTAGTGAAAAATGTCGATGGTATTTTAACTAAAACAGATACAGCGTTTTTAGAATTATTAAAAGCTATGAATGATCAAAATAGTACTAATATATTAATATTTGTATTTATGAGTAATATTGATACTTCTAACGAACAATATCAAAAAATCAAAAGATTTTCATCATATTTAGAAGCTAAAACTAAAAATATTAATTTAGAGGAATATGTTAAACAAATGTTTGAAGAAGATAATTATCATATCGATGAACAAGCATTAAAGTTACTTGTAAGTTATGCTAATAATTTTCAAGAATTAAGAGAAAATATTGACAAATTGAAATGTTATAAAGCTGTTGAAAAAAATATTAAAAATGCAGATATTACACTTATGATTAAAGAACCATTAGAAGATAATATTTATTCTTTAATAGATGCAGTATTAATTAATAATAAAAAATTGGTGATTAAAGGATATAAAGATATGAAGTTAAGAAATATTTTAGCTTCAAATGTTATAAGCATGTTAATTAATAAATTTCAGGAATTATATAATGTAAATATTTTGATTAAATCAGGTCTTAATCAAGCGTCAATTGCTGAATTATTTAATATTTCATCTGGTAGAGCTTATTACATGGTAAAAAATGCAAAAGAACATTCTATTAGTGAAATTGAAAAGCATCTGAGACTTTTAAATGAATTAGATTATAATATTAAATCTGGTAAAATAGATGCAGATTTAGGATTAGAATTATATTTTTTAAGATAGTTTTAACATAAACAAAAAAAGACACTTTGATTAAGTGTCCTTTTGTATTTAGAAAATATATTACTTTAATGTATTTACTGCAGCAGCTAATTCAGACTTATGTCTAGCAACGTAGTTCTTATGAACTATGTGTTTAGCTTGAGCCTTATCTAATTTCTTATAAGCATTTGCTAATGCAGCTTGAGCTTTTTCTAAATCCTTAGCTTGAACAGCAGATAGTACAGATTTCATTGCAGTTTTTAATGATGATTTGAAAGCCATATTTGCTTGTCTTGCTTTTTCGTTTGTCTTAACACGTTTGATTTGTTGTTTAATGTTTGCCATAATTTCACCTCCGACAATCAAATGCATAAAGTATTATATCATTTATGATTTGTTTATGCAAGAAAAAAATCAAAATATGAATATTAAATTTTAAAAAAAGAATAATAATTGTAGGTGATAGTATGAAAAATAGAACTGATATGGCTATTGAACAGTTAAATAATGGTTTTAAATATGATGTAGATAGAATGATAAATGGTATTAATTTTAAAAAAATAAAGATAGATAAATCTTTATCAAATAAAATAAATAAAAAAGAAGGTATATATTATACTTTAGAAAATATTGATTATTATAATAAAGAAAAAGATATTATTAAATTATTAGTTATAATTTTAAGTGACTATTTATTAAATTTAGGTTTAAAGAAAAATAGTGATATTTTAATTGTTGGCTTAGGTAATGAATTATCTACACCAGATTCCTTAGGGCCTCTAGTAATAAATAAAATAGAAGTGAATAAACATCTAAATATACCAAAACAATATAATATTAGTGCTTTATGTCCGTCTGTTATGGGAAAAACAGGAATGGAAAGTAAGGATATAATTCAAGCTATCGTGGATGAATTTAAACCATCATTAGTTATTGTTATTGATTCACTAGCATGTAGAGATGTCAATAGGATGTGTAATAGTATCCAAATTAGTACTGCAGGAATAAATCCAGGATCCGGTATATATAATTTTAGAAGAGAGATATCAAAACAAACTCTTGGCATAGATGTATTAGCTATTGGTGTTCCTACAGTGACTGACATAGATTGTTATGTTGATATATCTGATGATTATTTTGTAACACCAAAAGATATTGATTTTGCAATGGATATAATATCTGGTATAATAGCTAATAGTATTAATAAAGCTTTAAAAAAAGAAAATTCGACAAAATTCGACAAAATTGTTTAAAGTAATATTATATAATTAAAATAAAACAAATATATAGAAATATAATTCAGGTTATGGTAAAATATTTCTGGCTATAATATTTTGGAGATGATTTATATGAAAAAATGTGTATTATGTGGAAGTAGTAATTGTGTAGAGTATAGTGCTCCTAATGAAAAATATTTTATTTTTTTCAAAAATAAAGAATTTGTTTGTAAAAATTGTGGATGTTTGTTTTCGAAAGATGATGATAAATATACTTTCAAACCCAAAAAAATTAAAAGAAAGCAATTTTTAGAAATAATATATAGAGCCTTTATGGATATTTATGGTGAAGAATATTTAACAAATGATAAAAAGAGTATTATAGAAAATTATTATAAAGAACTTAAAGTATACTATGAACAAGTTGCAAATACACAAGCTGCAATGTTATATGATTTAGATATATTAAATAGAAATGATGATATTGTAAATACATTAAAAAATGCAATTTTGAACAAATAGACATGTTTTTCTCTTTTTTTACTGATAATTAGGATAATATATTCTTGGTGATAAATGTGAATAGAAAAAAAATATTTATAATGATTGTTATTATTTTGTTAGGATTTATTATTTTAGGCTGTATTTTTACAAATAATAATAGTGATAATTTTGATAACGCTTTTTATGTTGAAAATAGTAATAACATTTTTATAGTTATTGCTAAAACATTGGATAAATGCTGTTATTATATAGTTGATGCCATTGTAGTAAATGTAACAAATGTTTTCAATTCATTATTAAATAATTAGGTTTGATAAAAAGTAGATTGTTTTTTGATTTTTCTTGTATAAATCGAATAAAAACAGTCTTTTTTTTATTAAAATATATTTTTCTTCTTTTCTTTTTTATTTTTTTAAAAAACTTTTATACTTTTATGATATAATAACAAATGAGGTGTTAAAAATGAATTTACCAAACAAATTAACATTAGGAAGAATAGTTGCAATTCCTATAATGATTATTATTGCATATATACCATATTTGCAAAACAACTTTTTTTTAGAAGTTAGTTATGCTAACTTTATTAACTTTATTATATTTGCACTTGCATCATGTACAGATTTTTTAGATGGTCATATTGCTAGAAAATATAATTTAGTAACAACATTTGGAAAGTTTGCTGACCCACTAGCAGATAAAATATTAGTTATGATTGCCTTTTTTATTCTTTTTATGCAAGGAAAGACAATTGAAATCGGATCTATTAATTTAGAGTTGATACCAATGTGGGGACTTTCGATTATAATATTGAGAGAATTTATGGTATCAGGTGTCAGACTAGTTGCAGCTCAAAGAGGAGAGGTAATTGCTGCTGGATGGTCTGGTAAAGTTAAAACTTTTGAGACAATGGTTGCGATATGTTTCTTGTTTTTTTCTGGATTACATTACGTAATTGCTGTGATAGGATTAATTTTAATGTATATATCAGTTCTATTAACTTTATATTCAGGAATTGAATATTTATGGAAAAACAGAAAAATTATATTTGAATCAATTTAAGGAGGAAAAGTATGGCTGAATTAAGTCGTGAACAAGCATTAGAAGAGGCTTTAAAGAAAATAGAAAAAGAATTTGGTAAAGGATCAATAATGCGTTTAGGTGATGAAGCTGATCGTAAAATAGAGTCTATTCCAAGTGGTTCTATAGCTTTGGATAAAGCATTAGGTGTAGGTGGTTATCCTAAAGGAAGAATTATTGAAATATATGGGCCTGAATCATCAGGTAAAACAACATTTGCATTACATGCCATTGCTAATGCTCAAAGAAATGGTGGCTTTGCGGCATTTATTGATGCAGAGCATGCATTAGATCCTGTTTATGCAAAGGCGCTAGGTGTGGACATTGAAAATTTGATTTTATCCCAACCTGATAATGGTGAACAAGCATTGGATATTGCTGAAGCATTAATTAAATCAGGAAGTGTTGATATATTAGTTGTTGATAGTGTTGCAGCTTTAGTACCTGAAGCTGAATTAAATGGTGATATGGGAGATTCTCACGTTGGTTTACATGCTAGATTAATGTCACAAGCAATGCGTAAACTTGCTGGTATAATTAACAAAACTAATTGTGTTGCAATTTTTATTAATCAAATTAGAGAAAAGGTTGGAGTTATGTTTGGTAATCCTGAAACTACAACTGGTGGTCGTGCTTTAAAATTTTATGCTTCAGTTAGACTTGATATTAGAAGAGGAGAAGCAATTAAAGAAGGTACTAATATATTAGGTAATAAAACTAATATTAAGGTTGTTAAAAATAAAGTTGCACCACCTTTTAAAACAGCTGAAGTTGAAATCATTTATGGAGAAGGAATTTCAAGATTAGGTGAAATAGTTGATTTAGCTGTTAAATATGATATTATAAATAAGTCTGGTGCTTGGTTTTCGTATAATGGAAATAAGATAAGCCAAGGTAGAGAAAACGCTAAAGAATTTTTAAAGAATAATCCCGAATTATTGAAAGAAATAGAAGAAAAAGTAATAGCATTTGAATAAAAAAATAGGTCATTTTGACCTATTTTTTGCTTATTTCTATTAAAATTTTAACCATTAATTCCATTTCCTCAAGACAAGCAAATTCATATGGACCATGGCAATTATATCCACCTGTTCCTAGGTTTGGAGTAGGAAGACCCATGAATGTTAATCTTGCTCCATCAGTTCCACCTCTTATAGCTTCTGTAGTAGGTGTTATTCCTAAATTACACATTGCTTCTTTTATATTATTTATGCATTCAGGGTGTTCTTTTATTATTTCAGACATATTTTTATAACTATCTTTTATTGTCACAGAAATAGTATTATTCCCATATTTATTATTGATATAATCCGCAGCTTTTAGCATAATTTCTTTTTTATTTTCTAATAATTTTAAATTATGGTCTCTTATTATATATTCTAAATTAGCTTCACCAACAGCACCTTTCATATCTGTTAAATGAATAAAACCCTCATAATTATCTGTATATTCTGGTCTTTGTTCTATAGGTAACATTTGATTATATTCCATAGCTACTAAAGAAGCGTTAACCATTTGGCCTTTTGCAGAACCTGGATGAATGTCCACCCCTTTAACAGAAACTTTAGCACTTGCTGCGTTAAAATTTTCATAATTTATAGTTTCTGGATTTCCACCATCAATTGTATACGCATATTGGCATTTAAACTTATTTAAATTGAAATTTTCAATTCCGGCTCCGATTTCTTCGTCAGGTGTAAACGCAACGTATATATCAATATGAGGTTCATTAGTTTTAACGTAATAATTTAATAACGTCATTATTATTGCAATACCGGCCTTATCATCTGCTCCTAGAACAGTAGTTCCATCAGTTGTAATGATTGTTTTTCCAATAAGATTATTTAAAGCGGGAAATTGATTAGGATTAAGTTCAATATCTTTTAATTTAATAGTTTTTCCGTCATAATTTTTTATAACATTTGGTGAAACATTTGTACCACTAAAGCCTGGTATAGTATCCATGTGAGCAATAAAACCAATAGATTTTTTGTTGCCTTTAATATTAGATGGTAGTTTGGCATAAACAAAACAATTATCTGATAAATAAATATCCTTTAAATTTAATTCTTTTAATTCTTTTATTAAAACATTTGCTAAATCAAATTGTTTCTTTGTAGAAGGTGTTATATTGTTATCTTCAGATGACATTGTATCAATTTTAACATATCTTAAAAAATTATTTAGTAATATTTCTTTCATAGTTTTTTCTTCCTTTCAAATTTATTATATATTATTATTTGCTATTTTTCACTAAAAATGTCAAAATTTCTTGATAGAATTCCTTTTTTGATGTATAATCTCTATTAGAGAAGTTTGAAAGGAGTTACTTATGAAGGGCAAAGTAAAATGGTTTAATGATGAAAAAGGCTATGGCTTTATTAATGCTGAAGATGGTAAAGAAATTTTTGTACATTTCAGTTCTATAATTGCTGAAGGCCATAGAACATTAAATGAAGGCGATGATGTTAATTTTGAAATTGCTGAAAGCGAAAAAGGCTTACAAGCTAAGGATGTTCAAAAACTTTAATTAATTAGGAGGTTTTATATCTCCTTTTCTTTTTTTTACATATAATATATTGGTGATTAGTAGTGATAAAAGGAAATATAGTTGATTTAATAATTCCTTTGAAGGAAGATAAGGAAATTGATTATGATGAACTTGAAAATATCTTAAATTATCAAATAAATGATATTGATGGAATATTATTATCGAATAGTATTACACAGCTTAATGACGATAATAAAACAAAAGTTGTTAAGTTTATTTTGAAAAAATTTAATTATGCTAAAATTATAGTTGATATTTCTAATTTTGATCCTAAAGAGGTTGTGAAAGAGGCATCTCATTATAATGATTTAAATATTGATTCTTTTTTATTAAATGTTTTAGAAAGCAATGAAGAAGGATTAATTAAATATTACAGATATATTGCTGATAGAATAAATCATCCTATAATCATAAATAACGTTAAAAATAATACATTAGATTATGATATTGTAAGGTTTTTATCATACCATCCTAATATCATTGGTATTAAAGACTCTTCTTTAGATTTTATTTATAAAACAAAAATATCCTTATTATGTAATGATAATTTTATATTATATTGTTCTAATGATTTAATATTAATTCCATCATTATCTTTTAATATAGGTGGTTTTATTTCTTTAATTTCTAATGCTTTTCCTAAAGAAATTAAAGAAATATATAATTCTTATTTAAAAAATCCTGAAATAGCTAAATTGACTTATATGAAGTTATATAAACTGATTGAAGATATATACACTGATGTTAATAATATAGGTATAAAATATTTACTTTTTGTTATGGGATTTAAAACTAATATAGTATATTTACCTTATGCACATGCATCTATTGGTTTAAGAAGAAAAATAGAAGAGGACTATTTAGAATTTGTGGAAGAAAAATAAGGACTTTTCTATTGATTGTGCAATAAGGAAAAGAGGAAAGATTTATGTTTAATCATAACAGTATTTATATAATTATGCTAAGAGATGCTTTGACTCTTAGTTTTTCTTTTTTTAAAAAGCAAAGATTATAAATAAAAAATGTAAAAAAATAAAATGTTTAATTGTTCAATGTTGAAATATTTATTTAAAAAGTTTATAATAGTATAGTAGAAAAAAATATATTAACTCATTAGGAGGAATAATATGAGTGAGAAAATGAAAAGAATGGCGATAGATGGTAACTATGCAGCTGCATATTCATCATATGCATTTACAGAAGTTGCTGGTATCTATCCTATAACTCCATCATCACCTATGGCGGAGTACACTGATGAATGGGCTTCTCAAGGCAAGAAAAATTTATTCGGGATGCCTGTAAAAATTGTTGAAATGCAATCTGAGGCTGGTGCTGCAGGAACTGTTCATGGTTCTTTACAAGCTGGTGCATTAACAACTACTTATACTGCATCACAGGGATTATTATTAAAAATTCCTAATATGTACAAAATTGCTGGTGAATGTTTACCTGGTGTAATTCACGTATCAGCTCGTACATTAGCTGCTCAATCTTTATCAATCTTTGGTGATCACCAAGATGTTATGGCTTGTCGTCAAACAGGCTTTGCAATGTTATGTTCAAACTCTGTTCAAGAAGTAATGGATTTAGCTGGTGTTGCACATTTATCTGCAATAGAAGCTAGTATTCCTTTCTTACATTTCTTTGATGGATTTAGAACTTCACATGAAGTTAACACTATTGAACCTATCGATTATTCAGTATTCGATAAGTTATTAGATAGAGAAGCTGTTGCTAGATTTAGAGAAAATGCATTAAATCCAGCGCATCCTAAAACACGTGGTACAGCTCAAAATGATGACGTATATTTCCAAACTAGAGAATTACAAAATCATAAATATGAAACTGTATATCCTATAGTTGAAAAATACATGAATGCAATTTCAGAAGCTACAGGACGTAATTATAAACCATATACTTATTATGGTGCAGCAGATGCTGAAAATGTAATTGTTGCTATGGGTTCTGTAAACCAATGTGCAGAAGAAGTTGTTGATTATTTATTAGCTAAGAATGAAAAGGTTGGTTTATTAGAAGTTCATTTATATCGTCCTTTCGTTGTTGAAAAATTCTTAGAAGCTATGCCTAAGACAGTTAAGAAAATTGCTGTATTAGATAGAACAATTGAACAAGGTGCATTATATGAACCATTATGCTTAGATGTTCAAGCTGCATACTATAATGTGAAAAATGCTCCAATTATTGTTGGCGGACGTTATGGTTTATCAAGTAAGGATACAAATCCAGATATGGTAAATGCAGTTTATGAAAACTTAAAGAAAGCTGAACCTAAAAATCATTTTACTTTAGGTATTAATGATGATATTAAATATACATCACTTGAAGTGACTGAATCAATCGATGTTGCTGATCCAACTACTACTGAATTATTATTCTTTGGTTTAGGTTCAGATGGTACTGTTGGTGCTTGTAAAAATATTTCAAAGATTGTTGGTGACTACACTGAATTCTATTCTCAAAGCTATGCAGCTTATGATTCTAAGAAATCAGGTGGTTCTACAAGATTACATTTACGTTTCTCTAAGAATCCAATTCGTTCAACTTATTTGGTTAACAAACCACACTTTGTATCATGTTCATTAGATGCTTATCTAGATAAATTTGATATGATTTCAGGTTTAAGAAATGGTGGTACATTCTTATTAAATACTGTTGTAGATAAGGATCATATTGAACAACGTTTACCTAATAGCTATAAGAGATTACTTGCTCAAAAGAATGCTAAATTCTATATTATTGCTGCAAATGCTGCTGCAAGAGAATGTGGATTTAGACCTGGCTTAGGTGTTAATACTATTATGCAATCAGCATTCTTCAAATTAAATGAACAAATCATGGATTATGAAGAAGCTAAACAACATATGAAAGAATTTGCAACTAAGACTTATTTAAGAAAAGGTCAAGAATTAGTTGATCAAAATCATAAAGCTATTGATATGGGCGCAACAAAACTTGTTGAAGTTGAAGTTAAACCTGAATGGGCTAATTTAAAAGATGAAGAAAAGAAAGTTGATATGAGTCGTCCAGCATTCGTTAGAGAAATTGCTGATGTTATTAATTCTATTAAAGGTGATTCATTACCACTTTCTACATTTGCAAAATTTGGCGAAGATTGTCATATGCCTCAAGGAACAGCAGCATATGAAAAACGTGGTGTAGCTACTGATGTTCCACTTTGGACTTCTGATAATTGTATCCAATGTAACCAATGTGCATTTGTTTGTCCACATGCTTGTATTCGTCCATTCTTATGTAATGAAGAAGAAGTAGCTAATGCTCCAGAAGGTGCACAATTCTTAGATGCTACAGGATTTAAGGGATATAAATATACACTTCAAATTTCTACATTAGATTGTACAGGATGTGGTGTATGTTTAACAGTTTGTCCAGGTAAACCAAAGAAAGATGCTGAAGGCAATATGGTTAAGAGTCCAGCATTAACATCTCATTCTATGGCTCAATCAAATGAAAATAAAGAAGCTGAAATTTGTAAATATTTCTATGATAATGTAAGCTATAAGACAGAAGTTGCTGGAACAAATAATGCTAAGAATGTTCAATTCTCTAAACCATTATTTGAATTCTCTGGTGCTTGTGGTGGTTGTGGTGAAACTCCTTATGTTAAGGCTGTTTCTCAATTATTTGGTGATAGAATGATGGTTGCAAACGCAACAGGTTGTACATCAATTTATTCTGGTTCATATCCATCAAGTCCATATACAACTAATGCTGAAGGACGTGGTCCAGCTTGGGCTAACTCATTATTTGAAGATAATGCTGAATTTGGCTTTGGTATGAGAATGGCTGTTGAAACATTAAGAGATAGAATTCAAAATGTTATGGCTTTAAATTTTGATGAAATGACTGCAGAAAATAAAGCATTATGTCAAGAATGGATAGATAATAGAACATCTGGTGCTAAAACAAAAGAATTAGCTCCTAAGATTGTTGCAGCAATGGAAAATGTTGATGCACCTTACGCTAAAGAAATCTTATCATTAAAGGATTATTTAATAAAAGTAAGCCAATGGATTATCGGTGGTGATGGTTGGGCTTACGATATCGGCTATGGTGGACTTGACCATGTTATAGCTAACAATGAAGATGTTAATATTTTAGTAGTAGATACTGAAGTATATTCTAATACAGGTGGTCAATCATCTAAATCTTCAAGAACTGGTGCTATTGCTAAGTTCGCTGCTTCTGGTAAACCAACATTCAAGAAAGATTTAGCTTCTATTGCTATGTCTTATGGACATGTATATGTTGCAACTGTTTCTCATGGTTATAACCAAAATCAAGTTATTAAGGCATTAAAAGAAGCAGAAGCATATAATGGTCCATCTATTGTTATTTGCTATGCACCATGTATTGCACATAATATTAAGAAGGGCTTATTCATGAGTCAAATGGAGGCTAAGAAGGCTACTGAATGTGGTTATTGGCCAACATTTAGATATAATCCTGATTTAGCTAAAGAAGGAAAGAATCCATTCCAAATGGACTCTAAAGAACCTGATTGGTCAAAATATAATGATTTCTTAATGAATGAGGGTCGTTATGCTCAATTAGTTAAATTAAATCCTGAAAAGGCTGAAGCTTTACTTGAAACTAACTTAAAGGATGCTCAAAAGCGCTTTGCTAACTATACACGTTTAGCTAATATTGAATATCCAAATAAATAATAATTAATATCTCTAGTTCGCTGAACTAGGGATATTTTTTTAAAAAAAGAAAAAAGATAAACAAATGGAATTTAAATTTAAATTTTGGGATTTTTTTTAAACCAAATTAGTTTGTTTTATTGAAGGTCAATGTTGTGGAATAAAGTGTCCTAATTATAATGAGGTTAAAATTATAACATCATATATGACAAGTTATCCTATGATACTACTATTTATAGCATTGAATTTTTTTCAAATAATGAAACCAATTTAGAAAAAATATAGCAAAATTATGGAATTATAATTTTATTGCCACGAAAAAATATTAAATGTTGGTGGAATTTTAATTGAGTATAATGTAGAGAATATTTATGAAAAAATCAACAAATCAGATTTTCTTGGCATAAAATATGCTATAGCACCTGAATATCCTTATAAATAAAAAAATGACAATCTATGCTCATTAAAGGTATGTTATTACATACATTAATCATTAATAATTTATATTATTGTTAAATAAAAACGACCCGTTTTATCAGGTCGTTTTATTCATACTTATTTTAACAAAGTTATAAAGAACCTTATTTAACTTCGTATCCAGCATCTATTACTGCTTGGATTAATAATTCTTTGCTCAAATCAGTTCCTGTTATCGTAGCATTATTATTTTCAAGTGATACAATAACATCATCAACTCCAGAAACTCCTTTTAAAGCATTTAAAACGTGAGCTTGACAATGCTTACACATCATTCCTTCAATATTTAATATAATTGTTTCCATTTTTATTTTCTCCTTTTGTTTTGATTTAAAAGTATTTAATCTTAATGCATTTGTTACAACAAATACACTACTAAAGCTCATTGCTAGAGCAGCAATCAGTGGATTTAATTTTATATTAAAAGGATAATATAAAACACCAGCGGCAATTAATATTCCTATTGCATTATAGAAAAATGCCCAAAATAGATTACCTTTTATATTATTAATTGTTTTTCTACTTAATTTAATTGCTGTAGAGACATCGTTTAAAGAATTAGATACTAAAATTATATCTGCAGAATCAATAGCTACGTCAGAACCATTTGATATTGCAATACCTATATCAGCGCTAATTAAAGCTAAAGCATCATTTATACCATCACCAACCATAGCAACCTTTTTGCCTTTTTTTTGCTCTTCTAACACAACATTTTGTTTTTCGTTAGGTAATACATTGCTAATAATGTTATCAATTCCTACCTCATCACCAATATTTTTGGCAGTAGAAGCGTTATCTCCAGTAAGCATAATTACATTTATTCCTAATTTTTTTAATTTTAAAACAGCTTCTTTAGAATCCTTTTTAATTTTATCCTTAACTAAGATTATACCTATTAATTCATTGTTTTTAGCGACATATAATATTGTAGAACCATTTGTATCTTCGTTATTAATATTTGTATTAATATTTAAGGAATTTATAAAATATTCATTTCCTATATAATATATACTATTATTAATATTTCCTTCAATTCCTAATCCTGAATGACTATTATAATCATTTACTTCAAAAGGTGTTAAATTATGTTTTTTAGCTTCATTAATAATTGCGATAGCAAGAGGATGTTCTGATTTTAGTTCTAATGAATAGCATATTCTTAATATATCTTCATTAGTAAATGATTTTATATTAATCACTTCAGGATTACCTTCAGTAATAGTTCCTGTTTTATCTAATATAACAGTATCAATTTTATGAGTTTTTTCTAATATTTCTGCATTTTTAATTATTAATCCATTTTTGGCAGCAACACCAGTTGCTACCATTATCGCTACAGGAGTAGCAAGGCCTAGTGCACAAGGACATGCAATAACTAAAACTGAAATACCAATACCAAAAGCAAAATTCATATTTTCAGTTATTGAAAATATAATAAAACTTATTAATGCTATAAGCATTACTGTTGGAACGAAGAAGTATGATATTTTATCTGCAAGCTTTGATATAGGTGCTTTAGAATTAGCTGCTTCTTCAACAAGTTTAATTATTGTATTAATTGTAGTATCATCTTTTATTTTTGTTGCTTTTATTATTACATATCCATTTGTTAAAATGGTAGATGATATAACCTCATCATTTATTTTTTTATAAACTGGTATACTTTCTCCAGTTATATTACTTTGATTAAATGAACCATTTCCTTCAATAATAATTCCGTCAACTGGTGCTTGCATTCCTTTTTTAATAATTATTAGATCATTTAATTCTACATTTTCAACTGGAACAGTAATTTCTTTGTCATCTTTTAATATAATAGCTGTTTTAGGTGCTAAATCCATTAAATGCTTAATAGCATCATTTGTTTTTTTCTTTGATTTGCTTTCTAAATACTTTCCAAATGATACTAATACAAGTATCATTGATGAAGATTCTAAATACAAATTATGTGTTAAATGATTTATATTATTTCCTAAGCCTAAATTATAAGCCATTTCGTAGATTACAACAATGCCATATATTAGGCTTGCGGATGAGCCTAGAGCTATTAAACTATCCATATTAGGAGACAGTTTCAAAAGTCTTTTAAAGCCGTTAATAAAATAATAACGATATAAAAATATAATAGGAATTGTTAATAATAATTCAGTTAATGCTAAAATTAAAGGATTATTGCTAAATATTTTAGGAATAGGAATATGTAGCATAGGACCCATTGCTAAATAAAATATTATTATTGCAAATATAGCTGATACAATAAGTATTTTTCCTTTATTATCATTTGGTTTTTCTTTTGGTTTATTATCTTCTAAATAAGCATTATAACCTGATTTTTTTACAGCAGTTATAATATCATTATCATTTAGTTTATTTTCATCATAATCCACAGTTGCATAATTTTTTAATAAATTGACATTACAATTATTAATGCCATCTAATTTTTCGATACCTTTTTGAACGTGCGCCTGACATGCTGCACAAGTCATACCTTCTATTAGAAATTTCTTTTTCATAAATACCTCATTGTAGTTTTTTAAATAATTCAACAATTTCATCTAAAATTGTATCATCACCATTATTTAGTCTATCCTTTACACAAGATTTCATATGTTTTTGTAATAATAAATTAGCTAATGATTTGATTGAACTATTCACTGCTGAAAGTTGTATTATAATATCCTCGCAGTATCTATCATCATTTACCATATTAGATATACCTCTGACCTGACCTTCAATTCTTTTTAACCTGTTAATTAATGTTTTTTTATCTTCTTCATTTCGAATAGTTTTTTTACAACAATCAGTCATATTATTCACTCTCTTTCTTTCTTCAATACTATTATATACCTTATAGGGGTATATGTAAAGTATAAGAATTAATGTTTTTTAATAAAATTAAACTTTATTTAAGTTTGATGTGGTATACTATTTAATATAAGGATGATGATATATGAAAAGAATTATTTTATTATTAATTGCAATTTTATTATTATGTGTAGGTTGTAGTAATACTAAACGTGACACAATTACTGATAATAGTGGTGATAATACCGAGGATGTAGATGATGAGACAAATGAAGTTGATTTTATTTTACCAGAATTATCGGGTAGTAGTGAATTTGATGAATCCAAAGATATAGAAATAGATTTATCAAATAAAGGTATTTTTAATAATAATGGTTATATAATATTTGAAGATGATATTTTATATATATTAAAAGAAGGAAAATATGTTTTATATGGAGAATATAATGGTAGAATTATTATAGATGCAAATTCATCAGATGTAAAATTAGTTTTAAGTAATGCTACTATATCAAGTAGTAATTACTGTCCTATATTGGGTTATGATTTAGAACAATTGACAATTACCGCTAAAGAAAATACTATTAATAATATCACTGACAATAGAACAATTTTAGGCTCATTTAATAGTGCAATATATGCTACTTGTGATTTGAAAATAAAGGGAAATGGTACATTAAATGTCAATTCAATACTAAATAATGGTATTCATTCAAAAAAAGATTTAAATATAAGCAATTTAAATCTAAATGTTACAGCAATAAATAATGCATTGAAAGGTAATGACTCTATTACAATAGAAAATAGTATATTAGAAGCAATTTCTGTAAGTGGCGATACATTGAAAACTAAGCATAGTGATATTTCAAAAAAGGGTAAGCAAAGAGGATATATAACAGTTATTGGTGGTAAATTAGATTTATATGCTGCTTGTGATGCAATAGATGCAAGTTATGACGTTATTATTAAGAATGATTCAATTTTAAATTGCTATACAAGTAATTATTCTGTATATTCTAATTATGTAGCTAATACAAAATTGTCGACTCTTTATATAATACAAGAAAATAATTTTTCTGATTTGAAAGTTACATTTGTTCTAGAAGACTCTAGCAAAAAAGAGGTTTATGGTTCAACTGTCAACTCTCAATTCAATCAAAAAACCTTATCATTTGATGTTCCTAGCAAAACTGTTTCTTTTGTTGTGAACTTTACTTATAATAAAAAATCATATCAAACAGAAAATTTAAATTTAAATTCAAGTTATGACTGTTTAAAATTATCAATGAAGAATAGTTATATTAAAACTAGCTGGACAATATATTCTTCAATGCAAAGGCCAAATGGAATGTTTGGTGGTTTTGGTGGAATGAATGATGGTAATCAAAATAAAAGTGATTATTCTTGTAAAGGAATAAAGTCGAAAAATGAAATTTTGATTGAATCAGGAACAATAAATATTAATGCATATGATGATGGTATTCATGCAACCTATGGAGATATATTAGAAAATGGTGAAACAGGTAAAGGTAATGTCTATATAAAAGGTGGGGATTTGAAAATTACAACTGATGACGATGGTATTCACGCTGATAATCTAGTTGAAATAACTGGCGGAAATGTTAGTATATTAAAATCATATGAAGGTATTGAAGGAAACGTTATTAATCTTGATGGAGGTATAATAGAGATAGTAAGTACAGATGATGGAATAAATGCTATAAATACAGTTGGTAGTGGTTATTTATATATTAAAAGTGGGACAGTTTATGTAAATGCTGCTGGAGATGGTTTAGACAGCAATGGATATATTGAAATGACTGGTGGAAATGTTATTTTAATTGGTCCATCTAATGCTGGAAATGGAGTGTTAGATTTTGATAAAACTTTTAAAATGACAGGTGGTTATTTGCTTGCTATTGGAACAAAGGGGATGGATCAAAAACCTTCAGTATCAAATGGTGTTTCTTTAAGTGTTAAAAATAATTCATTACAATATGGGAAATACATTTCCTTAGTGGTAGATGATGAAATAAAATTAGAATTATTTATTTCTAAAAACAATATGAATTATATTGTTTGTGCTGGAGAAGGAAATAACGTGACATATAATGTTAGTTCATATTCTAGTTTTAAAAGTGATAAATATGGAGTGACTGCATAGATGAGTATTTTAGCATTTAATAGAATTGAAAAAAAATTCATTATAAATAAGGAACAATATAATTTAATAATTAATGAAATAAATAAATATATGAAATTAGATGATCATTGCTTTGATTTTAAGACTTATAAAATTGAAAACATTTATTTTGATACTTTTAACAATGATTTAATTTCAAAATCAATTGAAAAACCAACATATAAAGAAAAATTAAGGTTAAGAAAGTATTATAACTATGACAAGTATTTCTTAGAAATAAAGAAAAAAGGTAGAGGTGTTGTTGGTAAAAGAAGAATAGTTTTCAATGAAGAAGAATTAGAAGATTTTTTAAAAGGAAAAGATATTAATTTTAGTGATTATAGTTCAATAATTGCACAAAAAGAAATTAGATATTTATTAAAAAGATATAATTTAAAACCAGTTGTTTATCTAGCTTATGATCGATTGGGATTTTTCGGTTTTGATGATGTTAATTTGAGAATAACATTTGATTCGAATATTATTACTAGAAGAAATGATTTGAGTTTTGGTAAAATCGAGGGTGATAAATTAATCGATGATTCAATATATATAATGGAAATTAAATCTATAAATAATATTCCGTTATGGCTTTGTAGAATTATTAGTAATTTGGTAATAAAACCTGGTAGTTATTCAAAATATGGTGAAGAATATAAAAAATATATAGGTGGTAATTTATGTTTAATAAAATAGAAAATAATTTAATTAATTTTATTGTTTGTGTTATAATTTCTATATTTTCAGCAATTTTATTTGCGATAATATATCGTCGAATTAATGAAAATAAAAGGCAACAATTACGTTTTAGTATTTCATTGACAATAATACCAATTGCAGTAACTTTTTTAGTATTATTGTCAGGAATTATTGCCTCCGACATAACATTAGAAGGTACAAATACATTCCGTGGATTAATCGTTTTAATTTCAGGGTTATTAATATTAAGATTTAGATCCAAAAATATGGAACCTCTTGATTTGACTTGCCTTTTTTTTATAATAATATATTCTGTTATATTAGGATTAGGTTATATTACTGTATCTTTAATTTTATATGTAATAATTATTGTAATAATGATATTATTTAATAAATATTATTCTAAAAAAAATGACAAAAACTATTTATTGAAAATAACAGTTCCTGAAGATATGTCATTTGATAGATTATTTGATGATGTTTTCGAAAAATACACTAATTCATTTAATTTAATAAAGGTTAAATTAACTGATATGGGTACAACATATAATTTGGCATATCATATTGAAATGAAAGATGATAATGTCAATGAATTATTAAATGAAATAAGGATATTAAACGGAAACATGTCAATCGCTATTATTAAAAATTATTATGCGGAAATAGACTAATATGTTAAAATATAAGTGAGGCGATTATTTTGAGATTATTATTATGTGAAGATGAAAAAACATTATCAAGAGTAATAGCATTATTATTAGAAAAAAATAATTATATTGTTGATTGTGTTTATAATGGCTTAGAAGCGATAGAGTATATAAAAACTGATGTTTATGATGCAATAATCTTAGATGTTATGATGCCGAAACTTGATGGTTTTTCAGTTTTAAAAGAAATTAGGAATCTTAATTATAATACACCAGTGATAATGTTAACTGCAAAAAGTAATTTAGATGATAAACTACAAGGTTTTGAATTGGGGGTAGATGATTATTTGGTAAAACCTTTTGCATCTAGTGAATTACTTGCTAGAATAAAGGCTATAATTAGGAGAAAAGAAGCAGTTAAAAATTCATATTTAATATTTAATGATTTGAAATTAAATACTGAAACGTTTAAAATAATATGTAACGATAAAGAAGAATCATTATTAAAAAAAGAGTACCAAATATTAGAAATATTAATGTCTAATTCTAATAAAATAGTTTCGCTGAATCAAATATTAAATCACATTTATAGTTTTGATGATGGAGATGTAACAACAATTTGGGTATACATTTCTTATATTAGAAAAAAGTTAAAAAAAATAGATGCTAATGTAAACATAAGAGCTATAAGAAATGCAGGTTATATTTTGGAGGCAAAATGATAAAAAAGTTACAATGGAAAATCGTACTAATAACAATTTCTGTTTTATTTGCAGTTTTTTCATCAGTATTAATTGTTACTAATTTAGTTAATTATAATAATTTAAAAAGAAATGCTAGTCATAGAATTGATATGATATTAGAGGATAAAAATAATTTTAAACCATCGGAAGTTATATTTTCTTCAAGATATTTTAAAGTTATTAATGTGGATGGAAATTTTGAAGTTGATTTAAAAAACATTGTTTCGATTGATAATGAAGAGGCAATAATACTGTATAATAAAGTGTCAAAAAGAGAAGGAGTTTACGGAAATTTTTACTATAAAAAATATAGTACAGACAATTATATTTTTTTAGATATTTCAATGGAAAAAGATAGTTTTTATTCTTTTTTAATTACAAGTATATTAGTAATGCTTTCAGGACTTTTATTAATATCTCTTTTTGTCATATTTTTCTCAAAATTAGCAGCAAAACCTATGATTGAATCTGCACGAGAAAGAAAAGAATTTATTAGCAATATTAATCATCAGATAAAAACACCTATTGCAATCATTAAGTCTACAAATGAGTTAATTGAGATGGAAAATGGAAAGACAGAATGGACAGAAATAATTGATAATGAAACAACGAAAATGGATGAGTTGTTAAGAAAAGTAATATTTATTTCTTGTTTTGATGAAGAGAATTTTAAGGTTTATAAAGAAAAAATTAATTTCAGTCAAATTATAAAAGAAATTGTAGATACGTTTTTTGTTCTTTTAGAAAAAAATAATAAAAAAATTGAATTAAATATATTAGATGATTTATATATTTTTGGAGAGGAAACCCTGATTGGCGAATTAATTTCGATATTAATTGATAATTCTATAAAATATTCAATTAATGATTCTACTATTCATATTGAATTATTTAAAATTAATAAGCAAATAAAATTTAAAATTATTAATGAAGTTGAGTTTGTTAAAATAGGTGAACATAATTCCTTTTTTGACAGATATTATCGTGATAAAGAATTAGGAAACGAAAAAAAAGGGTATGGATTAGGGTTATCTTTTGCTAAAACAATAACATTAATTCATAATGGTAAAATAAAAAGTTATAGTGAAAATAATCATTCTATTATCTTCGAAATCACTTTTTAAAATAATATTTAATTAAAAGCAGTTCATTTTAAAAAATGCTTTTTTATTTGTTTTACAATAATAAATTATAGTAGTGAAATTTAAACGTTATTGCAAGTGTGGGTATTATGATTTATAATAATTAAAGAAGATTAATTTGAAGAGTTTATTAACAAGAAAACTTGATAATTGAATGAAATAAATAAAAAATGTAACATTTGTAGCTCTTTAAGATTAATCAATTGATATATTATTATCCTATAAAATTTGACATAATGAAGTATGAAACGTTAAAAACAAAAGAGTAAAAGTATTTTAAAAAATGATATAAAGTAATTAATTAGAAACATATGAGAGGTAAAAAATGAATAAAAAGTTTGTATTTTTAATTTTGTTATTTTTATTAGTTGTAACATCTTGTGGTTGTTCAAAAGAAAATACATTTGATGGTTACTTAAATGAAACTAATAAAGAGATAATTAAATATGAT
The DNA here is from genome assembly GCA_964441815.1 of uncultured Anaeroplasmataceae bacterium. GTDB lineage: Bacteria > Bacillota_I > Bacilli_A > Acholeplasmatales > Anaeroplasmataceae > Pelethenecus. Next base: position 8,802 of record CAYTVE010000007.1, on the reverse strand, counting down.
TATGAGGATAGTATTATTTATACTTCAAATTTTGGTTTTGATAAATCAAATTTTGTTGGTAATAATTGTTCTATTAAAAATGAAATTATAGATGATAATGCAGTTTTAAAAGTTTATGATAGAATTAATTGGTGGGACCTTGTAAGAATGGAAATATCTTTAGATAAAAATTCTTATTATTTGTTTGAAGCATCAATTTATCAAGTATCTGGAGATAATGGAAGTTTTTTTGTATCCATTGATTACTTTAATAACGATACCAATGAAAAAGCTAATAAAGCTATAAAAAGCTATGATGGCATCTCTAATAAATGGCATGATTTAAAAGGTGTTTTCAATGTGTATAATTATAGTGATTTTTATTTAAATATCTACACTGTTAATAATTATGATTATTATATTAAGGATGTTAAAATAACTAAAATTAATAGAGATAGTACATATGTAGTTAATTATGATAATAAAATTAAGGAATTGGCTAATTGCTACGATATGATGTATGGAACTTTAGCATATAATGATGCTTTAAATGATAAGAATTATTATAATTATTTGTCAACTCATTTTAATATTTATTCATGTGGAAATTATTTGTTTTTAGATGAGAATTCTTCAAGGAATAATTATAGTGAAGAAAATCCATGGCCTAAATCTTATTTTGAAGATTGTGATTCTTATTATGAATTGGCGAAAAGTAATAATGCAAAAATAAGAGGACATGCTCTTATTCATGATGGAACTACATATGACTGGTTTTTCAGAGAAAAATATGATACATCACTTGGATATGTTGATGCTAAAACATTAAGATTAAGATTAGAACATTATATAGAAGAAGTTGTTACACATTATGAAACATTATATCCAGGAATATCTTATAGTTTTGATGTTATAAATGAAGGTTTATGTTATGATACTAATTATTCAGATGAAACATATTATGTAAGAAAATCTTGGGAAGATGGTAAAGAGAATATGTTTTATACTATACTAGGTGCTGATTATTTTAAATTAGTATATGCCTATACAAGGAAATATGCTAATGAAAATACAAAATTATTTTATAATGATTATGCTTCATTTGGAGATAACGCAAATAAATTTGTAGAGGTTGCAAAATGGTTAAATAATGGTGAACCTTTATATGATGAAAATGGAGATGAAATATTATCATATGATGGAACTAAATTAATAGAAAAAGATACTATTTTAATTGATGGCGTTGGTATCGAAGGTTATTTTGGAATTGCAACAAATGATTATGCTAATAATGGTGGATATGTGATTGCTGATAATGATAGTGATATTGCTAATGCTGTTAGAACTTATAATTATGCTGGGTTAGAAGTTCAATTTACTGAATGTACTATTATTAATTATGATTCTAGTGAAAATTCACAATATAATCAAGCAAAGCTGACTTACTTATTTGTTAAGAATTTAATTAAATTAAATCAAGAATTAAAAGATAAAGGATATAAAGGAATTACAGCTTTAGTGATGTGGAATACAGTTGATGATCCTTTTTTGATTGAAGGAGAATATTCACATGGTTTGGCTGGAACAAACAGTGGTCTTTTAGACATTCATTATTATCCGAAATATTCATTTTATGCTATTGTTGCAGCATTTAAAAATGAAAGATTTCCAATTGATTAGGAGTTTAGTATGAAAAAAAGAGTTATTGTTTTATTTATAGTGATAGTAATTATTTTATCTTTGACAGTTTTTATAGTAATCAATGGTGAAAAAAAAGAGTCTTCTAAAAAAGATATTTCTTTAAATACACCTATTTTATACACTGATTTACCAGATCCAGATGTAATTAGAGTAGATAATACATATTATATGGTATCAACTTCTATGCATTTATCACCGGGGTGTATGATTTTAAAATCAACTGATCTAGTTAATTGGGATATTGTGAATTATGTATATGATGTTTTAGATGATAACGACAAACTTGCTTTAAGAAATGATGAAAATGCATATGCTGGAGGTTCTTGGGCTGCAAGTTTAAGATATAATAATGGTTATTACTTTGTATCTGTAATGTCTTTTACAACAAATACATCTTATATTTATACAACTAATGATATAGAAAATGGTAAATGGAATGTAAGTAAAATAAAAGAAGAATTATTCTATGATTCATCTATACTTTTTGATAATGATAGAATGTATATTGTTTATGGTATAAAAGATATTTGGGTTTGTGAATTAGAAACATATTTTGACAATAATATTTTAAAAGTAAGAATAAAAGAAACTGGATTGAAACAAAGAATCTTAACAGAAGATAATTATATTGATATACCAACAAACGTAAGTCCTGAAGGTAGCCATATTTATAAAATTAATAATTATTATTATCTTTTTTTAATTTGTTTTAGTGAACTTGGTAGAGTCGAATTGTGCTATAGAAGTGATAGTTTAACTGGTAATTATAGTGGTGGAATTGTATTTAATGATTCATATATAGCTCAAGGAGGTATATTCGATACTCCTCAAGGTGAATATTATTCAATGTTGTTTCAAGATAAAGGAGCTGTAGGAAGGGTTCCTTATCTTGTTAAAGTTAAATTTATTAATGACTTTCCGGTTTTTGGTGATAATGGAAAGCTAGATGAAAAAAGTTTTATTAAAGTAGAAAAAATAGATTATTTTATAACTAAAAGTGATGAATTTAATAACGGTAATATTAATTATTATGATAATAGATATAATATGAATGGTTATGAGACAAATATATCTGATAAAACATTAGATGAATTAAATGATTATGCTGGTCTTGAATTAATAAGCGATGATATTAACTTATGGAATCCTACTGAAAAAGGTTGGTGGATTAATGGTGATGCTGATATAACAAAGAATAATGATGTTATATCAGTATCAAATAGAGTTGATAGAGGAGAAGGAATCAGCCAAGAAATTAATAATGTTTTTGCGGGGTATACTTATAATTTATCACTTGAATTGATTTATAAAGAAACAATAAATAACAATGCTAAAAGCCAAAAATATTTTAAAGTTGAGTTATGTCTATATAATTCTAGTGATGACAGCTCAAATTATCTTGATGTTTGTACGTTTTTGGTTGATAAAGAAAGTTGGTATAAAGTTAATGTTGATTATACTATTCCAACTGATGTAACATTTGATAAGGTCTATTTTCGAATAAAACAAAATTTTTGGGATGATGATGACGTTCCGGATAATGAAAGTGCATTTGGATTTTTAGCGGATTTTTATCTTAAAAATGTTTCATTTAAACAAAAGTATTATGATGGTAATTATTATCATAGCGGTGAATATGATTATAATGGTTCTAATCTAGATTTAGCTTGGCAATTTAATCACAATCCTGATAATAGAAATTGGTCTTTGACTGATAGAGAAGGTTATTTAAGGTTGTATAATGGTAATATTTCAAGCGATTTTTATCAGGCAAGAAATACTTTAACTCAAAGAACATTTGGACCACAATGTAGTGGATATACTAAAATAGATTTATCACATATGAAAAATGGTGATATTTGTGGTCTTGGTGCATTACAATATTATTATGGTTATGTTGGAGTTATCATGGAAAATGATAGAAAATATATTGTTATGTATAATACTTTTTATGGAGATAATTATAAAGGTATTACATTCGAAGAGGAACGAATAGAGCTAAATCAAAATGAAATATATCTAAAGCTAGATTTTAATTTTGTTGATAATGACCAAACAATCGATAAGGCATACTTTTATTATAGTTTAGATGGAAAAGAATATATGAAAATAGGTAGTTGTTTAAAGATGCAATATAATTTAGAAAATTTTGTGGGATATCGTTTTGCGTTATTTAGCTATGCAACTAAAGAAATTGGCGGATATGTTGATTTTGATTATTTTAGAGTTTTAAATGAAATATTTTAATTACCAATATAGAAATAATTATAAAAAATAATATAATTATTGGTAGTCCTTGTTGGTTTGTGTACGTTTGCACCACCAATTAATATTTTTTTAGTGAAAATAAGTTAGATTAAGAATGTTTATTTATTCGTGTGCAATGGTGGTAATTTAAGAAAAACATGTTCTAATTATGATAAAACTTTAAAAAAGTAATATAGTTTAAAAGATGGATTTAGTATATTCATTAAAAAAGATATAAATGAAACTATTGAATTAACAAAAAAAGGTTGAATAATTATTTAAAAATAGGTGATTAATTTCATCTATTTTTTATATTAAATAGTTGACACGTCAACTGCTTTTCTGTATACTATACATAGTTGACACGTCAACTATATGGAGGACATATGGAATTAAGAAATATAACAAAAATAGTAAGAAATATGAATTTATATAAAAATAGAGTAAGAAATTTTAATTTAAATGATAATGAAATAGAAATAGTTAGATATTTGACAAAACATAAGGAAGGTTTAAGTCAAAATGAATTAGCATCATACTTAAGTGTTGATAAAGCATTAATAACTAGAATGATTAGACATTTAAAAAATGAAGGATATATTAAAATTGATTCCTGCCATTATGATGCGAGAAAGAAAATCATAAAAAGCACTATTAAGGCAGAAGAATTAAAATCATTTGTTCGAGATGAAGAATTGGAATTTTACACTGCAATAACAAAAGTATTAAATGAAGAAGAAAAAAATAATCTAAATATTTTAGTTAAAAAAATATATTTAGAATCAAAAAGACTTAGAAAAACTAATTTTGAGGATTTACGAAAATGAAAAAAGATTATAGTAAAATAAGAACATATTTTAAAGAAAATATAAACATCGTAATTCCAATGTGTGTAACAGCATTATTATTTGATGGATTAATGTGTTTTTTACCAATAATAGAAGGTTATACAATTGATACACTTTATTCAAATGATTTTAATACGGTTCTTAAATATTCAATTTTATTTATAAGTTTAGTTTTATTTGTTCAAATAAATAGATTTTCAAAGAGATATTTGGTAAGAGTTTTTGGAAATAAAATGAGTTTAAAAATGAGAAGTATTAGTTTAAACAATTTATTTGATAAAGATATTTCCTATTTTAGTGATAATAAAACTGGAGATATTTTAAATAGAAATTTATCTGATATATATGATACAACAGAAGGAATAAGAAAAATGACAACTGAAGTATTTGATACTTTTGTGTTACTAATAGGATATTTGACTATGATGTTTATAACAAGTTGGAAGCTTTCACTTATTTCAATTCCTTTTTTTATTATTTCTGTTTTATTGTCTCATTATATGAAAAAGTTAGTTTATAAATATAACAAAGAATATAAAGAATATTTGTCTAAAAATAAAGAGTTAACATTGAGTAAACTTAATAATGAATTATACTATCGTGGGTTTGGATGTAGTAATGATTATTACATATCATATTCAGAATCACTTGAGATATTAAGAAAAAAAACGATTAAAGCGCTGATATTTAGCTCTTGTTTAGAGCCTTTATATTTATCTATATCGATGATGGGATTAGGTGTTGTAACATATTTTGGTGGAGTAAATGTAATGTCTGGCGAATTTACAATAGGTGTTTTATCTTCTTTTATTACAACATATAGCTTAGTTGCAAGAAAAGTTGGAAAGGTTGGTAAAGTATTTAATGCATATCAAGCATTTAGGATATCTTGGGAAAGATGTAAATCATATTTGATTTCAACAAGTGTAGAAAAAAGTAATATAGACCTTGTAAATGAGGAATTGATTTTAGATGATTATAGTGTAAGTTATAATAACTTTAAATTACCAAAAATAAGTTTAAATTTAAGAAAAGGTGAAATATTAGGTGTGTGTGGTAAGATTCATTGCGGCAAGACAACATTATTGAAAGGATTATCTGGCTTATATGAATATAGTGGTACAGCTAAAATAGGAAATATAAATATTAGTGATTTGAAATATTATAATAATCAAATCATTTCATATTGTTCTAACGATGTTAAAATATTTTCAGACAGTATTAAAAATAATATTACATTATCAAGAAATGGAAATATAGAAGAATCACTTATAACATCTCAACTAGATAAAGATTTAAATCAATTAGGTGGTTTTGATAAAATTTTATCACATTCGAATGTGAATATAAGTGGTGGTCAACAAAAAAGGCTACAAATGGCTAGAGCTTGTTATGGTGAACAGTTTTTAATACTACTCGATGATCCATTTCAAAGCGTTGATAGAACTTTAGCAATAAATATGATTAATAATTTATTAAATTATAATAATCAAATAATAGTCTTAGTTTCTAATAATAAAGATGTTTTATCTAAAACAACAAAAATATTATTTATTGATGAAAATATTATGATTGGTAATTATAATGAGTTATTAAAAGAAGAAGAATTTTTGAAATTGATGGGTGAATAATATGAGCGTATTAAAGGTTATTAAAATATATTTTAAGCAACATAAAATAAAATTATTCTTTATTCTTTTATTAATAATAATAACTACAATTTTATCATTATTACCATCACAAATATTAAGAATAATAATTGATGATACAATCACTGAAAACAAACTAAATATGCTTATAAAATATTCTATTATTTATGGTGTTTGTTTTCTTGTGATTGGAATAATAAGTTTTATTAAAGACATTATTATGCTAAGTACAAGTCAATATATCACTAAGTCATTAAAGGAAAATATGATGAATCATATACATAATATGACTTATAATGAATTAATAAACAATGATAGTGGTACGTTAGAATCATATTTTAATAATGATGTTAATTCTATTAATGAATTATTTACTTCAGGTGTAATAAGTATTATTACAGATTTATTTAAAATGGTTGGAATAATAATTACAATATTTATTTATAGTTATTTATTTGGAATAATTATGCTAGTTATATTGCCAATTTTAGTTTTATTTACATCATTTATCAGAAAGAAAATGTTAAATGCTCAACTAAAAACTAAATCATTGGAAGGTAATGTAAATAAATCGCTATTAGAGAGCATTGAAAATATTGAACAAATAAAGGTTAATAAAGCAAATAATTATGCGATAGATAAATATGATATCATTTTGAATAATCATTTTAAAGCGTCTCAAGCTAGTAATTTTTATGATGCTGTATTTTCACCAATTATGCAAATTGTAAGAAACGTTGTTGTAGTTGCAATATTATTATTAAGTGGATATAATAATTCGATTTTTGGCATGACGGTTGGTATGATTATTTCAGGTATTTCATTAATTACAGATTTATTTACACCAATAGAAAATCTAGGTATGGAAATTCAAACAATCCAAAAGAGTATGGCATCTATTAAAAGAATTAATCAATTTTTTAAAACAAAAGAAGATCCTCCCAAAAATGAATATAGTATAAATAATACAAGTATAGTATATAACAATGTTAGTTTTAGTTATGATGAAAAAGAAGTCATCTCTAATTTTAATTTAGTTATTAATAATAGTGATAAAATAGCGTTACAAGGTCCATCAGGTGCTGGAAAATCAACATTAATGAAATTGGCATTAGGACAAATAAAACCAAGTAGTGGAACAGTAACGATAGATGGAATTAATATATTTGACATGTCAGACAATATGAAAAAGGAACTGTTTTCAGTTGTTTATCAAGATTCATTTTTCTCTGGAGGAACAATATATGAAGAAATTTCTTTATTAGATAAAAGGATTTCTAAAGAAAAAGTTAAGAAAGCGTTAAATGATGTAGGGCTTTATTATATAAATGATTTAGATTGCCCTTTAAATCCTAATAATTATTCTTCAGGTGAATTAGCATTATTTAATATTGCAAGGGTAGTAGTTAGAGATACTAAGATAATTTTTTTAGATGAAATGAACGCTAAAATTGATCCTATTACTGCTAAGCAAATTATAGAAGTGTTTAATAAATTAACAAAAGATAAAGTAGTTATTTCTATAAATCATTATGGAAAAATACTTGATAATGCTAAAATTGTTAATGTTGAACCTGTAAAATAAAGATGGTGGTAATATAATTCAAAGTATGCTAAAATAGATATATAAATTTAAATTAAATGGGGTATATTTATGAGAAAGAATTTGGGTGTTAAAACATTTATTTATCCTCAACCAGTATTAATTATTGGGACATATGATAAAGATGGAAAACCAAACGCAATGAACGCTGCGTGGGGAATGGTTGCTGATTATGACAAAATAATGGTGTGTCTTGCGAGTCATAAAACAACAGAAAATATTGAATACAATAAAGAATTCACTATATCTATAGGTGAAGCAAACTATGTGACTGAATGTGATTATGTTGGTATTGTGTCACAAAGTGATGAACCAAATAAAATGAAGAAAAGTGGTTTTACAACATCAAAAGCTGAATTTGTTAATGCACCAATTATTAATGAACTTTCATTATGTATTGAATGTAGATTAATTAAAATTATAGAAGATGATTTATATTTGGCTGAAATTGTTAATGTAAATGCGGATGAAAAAATATTAATTGATGGTAAAGTATCTTTAGACAGGTTTGTTCCTATTTCATATGATCCTTCAACACATGGCTATTATAAAGTTAATGGTCGTGTTGGTAATGCATTTAAAGATGGAAAAAAGATAAAATAGTGAACAACAAAAAATTAATATAAATTTTTATGCGTTAGACTGTTGATGAACTATAATAGTTTATTGACAGTCTTTTTTTAGATTAGTATGGATATATTTTTCAATCGTAACATTATTTGAAACTTTTATATTTTCATCCTTCTCAAGAAATTCTTTAAAGTGATTAAAATTA
>CAYTVE010000006.1:0-57227 GCA_964441815.1 uncultured Anaeroplasmataceae bacterium | reverse complement strand
CAAAAATATTTTAAATCCTAAATTTTGGGGTGTTAAATCCTAAATACGGGTATTAATACCAAAATCACCACTAAGATAGTTAAATACTCCATTAAGGAATACCTCCTACAATTTTATGCGTCCATCGTTCCCTCCGAACGTTGTAAAATCATATCTTCATTACTCCTTTTATAAAATGATCCACTGTAAGTGGCATAATCATATTATCATTAATTTAATAAAATGTAAATATATATTGTTGTATTTACTCGAATATTGACTATTGATATTTCAATTTCATATTGTTATAATTATATTATAAATTACGGAAATTATACTTAAGTATGTTTAGTGTCACTAAACTTATTTAAGTTTGATTTCCTTTTTTTATTAAGAAAAGTTCATGAGAAAGGAAGAGTTAAAATGAATAAAACAAATTATAATTATGGAAAAACGATAATATCTACAGATTTAAAATATGAATTTAATGATAGTACTATAAAAAATACTAAAATTGATGGTGAATTTAAACTTGAATTAAAGATTTATTGTGGTAATAAGTTGATGAAGATAAAAGATGGAACTTTTTATAATACAACATTAAATACTGCTATAAGGAAAATATTCAAAGATAAAATAGAAGAAGAGGTAACATTTCATCAGAACCATAAATATTACGCAACATTTAAAGTATATAAATTAGTTCCTGTAAGAAGAGCTAAATATAAAAAAACAGATACTTACATCAATACTAATAGGCGAAAGTATCTGTTACAGGAACGTATTAATATTTGGATTTAAGTTTTTTAACTTCTTCAAGTCGTTTAGCATTATATTTATCTTTATCAAAATGCCAATCATTAAGTAATGATAGTTCATCATCGTAAATGCTAGCATAAACGTAAGATAAAAATTCCTGTAAATAGTTACTAATTTCTTGATTATCATAATCAAAAATTCTAGGTGGTTTAGCATTTGAGGTGTATGGTAAAAGCTGATTTGCTTTTAATATATAATCACCTTGCCATTTAGTTGTTCTAGGTAGATCATATCTACACCAAACAAAATCTTTATTATAAATTTTAGCTACACGATAAGGAATTAGTTTATTTTTCTCTTTATTATAATAATCTACAATATCACCTTCATGTATAGTAAAACCATAATCATTAGTAACTTCTGGAATAAAGGGATATTCCTTATTCCACATGATATTATTTTTAAAATCATTACCATATTTATTTACAGCCATATATAACACCTCTATGTTGATTATATATCAAAATATAATTGAAATAAATAAGAAAATTATTTTTATATTTTCAGTTAACTGGAAAAAGAAAGGAAGAGTTAAAATGAATAAAACAAATTATAATTATGGCAAAACGATAATATCTACAGATTTAAAATATGAATTTAATGATAGTACTATAAAAAATACTAAAATTGATGGTGAATTTAAGGTTGAATTAAAGATTTATTGTAGTAATAAGTTGATGAAGATAAAAGATGGAACTTTTTATAATACAACATTGAATAAAGCTATAAGAGAAATTTTTTATAATAAAATTGAACATGATTGTATTTTTTATGAAAATCATAAATATTACGCAACATTTAAAGTATATAAACTAGTTCCAGTAAGAAGGGCGAAATATGAAAAAACAGATACTTATATTAACACCAATAGGCGAAAGTATCTGTTACAGGAACGTATTAATATTTGGATTTAAGTTTTTTAACTTCTTCAAGTCGTTTAGCTTCAAATTTTTCTTCATCACAATGCCAATCATTTGGTAAAGCTAATTCATCACCATATAAATCAGAATAAACATGAGTTAAGAAAAAATTTAAATCATTAAATGGTTGATTATCAAATTCATCAGGTTTTGGTTTTTCAACTCCAGAAATATAGGGAGAAAGATCATTTGAAGAAATAACATGATCTGTTAAAACAGAAATTTTTTTGTGTCCTTCATAATCTTGATATCTACACCAAACATAATCCTTGTTATAAATTTTGGTAACACGATATGCAAAATACTTTTTTCTATATTTATTATAATAATCTACAATATCACCTTCATGTATAGTAAAACCATAATCATTAGTAACTTCTGGAATAAAGGGATATTCCTTATTCCACATGATATTATTTTTAAAATCATTACCATATTTATTTACAGCCATATATAACACCTCTATGTTGATTATATATCAAAATATAATTGAAATAAATAAGAAAATAAATTTTATATTTCCAGTTAACTGGAAAAAGAAAGGAAATAAAAAAATGGAATACATAGACACTAAACTAAGAAAGATTTATAAAGAATATGAGGAATATCAAGAATTATCTGATACTGCTAAACAATTATTTGATCAAATATTTCCAATTCTTTGGGTTGAAGGTAACCTTAATAGAACAAATGAATATTTAGGTAGTAGATTTGGCTATCAAAAATCAACCATTGAAAAGAAATTAAGACAAATGGAACGTTCACATTTAATTTATAGGAATATTGTTAGAACAAAAGATGATACTACAGGAAGATGGACAACACAAAGAGATATCACTTTAGATGATGTATTTAAAAGTAAACTTGCTGCTGCTTTAAAATTACTTCCAAAAGGTTATGTTAAGGAAGAATTAGAAGAAGAGATAATAGAAGAACAAATTGTTGAAGAACATGAAAAAACTTTTAAACAGGCTAAAAACAAGCCTAATTTCAATTTTAATAAGATTAAGAGGTAGATTATGGATTTAATATTTTCTGATGTTTCTATAGCTGAAATTAGAGTCAATATTATAAAAAGAAAAATAAGAAGAATATTTATGTTTATATTTTCAATATTAATAATAAAACCATTCTGCTTTTTTGGTAGAATGATTGCAAATTTTTTCAGGACAAATTATATAAAATTATATCCAAAAAGATATAGTTTTAATAAAACAGCGAAAACTTTAATATTATTATATTTTATATTTGTTGTAATATACAACTTGATATTACACTTTAATAATAAAAATATTAATATAATTACAATAATAATATCTATTAGCTTATTACCAGGATATTATATAATAAAAAAATTATTATTCTTATATCATTTTTTTATAGGAGATTATCAACTTAACGAACAAGGACTATATGATACAAAAGAATATATAACAAATTATATGCTTAAACTTTTAAAAATATTTGGTAGAACTGGTGCAGGTAAAGATACATTTATGGCTGGATGTGCTACAACTTTAAGTGATTATTTTAAGGAAAAAACATATATGGATTTAGAAGAAATTAGAGATATTTGTTATATATTTGATTTTGATAAACTTGACAATGCTATACTAAATAATTACCATGATTATTTAAGTTTTTCTAAAGAGAAAATATTAGCTAATTTTATAGGTGATTCTGATAATCCAGGCTTAGCTTTATATAATAATTTATTTTTAAAGAAGCATTATTTGAAAACAAAAGAATTGACACCTGAATTTATAGTAAATGATTATTATAATTTTTTAGAAGATCCATTTAATTATAATACTAATTATGCATATGGTGTAGGTATTAATAGAAAGCATTATTTACAATTAATATTAGAAGAATATATAGAATGGCTAATAAGATTAAATGTTGAAGATAATTTTATTTTATCTAACCAACCATTTATAGAAGATATTAATACAGGAGTAATGTCAAGAGAATTCAGTTTTAATTTTTTGAAAACAAAGAGAGTTGTTAGCAAAAAAAGTATAATAGACCCAGAAACTAAACAAAGAACTAAAAGAGAACAAACAGTATTATTTCCATGGAAGGATAGATTAATAGTAACAGAAACTGAATGTGGAACATGGTATTCTAATAAATCTGGTGAAACAGGAAGTGAAATGATGGAAGGTGGTATTAGAGATTTTAAAGCTTATCAAAGACATTTTATGAGTGATTTTTATTGGTTCCAAGTCGATCAAGCAAGTGATAGAACACAAAAAATATTTAGAGAGTTAGATCATGGATATGCTGGAATATTATCAAGAACTGAAATTGAAGGTGGAAAAAAAATTAATTTATTTTTAAATTACAAGTTAAATAAATATCAAAAGAAAATTAATAGAATTTTAAAAAAAAGAAATAGACTTGAAAATGCTAAAATCAAAAGAAGCCAGAAAATGGAGGATTTGCAAGAACTATTAAATGCTTCTAACAATGAAAAATACAGAATGAAACTTGAAAAAATAAATAAAAAATACAAGCAAAAACCTTTAAATGATAAATATTATTTATATCAAAAGAAAGTTGCTGATTTAAAAAATAAAATTAAAGACAACAAAAAAGATGGATATATACAGTTAGAAGTATGTATATCACCATCTGGAAGTATGCCACAAGATTATAATGTAATACCAATGAGTCAAATAATTAATAGTGATTCTATTCCAGTTCATTTTGTATCTAAGTTTATTTTTAGAACAAGAGATTGTGAAAGATATGATACAAGGTATTTAAGAAATTTAGCTGAAAGTAAAGCTCAAGAATCTAATATAGTTTTAGCTCAAGTTAAAAGATGGGCTAGTGATTTTAAATTAAGGAAAGAAGATGTAGCTTGGATGGGATATTCAGCTGGTAATGATATGTTTGGTATTACAGAAGAAGAAATTAATAATTTAAAGTATTTTGATGGATATAAAGAACATTTAGAAGATGTATAATTATTAATTATTTCTTAAAAATATAATTTTTTAAAAAGTGTGCGGCCGGTGAAGTGTTGACTTTTTTTAAAAATATGTTATTGTAGGGTTAGAGGAATTTATAAACACTAGGGTATAGTGATAGTATACAACATGCTACCACTATGCCCTTTTTCATTATTTAAATTTTAGTTAACTGAAAAAAGAAAGGAAAGGAAAAGAAAAATGAAAAAGAAATTATTGTTAGGTGTAGCAGCGTTAGGACTAGCTGGTATAATCTCTAATTTTAGTCCTATTGTAAGTAATGCAAGTGAAAACAATACACTTGTAACAAATAATGAAGACGATGTTTCAATTATATCAAGTGTGACAGATGATGATATAAAATCATACATTAAAGGAAAATGTGAAACACCAGATTCAAAGTATTATTTATATAATATGCTAGTAAATTGTAGTAAATATAGTAAAAGTAATAAATATCATTATTATAATTTGTATAATAATCAAAATTCAACATTACAAAGTTATAATTTAGCAGAATCATTTACTTTTAAGACAAATAACATTTATTTCATTAATACATTTAGTCTTTCTAGTAACGATAATCAAACATGGTCAGCTACTGGAACAAGCGCAAATTTAAATTATTTTAAAAATTATGCAGGAAGTGCAGAAAATTTTTTTGATGATAAAACAATCTATTCTAATTATAGTTATGTAGAGAAAACTAATTATTATGAATCATCTTCAACAGATGAAATATTGAATTCTATATATAACAAATGGAATAATGCTTTATCTAGCATTTTAAGAGAGCAAAGCTATGTTGAAAAGTCAATCAATGGTAATCAAACTGCACCAATAGACTTTACTAATGTAAAAGGAACTTATGTAATAATTCCTAAAAGTGATTTTACAGAAGAAATGTATAGTTCAGTTAGTATTATGTTTAATAATACTGAATTGTTAATTACAGAAGTGCCTTATGAGGTTGACTTACAAGCACCTAGTGTAGATTATCCATCAAATTATGTAATAAATGTAGATAATATGCAATCTGTAGATGAAATATTATCACATATTACAGTGACAGATGATACAGATAGTAATCCTCAAATTATAATCAAATCTAATACATATAAACAAGAAGATAAAAAAACTGGAACATATGAAATGATAATATATGCTGAAGATTCTTCTGGAAATAAATCACCTGAATATACAATAAATATAATTGTTTCAGATGTTACAGCTCCAGTTATAAAGGCACCAACAAATGGAATAGCAGTAGGTAATTCGAAAAAATTAACTGAAAGTGAAATATTATCATACTTTACCGCAACTGATAATTATTCAAGTGAAGAAAATATAATATTAGCTCTTTCTAGAAATGATTATAAAGGTAATGAAACAAAAACTGGTGAAAGGACTATTATAGTTACTGCAACAGATGAAGCTGGTAATTATAGTACGGTTATGTCATCTATAAAAGTAATCGATGATACAAATCCAACAATTATAGGTTCAAACAAAACTCAACCCAATAATGTTTTATTATCACAAACCGATTTATTAGCATTATTTACAGCAAATGATGATACATCATCACCATCTAATATTGCAAAGAAAATAATTACAGACAATTATTCAGCAAATTATAGTAAAGTTGGAACTTATTCAGTAACATGTCGTGCAACAGATGAAGCTGGTAATTATGTTGATAGTACTATAACAATAAGCGTAATTGATAAGGTAAATCCAACAATTAATAATGTAACAAAAGAAACTGAATATTCAAATAAAATTACAGACTTTAAATCATTATTTACTTATTCAGATGAGACAACATCGAAAGATAATATAACATTTGAAATTGTGTCAGATGAATATACAGAAAATTATAACAAAAAAGGTGAATATGTAGTAGAAGTAAAAGTTACAGATGAAGCAGGAAATTCATCTATAGGAACATTAACGATAACAGTTATTGATTCAACAGCTCCAATTATTACAGCGCCAGAAAATGTTGAAATAGGAAATTCAATATTATTTACAATAGATAATTTAAAAGAAAAAATTGTTGTAATAGATGGATATGATGGAAAATTAACTAATTATGAATTGATAGATGAAAATAATTATTCAACAAATTATAAGACATTAGGAAATTATAAATTTATAATTAAAGCTTCAGATTCATCAGGAAATTCAGTTACTGGAACAATAACACTTATTGTATCAGATACAACAGCGCCAGAAATATTTTATGATAGTTATTTCATTTTAGTAAGAGAAGGTGAAGAATTAACACGTGAAATGATTATTTCATATGCAACACAAGCATTAGGATTAGAAGATGGTTCTTCTATAGTAAATATAAGTGGTGAATATGATACAACAAAAGCCGGAGTGTATGAAATAGCTTTAACACTTGATAATGGTGATATTGAAAAATTTAACATTAATGTGTCAACAGAACCTAAAGAAGAAGCTAAGTGGAGTGTGAAATCATTCTTTTCTACTAATATGGATAATTGGACAGACTTCACACAATGGAAAGCATGGAGTTTTGTTGCATGGTTAAGCTGGTGTGGAATTGGATTAGTTGCATTATTAGTTTTAAAGATTGTATTATCAATTTTAAAGAAAAGAAAATAATTAATTAACTAGATATGTAGGAGGTAAAAACCTCCTGCATATTCCAGTTGACTGGAAAAAGAAAGGAAAGAAAAAATATGAATAAAGTAGAAAATAAAAAGTATAAAGTTACAGGAACAAATATTGATTCAAATGGACTTAAAACAATAATTACTGTAACTACAGATGATGTAAATGTTGTAAAACAAATATTAGATAATAAAAATACAATAAATGCTGAATTTAAAGAAGTAAATAAAAAAACTAAAACTAATAGTAAATCAAAGATTAAAACATTATCAGCACCTAAGAAAACTTTATCAAAAAAGAAAGGAAAAGCAAATGATGCAAAGAAAAATAATTAAATTTGAAATTGGTAGAATCTATGAAACAAGATTTATTACTCAATATGATACAAAATTAAAAATTAAAATAGTAGCAAGAACAGAAAAAACTATTAAATGGATTTTACTTGATGATCAAAAGAAGGTTGTAAAACAATCAAGACCATATATTTGGGAAAATCAAGAATGCTTTAAACCTTTAGGTAATTATTCTATGTCTCCTACTATTTTTGCAGGTAAGCCTAGATGGTAATTTTTCCAGTCAACTGGAAATAAGGAGTTAAGAAATGAGTAAGAATAATTATAATTATGGAAAATCTATTATATCAAGTAATTTAAAATATGAATTTAAAGATAATACTTTAAAAAATACTAAAATTGATGGTTCATTTTATGTAGAATTAAAAGTTTATTGTGGAAGAAAATTAATGTATAAAGTATCAAGAAAATTTGATAACATTACTTTAAATACAGCCATAAGAAAAATTTTTTATGATGAAGTTGAAAAACAAACAACATTTCATCCAAACCACAAATATTATGCAGAATTCAAAGTTTTTAATTTGGTGCCAGTTAGAAGACCTAAATATAAAAAAACAGACACTTACATTAATACCAATAGACGAAAGTATCTGTTAAAGGAACGTATTAATATTTGGATTTAAGTTTAGAAACTTCTTCTAAGCGTTTAGCTTCAAATTTTTCTTCATCTGCATGCCAGTCATTTGGTAGCGCTAATTCATCACCATATAGATCATAATAAATTTCACATAAAAAAGATTCTAGGTGATTCCATATACCTTGATTATCTAAATCTTCTATTCGTGGTACTTCAGCATTAGATATGTAGGGCGTAAGCTCATTTGCAGTACATACGTGTTCTGTTAAAACATCATTCTTTTTATGCCCTTCATATCCTTGATATCTACACCAAACAAAATCTTTATTGTAGATTTTTGCTACATAGTAAGCATAATATTTATTATCATATTTATCATAATAATCTACAATATCACCCTCATGTATTGTAAAACCATAATCATTAGTTACTTCTGGAATAAATGGATATTCTTTATTCCACATAATATTATTTTTAAAATCATTACCATATTTATTTACAGCCATATATAACACCTCTAACTTGATTATATATCAAAATGTAAGTGAAATAAATAAGAAAATAAATTTTATATTTCCAGTTAACTGGAAAAGAAAGGAAAGAAAAGAAATGGAAAAAAAGTATAGTGTATCATCTACAAATGTTATTGATAGTAAAACAACTAATATTACAATTAAAACTGAATCAGAGGGATTAATGCGTAAGATGTTAGGATTATCAGCTAAAGAAAAAAATAAAGAATCTAATGAAAAGCAATCTTCTAAAGCATCTGAAAAGAAAAAAAGTGGTAAATCTACTACAACTAAGAAATCAAAAGAACCTTCTAAGCTTATAGCTGAACCAAAACAACAATTAAAACAAGTAAAGCCTAAGAAATTAGAACCGGTTAAAAAACAAAAGAAAGTATTACCAGAACCAAAGACAACATCACAAAGAAAGAAACTTAATAGAACGTCGGTTAAACAAAATAATGTAAAATTACCACACAAGTATAATTTAGATGAAAGACTTGTTTCTGTAGCTAACGGTAATTCATTTTATAATAAAGGAACAATTTTGAAAAAAGAATATGAAAATAAAAGAAAAATGATTGAATTTTCTGGAATATCAAATTCTAAGAAAAATGAATTATTAAAAAAATTGGATAATTTATATCAAAAAAATTTGAGATATGAAAGTCAATATGTTCCTGTGATGGTTGCTGGACCAGCTAGATACCCATATGAGAAAATGGATAGAATATGGAATAAAATAGGAGAAACATCATCAGAAATAGTAGAGTGGTGGAAACAAGTTGAACCTGCATTGATAGAATCAACAAAATCTAAAAAACAATTATCAAAACAAAAAGATAAATTAAAAGAAGAAAAAATCAAAAAAATAAAAGAAAATTTTGATTTATGGTATGGAAGAGCATTAAAAGATGTTGAAAAATGTCAAGGAAAAGGTTTGAATATGAGATACACTTCTAATGCTGCTATGGCTTTAAGTTATGTGAATGAAGCTTTAGAAGTTGATACTAAATTATATAAGGAATTATTCGAAAAACTAAATAAGATAGTAAATTATCGTAAAAATACTAATGACTATAAAGTATATAAATCAGTTATTGATGGAGAAATTACAAATGAATCTATAAAGAAACAAGATGAAATAAATAATCAAGTTATTTTTAAAAATGCAGATTATGAAATAAAAAATATAACTATTAAAGCTGGAAAACGTATAGCAATAAAATTCACATTTTTTCCTAAACCACAACTTAAATATGCTTTAAAAAGTAGAGGTTATGTTTGGTATTCATTTGAAAATTGTTTTCTAATTAAACCAGAAAAATTTGATTTAGAATGGGCTAAAAATATATCAAATCAATATAAAAAATATTTATAATTTCCAGTTGACTGAAAAATAGAAAGGAATTTTAAAATGAAAAATAATTATAATTATGGAAAATCTATTATATCAAGTAATTTAAAATATGAATTTAAAGATGATACTTTAAAAAACACAAAAATTGATGGTTCTTTTTATGTTGAATTGAAAATTTATTGTGGAAGAAAATTAATGTATATAGCTAAAAGAGATTTTAGTAATGTAACATTAAATACAGCTATAAGAGAAATTTTTAGAAGTGAGATTGAAAAACAAACAACTTTTCATCCAAATCATAAATATTATGCAACATTTAAAGTATTTAATTTGGTTCCTATAAGAAGACCTAAATATAAAAAAACAGATACTTATATTAACACTAATAGGCGAAAGTATCTGTTACAGGAACGTATTAATATTTGGATTTAAGTTTTTTAACCTCTTCTAATCGTTTAGCTTCATATTTTTCATCATCAAAATGCCAATCATCTTGTAAAGCTAATTCATCACCATATAAATCAGAATAAACATGTGTTAAAAAAGATTCTAAGTGATTCCATACACATTGGTTATCTAAATCTTCAATTCTTGGTATTTCAGCATTAGATATGTAGGGCGTAAGGTCGTTTGCGGAACAAACTTTTTCTGTTAAAACTTTATCTTTCTTATGTCCTTCATATCCTTGATATCTACACCAAACAAAATCTTTGTTGTAGATTTTAGCAACATAGAAAGCAATATATTTTTTTCTATACTTGCAGTAATAATCTACAATATCACCCTCATGTATTGTAAAACCATAATCATTAGTTACTTCTGGAATAAATGGATATTCTTTATTCCACATAATATTATTTTTAAAATCATTACCATATTTATTTACAGCCATATATAACACCTCTAACTTGATTATATATCAAAATATAAGTGAAATAAATAAGAAAATAAATTTTATATTTCTAGTTAACTGGAAAAAGAAAGGAAGTAAAATAAATGAAAAAAATATTTTTTTTATTAATAACGATTTTATTGTTCTGCTCTATAAGCGTTAATGCTACAGAAATTGAATATAAAAACGTTATAACTGATATTTCAACTATAGAAGATGATTTTGAAGTATTAGGAATTGATATTAACAGTTATTATAAAACAAATTATAGCGACTATCAAAAATGGTATTGTGTTGGTATGTCAGAGTCATATATAGATGAAGAAAACTATGAAATTCAAACTTATTTTTATTTATATAATCCGAGAATTATAAAAAATGTAATAGATGATATACGATTAACTTATAAGTTTAGTGAATATGGAACTGAGGAAAATATTAGAGTTGATGAGTGGATTTACTCTGAAGAACATTTATTATATAAAATAAAGGGATTTAAATATGATTATGAATCAAAAAAAGATATTTATATAACAAATATTGGACATTTTGAAAGAATATTCTCAACTAATGATGATGAATATGATGAAGTATATTGGAAATCAAATGAAAGCTCTTTTAAAGCAACAGCTAATCATTCTAAAATAAATGAATTTTCTGTAGAATTATATTTTAATTCTACATTAGTTATAGATCAATATACTGTTGTTGAGGTTAATGTTGATGCTGATAGTAATTATCATACGTGGTGGGATGAATATTGGACTGGTGAAAAAAATATGTTAGTCTATTTTTATAACTTTAATTTTCCTGAAAATATTAAACCTGATAGAATTGAATATGCAAAATTTCAGTATGATTACCTAACAATTGAAAGGTATGATTTGTTATCTAATCTTATGCAACCTGGAAATCCTAATATTATTGAAAAAGAAAAAATCATAGAAGAGTATGAACCGGGAACAAAAAAATTAAGAGTAAATAAACATTCAACTGAACTAGAATTTCCAACGTTTTATTTAGGAAATCGAATTAATGATAAACAATTCGGTGAGTTTGATTTGACTGGACAAACTGAAAAATTTGATTATGATTGTTCAATACTATTATGTTCAACTATGAAAACAAAATATACGATGTATACTGGTGATTTTGACTTTCAAGGTTATAGATATCGTTATACAACAATTGATAAAGTAGAAATGCTTGAATTACATTATACAAAAGATGATATTTTATATAAATGTCAAATTGTAAATGAGCCAGTGGATAGTGATGATTTTGATCACGTGGATGCAACACCGCCTGAAACCTGGTGGCAAGAACTGTGGGATGTTCTTGTAGAAATAGGTAGGTTCATCATTAAAGATGTATTTAATGGAGTAGCTATAGAGTTAGTGTATGGTGTTGTAGGTGCTGCTACTTGTGTAATAGGTGGATTTATTGTTATTGTATTACTTCCGCATATAATTTCCTTATTAGTTGGTTTGATTAAAATACCATTTAAGTTATTTAACAGTTAGAAATGAGGTAAAAAATATGAATAAATGTGTAATTATTACAGTTAAAGTATTAGCTACTATAGCATTAATACTATTAGGATTAATAACACTTACTAATATTAAACTAAATGGCTTTAATATAGGTGATTGGAAAGTTACAGCTGAAGAAGTAAATATGTTTGTAGATACAGTAGGTGATTATTTATTTTGGTTATATGTTGTTTTTATTATATTTATTATTTGGAAAAAATGGATAAGAAAAAAATAAAATAATCCCAGATATCTGGAAAGAAGAGAGGAAAGATAGGAAATGGAAAAAAAGTATAGTGTATCATCTACAAATGTTGTTGATGGTAAAACAACTAACATTACAATTAAAACTGAATCAGAGGGATTAATGCGTAAGATGTTAGGATTATCAGCTAAAGAAGAAAATAAAGAATCTAAAAATACATCTAATGTAAAACACTCTTCTCTAGCCTATAAAGAGAAAAAAAGTAGTAAATCAAGTACAACTAAGAAATTAAAAGAAACTTTTAAGCTAATAACTGAACCAAAACAACAATTAAAACAAGTAAAGCCTAAGAAATTAGAATCAGTTAAAAAACAAACGAAAGTATTACCAACTCCAAAGATAAATAAAACAAAAAGTGTTAAAACTGTTGAAACAAAATCTAGGAATCTAAAAGAATATGTATATTGTGACATATCTGATGATAGAAGAAGGATTGTTTTTTATGCCTATTCTAAAAAAGAAGCAGATATGTTGTGTAAAAAATTTGAAAATAAGATTGGATTTAATTTTAAATTATTATCTTCTAAAAAAACAAATTATAAAAAAGATGATATTATTCAAAAACAATTAGAGAAAATTGATGATAAAGAAGTAATTGACAGGTTTAAAAGAACTTATGAAAAACATTTTCCATACAAAAAATAAAGAAGCTAATGATGAAAATTATGTAAATTAGTAACTGGAAAAAGAAAGGAAAGATAGGAAATGAGTAAGAATAATTATAATTATGGAAAATCTATTATATCAAGTAATTTAAAATATGAATTTAAAGATAATACTTTAAAAAATACTAAAATTGATGGTTCATTTTATGTAGAATTAAAAGTTTATTGTGGAAGAAAATTAATGTATAATACTTCAAGAAAATTTGATAATATAACTTTAAATACAGCTATAAGAGAAATATTTAGAAGTGAGGTTGAAAAACAAACAACATTTCATCCAAATCATAAATATTATGCAACTTTTAAAGTATATAATTTAGTTCCTGTAAGAAGGCCTAAATATAAAAAAACAGATACTTATATCAATACCAATAGGCGAAAGTATCTGTTGCAAGAACGTATTAATATTTGGATTTGAGTTTAGAAACTTCTTCTAAGCGTTTAGATTCATATTTTTCATCATCAAAATGCCAATCATCTGGTAATGATAATTCATCACCATATAAATCAGAATATACATGTGTCAAAAAAGATTCTAAATGATTCCAAACACCTTGATTATTTAAATCTTCAATTCTTGGTATCTCAGCATTAGATATATAGGGAGTAAGCTCATTTGCAGTACATACGTGTTCTGTTAAGCATTTGTTCTTTTTATGCCCTTCATACATTTGAAATCTACACCAAACAAAATCTTTATTGTAGATTTTTGCTACATAGTAAGCATAATATTTATTATCATATTTATCATAATAATCTACAATATCACCCTCATGTATTGTAAAACCATAATCATTAGTTACTTCTGGAATAAATGGATATTCTTTATTCCACATAATATTATTTTTAAAATCATTACCATATTTATTTACAGCCATATATAACACCTCTATGTTGATTATATATCAAAATATAATTGAAATAAATAGGAAAATAAAAAATGAGAATCATTAATTTTGTCGATTCTCATTTAAATGCCAAATTATTATTTTTTTGATAAATCTTTTAATAATAAATCATCTAAAGATATGTCAAAAATATTAGCCATTTTAATAGCAGTTTTTGCAGTTGGACTATTTGTTGTTAAAATGCTATAAATATTTTGTCTATTAGTACCACATAGCTCTGCTAGTTCTATAAAAGTGATGTTGTTAATTTTACATAAGTATTTAATGTTTGAACTGAAATACATAAAAATTTGACTCCTAAACTTTTAAGTTTACATAAAAATTAATTTTTTACTTTACAAAATCATTTTTAGTGCTATAATTATATATGTAAGGATTACCTTACAAACTATCATTTTGATAAAATTAGTTATGTTTAAAATGTTATTGCATAATTGTTTTATTAGATGTGGTAAAATTTAATAATTATTATTGTTCTTTGATATATTAATATTATAGACAAATAGAAAAATAGGATTGCAAACGAATCTGTTCGGGGCCTCCAGTTATTGATTTTATAACCTTGTATATTCAAGGTTTTTTATTTTTTAACCAAGCATAACATCTAATATCATCATTATTACAAACCCAATACAAAATCCTATATTTGCTTTAGAGCTATGTGAAGAAGGAATAAGTTCATCTACGACTACAAACATCATAGCACCTGCTGCAAAACTTAATAAATATGGCATTGTTGGTTTTATATATACCATTAATAAAAATGCAATAATACTGGCTATTGGTTCAACTAAACCTGATAAAATACCTTTTATAAATGCTTTTAATTTAGATTCTTCAGGAATTAAATTAAGTGAAATTATACTACCTTCTGGTATATTTTGTATTGCTATACCTAAACTTAATGCAAAAGCAGTTGTTGCTAAAAAATTATTTCCTTCTAACGCTGCAGCAAAAGCAACACCTACAGATAATCCTTCAGGTATATTATGAATTATAACTGCTAAATTTAAAAAGTTTACGTTCTTTTTGATTTTTTTTGCAATAAGAATATCAAATATCATCAATATCATCATTCCTAAGCTAAAACCAATAGATGCTGGTATAAAACATGTATAAGGATTATCGCCAGATAAATTTATTGCAGGAATTATTAACGACCAAATTGATGCTGCTAGCATAACACCAGCAGCAAAACCTTGTAATAAATTTTTAATATTTAGATTAATGTTTTTTTTAATCAAAAAAACAAACGCAGAACCAATTGTTGTTCCTATTAACGGTAGAATAAATCCTAATATAATTATTTGCATTTTATCACCTATTTTATTATTATGATATTATTTTTTATTATTTTAGGCATTTTATTGAAAAATATGATATAATGAAAGAAAGAATATTAATTCTTGTAATTATATATAGGAGTTGTAATAGAATGGAAAAAATAACTTATAAAAAATCATTTGCAGCAAAATTAGTTTTAAATCAAGAAGCTATTAATTATTATCAATCTATTAAAGATTTATGTGCTACACGTAAAAAAGTAACAACACGTATGAGTTTTGGTAAAGAAACTATTACTTATGGTAGAAGTAAAATAGGTGTAATAAAGATTAATGTAAAAAACATTAATTTACATTTAGCACTTGACGTAAAGGAATATGAAAATTCTAAATATAATTTTAAAGATATGAGTCAAACTAAATCAGGACAAGATTATCCTCTTCGAATAACAATTAAGGGACCTAGAAGCTACAAACATGCTTTGGAATTGTTAGAAGATGTTTTAGAAAATGTTGGAGCTTTAGATAAATGTCCTGCAAAAGATATTGATTATAAAGAAATTTATTATCCTAGAAGTATGGAAAAGCTTATTGAGGAAGGATTAATTAAAAAAACAATTAAAAATTATGATGACAATTCATTAATATCTATAAATGACAAGAATGAAGAAAATATGAATCTTGCTAAAATATGTTTTATTGCTAAAACATTATATGAAGCCACTTCTAAAGCTTTGAATTTATATTTAGTTTTAAGTACAAATAACTGGGATATAATGCATGCAATGAAAATGAATAAAGAAGATGAAAATACATTTAGAAGTGAAATATTAGTTCCCAAAAATACTCACTTAGAATTTAAAATATGCCGTTCAAATTCTTGGGATGATGTTGAAAAAGGAATTTGGAAGGAAGAAATAAAAAATCATTCATATTATGTTACAGATGATATTGTTATAGAAGATTTAATTCATAATTTCAGGGAGGATTAATATGCTTAACAAAATAGTTGATGTTATTATTGATAGACCAATTAATTCTAGACACCCTATTCATCAAAATATAATTTATGAATTAAATTATGGTTATGTTCCAAATACTTTAGGTAAAGATAATAAAGAAATAGATGCATATATATTAGGAATTGATGAGCAAATAGATAATTATCAAGGAAAAGTAATAGCAATAATACATCGATTAGAAGATGAAGATAAATTAATTGTTTCAGATAAATATTATTCTAAAGAAGATATATTTAAATTAACATTTTTCCAAGAAAAATTTTTTAAATCATATATTGAAATGGCTTATACTACTAAAGAAGATATTTTATTTGATTTAAAAAAAATAGGTTTTAAAAATGATGATAAATTGATGTTTCATTCAAGTTTGAAAAGTTTTGGTAATATTAATGGTAACGATCTTTTATTAGCTTTTAAAGAATATTTTAATCAAGGATTAGTAATATTTCCAACTCATACTTGGGCATACATAAAAGAAAATAATCAAATTTTTGATGTTAATAATACACCATCATGTGTTGGCATGCTTACTAATTTAGCCCTGAATGATAATGATTTTAAAAGAAGTTTACACCCAACTCATTCTGTTTGTGCCTATGGGAAAAATAGGGATGAATATTTATCGTTAGATAATAATCAAAAAACACCAGTAAGTCCTACTGGCTGTTTTGGAAGTCTAGCTAAAATGAATGCTAAAATAGTGTTTTTAGGCGCATCATTATCAAAAAATACATTTATTCATAGTATTGAAGAAGAATTCAATGTGCCAGATAGATTTACTGATAAAATATATCATTTCATTAGTAAAGATAATGAAAAATTATATGATTATTATATGCCCAGACATTTTTCTACTAAAAGAGATCATTTAAGTGAAAATTATACTAAATTATTGCCACATTTAATTGAATATGGAATAGCAAATATAGATTATATAGGTAATAGTAAGGCTGTAATTATTGATGCCAATGAATGCTATCTATATGTTAGTTATTTACTTAGAAATAATTTGCATATTTTTGATGATGACAAACCATATAATGATAATTATAAGAGGTGAAAAATGAGACTTGACAAATTACTTGCTAATATTGGATATGGTTCTAGAAAAGAAGTTAAATCTTTTATTAGAAAAAGATTAGTATTGGTTAATGGAAACACTGTATACGATGATGATTTAAAAGTAGATGAATTGAATGATGAAATATCAATTTTGGACCAAAAAATAGAATTTCAAGAAAAAAGATATTTAATTTTAAATAAACCAGATGGATATGTTAGCGCAACATTTGATTTTCATGATCCAACCGTTTTAGATTTAATAAACGAAAAACAAAAAGGTTTATTTCCGGTTGGTAGATTAGATAAAGATACAACGGGTTTATTATTAATAACAAATGATGGTATTTTAGCTCATCAATTATTATCTCCGAAAAACCATGTTTCAAAAGTATATGAATTAACATTTACAGGAGTATTCAAAGATGAATATTATAATTTTTTTGAAAAAGGTATAATATTAGATGACGGCTATGTTTGTAAACCAGCTATTTTTGAATTAACAGGTGACCATAATGGTAAAATAACAATATATGAAGGAAAATATCATCAAGTTAAAAGGATGATGCAATCCTTAAATATGGAGGTTACGTCATTAAAGAGAATTAGTTTTGGTAATTTGAATCTTCCTTCTGATTTGGAATGTGGCAAATATCGAGAGTTAACTGATAAAGAATTAGAATCATTAAAAAAGTAGTCCTTTATTTAAAAAATATAGGGCTTTTTTATTGTATTTATTGTAATTTTTTGATAAAATAAACATAATAGTGAAAAAAGATAGGTGGGAAAAAGAAATGGATTTTTTCAGTATGATACCAGATAATTTTTTCTCTTTACTAGCATCTAAAAATAAACGTATTTATTTAGCTGCAATTATTCAAAGCTTTAAAACATACGAAACGGGGTCTATTCTGGGGATTGAAAAAAGAATCGTTGTTGATGATTTAGTAAATTTTTTGGAAAATAGTTCATATTTATATGATGTTGAAGATGAAGAGGATGAAGAATCTAATCCACAATCTAAACGTGAACTTGCAAACTACATTTTAAGAAGAATGGAAGAATGTGGCTGGATATATGTTGATGTAACTAATGATTATGAAGAAATACTTAATTTTTCGGATATGGCTATCACTTTATGTGAAGCATTAATAAATGCATATCCATATGAAGCTAATTCATATGAAGAAGATACTAGTAGTAATTATGAAGAGCATATTAATGAATATCAAGGTTATATTTATACGATTTATTCAATTTTAAATAATCCGGATAATGGTGATTATGTAACAAAATTCAATGCTGTCTATACTAATACAAAACAATTAATAAGAGCTATAAGAAGATTAGATAGTAGATTGAAAGAATATATAAATAGTGTTGTTGAAACTTCTGAAGTTAGGGAATTGATGGAAAGATTAATGAATTTTAAAACTGAAGTCTATGATAGAAGTTATTTAAAAATGAAAACTTCGGATAATATTAATCGTTATAGATTATCAATCGTATCAAAATTAGAAGAACTTGCTAATGATGAGTTTGCGATGAGTATGATAGTAAATGATTTCAAAAGAAAATATCCTAATGATTTAGCTATTATAAAAGCATCTAAAGCAGTGGATGAAATTATTGATGTTTTCAATTCAATAGATTCATTTATTTTAGAAATTGATAATAAAAATAGAACATATATTAATTCAACTATTGGCAAAATAAAATTCTTGTTAAGCGAAGATGATAATATTATTGGAAAACTAAATACTGTTTTAAAACATATTAGGGTATCTAATGAAAAAGGTAAGATTGATAAAGCTATGCGACTTGTTGATACAATGTATAACTTTAATTATGAAAAAGTTTATAATCAAGAAAGTTCATTATATACTCCTAGAGGTACTTATACTAGAAATTATAATCAAATGCTTGATGCTTTAAGCTTAGATTTTACTTTAACCGCTGATTTCTTAAAACAATTTAAATCAGCATATAATGAGGTTGAAATTAAAAATTTCTTAGAATCAAATATGGTTGATGATATATTACAAGCTAGTCATATTATTGATTATAATTCAAAGAATATTACAGTTTTGATGACAGTTTATTCATTAATGTATTCAGCTAATTTAGAGTATGAAATAACAATTTTAGATAATATTATCGACCACAAAAAATATAGATTAAAAGATTTTATGATAAAGAGGAGAGGATAAAATGCTTAGTTCTTTTGAAACAATGACTGTAACTCAAAAATCTCAGTTTAAAGATACGGCAAATAAGTTACTAGCTTCAACATTTTTATCTAGGGATAAAAAAGATAATAAGGAATCTTATTATTTCTTAATGAATTTTAAAGATTTATTTGATGAGTTTTTTGAAATATTAGGTTATACAATAAATCTTGATACACAACTTGGATGTGTAATGTTAGAGGGTGCTAGTGCTTCTAATACACTTAAATTAAAAAGAGATGAATCTATTATATTATTAATTTTACGTCTTTTATACCATGAACATGCAAAAGAAACTTCTTTAAATGATAATATAGTATGTAGTGTTGCAGATATTCACACTAAATATGATTATTTACAAATTAAAAGAAAATTAAATAAAACTGATTTAATTTCTTCATTACGTTTACTTAGAAAATATAATATTATAGAAGTTACAGGTGATATTACATCTTCTGCTTGTCGTTTAGTAATTTTGCCAACAATTCTTATGGCAATAAAGAGTGAAGATGTAAACGAAGTATATCAAACAATATTGAAGATTTCTGCTGAGGATGGTGATAGATAATGAAAAAATTAGTTAAAATTAGATTAATTAACTGGCATTATTTGTCAAATGAAACTATTGAAATAGAAGGAAATACATTATTATCTGGTCCTAATGCTTCAGGTAAATCAACTATAATGGATGCTATTACATATATATTAACTGCTGGAGATACTATGTTTAACCTTGCAGCAAATGAAAAAGGTAAACGTGACTTAAGAGGTTATGTTAAATGTAAGCTTGGTATGGATGATAAGGAATATTTAAGAAATGGTGATGTTTCAGGACATGTTGCTTTAGAATTCTATGATGAAAAAACTGAATCTAGATTTGCAGTTGGTGCTGTTATAGACGCATTTGGAGAATTACTTCCTGTTAAAACTCTATTTTATAGAACTTTTGAACCTATAAATGATTCTATGTTTGTGTCAGATGAACATCAAATATATGGAACAGTTGAATTCCGAAAAAAGAATCCTAATTTTGAATATTTCTTAACGAAAAAAGAAGCTAAAAGAGGCTTTAGAACTGCATTTGGTTCTATTAATGAAGATTTTTATCGTCTTATTCCTAAAGCTTTAGCTTTTAAACCTATTGCTGATGTTAAAGATTTTATTTATCAAAACATTTTAGAAGAAAAAGAAATTGATGTTTCAGCAATAAAAGATTCTATTCGTTCATATAAAGAATTAGAAAATACGTTAAAATTAATTAACAAAAAGATTACTGATTTAAAAGAAATTGATTCTATTTATCAAGAACTAAGAGGAATAGAGGAAAGAAAAAATTATATTGAATATTTAATGCATTTATTTGATACAGAACAGTTGAAAAATGAAATTAAAGATTCTAAATTACAAATCGAACGTCAAGAATCACTTAGATTTTCTAAAGAACAAGAAATAATTGACATTGATAAAGAACTTCTAGCTTTAAATGAACGTTCAAGAGATTTATATAATGTTTTAAGTAATAATGATACATTTAAAGCAGAAGAATATATAAATAGAGAAATATTAAAAACTCAAACTAATATTTCAGCATTAGAAGGTAATCATAAGGTATTTTTAAATAGAGTTACTAATTATAAGGATGCTGTAAATGAATTAAGAAAAATTTCTAATGAACGATTGTTTACTGAAATGGCAAACCTATCTTTAGTACAAATTAATACATTAGATGTTGAAACTTCTAAAATGAAGTTGAAAGATTATCAAACAAGATTAAGTACTATTCAAAACAAAATCACATTTGATTTAGGTTCTTTAGATACAAAAAAACGTTCATTAATTTCTCAAATTAATGAGATATCTACAGGATTAAAAAGCTTAGATCAAAATAGAGTTAATTTTCCAACTCAATTATTACAAATTAGAGCCGAAATAGAAGAAGGATTAAAACGTATATATAATTATGATATTAAAGTTCATATTTTTGCTGAAATTTGTGAGATAACTGACCAAAATTGGGCAGATACAATTGAAATATTCTTAGGTAATCGTCGTTTTAATATGATTGTAGAACCAAGATATTTTGACCAAGCATTACAAATATATTCAAGGATAAAGAATAAATATAGATTGTATGGAATTGGGTTAGTTAATACTAAACAAATATCTAGATTTACTACTTATGAAAATAAGTCTTTAGCTTCAATTATTGATAGTGAAAATCAAGATGCTAGATGTTATATTAATTATACATGTGGTAATGTTATTATGTGTAATGACGCAATGGAACTTGAAAAATATCAAACATCTATAACTAATGATTTACTTATTTATAGAGGATATGCAGTAACAAGTTTAAATCCAAATGTTGAAAAACCATTTATCGGTAAGAATGCAGCATCTAAACAAGCTGTTTTATGGCATGAAAAAGCGGATATAGCTAAAAATGAATACATTAATTTAAATGGTCAAATTGAGAATCTAAATAAAATGCTTAGTTTGATTGATAGAATTGATGTTAGACCGCTAATCGAGGATTTAGATAAGGCTTTATTACTTGAAAAAGAAAAACATACATTAGAAGATTTATCTAAACAAGCAGAACGTCAAAAGAATGCTACTCCATCAGAATTACAAGAAGATTATGATAAGGTTAATGAAACAATAAAATCTTATAATGATAAAAAAATTGTAATAAGTAAAGAAATTGGAGGGATTTCTAATTCTATTGAAGCTTTAAATGATATTATTTTAGAAAAAAATAATAAGCTTGTTGAATTAGAAAAAGAATTGAAAGAATTATCAGGTGGTTCTATTGTCTTAGAACAACAAGCTAATGATGAATATAATGCACTTGTCTCTGATAAGAATTTTAAATCTGCATTTAAGGAATACCAAGAAAAATTTGCGGCTGAGGACAATAGTTATACTATACTTTCTGATACTCTTGTTGCAAAACAATATGGTTATATTAATACATATAATTCAACATTTTCTATAGGTATAAGTGAAGTTGATAAATTCTTAGCTGAATTAAATAAACTTGAAAAAACTGAATTAATTAAATATGAACAAAAAGTTCGTAGTGCTAGGGAAGCAGCTGAAGTAGTATTTAAAGAAGATTTCATTGCAAAACTTAGAAATAATATTTTAACAGCTGAACAAGAAATTATGCAAATTAATAAGACCTTATCAAGTATTAAATTTGGTGATGATCAATATGAATTCATTTTCCCTAGAAGTACAGAATACGCATCATTTTATGATATGGTAACATCTGATTTAGAACCAGGTGGAGGCGGTTTATTAACTTACGCCTTCCAAGAAAAATATGATGAACAAATTCGTGAATTATTTGAAACTTTATCTGTTGATGAAGTTAATAGTAATGGTGCTATTTCAAAATTTACTGATTATAGAACATATATGGATTATGATATTCGTATCATTAATAAAAATGGTGATACAATGACATATTCTAAAGTATTTAAAGAAAAATCAGGTGGTGAAACACAAGTACCATTCTATGTTGCAATTATAGCGTCTTTTGTTAGAGTTTATACTAAGGGTTCTGTTGTTTCTGGTGATCCTATTGGCCTAGTACTATTTGATGAAGTTTTCGATAAAATGGATGCTAATCGTATGCATGCAATGATGAATTTTATTAATTCAATGCCTCTTCAAGTAATTATAGCATGTCCACCTCAAAGAATGGATATTTTACAAGAATTTGCAAAGACAACCTTAATTATGGTTCGCCAAGGAACTAAGGCCACTGTTCTTCCAATGACTAATAAAGAATCTGATAGTGTAGAGGAGGAAGAATAATGGGTTTATTTAGCAAAAAAAGAAATGAATATGAAGAAGCTTCTAAAAATTTAGCTAATGAGAAATTAGCTAAAGATAAAATTATTATGGAACAATTAGATGATAATGATTTAAGAGCAGCTGAATTAGTTAAATGTTTAAAAAATGGTGAACCATTAGTTTTAAATTTTGAAAATCTGGAACCAATGGCTGCTAATAAATTATTAGCTTTCCTTGCAGGAGCATGTTATGCACTTGATGGCAAAAATATAATGATAAATGAAAAAACATATTTATTTGCACTAAAATCTAGTTTCATGGATGGTTCTTTACAAGAATTTTTAAATGAAATTTAAGAATAATCATTTAATTAATGAAAAAATATTTAGAACTTAGGTCTAACAACCTAAGTTTTTTTGCTGATTACTAGATATAACATTATCTTTTTTTCTTGTAAGATATTATTATATTTGTTATAATAAATGCATAAATTTTGTTTAAAATAATAGTATGGAGGGCTAATATGTTCTTAACATCAGGACTTACTGCCAGTGAAATAATTATAAATCTGATTGCTGTATTAGGAGGGTTAGGTTTATTTTTATACGGAATTAATCAAATGGGAGATTCATTAAAAGCTATTGCTGGTAATAAATTAAAAGGATTTATTGAAAAAACAACAAATACTCCTTTGAAAGGTATTCTTGTAGGAATAGTTGTCACAGCACTTATTCAATCATCTTCAGGTACAACAGCATTAACAGTAGGTTTAGTTAGAGCTGGATTGATGACTTTTCCACAAGCAATTGGTGTAATATTTGGAGCTAATATTGGATCAACTATTACTTCATTTATTGTTAGTTTTAACATTGAAAAGTATTCTTTGTTATTTGTTGGATTAGGAGCCTTAATTATTTTCTTTATAAATAACGAAAAAATCAAAGAAGTTGGTAAAATAATTTTTGGATTTGGCTTATTGTTTTTTGGTTTAATGACAATGGGAGATGCACTTAATATAATATTATCTGCATATGAGCAACAAACTACAGCTATATTTACGTTTTTATCAGATATTCCTATTTTGGGTTTAGTAGTTGGCACTGTCATAACTGCAGTAGTTCAATCTTCAGCAGCAACAGTTAGTATATTGCAATCTTTATATCAACAAGGTACGATTTCTATTTTTGGTGCTATTCCAATTTTACTTGGATGTAATATAGGAACTACTATAACTGCTTGTATAGCTTGTGTTGGTGGTGGAGTTCAAGCTAAAAGAACTGCATTTGTACATGTATTATTTAACATTATAGGTTCTATATTATTTATGATACTTTTATGGCCTTTTTCTGAATTAGTTATTTTGATAGAAAAAACGTTATTAAGTGGGTTAGGTACTCGTCCTAGAATGACTATTGCAGTATGTCATATATTATTTAATATTATAACAACATTTATAATGTTTTTCTTTATTCCTTTATTAGTAAAATTAGCTTTAAGGGTTATAAAAGATAATAAAGAAAAAGAAGAAAATATATTAGATGAACTTTTAGATTATTCTTTAATTGAAAAATCGCCAACCTTAGCTTTAGCATTTTCTAAAAAATCAATAGATTATATGTGTAATTGTGTTTTAGAATATGTAACAATGTCAAAAGATTATAGTTTCGATAAAAATAATAATTATGGTTCTAAACCAAAAGAACTTGAAGAAATGATTGATGTTTTAGATAAAAGAATACATGATTATTTAATAAAAATTACATTAACTGATTTAAGTTCAAACAATTCAACATTACTATCTGTTTATCTTGATGTAATAAAGGATTTAGAAAGAATTGGTGATCATTGTACTAACATATTTGAATTTTTTTATGATAGATATTCAACTAATAAAGAATTATCATCAGATGGAAGACAAGATTTAGAACAATATTATGATGTATTAATTGAAATGGTTAATAAATCTATTTATTCTTTTATTAAATGGGATAGTAAATTAGCAGAAGATGTAAATAATTACGAAAATCAAATTGATAAATTAGAAGATGTTTTTCATAAAAGACATTTACATAGAGTTGATAGCGGTGCTTGTTCTTATTTAAATACTGATCATTATGTTGAAATTCTTGCGAATATAGAAAGAATTGGAGACCATTTAGAAAATATTGCTGAAGGTGTTTTATCTATTAATCGTATTTCACCTGAAGAATGTAAATAATCGTTAAAATATAAAAAAACTCTTGCGATTTTTCTTGTTAACTTGTATAATACTAACTTGGAAGTCGGAGGTTTTTTTATGATCGAAAGTTATTCATCAATTTTAAAGATAAGAAGAAAAGTTTTTGAAGAGGTTGCTAGATTGGCTTATGAGGGAGGAGATTATACAAGAATAGAAGAAATTCCTTATAAAATGTTAAATGGTCAAGCTCAATATCGTGAATCTATTTTCTTAGAACGTGCTATTGTTGCTGAACGTTTACGATTAGCTATTGGTCTTCCTGTAAGAAGTGCTGATGAGCAATCTCCTATTTCAAAAGGTATTGAAGAAGCTATTTGTACACATAAATTTTATGCTGACCCGCTTGTTAATGTAATTGATTTTGCATGTAATGCTTGTCCTACAGAATCATATTATGTAACAGATGGTTGTGAAGGTTGTTTAGCTCGTCCTTGTTCTAATGTATGTCCTAAGAATGCTATTTCAATTAAAAATGGTAGGTCATATATTAATCAAGATTTATGTATTAAATGTGGTAGATGTAAGGATGTTTGTCCTTATAAGGCTATTATGCATAGAAGAAGACCTTGTGAAGCAGCATGTGGTATGAATGCTATCGAGTCTGATGAATTCGGTCGTGCAAAAATTAATTATGATAAATGTGTAAGTTGTGGTATGTGTATTGTTAATTGTCCTTTTGGTGCAATTGCTGATAAATCACAAATTTTCCAAATTGTTCAATCAATAAAAGCAAATGAAGAAATATATGCTATTATGGCTCCTGCTTTTGTTGGTCAATTTGGTCCAAAGGTAAATTTAAAAACTATTGATGATGCAATGGGGCAATTAGGATTTACGGGGGTATATGAAGTCTCTATTGGTGCTGATTTATGTACTTATGAAGAATCACTTGATTTCTTAGAAAAAGTTCCATCTAAACTCGCGTTTATGGGTACATCATGTTGTCCTGCTTGGTCTGTAATGGCAAAAAAAGAATTCCCAGAATTTAAAGATAACATATCAATGGCTTTAACTCCAATGGTTTTAACTGCTAGACTTGTTAAAAAAGAGCATCCTAATGCTAAGGTTGTGTTTGTAGGACCATGTTCTGCAAAGAAACTCGAAGCTTCGAGAAAAAAAGTTAGAAGTGATGTTGATTTTGTATTAACATTCGAAGAATTAATGGGTATGTTTGTTGCAAAAAATGTTGATTTCAACAATTTAAAAGAAAATCCTTTAAGAAATGAAACTTCAGCTGATGGTAGAGGTTTTGCTGTCGCTGGTGGTGTAGCTAATGCTGTTGTTAATGCAGTAAAAAAACTTAATCCTGATCTAGAAATTAAGGTTGCTTCAGCTCAAGGCTTAGAAAATTGTAAGAAATTATTAAAAGATGCTAAAGCTGGTAAATATAATGGATATTTATTAGAAGGTATGGCTTGTCCTTATGGATGTATTAGTGGCGCAGGTACTTTAAGTTTACCAAACAAAACTAAAGGTATGGTTGAAGTTTCTAAACGTGAAACTCCAAAGAAAACTGCTGTCGAATCTGAATATATTTCTAGATTAAAAGAGCTAGATTAATAATGTTAACTATAGTGCTTTATTGGTACTATAGTTTTTTATTATAATAAAAATGAAACCGCTTTTTCAAAAATATCTAATAAACAATGTCGAATAATTGTTGAAGAAGTGAAAATTTATGATATAATGTAATAGGTGATTTTTCTTTAGTGATTAATTGCACTAGTTTTTAAGGTTAAACTAATTAAAAATTATAAAAATAAAATAGGAGAAGAAAAAATGAAAAAGACAAAAGTTGTTTGTACAATTGGTCCTGCAAGTGAACAAAAAGATTGTTTAGAAAAGTTAATTGGTACTGCAGGTATGAATGTAATGCGTATGAATTTTTCTCATGGTGATTATGAGGAACAAGGATTCCGTATTAAAAACATTAAAGCATTAAATGAAGAAAATGGTTGGTTCACAGGTATGATGTTAGATACTAAAGGACCAGAAATTAGAACAGGTTATTTAGAAAATGATGAACCAGTTATGTTACATAAAGGTGATATTATCCGTGTTACTATGGATTATTCATTTGTTGGTAATGCTCAAAAAGTGGCTATTTCTTATGCTGGTTTATATGACGATATTTCTGTTGGTGGTAGAATCTTAATTGAAGATGGTAACTTAACATTAAAGGTTATTGAAAAAGATGAAGCTACCAAAGAGTTAGTTTGTGAAGCACAAAATGATCGTAAATTAAAGAATAAGAGAAATTGTAATGTACCAGGTGTTATTTTAAATATGCCTTATGTATCTGCTAAAGATAAAGCTGATATGGAATTTGCTTGTGACCAAGGTTTAGATTTCATTGCGGCATCATTTGTTCGTCGTGCAGATGATATTCGCCAAATTCGTGAAATTTTAGCTGCTAAGAAAAATACACATATTAAAATCATTTCTAAAATTGAAAACCAAGAAGGTGTTTCAAATATGGAAGAAATCGTTAGATTATCTGATGGTGTAATGGTAGCTAGAGGAGATTTAGGTGTTGATGTTGATGCATGGGATTTACCAGCAATTCAAAAACAAATGATTTATTTAGCTCAATCTACTGGTAAATTAGTAGTATGTGCTACACAAATGTTAGACTCAATGCAACAAAATCCAAGACCAACTAGGGCAGAAGTATCTGATTGTCATAATGCAGTATTAGATGGTACTGGTGCTACTATGTTATCTGGTGAATCAGCTCAAGGTGATTACCCATTTGAAGCTGTTTCTTATATGTCTAAGATTGATAATCGTGCTGAAGATGATATTGATCATCAATTAATGATTGAAAATGTTGTATATGGTAAAGAAGAAAAAGATGAAAATGATGCAATTGGATTAGCTGCTGCAACATTAGCTGCTACATTTGAAATTCCAGCAATTGTTGCTGAAGGTTCTGTAGATTTAGCATTAGCTTTATCTCAATATCGTCCTGCTTCTGATGTTTTCTTTGCTGTAAAGACTGTTGATGAAGCTAGAACACTTGCATTGGCATGGGGTATTCAAGCAGTAGTTGGTACATATGAAGATGCTTTAGCTAAAGCTGTAAAAGAATTAGAAATTGAAAGTGGAGAAAAACTAGTTAAGGTTACTGATTGTAAACTAGAACTTGTTGAAGCTTAATTGATTGAAAGGAAGTAAGGCGACTTAGGTCGCCTCTTTTTAAAATATGAAAAATAGTGAAGATATTTTAGAAACTGTAGAATTATTAAAATCAATTTCAAGAATTATTTATAATGTTAGAACAAAATTATTTGCTCCATATAAAATAACTCCTGTTCAAGCTGAAATATTACTTGATGTTTATTATAATTCTTCATCAACAAAAATCACTGATATTTGTAAAAGATCAAATAAAACAACAAATACTATTTCTCCACTTATTAATAAACTTGTAGAAAGAGAAATTTTGATAAAAAAACAAAACGAATGTGACAATCGTATTTTTGAAATATCATTTTCATCAACTGGTTTAAAGATGATGTCAGATATTAATCAAGAAATTGTCTTATTTTCAAAACCGATTTTTAATACATTAACTGATGATGATTTTAAAAAATATTATGAATTAACTTATAAGTTATATGAGGAAGCAAAATGAAATATTTAATATTTTCGGACCTACATGGTTCAAGTGATAAAATCAAATTTATATTAAATGAATTTAATAAGCAAAAGTGTGATAAATTAATATGTTTAGGTGATGTATTATATCATGGACCGAGAAATGATTTACCTGAATTTTATAATCCTAAAGAAGTTATTTCTCTATTAAATCCTTATGCAGATAAAATTATTTGTATAAATGGAAATTGTGATGCTGAAGTTGATCAAATGGTTTTAAATTTCAAGTTAAATCATGAAATTGATTTAATAATGAATAATAAAAAGTGTCATTTAGAACACGGACATCACTTAAACTTTATAGAAAATAATTATGAAGTAGTTTTATCTGGACATACACATGTTCCTCATATTAATAAAATAGGTAATACATTGTATCTAAATCCAGGCAGTGTAACTATTCCTAAAAATAATACTAAAAATAGTTATATGATATGGGAAGGTAATGAAATCAAACTTTTGGATATGAATAACAATATTATTGAAAAAATTTTATTTTAAGAGTTTCTTTTTTAGAAGCTTTTTCTTGTATTTAAAATTAAATAATGTATAATAAAATTAAGAGGTGGAATTAAAATGAAACAAGTTAAGTGGTTGGAGGATGCGGTTTTTTATGAAATATATCCTCAATCTTTTTATGATTCTAATAATGATGGTATTGGAGATATAAATGGTATTATTCAAAAACTAGATTACATTAAAGATTTAGGGTGTAATGCAATATGGATGAATCCTTGTTATGATTCTCCGTTTAAGGATGCAGGATATGATGTTAGAAATTATAAACTTATAGCTCCTAGATATGGTACTAATGATGATTTGAAAAAATTAGTTGATATTATGCATGAAAAAGGTATGCATTTATTATTAGACCTAGTTCCTTGTCATACAAGTGATAAGCATCCTTGGTTTTTAGAATCATCAAAACAAAAAAGAAACGAATATAGTAGTCGTTATATATGGACAGATAATGCATTTAATAAACCTTCAAATTTGACAGCTGTTGGTGGAGAAGCGGAAAGAAATGGTACATATGTAATTTCTTATTTTAATTCACAACCGTCATTAAATTATGGTTTTTCTAAAGTAACAGAACCATGGCAGTACTCTACCGATTCTAAAGAAGCTATTGCAACACAAGATGCAATGATAGATATTATTAAGTTTTGGCTTTCTATGGGAGTAGATGGATTTAGAGTTGATATGGCAGCGTGTCTTGTTAAAAATGATGATGGTGAAATAGGAACGATGAATGCATGGAGAAGAATGTTTTCTATTGTTAGAGATGAATACCCTGAAGCTGTATTTGTTTCTGAATGGAGTAATCCTAAACGAACATTAGATTGTGGATTTAATATGGATTTTTATTTAGATCATGGATGGGATGGAGGTAATGGGTACCACCATATTTTGAGAGATCAAGATATAAATTTAGATACATTTGAAATAAAAAATGATAATTCTTATTTTAAAACTGAATCTACAAAGACAATTCATAAATTTTTAGATGAATATTTATCAGATTATAATGAAACGAAAGAAAAAGGTTATATATCTTTTATAACAGATAATCATGATATGATTAGAACTGCTAAATTTTTTAGTGATGAAGAGATAAGAGTTATTTATGGTTTTATATTTACAATGCCTGGTGTTCCATTTTTATATTACGGTGATGAATTGGGTATGCGTTATTTAGAAGTACCTACAAAAGAAGGTGGCTATCATAGAACTGGTAGTAGAACACCTATGCAGTGGAATCATAGTATAAATTTAGGTTTTTCTGAAGCATGTAAAGAAGATTTATATTTACCTGTGGATAATAATGAAACAAAAAATACTGTAGAAGATGCTTTAAATGATAAGAATTCACTATATTATTATATTAAAGAACTAATTTCTTTAAGACATAATAATAAAAGTTTACAGTCAAAAAATAATTTTGAACTATATAGCGCCGAAAAAAATACTAAACTATTTGCTTATAAAAGAGATGAATTTTTGATAATACTTAATCCGTCAAATAAACCGGAAATACTTAAACTTGATGGACAATATGAAGTTGTAATTGGTGTTGGTTCATATCAATTAAATAATGAAATTGTAGATAATATCAAAAGATGTTTTCTAATGTTGAAAAGGAAGTAAAGAGACAAAACAAGTCTCTTTTTTTGTTTGCACAACAAACACACTACACACACAACAAAAATATTGACAAAAAGCGGGGGGGGGGTATAATTATTATATAAAGGATTGGTGCAGTTGTTTATAATGAAATATCGTGGAAATTGTCATGCAAAAGCTGATAAAAAAATTATTATTTTTTTTGAATGTAATATAATTACTTTGTGTTTGTAAGGAGTTTTGAGTTAATGAAATATTTATTTTTGGACTTAGAATATGCTTCTTCAAAAGGTAATAATATTAGAATATGTGAATTTGGCTTTGTTGTGACAGATGAAAATTTTAATGTTTTAACTAGAGATAACTTTATAATAAATCCGAATATTTACAAAAGAGAATGGGATTGGTATGCAGTTAAAAATATATTAACTAGAAAAGTGAAGGAATATGAAGATTGTCCCACATTCAATTATTATTATTATGATAATATAGTTGATTTGATAAAAAAAGCTGATTATATTTTTTGTCATTCATTAAACGGAGATGCTAAAGCCTTAAATTGTGATTGTCTAAGATATGGTCTTTCAAGTATAGATTTTAAGTTTTATGATATTAAGGGAATTTGTAAAGAATATAGTGGAATCGAAAAAAACGTTTCTCTTAATAATATTTTAGAATATTTAAAAATCGAAGGTGAACCAAGAGAACATGATGCTGAAATTGATGCAGTGAATACAATGTATGCATTAAAACAATATTAGAAAACTTGAAAATAAATATTCAAGAACTTATAGAAATATCTTCTGATGAGATTGTTGATAATAATAAAAATTACATAGTTAAGTCATTAGAAAAAGTAATGATTAAAAGAAATGATAAAAATGAAAAAAATACAAGTTTTGAAAATGATAATATGATGAAAAAAGGTAGAGAAAAATTCAATACATTTATACGATTTTTAGATAATGTTTTACCAACTGAGTATGATCAAAAAAATTTAAAAGGATTAAAATTTTCTATATCATTTAATCATGAAGAAACGCATTATAAACAAATGTTGAATATAGTTCAAATTTTATGTTATAAAGGTGCAACATATGTAAAAAAAGCCACTTTGAGTGATATATTTATAACTTATGAAATGCTTGATGATGATGGTTCTTTAAAAAAATGTTCTAAATTAAAATATGTTAAAGAAGCAATTGATAATGGAACTAATATTAAAATTATTACATTCGGTGAATTCTTGCAAATGTTAGATTTGAATGAAGAAGCATTGAATAAATTACCAATGGTATCATTTGATTGTTTGTTAAGAGAAGATGCAATAATTAAGGATAAAAAAATTAATATACAAAAAGTAAAAGAATTATCAAAAGTAGAAAAAATTACATTAGGTGATTTATATAGTAATTTTTTTCTTGAATTAAGAAAAAAAGTAAAATATAGATTTAATATAATTTATTTTTTTCAATATGAATAATAAATTAGTTGTTTAATATTATATTTTCTGAAAAAATAAACGAATAGTTGAGTTTGTATTTTTATAATGATTTTGTGTGAATGTAAACTAGAAAAAAAGTAGGTTGTATTATTTTAACTTTCACGTTAAATTATTATATGGAGGTTTGATAAAATGAATTTTTTAAAAGATGAATCGTTAAATGTAAGAATTAAAAAATTAAGGAAAAAGAAAGGTTATACTCAGTTAGAATTAGCTGAAAGAGTTCGTGTAACTGATAAAGCAGTTAGCAAATGGGAGACTGGTGATGGTAATCCTGAATTGACAATTTTGATTGAACTTTCAAATATTTTTGATGTTTCATTAGATTACTTATTAACTGGAAAAGAAAGAGAATCTACTGTTATTGTTACTTCAAAGATGGAATTATCATGCAAAAAAGATGATATTGCTTTATTTAAAACAATTAATAGTGATTCTTTAAATAGTAAAGATGAAAATGGGAAATATTTTATAGATTATTTAGATGAGTTTTATTGTCCTAATGTTTATAAATCTTATATAGAATCTATTAAATTATTAGAAGTTTTTAATTCTTATAATAGAAATAGAGATCAAATTCTTAAATTAATGTTTAAATATGATGATGTATCATCACTTCATAAAATTGGTTTTTTTAATCACAATTTGAAAAGAGATATGTTTGGATATATTGAAAAGAGTACAAATAACTATAATATTTATAATATTAATTTATTAGAACCTTTACTGCCTTTATTATCAAATTGTAGTTTAATATGGACTGAAATTTTTTCTATTCATAAAAATAATATTAAAAATAGTGTTGTAAACTGGCAAGCTATTTACATTATGCTATTTCAATATCTGATAAGTGTGAACAATGAAGAATTAATAGAAAAAATTGCAACATTAATTGTTTCTATTAATGAAATTTCTGTTAATTTGAGAAATCTATTTATTGAAAATTATGAAAATGGCCAAGATATGTATAGTAACAATAAATATAGTAGTTGTTATTGTTTAAAGGAAAATCATCCAAA
This sequence comes from uncultured Anaeroplasmataceae bacterium, assembly GCA_964441815.1. GTDB lineage: Bacteria > Bacillota_I > Bacilli_A > Acholeplasmatales > Anaeroplasmataceae > Pelethenecus. The sequence continues at coordinate 22,879 of CAYTVE010000006.1, read as the reverse complement.
GGGTAGATTGGATGAATCTTTTTCAGTTGTTGCCGTTCCTACTAATATAATTGAAACACTTTTAAATAAAGGTATAATTGATGTAGCTATTAAGTTGAATAACTTTAATAAATTATTTGGATCAGAATATGTAACTGATGGTATCATTGATTCAGTTAAAATGAAGTTAGATGGAAAAAGCACAGATGATGATATTTTTATCACTTCATGTATGGAATTTGGTATTGTAAATATTGACAAATTATTAAAATGTAATGATTATAAAATTATAAAATATGCTTTCGAAAATTATCCAATGACTTTTCAAGAGTTATTAGAATATTATTATAATAATAAAAAATTTAAAGAATTATATGAATTTTCAGTTGATAATAATTATTATATTTTAGCAAATTCTTTACTATTAAATTGTGATAATGATGATATTACCAATGCTATTAAATATACTTATTTATCCGTCTTATCTGGAGAAATTGGATCCAATAAATATAAATTTAATATAAATTTAAATTATTATAAAAAAAATGGATATTCTATTAATAATATTTTTACTTCATATAGATTAAGGTTGTTGAATTTGTATGAGCTGAAAAAAAGAGATATCGATAATATAAATTTTGTATATGAAAAACTTTCTGAAAAATTATATAAAACTGAAGATGTTAAAAATGACATTTTAATTAACATAAAATTGAAATTAGATAAAGATAAGGTTAGTAAAAATTTATCTAAAGAAAAATTATTAATTTTATTAAATTCTCAAAACATAGAACTATTAATTATAAATCTATGTGTAAAACTAGAAGCAATATTAAAATGTGATTATAAATATCACGGCACATTTGAAGAAATGTTAAAACAATTTTGTGATAATGAATTAAATTGGGAAGAAGATGATGGATGGGGATATATGGTAAATGAATGTGATAGAAAAACAATTGATGTTTTACAAAATTTAAGATTGAAAAGAAATTCAATTGTACATGCAGAGAATGTAAATGTTAATTTAACTGTAGAAGAATTGAAATATTGCATTGAATATATTTGTAATTTGGATAAGGAGAATAACTAATATGAATACATATCAATATTATGCAATGAAAAATATCAATTTTATTCAAGAAAACGATAAAGAAAAAGAATGTTTAAAAAAAATGAAATTTGAAAATAATAAAATTATTTTAGAACAAAACGAAAATTATAATGTGAAAAAATATACTATTTATATGACATATAATAATAGTAAATTCTATGGTTTAGTGAAAAGTATTGAATATTGTTTTAGTGGTATAACTAATTTTGCAACAAAAATAAATGATGAAGGTTTTCAAATAGAGGTTGATTTTGATAATAGAATAGATAATATTACTATACATATTAATGATGAAGTTGTTGAACCAATAATTATAAACGTTGAATTTATCGAGGCAAATAAAGAAGTATATGATGCTAAAATTCAATTGCAACGTAAAAATGAATTAGATAAACTAGTAAATGTAAATGTTAAAACAGGTGATCAATTAATTAATGTATTATTTCAACCGGTAAGTGATAAATATTCATATAGTATGATAGAGTTGTATGCTATTAATCAATTAAACGAAAAACAATTAATGGCAAAATATAAAACAGATAAAGAGGTTTATTTTTATTCTATTACTGGATTGGCATACGGTCAATATGCAATTATATTTGCTCAATATGATTGTGAAAATAATCAAATATATAAAAGTGATTTGATAAAAACACCTATAAATAAACCTCTAATAAATGGTAGGAATGTTGTAAAATCTGCATTCTAAGATTACTTATAATTCCTTGTGGTTTGATCTTGATATAATTAATGGAATTAATTCAATAAAAAACATTGAAAAACAGATACTTCAGACGAATGTTTTTATATAAATGGTTCTAATGTAGTTTGCGAAACTAAAAAAGTAGGTGGTATTGGTACAAAGATGTTATCACGAAGATTTGATATTGAATTTAGAACACAGTATTTTTATATATATAATCATCAAACTATAATAGAAGAAATAGAAGTATAAATAGCATATAGAGGCACAATGTGTCTCTATTTTAGTTTATTAAGATTTTCACTTGAAATATAAAAATTTTATTTGAAATCAAAAAAGTTAGATTTACATTTAAAATAAATGAAAATTTTTGACATTATATTAATATAATGATATAATTCCATATGTTTTTTTGAGGTAGAAATAATGAAAAAAGTAAAAGATGATTTAACAACAGGTTCGCCATTTAAAAAAATATTATTATTTAGTATTCCCTTAATGCTTTCGAATTTATTACAGGTTTTATTTAACATGTCAGATGTTGCTGTAGTTGGTAAATTTGGCTCAGAAAATGCGTTAGGCTCTGTTGGTTCAACAACAACATATGTTGTTTTATTTACAGGATTTTTAATTGGTTTAGGTAGTGGTATAAATGCATTAATTGCAAGATATTTAGGAGCTGGTGATGATGAAAAAGTATCAAAGGTAGCTCATACAGGTTTAATTGTATCGCTAATTGTAGGTATATTTTTATTAATATTAGGTTCTTTAATCGCTAAACCTATTTTATTATTATTAAATACTAAAGAAGAATTATTAAATGATGCTTGTATATATATTTATATAGTTTTTTTAGGACTTCCTGCACTTGCCATATATAATTATGGTAATGGTATTTTAAGTGCTGATGGTGACACTAAAAAGCCTTTAATATTTTTAGCTACTGCTGGTATAATTAACATTTTCTTAAATTTACTATTTGTTATAGTGTTTAATTTATCAGTTATTGGTGTTGGACTTGCTAGTATTATTTCTCAGTATTTTTCTGCTATATTAATTATTATTTCTATAGTTATTACTAAAAGGCCTTATAAAATAAATAAAAAAGATTTTAAATTTTCTAAATGTGATGCAAGAGATATATTATCTTTAGGACTTCCAGCTGGTATTCAAAATGCTATTTTTTCAATGGCTAATTTATTTATTCAATCAGGTGTTAATAGTTTTGATACTTCTGTAGTAGAAGGAAATGCAGCTGCAGCTAATGCAGATACATTAGTTTATGATGTAATGTCTGCTTTTTATGTTGCAATATCAAGTTTTATTGCTCAAAATTATGGGGCTGGAAAAAATAAAAATATTTTGAAATGTTATTTTATAGGTGTTCTATATGCTGCAATAATGGGAATTATTTTAGGATTTGGTTTAGTAATATTTAACGATGCTTTTTTGGCGTTATTTACTGATAGCAAAATAGTTAAAGAAGCTGGTAAAAATAGATTGATTGTTATGGGCGTTTCATATTTTATATCATCTATATTGGATGGAAGTATTGCAGCATTAAGAGGATTAGGAAAAACTATTATTCCTATGATTATGCTTATATTTGGCTCATGTGTTTTTAGAATCATTTGGGTTTATACTGTTTTTGCCTATTTTCATACAATAATATCATTATATATTCTTTATCCTATTTCTTGGATTATTACTTCTATACCAGTTATAATATATTTTAATATTATTTACAGAAAAACAATTAATTATGAAAAAAAGTGTTAATTAAATTATAAATTATATATTTTAAATAAAAGATTTTATAGTAAACGTTTACTTGTTGTAATTTCTTGATTTTTATATATAATAAAAGATGATGAAATTTTGGTTATTTAAAAAAAGTTTATACGGAGGTTATTATGGAAGAAAAAGTATTAACTCCTCAAGAAGAGGTAAACCAATTATGTGAAAAAGCTCAAAAAGCTTTAGAAGAATATGCATCTTATACACAAGAACAAATTGATTTTATCGTTGCTAAGGCATCAGTTGCTGCATTAGATAAGCATGGTGAATTAGCTAAATTAGCCATCGAAGAAACTAAGCGTGGTGTTTTTGAAGATAAGGCTACTAAAAATTTATTTGCTTGTGAATATGTAACTAATAATATGAAAAGAACTAAAACTGTTGGTGTTATTAGTGAAGATCCTGTTACAGGTATTACTGAAATAGCTGAACCTGTTGGTGTAGTTGCTGGTGTAACTCCTGTTACAAATCCAACATCTACTGCAATTTTTAAATCATTAATTTGTTTAAAAACTAGAAATCCTATTATTTTTGGATTCCATCCTAATGCACAAAGTTGTTCTGCAGCTGCTGCAAAAGTTGTTTATGATGCTGCAGTAGAAGCTGGGGCTCCAAAAAACTGTATTCAATGGATTGAACATCCATCAATGGACGCAACTAGTGCTTTAATGAATCATCCTACTGTTGCAACTATTCTAGCTACTGGTGGTAATGCAATGGTTAAAGCTGCTTATTCTTGTGGTAAACCTGCATTAGGTGTAGGTGCTGGTAATGTTCCTGCATATATGGAAAAATCATGTAATTTACGTCAAGCTGTTAATGATATCGTTATGTCAAAATCATTTGATAATGGTATGATATGTGCTTCTGAACAAGCAGTTATTATTGATAAAGAAATATATGATGAAGCTGTTGCTGAATTTAAATCATACGGCGTTTACTTTGTTAATGCTAGCGAAAAGAAAAAATTAGAAAAATATATATTTGGTGTTGAAAAGGATGAAGATAAACCTTTAGCAAAATTAAATCCAGTTGTTGTAGGTAAATCAGCAAGCTATATAGCTTCTGAAGCTGGTTTTGATGTTCCAGCAAATACAGTAATATTATGTGTTCCTTGCAAGAGTGTAGGTGTAGAAGAACCTTTAACTCGTGAAAAACTTTCTCCTGTTTTAGCAGTATTAAAATCTAAATCAACTGACGAAGGTATTTTATTTGCAAAACAAATGGTAGAATTTAATGGTTTAGGACACTCTGCTGCAATTCATACTGCTGATGAATCATTAACTAAAAAATTTGGTGATATAATACCTGCTATTCGTATTATTGCTAATTCACCATCTACTTTTGGTGGTATTGGTAATGTTTATAACTCATTCATTCCATCATTAACTTTAGGTTGTGGATCTTATGGTCATAACTCAGTAGCTGGAAATGTATCAGCTGTTAATTTATTAAATGTTAAGAAAGTAGGTCAAAGAAGAAATAATATGCAATGGTTTAAAGTTCCTGCTAAGATTTATTTTGAAAGAAACTCAATTGAGTATTTACACCAAATGAAAGAAATGAGCAGAATTATTATTGTTACTGACCGTTCTATGGTTGATTTAGGATATGTAAATCGTGTTACAGATCAATTAAAACTTAGAAGTCCAGAAGTTCAATACCAATTATTCTGTGATGTTGAGCCAGATCCATCAATTCAAACAGTATTAAAAGGTGTTCAATTGATGCGTTCATTTGAACCTGATACTATTATTGCTTTAGGTGGAGGTTCATCTATGGATGCCGCTAAGGGTATGTGGTTATTCTATGAACATCCAGAAGTTAATTTCAATGACTTAAAACAAAAGTTTATGGATATTCGTAAACGTGCATTCCAATATCCTGAATTAGGTAAAAAAGCTAATTTAATCTGTATACCTACAACATCAGGTACTGGTTCTGAAGTAACTCCATTTGCTGTAATCACTGATAAAGTTGAACATAAGAAATATCCATTAACAGATTATTCTTTAACTCCAACTGTTGCAATTATAGATCCAGCATTAACAATGACATTACCTAAGTCAATTACTGCTGATACTGGTATGGATGTTTTAACACATGCTACTGAAGCATTTGTTTCAACTCTAGCATCAGATTATACTGATGGATTAGCTATTCAAGCTATCAAAATGGTATTTAAATATTTAGAGCGTTCTTATAAGAATGGGGCTAATGATCCAGAAGCGCGTGAAAAAATGCACAATGCTTCAGCATTAGCAGGTATGGCTTTTGCTAATGCATTCTTAGGTATGAATCACTCAATGGCTCATAAAATTGGTGGAGAATTCCATGTTCCTCATGGTCGTGCTAATGCTATTTTACTTCCATTTACTATTCGTTATAATGGTACTAAACCTCAAAAATTATCTACATGGCCAAAATATAACTATTATAAAGCTGATGAAAAATATGCAGAACTTGCTAGAATTTTAGGATTACCTGCTTCAACGATTGAAGAGGGTGTTGAATCTTATGCTAAAGCTTGTGGCGAATTAGCTATGAAGTGTGGTATTAAGATGAATTTCAAGAGTCAAGGTCTTGATGAACAAGAATATTTAAATCAAATTGAAAAATTATCTTATTTAGCTTATGAGGACCAATGTTCTCCAGCTAATCCAAGAGTTCCTATGGTAGAAGATATGCAAAAGATTTTAAAAGATGCATATTATACTGAAGAATTCTTTGAGAAAGCTGAATAATTATGCTTAATCCTAAGCAAAAAGTGTATCTAAAAAGTTTAGCTCATTCTTTAAAACCATGTTTTCAAATTGGAAAAGAGGGGCTTAGCGAAAATCTAAGAACCGATTTAGTTAATTATTTAAAAAAACATGAACTTATGAAAGTGAGTATTTTAAATAATTCAAGTGTAACAGTAACAGATATAGAAGAATATTTAAGTATTGTTGACATTGAAGTGGTACAAAAAATAGGACATACAGTTATATTATATATGCAATCAGATGAAGCAAAAAATCCTATTAAATTACCTATAAAAAAATAAAAAAATTGATGAAAGTGAGAATTACATCTCACTTTTTGTCATTTATTATAGGTTTTTTTAATTTTATATGATATAATAATAAAAGCGCGTTAATTGAAAGGAGTTTTATTGTAATGAAAATAATGAAAAAAATTAGTTATTTATTTATTTTATTATTAAGTGTTTTATCATTTGTAGCATGTTCTACAAGAAAAAATGAAGATGATAATGGTGGAAATCAAAATAATTCGAATGATAAAATTTATGTTAATGACTATCAAACGATTTCTAAAGTTGGGTATAGTGCTGAGATACTAGGCACTGTTAAAAGAAAAATTCCAAGTGAAGGTAATGAAGGTTTAGCCAAATATCCTGAATATGGTACGACTTTAAATAATCTAACTGAAGAAGAGAAAATGGCTATTTATGAAGAATCATATTACTTAACACCTATAGGTTTAAGTAAAGCAACTAATGATAATGTATTAAGTGGAGATTATGGTGCATTTAATCGTATTGATAAAGATGGTTATCTTTATTTAAATAATGAAAAAGCATTAGATGCTTCAGGTAAACCAAGAAAATTATATAAACATACAGCATCTCAAAATATGTATTATGGTGAAGTATCTGATGATGAACAAGCAGTTGTGAAAAAAATCACAATGGCACCTAAGAGTTATACAAAAGGTTATGGAATAACAGGGCTTTATGTTCCTGCAGGAGAAGTTATAAAAGTTGAAATGTCTGGAGAAGATATGCGAAATACAGATGGTATAACTTTCCATATAGGACAAGCATTATTTAATGGTCAATCAAATAATATTCCATTAAGTAGAGATTTTTGTCGTATGCCTAATATTTTAAGTAGTTATAATTTCAATATTGATTTGTCTGATTATAATGAAGAAACTGATACATATACAGGATATATTGGTTCATATTTAGGTGGTCCATTATATATTAGAAATGAAACATCAGAATTTACTGTAACTATTTCAGGTGGTTTAACATATTCTCATTTTATACTTGGATATACAACTGAAGAAGACTTTATTGAAAATAGTAAATCAAATATAAATTATTTTGATTTAGAAGTGTGGGATTCAGGTGTATTACATTCTGGACCTAAAAACTATGCAAGTGAATTTAGTTATAATGATTTATATAATGTTGCAGTATTATGGGAAAAAATAGCAATGATTTCTACACAAGTTGAAAATCAAGGTATAGTATTTTGTTATGATCCATTTATTACAGCTGGAGCTGCATGTGCGTTTCCAGGTAGAGGCTCAGTAACATGTCCATCTGGTTGGATGTCTGGTTCACTTAATTATGATTCTTTCATAGAATCTGGTTCATGGGGAAATATTCATGAATATAATCATAACTTCCAAAAATATTATATAAATTATTGGGGAATGGGAGATGCCACAGAAGTTACTAATAATGTATTAAATTTAGTTGCTTATGCAACTTGTACTAACATTTCAGCTAAAAGACAATTAGGGACATTGGATGAAGGTTTATCAGATTGGAATAAGTTTACTAATCCTTCTTGGGCTTTAAGAGATATAACAGAAGGTACATTTAATAATGGACAAAAAGGATTATCAGTATATGCTAATTATTTTTATAGTTTTGGTCAAGAAATAATGCTTGATGCTATTAATAAATCTACAACCGGTTCGGTTGATGATTGGTTTAAAGCAACTATGAATGCGTCTGGCTATGATATGACATATTATTATAAGGATTTAGTAGGTCTCGATGTTTCTACAGAAGTATTAGATGATGCGGCTACTAGAAATTATTCAATGTTTGTTCCTGTAGCTTCAATCTATCAAACAGGTAGAAGTTATTATAAAGATGGCAAAAAAATGTATTGTAAAACTTCTACTCCATATAGAATAGAATACAATAATGATTTTGAAATAGATTTAGGTAGATATACTATAGAAAATGGTGAATACAAAAGTGGTAGTATAGTATTACCTGAGGGATTTAGTTATAAAATTAAAAGTGTATCTAAACCTACAAATGGTAAAATAACTAAAGTATCTGACACAATCTATAAATATACACCAGGAGATAATAGATATTCTGAAGAAATATATGTTACTTTAGAAATAACAAAAAATGATGGTGCATTTAAAGTAAAAGATGTTGAATTAGTTTTAGAATTTGAAAATTCTCAAGAAATGGATAAGTATAGCCTTGATAGAACTACTTACACTTATGAAAATCAAACAACATATTTAAATGCAAAAGAAGCATATGAAAACAATTATGAAGGTTATGTAAGCAAAGAAACTACAAGCAATGTAAATCCTACTCAAGATTGTAGTGCTGAGGTTTGGTTTTCTTCAAAACCTAATGCTAAACAAGTTATAGAATTAAGTGGAAAATATTATATAGAAGAAGCTGGCAAATATCGTATCGCATTAAGGGGAAGATTTTCTTGTGCGTTATATGCATCAAAAGATGGAAAAACATATACCCTTGCTGGTGAATATCATAATTATGATAGTGATAAAAATATTAGTTGGTTTTCTTTAAAAGATGGTACATACACTGATTATGAATTAGAAGCATCAAGTTGGTTATATTTTAAAGCAGTATTGAAATGTTGGGATACTGGTGGATATAATTCTTTTGTAGGTGTAGGATTAGGGAAATTTGATAGTAATGGAAATGTAACAATTAATAAAGTAAATGCATATAATAATGATTATATTTTGATTGATAAATTTGTAGCTGATTATTATTTTGAAAAAGATTATAAATATAGTTATCAAGATAATATAGATTACAAGGGGTTAGGTACAGTTATTAAAGATGAAAATTATTCGGCATGGACTCCAGCACAGCACATATTATCTAATTTATTAGATGGTGATAAAAATACATATATTCATACAAATTATGATGCAAGTCCTGATAAACCATTAATTTTGACTATTGATTGTGGTAAAGAAGTATCTGTTAATAGATTAACATTATATACACAACCTAGAAGTGATTATCATTGCCCTGTTTCATTTAAAATTGAAGGAAGTATTGACAATGATAATTGGTTTACATTAGGAGAATATAATGATTTAACTGTTAAGGATTATTCTGTTAAAGCTGATTTCGATGAAACTACTATTAGATATTATCGTATATCTTTTACAAAATCATCTTATAGATACATTATTATTAGTGAAGCAGAATTATCAAGAGTATTTGAAATTAATGATGGAAAACATATATCATTAGATAGTAATGATGTTACTATGAAAGGTTCATGGGAAAGTGTATCATCATTATCAAGCTTTGGGCATTATTATAGTGGTAAAAAAGGTTCTACAGTTGAGTTTGAATTTACAGGAAATCAATTTGGTATATTATCAAATAATTTAAAAGCTGAACAATTTGAAGTTTATATTGATGGCAAGAAAATAAATTCAATTGATTTAAAGAATGATAAAGGAATTGTAATGTCTTATATTAGTGAAGAATTGAAAAGTGGTAAGCATACTGTTAAAATAAAATGTTTATCTAATTGTAATATTGATTCATTGGTATATTGGTAAATTAAAATGGAGGATTTTAAAGAATCCTCTTTTTAATTGTTTTATTTTTTGTTATAATATTATATATGATTAGGTTGGTGATTAGATGAAAAGAATGATATTAGTTGATGGAAATTCTTTAATGTATAGAGCGTATTATGGAATGGCTGCTGTAGGTAATGTTACTCAAAATTCGAAAGGCTTATATACAAATGCTATTTTTGCGTTTGTAAGAATGATGAATCATTTAATAGATAGTAATTATGATGCAATACTTGTTGCATTTGATGCTGGTAAAAAAACATTAAGACATGAATTAATGGCTGAATATAAAGCAGGTAGACCACCTATGCCAGATGAATTTAGAATGCAAATAGCTTATATTAAACAATTTTTAGAAATAATGCGTATTAAACAATATGAACAAAGTTTATATGAAGCTGATGATATTATCGGTACAATGGCAAGAAAAGCAGAAGAGGCAGGATTTCACGTTGATATTTATTCATCTGATAAAGATTTGCTTCAATTAATAAGTCCTAACACAACAGTTCATTTAACTAAGAAAGGCATGACTGAATTAGAAGATTATACACCAGAAGTTTTTTTTGATAGATATCAAATTAATTATAATCAATTTGTTGATTTAAAAGCTATGATGGGTGATAAAAGCGATAATTTGTCAGGTATACCTGGAATTGGTGAAAAAAAAGCTGTAAAATATTTACAACAATATGGTTCTTTAGATGAAATAATAAAAAATGTTGACTGTATTAAAGGTGCTGATGGTGTAAAAATAAAAGATAATTATGAACAAGCATTATTATGTCGTAAGATGGCAACAATTATTCGTGATTTTGATATGAATGTTAGTTTAGAAGATACGTTTAAAAAAGAATATGATAGAGATAAACTTATATCTTTTTACCAAGAACTTGAATTTAAATCATTATTAAAAGATGTATCTTATGGTAGCGGTGAATTTTCAAAAGAAACAAAACAAACAAGCTATGAACTTGTTACAGATGTAATAAGATTAAAGGAAATATTATTACCATATTCTGCATTTATATTTGAAACATTTGAATATAATTATCATAAATATCCTTTACTTGCTATTGGTATTAAAAATAAATTAGGTACTTTTATTGTTAAACAAGATATGCTGTATTCAAGCATTGATTTTCAACTATTTTTGGAAGAAAATAACCATAAATCAATTTATGACTATAAGCGTGCCTATGTACTTATAAAACGATTGGGTTTTGAATTAAAAGGTATTGATTTTGATTTACTTTTGGCAAGTTATATTTTAAATCCAACAATTGGTAAAGAAGAATTCAAATTAATAAGCGAATTTTTTAATTATTCTGATGTTTTATATGAAGAACAAGTATATGGAAGAGGTGCTAAGAAAGCTATTCCTAATGATGAAAATTTAATATTTCAACATATAGCTAAAAAGGTTAATTGTGTATATTTTTTAAAAAATGATTGTTTGACGAAATTAAAAGAAAATAACCAATTATCTTTATTAACTGATATTGAAATTCCCTTGTCTAGAGTTTTAGGTAAAATGGAATTTGAAGGAATTAAAGTAGATTTAGATGAATTAGAACGACAAAAAAATATATTAGAGTTAGATATAAGTAATCTTACTAAGAAAATATATGAACTTACAGGAGAAGAATTTAATATAGCTTCACCAAAACAATTAGGCGTTATATTATTTGAAAAATTAGGATTACCATATCCAAAAAAGAAAGCTACTTCGTATTCCACAGATATAGAAATATTACAATCAATTAGAACATATCATCCTGTTATTGATTTAATAATAGATTATCGTGCTAAAACAAAATTATACTCTACATATATTATTGGATTAAAAGAACAAATATATCCGGATCAAAAAGTTCATACTATTTTTGAACAAGCTTTGACTACGACAGGAAGGCTATCTAGTGTTGACCCTAATTTACAAAATATTCCAATAAGAACAAAAGAAGGACATTTGATAAGGAAGATGTTTGTTCCTACAAATCCTTACAACATTTTATATTCAGCTGATTATTCACAAGTTGAATTAAGAGTGTTAGCATCAATGGCTAATGTAAAAAAATTAAAAGAAGCATTCCTTAATGGTGAAGATATTCATTCTAAAACTGCAAAAGAAGTTTTTATGAAAGATGAAATAACATCTGATGATAGACGTAAGGCTAAAGCTGTTAATTTTGGAATTGTATATGGTATTTCTGCTTATGGACTAGCTACAGATTTAGGCATAAGTAATGTAGAAGCTTCTAATTTTATAAAAAGATATTATGAAGTATATCCAGAAATAAAGATATTTATGGATGAAACAATTGATTTTTGTCAAAAAAGTGGATATGTAAAGACTTTGAAAAATCGTATTCGAAAAATCCCTGAAATAAATTCAAATATTTATATGCAAAGAGAATTTGGAAAAAGAATGGCTATGAATGCACCAATACAAGGAACAGCTGCTGATATAATTAAAATTGCTATGATTAATATTGACAATGAGTTAGAGGCTCGTAAACTGAAAAGTAAAATGCTTATTCAAGTACATGATGAATTAGTGTTTGAAGTTGAACAAGGCGAAGAGAATATTATTCTTGAGTTAGTAAGAAGAAATATGCAAAATGCTTTAGAACTTGATGTTCCGTTAGTTGTAGGTGATTCTTTTGGCAAGAATTGGTATGAGGTTAAATAATGGATAATGTTTTAAAAAGAAGAAGTGTAAGAAATTTTGATTTATCAAAAAAAATTGACTATGATACATTAAAATTATTATGTGAAGCAGCAGAAGAAGCACCCTCAGCAAGAAATCAAAAAAGTAGAAGTTATATAATTGTTGATGACGAAAATATAATTAAGGAACTTTCACATGCTTCAACAGGGGCTAAAGTTTTAGCTAATTGTAATACCTGCATTGTAGTTGTTGGTAATAATAGTAATAATCTTGCAACACCACATATGCAAATTCAAGATTTAGCTTGTGCAACTGAAAATATTTTAATTACTGCCACATCTTTAAATATTGGAAGTTGTTATATTGGAATATGTCCTTTAGATGATAGAATGAATCATTGTAGTAAGATTTTAAATATAGAATCTAGCAATTTTGTTTTCTCGATAATTGCGTTAGGTTATCCTTTGGATAATAATTCATTTTATAGAAAAAATAAATTAACTGAAGATATGCTTCACTATAATAGGTGGTAATTATGCCAGAACTTGCTGAAGTAGAGGTTGTGAGAAAAACCTTAAATAAACAAATTAGTGGTTGTAAAATAATTAAAATTGATTGTTTATACAAACCAATCATAATAGATTATGAAAAGTTTATTAATAAAGTATTAAATAAAAAAATAATAGAAATCAATAGATATGCAAAATATTTAATATTTGTATTAGACGATGGTGCATTTTTATCTCATCTTAGAATGGAAGGGAAATTTTTCTATGTTTTAAATGATTATCAAATTAAACCTCATCAACATATTATTTTTCATCTAGATAATGGACATAAATTAATATATCAAGACGTAAGAAAATTTGGAAGAATAGAGTATAAAAATATAGATGAAATCTATACAACAGCACCATTATCAAAACTTGGTATTGAAGCTAATAATGATAATTACAATTTAGATTATTTATATGCTAAATTAATAAAAAGAAATATTGCAATAAAAACGATTCTATTAGATCAGTCTTTTATTTCTGGTTTAGGTAATATTTATGTAGATGAGGTTTTATTTGCCTCTAAAATAAATCCTACTACTAAAGGAATAAAAATCACAAAAAAACAATTAGAGGATATATTAATTAATAGTAAAAAAATTTTAGATAAGGCAATTATCAATAACGGTACAACCATTAGATCTTATACATCGTCTTTAGGTGTTACCGGTAATTATCAAAATTTTTTAATGGTTCACACCAAAAAAATTTGTAGAATTTGTAATAATGAAATTAAAACAATTAAAATAGGCGGAAGAACTACTTACTATTGTAATAAATGTCAAGGTGAAGTATAATGAAGAAGGTAATTGGTTTAACTGGTGGTATTGCGAGTGGAAAAAGTTTTGTTAGTAATTATTTAATAGATCTAGGTTATGAAGTTATTGATTCTGACAAAATTTCTAAAGAATTAAGTAATATAGGAATGTCTTTATATAATGCTATTGTTATGAAATTCGGGAAGAATTATTTAAATGAAGATAATTCATTGAATCGTAATAAACTTGGAAAATTAGTCTTTAACGATAATGAAAGTATGAAAATGTTAAATGAAATCACCCATCCTTTAATTATTGAAGAAATAATAAAACGAATAAAAAAATCTGATTCAAATATGATTTTTTTAGACATTCCATTACTTTTTGAAGCTAAATTAGAATATTTATGTGATAAAATTGTTTGCGTTTATGTTGATAAAAAAACACAAATAAAAAGATTAATGAATAGGGATAATATAGATAGAAAATTTGCTTTAAAAAAAATTGATTCACAAATGTCTTTAACAAAAAAGAAAAATATCTCTGACTATGTTATATATTCATTAGATGATTTTAATATGACAAAAGCAAATGTAGATAAAATATTATTAAAATTGAAAGGAATTTAATTATGGCAAAAGTTATTGAAACAAAAGAAAATCAAAGTATGGATTTATATAAATCACACTACTATAAAACTTCTTATGAAAAATTAAAAGAAGCTTATATTGAATTTTTGAATAATGAGGGAATTAATATAGTATCTATTGATGATAATTATTTTGAAATTTATGCTGAAAAACCTCATTTTACTGTTCAAGCTAAAATTATTGAACAAACACCAATTGAAACATCAATAGATTTTTATTTATCTAGCGAATTTATGATTGGAAATACTAGTAAAATAAATAAGTTCTTAAACGATATTTATGATTTTTTAGGTAAAAAATTTGTACTTAAAGGTTTAAGTTTACATAAATAAAAGGAGTATTCATGGAAACATTAGCACAAAAAAAAGTAAATATATATTCAAGTTTTAGTTTATCTAGTGATGATGTTTCTACATTATCTCTACTTTATGCCCCACTAATTGGTGGTGAAGCAGTAATGCTATATTTTAGTCTATCATCATTATTAGAAAGAAATAATTTAAAAAGTGAAAGTTATATTCATCATGAACTTTTTGATATATTTAGTTTAAATGAAAAGATATTTTTAAAAGCAAGATATCAATTAGAAGGTATTGGTTTATTAAATTCATATGAATCTTTAGATGAAATGACATATGTATTATGTGCCCCTTTATCACCTAAAAATTTTATAAAAGATGCAACATTAGGGTTATATTTATATTCTAAAATTGGTAAAGATTTATTTGAACGTGTATATACTCATTTTAAAATTGAAAGAATAGATAAATCAAAATTTAAAAATGTTACAAAAAGTTTTGAAGAGGTATATACATCTGTTTTAAATGAAGATGTCGGGTTTTCTAAATTTCAATATTTATTAGGTAGAAAACCGGTTAATAATATTAAAATAAATAATAATAAATTTAATTTTGATTCATTTATTAAACAAATTAATTTAGATTTTTTAGAAACTGGTATAACAAGACAATTTAAAGAACAAATAATAAACTTAGCATTCGTGTATGCTTTTGATGAAATGCAAATGGCTAATTTATATAATGAATCGATTAATAAAATGGGTTTATTTGAATATAAATTATTGAAGAAAAAAGCTAATATATTATATGGTTATTTACATCATATGGATGCTCCTAAATTATTAACAAAAGAAGAAGAAAATATCGAAAGTGTTGATTTGATTGAATTTTTAGAAAAAACATCTCCTTCTGATATTTTAAGTAATATTATGCCTAACTTTCCACCTAAGTATTTAAATACTATTGAAGATATTTATGCAAATATAGATTTACCTAGAGGTGTTTTAAATTGTATGATTATTAAAGTATTAAAAGAAAAAAGTGGTGAGATGCCAAGCTTAACATATTTTAAAAAAGTTAGTGAAACTTGGATTAGTCATAATATTTTCACAACAAGTGATGCGATTAAATATTCAACTACGTTTGAATCTAAGACAAAAAAATCTAATAATGATCAAAAATATAAAACAGGAGGATTTGACACTTTATGAAAAAAATAAATATTACATCTGATGATAAAGACGTAATTGATTTTGTTGAAGAATTAAAAAGTGATCCTTTTTTATGTGATTATAATATTAATCAATTTAACGCAAATAATTTTTATATGTTAAGGGAAGAACATAATAATTGTTTGAAGTGTAAAGGACTACATCAATGTAAAAATACAAATATTGGTTATTTTCTTAGATATGATGACCCAGAATTTGTTTTAGTACCTTGTAAATATAAAAAAGAAGCTAATCGTTTGTTAAATGAAAATAAAAAAATTAAAACTTTATTTATTTCTAAAAGTATATTAAATGCCAATTTGAATGATTTCTATTTGAATACTCCTAATAGAAAAAAAATATATGAATATATTATTAAATTTTTAACTGAATATAATTCTGATAATTTTATGAAAGGATTATATTTATATGGTAATTTTGCAACTGGTAAAACTTTTATTTTAGGATGTATTGCAAATGAACTTGCTAGAAAAGGTGTTGAATCGCTTGTTATTTATTTTCCTGATTTAGTTGTTGAATTAAAAAATTCAATAGGGAATTCAAGATTAGAAGAATTAATTAATTATTTAAAAAGTGTTGAAGTTTTATTACTTGATGACATGGGTAGTGAAAATATGACTGCTTGGCTTAGAGATGAAGTTATAGGTCCAGTACTTAATTATAGATTGATGGAAGGTAAGCCAGTATTCATTTCTTCAAATTTAGATCCTACAACTTCGGATTTAAGAAATCATTTCAGTATTACTAAAATGCAATCTGATGAACTTAAAGGCGCACGAATACAATCAAGATTAGAAGGACTTGTTGTTCCTATAGAACTAGATAATAGTGCATATAAAAGATAACTTTTAAAGAAGTAATTTGATATTAAATTTTAATTCATACTTGTTTTTTGATATTAATTGATATATAATTATAAACAAATCAATGATAAAGGATATGATTTATATTATTTATTTTTTAGAGAGAGTATGTTTGGTGAAAATACTTAAATAAGAATATAGATTACTCCCTTTTTAGATGAGTAGAGGAAATGCTACTTCGTATATCTTGCGTTAAAAGATTTTGAGGTGTTAGATTTATTTCTAAAATTAAGGTGGTACCGCGATTATTCGTCCTTTTATGGGGCGATTTTTTATTTTTTGGAGGGGATTAATATGTTAAATATTACATTAAAAGATGGTAGTAAAAAAGAAATTGAAAATGGTAAATTAGTGATAGAACTTGCAAAAGAATTATCACCTAGTTTAGCAAAAAAGTGCTGCGTAGCTAAAGTTGATGGTGTTTTAGTAGATTTAAAAACTCCGTTAAATAAGGATTGTAATTTAGAACTTATTTTATTAGATGATAAGGAAGCTATTGATGTTTTAAATCATTCATGTGCTCATTTACTTGCTCAAGCTATTAAAAGATTATATCCAAATGCATGTTTTGGAGTTGGTCCAGCTATTGAAGAAGGATTTTATTATGATTTTAAAATAGATAGTTCTATTACATTAGAAGATTTACCAAAAATAGAGTCAGAAATGAAAAAAATAGTTAAGGAGAATATAACTATTAATCATTATATGTTATCAAAAAGTGAAGCTTTAGATAAATTTAAAAATGATAAGTTTAAATCAGAATTAATTAATGCAGTCGAAGATGATTTTGTAGGAATATACGAACAAGGAGATTATTGTGATGTTTGTAGAGGTCCACATGTTATTTCCACAGGAATATTAAAGAATTTTAAACTATTAAATGTTGCTGGTGCTTACTGGCGAGGAGATTCTAATAACGAAATGCTTACTCGTATATATGGCACATGCTTTTCAACTATAGAAGATTTGGAAAATCATTTAAACATTTTAGAAGAAAGAAAGAAAAGAGATCATAGAAAATTAGGTAAAGAGTTAGGATTATTTATGTTAAGTGAATATGGTCCTGGTCTTCCATTTTGGTTGCCTAAAGGATATCAATTAAGAAGAAATTTAGAGGATTTTTGGTTGGATTTACATAAAAAGAGAGGTTATTTGACAATAAATACACCAATTATGTTAAATAGACAATTATGGGAAACATCTGGCCATTGGGATCATTATAAGGATGACATGTTCACTATTGATGTAGAAGATGGTACTTATGCTATTAAGCCTATGAACTGTCCAGGAGCCATACTAGTTTATAAAAACGATCTTCATTCATATAAGGAATTACCATTAAGATATTCCGAATTAGGTAATGTTCATAGATATGAAGCAAGTGGTGCTTTAAATGGTTTATTTAGAGTTAGAGGATTCACTCAAGATGATGCTCATATTATGCTTAAAGAAGATCAAGTCGGAGAAGAAGTTGCAAGAATATTAGAATTATATGATTATGTGTATTCGATTTTTGGACTTGATTATTCTATTGAATTATCTACAAGACCTGAAGATAATTATATTGGCGATATTGAAGTATGGAATGTAGCTGAAAAAGCATTAGAAGAAGCATGTTTAGCAACAGGGCATAGTTTTAAAATTAATCCTGGTGATGGTGCATTTTATGGTCCTAAATTAGATTTTAAATTAAGAGATTCAATGAATAGAATTTGGCAATGTGGAACAGTTCAATTAGATATGCAATTACCTGGAAGATTTGATTGTACATATATAGCTGAAGATGGTAGTAAGAAAACACCAATTATGATTCATAGAGCATGTTTTGGTTCTTTAGAAAGATTTATAGGTATTATTACTGAAAATTATGCAGGTGCTTTCCCTTGTTGGTTAGCTCCAGTTCAAGTTAAAATAATTCCTGTTAATATGAATTATCATAAAGATTATACTGAAAAATTATCTAATATATTCTTGGATAATGGTATTCGTTTTGAAACTGATTATCGTGATGAAAAATTAGGTTATAAAATAAGAGAAGCTCAAACTCAAAAAATACCATATTCATTAGTTATCGGTGATAATGAAGTGAACAATAATTTAGTTACATATCGTATGTATGGTAAACAAGAACAAATTACTGTTACTGTTGAAGAATTTATAGAAATAATTAATAATCATAATTTAAATAAGAATTAATATAATGGTCTATGGAAACATAGACCTTATTTAAAAGGAGACTAACTATTATGGGACTATTAGAAGTTGATAGTTTAAAATTTAAATATACAGATAAAGAGCTTTTTAACAATGTTGATTTTAGAATTTTACCTAAAGAACATATAGTTTTAGTTGGTGATAATGGATGTGGGAAATCTACCTTTATGAATCTAATTGCTAAAAATTTAATTCCTGATAGTGGTAATATTACTTGGCTTAACAATATATCATATAGTTATTTAGACCAACATTTAAAGGTAAAAACAGACGTTAGTATATATGATTATATTACTGAAGTTTTTAAACCACTTTTGGATAAAGAGGCAAAAATGAATAAATACTATGAAATGTTATGTCATTGTGATGAGAGTGAATATGAAAAATATTTATCATATGCTGAAGCTATTCAATTAGAATTAGATAAGGCAAATTTCTATGCAATAAATTCAACCCTAGGTAATATGATTAATGGATTAGGTATTAATGAATATGGTATGGATACTAAATTAAATCAATTATCAGGCGGACAAAGGGCTAAGGTATATTTAGCTAGGTTATTATTAGAAGAACCGGATGTTTTGTTAATGGATGAACCTACAAATTTTCTAGATGTTTCACATATTGAATGGTTATCCAAATATTTAAAGGAATTTAAAAAAGCATTTGTTGTTATTAGTCATGATGAATTTTTTTTAAGAGAAATAGGCGAAGTTGTATATTGTTTAAATAATAAAGTAATGACAAAATATAATATGCCTTATGATATGTTTTTAAAAGAGAAGAATTTAAGAGAAGAACAATATAAAAATGCGTATAATAATCAACAAAAATTTATTAAGAAAACTGAAGATTTCATTCGAAAAAACATTGTTAGAGCTACAACTACTAAACAAGCTCAATCAAGAAGAAAAATGCTTGAAAGAATAAATATTTTAGAAAAACCAATAAATCATGAACCTATGCATATTAAATTCCCTTTTTCAAAAAGTTTAGGTAATGAGGTTTTGAAATTAAATAATTTAACTGTTGGATATAAAGATAAAGTAGTGTTAGACAATCTAGATTTTCTAATGAAACATAATCAGAAAATTGCAATATTAGGAAGAAATGGCGTAGGTAAATCTACTATTTTAAAAACTATTATGGGTATTATTCCTTCTATTAGTGGTAATTTTGTTTGGAATCCATCAGCTGATTTAAATTATTTTGCTCAAGAAGAGGAATATGAAAAAAATATAAATGCTATTAATTATTTAAGATATTTTTATCATTTGAAAACAGATGGTGAATTAAGAAGTGTTCTTGCAAACGTTGGTATAAAAGGAGATTTAGCTACTAAACCTATGATAGAGTTATCTGGTGGACAACAAACAAAGGTTAGACTTGCTTTAATGACTATGAAAAAAAGTAATGTATTAATATTTGATGAGCCTACTAATCATTTAGATGTTGTATCTAAAGCTGAATTATGGGAGGCAATCGATAGATTCGAAGGTAGTGTTATTCTTGTTACACACGAGGATGACTTTTATGAAGGATTAGTCGATATGGAATTAAGATTTGAATAGGTGATTATATTATGAAGGTACTAATATTAAATGGAAGTCCAAGATTAAATGGTAATACTAGTTTGGCTATTAATGAAGTAGAAAAAATATTAGATGAAAACAATATTGAGATTATTAAATATCAAGTTGGTAATATGAATATTAGAGGTTGTATAGCTTGTTGTAAATGCAAAAAAACTGGTAAATGTGTTTTTAATGATATAGTTAATGAAATATCTTCTGTATTCGAAGAATGTGATGGATTAATTGTAGCTTCTCCAGTTTATTTTGCCTCAGCTAATGCTACATTAATTGCTTTGCTAGATAGATTATTTTATAGTTCACAATTTGATAAAACAATGAAAGTAGGAGCCTCTATTGCAGTTGCAAGAAGAGGAGGAGCTTCAGCAACATTTGATGAATTAAATAAATATTTTACAATTTCCGGTATGCCTATCGTATCTAGTAGATATTGGAATAGTGTCCATGGAAGTAAAATAGGAGAAGCTGCTTTAGATGAAGAAGGTTTAGCAACGATGAGAACTTTAACAAAAAATATGATTTTTCTAATGAAAAGTATAAAATTAGGAAGAGAAAAATATGGTTTACCGGAAAATGAAAAAGGTATATATACTAATTTTATAAGATAAAAAAAGATATATAATGTTTTAATTTTATAATTTTATTTTCTTAATAAATTAAGCTCAGGATTTAATTTCCTGAGCTTATTTATATCCTAAAATCTATATAAGTATTTTAGGTATAATATTATAATAAAAACTAAAAATATATTATAAAAGTTATTTTTCTTTCTTTTTATTTTTTTCAAGTTTTCTTTTATCGTTAATTATTTGCATTTCCTTTGCAGTTATAAGTGTAACATTATTTTCTTTAGCCCAAGCAACGCATCCTTTTAATACCATTGATAAAAATACTCTTGGTATTTTAACCATTGTTCTACATGCATCATCAGAAAATTTAACAACATCATCTGCTCTATTAGCGGCATATTTAACTGATTCTATATCAACCTCTTTATTAGGAATAGGTTCAGCAAATGGTTTTCTAAATTTTGAACACCAAAAATTGGTCGAATCACGATATCCATAATCTACTGGAATATTAGGAAAATTATTTGACTTAACACCATTTATAATTGAATTATAATACTTTTCTTTCATTAATATTTTATCTATTTTCAAAATGAAATGTGCACCAAATTTTGAAGTTATGCCATTAAAGTCATGATATGGTGGAAAATATTCATCTTGAATTTTATCATTTTGAGCATTATCTAATTCTTTAACCCAACTACATTCAAATACTTGGAAAGCTTCCTTAATTACCTTAGGATAGTTTTCATTCTTATTTTCTTCTTTTCTATGACCATCTTCTAGTGTGAAAATGCAATCTTTCATTTTTTCTTCTGGTGTATCACCTGGAAATCCTAATCTTACAATTTCTTTTAAAAATTTTTTTGAATCAGGTAAAAAATTTAAACTACATTTTCCGGTTCTTAAAATACCTTTGCATGTGTTAGAACTGTTTCTACATTCAAGTACCATTGCATAATAATCCTTACCAGCAATATAGTATGGGAAACATAATGAATATGCTCCAAAAGAAGTATTACCATTTTCATCTAATGTTCCTATTAAAATTGTTGGCATTGGAAAAAATGAAGATGTTTGATAAAAATTATCAACAATTCGTAAATCTTTAAAACTACTCATATTAAAAACTCCTTTTCTTAATTATATTTATATTATACTTTAAATATTATTAAATTACAAAGTGATTGAATATATTTGATTATTTTTTTCTGTCAATAGTTTGGGAAAATGTCTTAAAAAAAATAAAATATTAAC
>CAYTVE010000005.1:29040-59920 GCA_964441815.1 uncultured Anaeroplasmataceae bacterium | reverse complement strand
AATCAATCATTGATAAAAGATGTGTTAGACAAAAACTATCTTTCAGTGCTTTAAAAACACTGCTTATTTCTAAGGGCCAACATATAAAAATTCATTTGATGAAACATATTCACTTTTAAATAGAGATGGTGAATATAATTATTATGCTGGATTATTAGAAGATAATGCTGATGTTTCAATTAAAGTAGCAACTTTTAAAGGTAAAGATAAAACAACTTTTTTAAAAAGACAAGAATTTGGTTTTCAATGTCTAGTTGTTGCAATGAAAAATGTTATTAGTTATGTTGATTCAATTAATGAAACTTACATTGACACTTCAGTTCGCCCAAGAAAAGAAAAAAGAATGTTTTCTCAAGAAGCATTTATTGAAGCTTGGACCAATGCAGTAGTTCATAATGATTGGAAACAAGGAGTTCCACCAGCAGTTTATGTCTTTGATGATAGATTAGAAATTGTTTCAATTGGTGGATTACCTAAAGGACAAACATTAGATTCTTTCTTTAAAGGTAAAAGTGTACCAGTCAATGAACCTATGATTCGTTTATTTATGAAACTTGATTTAATGGAACAAAATGGTCATGGGATTCCTATTATTTTAAAAGAATATGGAAAAGAAGTTTTTGAAATTGAAGATAATTTTATAACTGTAACTATTCCTTTTGATAAAACTGGATTTGAAAACGAAAATGTCCCTCAAAATGTCCCTCAAAATGTCTCTCAAAATGTCCCTCAAAATGTCCCTCAAAATGTCCCTCAAAAAAGTAAAGATGAAATTATTATTGAATTGATAAAAAATAATCCAAAGATTTCAAGAAAAGAAATGGCAGAAGTAATGGGGGTTACTATAAAAACAATACAAAGAATAATTAGTAAAAATGAACATATTATATATGTAGGTTCTGCAAAAAATGGACACTGGGAAATAAAAGAATAACATAATATATTAATTAAACTAACATCGGTAGAAATATCGGTGTTTTTTTGGATTTGGTTCTATAATAATTGGTTTATGCATTGGTGAAAGAATGACTGTTTTGTGGAGTGTTTTTGCTGTATTACTTTTAGGTTTTGATGCATATAGATTAAGTATTTTCTTTTATGTTTATGTACAAATGCTGTTAGGTGCCTGCCAGAACAAGTGGATATTATGCCGTTACACCGTTTATTGGTATTTTTTTATCTCTTATAATTTTTAAAGAAATTCCACATTATACATATTTTATTGCACTTGAATTAATGTTTATTGCTGTATGATTGTGTTCCAAAGATGAGCCTATATTAAAAAAAGAAAAAAGAAAGAAAAATAAATACTAAATAAGGGTGTGAACTTTTTATGAAAGGGTGCGAAGTTGTATCAAAATAGACTGACTTTGCCATAAGAAAAACAATGGTTTGATACAATTCGTGTCAAACCTTTTTTCTTTACATAAGGGAGTTATTTTCCTATCTGTAATGTAAGTGATTAGTCTTATAGGAGTATCAAATTGTACTCTTGTAGGACTTTTTGCTTTTGGTACAAGGCACTACGGAACGAAAGGCTTTTTAAGTAAGTGTTAGAACGATTATTCTGACGCCCTCGGATTAACTTTTTTGAGCAAAATATTAATATATTGTAACTTTTGGTATTAACTGTTTCTAACAAGGTAGATTTACTTATTTCTATAATAGCGATAACTTCACGATAAGAATGATAGGAAAGAAGAGCAACGGCATTTCATGCAAACCTATTTAGTTCATTAAGCAGTGGATTAAATACAGGTCTATCAAGTTTAGTTCCTGTACATTGTCCTTCGATAATGGTAGCGGTAGGAGATTTGCATAAAATTTCATTTTTCAGAACTTCTAAATCATTTCTTCATTAACTTGTTTTCTTGTACTTACTCTTGTATATCCATAGATTATATCTTCACCTCAAATTATGATATTTAGTGTTTTTACTCTTATATTTTAAACTTTTTTACTTATATTTGAGAAAATGACGATGATGATATAAAACATATCGAAATAACAAATAGAAAAGCGACTTAGCCCAATTACGAGTTAAATCGCTATTTTTTGTAATAGTTTGTTCATAGTTAGTAAAAGAAATATAAATCATTAAAGTTCTTTTGCTTAAATTAAACGACCTAAATGGTGTAAACATAATTGTAATGATTTTGGTTGATGCTGCGCAAAATGAATAATGGGTATTTTTGATGATTATAAAAAACACAAAAAGAAATTGATTTATAGTTGGTATATAGAAATTTGTTTCTATTATTATAATTAGTGGGTAATAATATCTTCTTAAAAACACTCATAAAAATCGTAAAAAGTTGCTCATTAATCTTGTTAAAAGTTGCTCAGTTTGATATAATAATAAAAAATAGGAGACTAACTATGAGTATAATAGAGAATAAAAGCGAATACAAAAGAAGAGTTATAGATGCTACGATTGAAACTTATTTGGAAGTAAGTGGTGCGATTTGTATCGAAGGTCCGAAATGGTGTGGAAAGACTTGGACATCTGCATTTCATTCAAATAGCGAGTTTTTGGTTGGAGATCCTACTAATAATTTTTCGAACAGACAGCTAGCGGAGTTAAATCCTTCTTTAATTTTGCAAGGTGAAGCACCTCGTATGATAGACGAGTGGCAAGAAGTTCCGTCTATTTGGGATGCAACACGTGCAGAAGTGGACAAGCGTCATAAAAAAGGTCAAATTATTTTAACTGGTTCATCGACGCCTAAAACGAAGGGCATCATGCATACCGGTTCAGGTCGAATTGTAAGACTGCGAATGAATACAATGTCATTATATGAATCCGGTGATTCATCTGGAAAAATCAGTCTGAAAGAGCTTTGCGACGATAAATTGACTATGCAAATGCTTGATGAAGTGCCATTAGAAAAACTTGCAATGTATATTGTCCGTGGCGGTTGGCCCGAAAATATTTCCGTAGATGATAAAAAGGTTCATTTAATGCCAAGGGCTTATATGGATAACCTTATAAGTGAAGACTTAAATAATCTGGATGACGGCGTAGAATACGATAAACATAAAA
Source organism: uncultured Anaeroplasmataceae bacterium (assembly GCA_964441815.1). Lineage (GTDB taxonomy): Bacteria > Bacillota_I > Bacilli_A > Acholeplasmatales > Anaeroplasmataceae > Pelethenecus. The sequence continues at coordinate 56,877 of CAYTVE010000005.1, read as the reverse complement.
CAGCATTGCTTCTAAAATCACTTGCAAGAAATGAATCGACTACAGTATCGGATTCATCTTTGCTTAAGGATATTATTGCACAGGATAGTGAATCTATGAGCAGGAATACGATTGCAAAATATCTTGAAGCTTTGAATCGCTTGTTTATTTTGAATAATCAAACTCCCTTTTCTCCGAATCTGCGTTCGTCGCTTCGAGTAAAACAATCCGAAAAGAGACATTTTTCCGATCCAGCGATGGCAGCCGCTCTGTTAAACATTACACCTGAAAAATTGCTTGGTGACTTAAATACTTTTGGATTCTTATTTGAAGGATTAGTAGAGCGTGATTTGGCGATTTACGCTCAATCGTTTGGAGCTAAGTTGTTCCATTATCAAGATTATAAGAACAATGAAATCGATGCTGTAATAGAACTTGAAAATGGCGATTGGTGTGCTTTTGAAATAAAACTCGGTGCAAAGAAAATCGATGAAGGTGCAGAGAATTTAATTAAAGTTTGTAATGATATTGAAAAGAATGGCGGTAAAGCACCGAAGATTAAATGCGTAATATGTGGTTTATCCAATGCAGCATATCAAAGAACTGATGGGGTTTATGTTGTACCAATTACTGCATTGAAAGACTAAAATATTGTTCACTCGAATAGTGAGGTATTATATGCGAAAAATAATAGAAAATTTTTCACATCACTTAGATGATTATGAATGTATGTGGAATGGTATTGAAGATATTTATATGAATATAACAGGAGAAAGTCTTCCAAAACAATTCTTTTTTGCAATGAGTGGATTTTGTAGTTTTGCATATATAAGAACTAATAAAGAAGATATAAAAAGGATGAATTATTTTTCAAAAAAAATGCTTTGTTTTCATTAGAATTTGACCGTTTATTTGCCTCAGTATTTTCTAATCCTAATAAAATTATAGAAATTGTTAAGATTTTATACAAAAACAGTAGAGGATTTACTAGAAGTGAAATTTTACAAAAACTAAAAATTAGTGATGTGAACTTTTACTAAATATTTAAATTCTTTAATTGTAAGTGATTTTGTAATTGAATATGTTCAATTTGGATTTAATAAACGCGAAAAGAGATATAAACTCGTGGATTCTTTTTGTTTGTTTTATCTAACATTCTTAAATGATAAATCAAAAATAAATGAGAGGTATTGGTCTTCAAATGTCTCAAGCCAAACTTTATCATCTTGGAGAGGTTTCGCTTTTGAGAATGTATGCTTTAATCATCTTGAGCAAATTAAATTTGCTTTAGGAATTCCAAGTGTAATTACAGAATGTTCTGCTTTTTATAATAAAGAAGATGGGTATCAAATAGATTTATTAGTTTCAAGAAATGATAATGTTATTAATTTATGTGAATTAAAATTTTATTCTAGTAAATTTAAAATTACTAATGATTATTATTTGAAAATAATGGAAAGAACTAATTCTTTGTATGAAAAAATAAATAAAAAGAAGATTGTTAATAATACATTAATTACAACATTTGGCTTAGAATTAAATGAATATTCAAGTGCTTTTAATAATGTTATTACTATAGATGAACTTTTCAAATTTTAAATAAGAGTTTAATTGATTGTGTTAATTATTACAAAATAAAAGGTGGTGTTATGCATGCAAAATTTTGAATATCTATGTTGTGTTTTTGGATAAGTTATATTATAGTAACATTAATTGGAATGTTGCATACTATTTTTAACATTTATGTTTTACATACGAAACCTATGGATGATAAGTCAATGGGTGAAGCATATGAAAAAACAAAAGCATGGCATCCATTATATAATATTATTTTATTTACAATATTTGGCTTTATATATATGAATTGGATAGATAATGCTACTATAGTTGAAGCACTTATTACAGGTCTAATATGGGTAGGGATTTGTATTATATGTGATGTTTTTGGATGGGTTATTATAAAGCATCCCTGGAGTTTATCTTTCAAGGAGTTTTATATTGATTAGCAACCCTAGATAACACTAATTTATGTCTCTCTATTTTTAGGACCATTATTTGTTTTTTTATTAGTAAGATAATTTGAAAAATGTGATTATTTAAAGGAAATAAAAAAGGTTATTGGATATTATGAAAAAATCTAAAAAAATATTAAATCAAAATGTTTTAAAACTTATTGCAATTTTTGCGATGACTCTTGATCATGTTACTTGGCTTGTTTTTCCAAACTATTCAACTGAACCACTCGCAATAATATTTCATGTTATAGGTCGTTTAGCGTTCCCTATAATGTGTTATTGTATTGCTGAGGGATATTATTATACAAAAAATTTAAATAAATATATAGTACGACTTTTGATATTTGCAATAATATCGCATATACCATATATGTTACAAACAGAAATATATAGAGAGTATGGTCCTTTATGTTTTGTTCCTTTTGCTACAGGAGAAGGAATAAAAAGATTTTTAAATCAAGGTAGTGTTATATGGTCATTTGTGATAGGTCTTTTAATGCTTAAAGTAAATGACAGTTTAAAACTTAAATGGGGATTTAAACTTGTTATAATAATATTACTTTGCTTTTTATCTTTTCCAGTTGATTGGAGTTGTATAGGTTCACTTTGTGTACTTGCTATTGGTTCAAATAGAGGGAAACCAATTAAACAAGTTATATGGTGTTTTATTTGGATAACACTTTACGTTGTTGTTTATTATTTTGCACTATCTAAGGAATATGCATTTATACAATATTGTACTTTCTTATCTATTCCTATTATATTTTTATATAATGGTAAAAGAGGAAATAGTCCAATAATTAATAAAATAATGAAATGGCTTTTATATATATATTATCCTCTTCATTTACTTATTATAGGATTAATATTAAATGTTTTTTTAAAATAATTGTTGAATTATTTGTTATTAAAAGATAATGATAGAAATCTGTTATATCTTATTAATTTAAAATTAATGATGAAAGTTGTAGTTTTTTGTGGTAAAATCAACATAGGTGAAAAATATGTGCATGAGTCCGATTGTTAAGTGGGCAGGAGGAAAAAGACAAATTCTAGGGAAACTTAAAGCCAATCTGCCAGAAAAATTTAATAATTATTTTGAACCATTCATTGGTGGTGGAGCATTATTATTTGATTTGGCTCCTAAGAACGCGACTATTAACGATGTTAATCAAGAATTACTTGCAATATATAAATGTCTTAAAGATGATGAATTGTATAAGCTTATGCTTGTAGAATTAGATAAGCATGAAAAGAATCATTCTGAAGAATATTATTATGATGTAAGAGATTGGGATAGGAATCCACGTTTTGAACTTGAACCATTATGGAAAAGATCAGCAAGAGCAATTTATTTAAATAAATCTTGTTTTAATGGTTTATATAGAGTGAATGCTAAAGGATATTTTAACGTTCCATCTGCTAAAAAAGAGCGTGTTGTTACTTATAGTAAAGACAATATGGAACAAATTCATGAGTATTTTAAGAATAACAATGTTACAATTTTAAGTGGCGATTTTGTAGAAGCTACAAGGAATGCTAAAGAAGGAGACTTTGTATATTTTGATCCACCTTATGATACATGGGATGATAAAGAATCATTTACAGCATATTCTAAATTTGACTTTAACAAAGAAGATCAAAAAAGACTTGCAAAATGTTTTAAGGATTTAACACAAAGAGGTGTTAAGTGTATGTTATCTAATCATAATACAAAATTCATTAATGATTTATATGAAGGATTTAATATACAAGTAATTCAAGCTAAAAGAATGATAAATTCAAATGCGTCTGGTCGTGGTGCAGTTGAAGAGGTAATTATTACTAATTACTAGAAGGAGTTAATATGAATTTAAATATTGATAAAAAAAGTCTATATTTAAATGATGAAGAGTTTGTCTTAATTAAGGGAAACTCTTTTAGTATTTTAAAAGAACTTAAAACTAAATCAATTGATATGATATTTGCAGATCCTCCTTACTTTTTATCAAGTGGTGGAATTAGTTGTAGTGGTGGAAAACAAGTATCAGTAAATAAAGGCGATTGGGATAAATCAATTAGTATTGAAGAACGATTAAATTATCATAGAAGTTGGGTCAGACTTTGTAAAGATATTCTTAAAGATGATGGAACGATTTGGATTTCATCAACCCTTCATAGTGTTTATGCGATAGGAGTAGCACTTGAACTTGAAGGATTTAGTATTATAAATAATATTATTTGGCAAAAGACAAATCCTAGTCCTAATTTAGCTTGTAGATGTTTCACACATTCAACTGAAACAGTTATTTGGGCAAGAAAGCAAATAACGAATAAGAAAAAAGGAAACCATACTTTTAACTATAGTTTAATGAAAGAACAAAATGGTGGAAAACAAATGAAGGATGTTTGGTCTTTTGAAGAGCCAAGACCTGAATTTTATATTTCTTCAGTCACACCAAAAAGTGAGAAAAAAGAAGGAAAACATCCAACTCAAAAACCATTAGGATTATTAAGAAGAATTATCGAAGCTTCAACTAATGAAGGTGATGTTATTCTTGACCCTTTTAATGGGAGTGGAACAACTGGTATTGCAGCATATGAACTTAAAAGAAAGTATATAGGTATAGAACAAGAGGAAGAATATCTAAAATTAAGTAAAAGAAGATATGAGGTTTTAAATAATGGTAAAAAAGAATTTTAATGAATGGCTATCTACTTTTAGAGAAAGTATAGCAAATTATCAATATTATATTGATTTTAATACAGTTTATAAAAATTGTGATGATATTAAAGTAGAATTAAATATCTTAAATTCTTTGGTTGGAAGTAATAATATAGAAAATGATTTTGAAGCATTAACTCAAAGATATCCAGAAGTTTTAAAATGTATTCCTATATTACTTGCAAAAAGAGAAAAAGATATTTATTGTGTAGACTCTAAAGGAGCATTCAATTATAATTTTAAAAAAATGAATTATCCAATTTCTCAATATAAATATTTCATGCAAGAAACAGGATTATTTGAACTTTTAAGTAAAAGATTGATTAGTAATTTAAATGATTATGTTATTGGTGTTGAAACTGGTCTTAATTCGAATGGTAGAAAAAATAGAGGCGGTCATTTGATGGAAGACTTAGTGGAGTCTTTTATTCAAAAGGCAGGATTTGTAAAAGGTGTTAATTATTTTAAAGAAATGTATTTATCAGATGTAGAAGAAAAAACAGGTCTTGATTTATCAACATTATCAAATGCCGGTAATACTGCTAAAAGATTTGATTATGTAATAATTACACCAAATTGTACATACGCTTGTGAATGCAACTTTTATGCATCAGGTGGTTCTAAATTAAATGAAACTGCAAGAAGTTATAAAACGCTAGCTTTAGAATCAAAATATATTCCTAATTTTAAATTTGTATGGTTTACAGATGGTTTAGGATGGATATCGGCTAGACATAATCTTGAAGAAACATTTGACGTATTAGATACAATATATAATATTAAAGAATTAGAAGACGGAATTTTAGAAACGTTTTAAATATATGAGATAGTGATATTTGTAACACTATCTTTTATTTTTTACAGACATTTTTTTAAAAAATGTTATAATGTATTTGTTCCTTAGGACAAATATAGAAAGAAGGTTGAAATAATTGCTGTACAATGAAGATTGTATAGAAGTATTAAAAACTCTTAAACCTAATTCTATTGATTTAATTTTTGCAGACCCACCATATTTCTTATCTAATGGTGGAAAAAGTATTCATAGTGGAAAAGTTGTTTCCGTAAATAAAGGAAATTGGGATGATAAATCACAATATGATAATCATCTAGAGTTTACTAAAGAATGGCTTAAACAATCATTTAGAGTACTTAAAAATGGAGGCAGTATTTGGATAAGTGGTACTGTTCATAACATATTTGATGTAAAAAACTTTTTAGATGAAATAGGATATAAAATCATCAATATTGTTGTGTGGCATAAAACTGACCCACCACCTCTAGTTTATAAGAATAAGTTTAAATTTTCATATGAACTAATTATTTGGGCTAAAAAGAATGGTAAACATACTTTTAATTATCAAAAGATGTTTAATGTTGCAAAAGAAGAAATGCAAGATGTATGGACTATTCCAGCTGTAAAAATGTCTGAAAAGAAGTTTGGTTATCATCCAACTCAAAAACCAGAAGCTTTAATTGAAAGAATAATAATAGCATGCTCAAATATTGGTGATACTGTATTAGACCCTTTTTGTGGCTCTGGTACAGCATGTTATGTTGCAAAAAAATTAAATCGAAATTATATAGGAATTGAAAAAGAAATAGAGTATTTTAATATTTCAAAAAGAAGAATAGATTCGATCTAAGTCTTCGGGATATCCATTGGATATCTTTAGCAATTATTTGAGAAAAAACTATAAAATTAATTATATCTTTTATAGTTAATTTATTTATTTTATAAAAACGTAATACTATTTATAAATAAAACTTCCCAAGTATTTTAATTCACAGGTGTACCTTGCAACATTAAGTGAAAAAATGATTTTGAACTACAAGTACAAAAATTAAATTTTAAAGTATTTTGAATAGAACTATATAATTTAAGATGATATAATAAAGATGGAAATAATAATTGAATAATTAACTCTTATCGTAATAAGAGATGTATTTGCTAATTCTTGAAAAAGAATTACTGAAAATCAGTTAACAATTAATTTGTGGCAAACAGTTAAAATATTATTATTTCTAAAAAATAAAAAAACTGGACAAGTAGTGTCTAGAGGTACCAAATTAAAAGATGGTCAAGTTAAAGCTGATCATTATGAAAATGTAAATGTTGGAATAGTAAGAACTAATGAAAAAATTGCAACAATATTTCCAATGAATATTCAAAAATCTAAGAAAGGATAAATTTTAAATGAACGAAAAATTAATAAAAAAACTAATTCAAGAAAAAAAGAAATTGATCCTCAAAATGATATATTACTTAATGAAAAGCATGAAGAATTATTACAAATATTTAAAGAAAATTTATATGAAAGTATGAATTATTTAAATATATGTTCTAGCGAAGAATTTTATTGTATTTCGGAAATGTTTGAAGATTTAAGCGAATATTTTAAATCACAAGAATTGATCGATTGTATGGAACGAAATGCAAAGAGAACAGATGTTGATTGTTCTATTAATATTAATTATGCTAAAGATGCGTTAAATTATTAAAGGTAATAAGATAAAGCTTGTTAGAGACAGAACATCTGAAATATAGTAGAAAGGATGATGAAGCAAATGAAATATACAACAATGACGAAAAAGGCATTAAAAATATGCTTTAATGCTCATAAAAATCAAGTAGATAAAGCTGGCATTCCATATGTGTTTCATCCATTCCATTTGGCTGAACAAATGGAATCTGAGGAGGAGGTTTGTGTGGCTTTATTACATGATGTAGTAGAAGATACAAATACTACATTTGACGATTTAATAAATGAAGGTTTTAATTTTAATGTTGTTGAAGCTCTTAAATTATTAACACATACCAATAATATTTCTTATATGGAGTATATTGCAAATATTAAGGAAAATCTATTAGCAAAAAAAGTAAAGTTGGCAGACTTGAAACATAATAGTGATTTAACTAGATTAGACTTGTTAACAGATAAAATACCACCCAAATTAGAACTCTATAAAGAGGCAATCAAGTATCTTGAAGAATAAAATACCTCGTTTCAGTTTAATGATAGAGAACAAAAACAATTATTTTATCTCTATCCATATTTTTATATATAATTTAATTTTATTCGCCATTTAAATTTATTATTTTATTATAGAAAAAAGTATTAAAATAATATATAATAAAAAAGTATTTGTGAGGTGTTATTTTATGGTTGATAACATATGTGCTCCTGCAACTCCTTATGGAGAATCTGCAATTGCTATTATAAGATGTAGTGGTCCTGAAGCCATTACTTTAGTAAATAAAGTATTTAAGGGTAGCAATTTAACAAAAGCTATAAGCCACACAATTCATTACGGATATATAATGGATGGTAATGTAAAAATTGATGAAGTATTATGTAATGTATTTGTTGGACCAAACTCATTCGATGGTGAAAATATCGTTGAAATTAATTGTCATGGTGGAATTTTAGTAACAAGAAAAGTATTAAATGTATTATGCAATAATGGGTTTAGATTAGCAGAACCAGGAGAATTTTCTAAACGAGCTTTTTTAAATAAAAAATTAGATTTAACGCAGGCTGAAGCTATAATGGATATAATTCATGCTGAAAATGATTTAGCATTAAAAGCCGGTCAAAATTCACTTAGAAAACAAACTACAAATTTAATAAAAAGTTTTAGAAACAAATTATTAGATATATTAGCTAAAATAGAAGTTAATATAGATTATCCAGAATATGAAGATAGTATAGAAGTGACTAATAATTATTTATTACCTGTTTTAAAAGATGTGTTAAATGATATGGATGTTATATTAAGAAATTCTCAAATATCAAATCTTGCAATTCATGGAATAAAAACTGCAATTGTTGGTAAACCAAATGTCGGAAAATCAAGTCTACTTAATATGCTTCTTGATGAGGATAAGGCTATTGTGACTGATATACCAGGAACAACAAGAGATTTAGTTGAAGGAACATTAAATATTGATAATATTACATTACATTTAATTGATACTGCTGGTATTAGAAATAGTAGTGATACTGTTGAACAAATAGGTATTAAAAAAAGTGCATCAGCTATAAAGGGTGCTGATTTAGTTTTAGTTGTCTTTGATTCATCAACAGAACTTGATGAAGAAGATGAAAAATTGTTGGAATTGACTAAAGATAAACCAAGAATTATTATTGGCAATAAGATGGATAAAAAAAGAAAGTTATTCGTTGATAATATGGTAATGTTGTCAGCTAAAAATAAAGAAGGATTAAATGAATTAAGAGATGCTATATTAAATGTTACAAATATTAATCAAATAGATATAGATGAAGGTAAATTTCTTGCAAATCAAAGACAAATTCAATTAATGGAAAAAGCTGAAAATTCATTGATGTTAGCGTATGACGCTTGTTTAAATGGTTTTGAAGTTGATTTAATTGAAATTGATATAAAACAAGCTTTTGATGATTTAGGTGCTATAACAGGTGATTCAACACCTGAAGAATTAATAACTGCATTATTTACAAAATTTTGTTTAGGGAAGTAGGTATTTATATGAATACATTAGTGATTGTTGGCTCTCAATGGGGAGATGAAGGAAAGGGTAAGGTTACAGATTATTTAGCTCAAAAAGCAGATGTTGTTGTTAGAAGTCAAGGTGGCAATAATGCTGGACATACTATTTTATTTAATGGCAATAAATATGCGTTAAGAAGCATACCTTCTGGCATTTTTAATCCTAATATAAAAAACATTATGGCAAATGGTATGGTTATTAATCCTAAACAAATGTTAGAAGAATTGCATCAGTTAGAGGAAAGAGGAATAATTAATTATCAATTATTTATATCAAATCGTGCTCATATAGTTTTGCCTTATCATGAGGCTTTAGATGGTGCATTTGAAAGTATAAAAAAAGATAAAAAAATAGGAACTACTAAAAGAGGAATAGGTCCAGCTTATGCTGATAAGGCTAATCGTATAGGTATTAGAGTTGCTGATTTTATTAATCCTATTTCTTTTAAAGAAATTTTAAGTCAAACTCTTGAAATAAAGAATATGGAACTTAAAATGTTAGGACTAGAAACATTTGATTTTGATGAAATATATAATGAGTACAGTCAATATGCTTTAGAAATTAAAAAATTTGTTTGTGATACATCTATTCTTTTAGAAGAAGAAATTAATAAAAATTCAAAAATATTATTTGAAGGAGCACAAGGAGTAATGTTGTGTCTTGATCATGGGACATATCCATATGTGACATCATCATCTCCTACGGGTGCTTCAGTTCCATTAAACAGTGGTATTGCACCTAAATATATAGATAATGTATTAGGAATCTGTAAAGCTTATACAACCAGGGTAGGAGAAGGACCTTTTCCTACAGAAATCAATGATGAACTAGCTACATATATAAGAGAAAAAGGTCATGAATATGGTACTGTAACAAAACGTCCTAGAAGAGTTGGTTTTCTTGATGCTGTTGTTTTAAATCATGCAAGAAGAGTTGCAGGAATAAACCATTTAGCACTAATGTTATTTGATGTTTTAACCGGTATTAAAACACTTAAAATATGTTATGCATATGAACTTGATGGAAAAGTTATTAATTATGTTCCAGCTTCACTTTATGAATATGAAAATGTTAAACCATTATATATAGAAATGCCTGGTTGGAATGAAGATATAACAAATGTTAAATCTTTTGAAGAACTACCAGATAACGCTAAAAATTATTTAAGAAAAATAGAAGAATTGACAAACATTAAAATATCATTATTTTCTGTTGGTCCTGATCGTAATCAAACTATTTTGTTAGAAGAGTTACTATGAAAGAAAAATTATTAATATCAGCTTGCTTATGTGGAAAAAATACCAAGTATAATGGTAAAAATAATAAAATTGATATATCGTTATTAGAATCTAGATTTGAATTAATATTAATTTGTCCAGAAGTTATGGGAGGATTATCAACTCCGAGAAATCCAAGTGAAATAAGAGGAAATAAAGTATTTTCAAATTTTGGTTTAGATGTAACAGATAATTTCAATTTGGGTGCTAGATTATCATTGGATATTGTTTTTAAAAATAATATTAAATACGCTTTATTAAAAGAAAGTTCACCATCTTGTGGTGTTAATAAAGTTTATGATGGAACATTTAGTGGAAATAAAATTAATGGTATGGGTATTACTACTAAACTATTAAAAGAAAACGGAATAATTGTTTATAGTGAAGACGATATAGACAAATTGTTGAATTTATATAATTTATAAGGGTAAAAAAATATTTTTTATCCTTTTATTTTTTATAAATGATAAATATCAAAATGAAACAGAAATCTATTGAAATAAAGATGTTTGTTTGTTATAATCATTGTATCAAAAATAAAATAACAACCAAATGAGACAAAAAAGGTGATAGTGTGAATGATTATTCTAATTATAAGAAAACAAAAACATATTATGGTGGTTCTGAAAGAAAGTTTGGAATTTTAATTGGTAATGAAGAATATATGATTAAATTTCAAAAATATAATAATTTTGGTGTTAAATTATATAATCACATATCGGAATATATTGGCTCACATATTTTTAAAATATTGGGATTTGAAGTTCAAGATACATTTTTAGGGTTTTATAAAGGTGAGGAAATTGTTGTTTGCAAAAATTTTAATGTAGACAATTATAAATTTGTTCCGTTTAATGATATTGGTGAATCTACATTGGACAATGATAAAGAAAATTATCAATATAGTTATGAGGATATAATGAAAATGCTGGTGGATAATTCAAAATTGACTAACGTTTCAGAAACTATAAAAATATTTTGGGAAATGTTTGTTGTTGATGCTTTAATTGGAAATTTTGATAGGCACGGAAGTAATTGGGGTTTTTTAAAAAAGGATGATAAATATATAATATCACCAATATTTGATAATGGTTCTTGTCTTTTTCCGCAAATGGTTAATGAAGGAATGATGAATGAAATTATGAATTCTGAAGTTGAAACAAATAAAAGAATATATAGTTTTCCTACATCTCAAATTAAACTAAACAATAGTAAAAGCTCATATTATGATGTTATTAATAGTTTATCATTTAAGGAATGCAATGCTGCAGTTATAAAAATTTGTGAAGCATATGATGATAAAAAAATTAATAATCTTATTGATTCAATTGAAATTATATCAAATACACATAAAGAATTTTATAAGTATATGATAAGGCAAAGATATGAAAAAATATTATATCATGCATATTTAAGATTGATGGGTGAAAATGATGAATGAATTAATTACTAGAGGAATTATTTGTTTAAAAGATGATTATAATTTTAAGTATAAAATTGCAGATATAGATTATATTGAATATGAAAATGGTGAATTCAAATATTTGTTTTATCCTCATTATAGTGTTATAGACTTATTAAATTCATATTTATTTGAAGGAATTCCGGGATTAAACCTGGATAAAAGAAAGGTATGTTATGAAAGAAAAAACATGACACCTGTTTTTATTTCTGAACGCTCACCAAGCGAAAATAGAGCTGATTTATGGGAATTACTTGATATGTATAATATGAAGTCATTAAATAGATTAGAGTGGCTTATTAGAACTGATATGACATATTTTGGAGATAGACTATACGTAGAAAAAAGAAATGAAATAGATGATAATCGATGTATTAAAATGGATTCTATGTTTGATTTGATTAAACGTTCTGACAATTTGGTGAAGGAATTATTAAAAATAATTTGTTATGACAATTGTTTAGATTGTAAAGAAATTAATATAAATAATAATAATAGAAAAGATTATTATAATTTATTAATGCCTATGTATATAAAAGAGTATAATCTAAAAAGAAATAAAATAAATGAAGGTATTGCTAAAGCTAAGGCTAATAATAACTATAAAGGGAGAAAAAAAATAGAAATAAATCCTTTGAAGTTCAATGAGATTTCTAATAAATACTTAAAAAAATTAATTACGTTAGATGAAACTTTAAAAATATTAAAAATAAGTAAATCAACATTCTTCAGGAGATTAAAGGATTTAAATGACGAAATATAAGGGCATTTATATTAATGCTCTTTTTTTCTTTTCTAAAAAATGATATAATTGATTGGAATTTTATTATCAAAGGAGGCTGCTTTATGATTGAATTTAAGAATGTAAGCTTTAAATATAATTCAACTGAACCATATGTATTAGATAATGTCAATTTCACTATAGAAGATGGTAAATGGGTTTCTATTATAGGACATAATGGTAGTGGTAAATCAACAATTGCTAAACTATTAATTGGTTTATTAGAAGTAACCTCAGGAGAAATAACATATGATAATGAAGTTTTATCTGAAAAAAATATTGATAAAATAAGAAAAAAAGTTGGTATTGTATTTCAAAATCCAGATAATCAATTTGTTGGATATAATGTTAAATATGATATAGCTTTTGGATTAGAAAATCATCAAATAAAAAGAGAGGAAATGATTAAGTTAATAGCTGAATCATCAGCTAAAGTAAATATGAGTGATTATTTAGATAGAGAACCACAAACTCTATCTGGTGGCCAAAAACAAAGAGTAGCTATTGCAGGTATATTAGCTCTTGATTCTGATATTGTTATTTTAGATGAGGCTACGTCGATGTTAGACCCTGAAGGAATATTAGATGTTACTAATTTGATTGTTGAATTAAAAGAAAAATATAATAAAACTATTATTATGATCACTCATGATTTAGCTTTAGCTAGTAGAAGTGACGAAATAATTGTTTTAAACAATGGTAAAGTTATCGAAAAGGGAATACCACAAGAAGTATTTAAAAAAAGAGAATTATTACAAAGTACAAATTTAGATGTTCCTTTTTCATTAAGATTTTATCTTGGGGCAAAAAATCAGGATACCTTAAATAAGGATACTAGATTAATGGAGGCTTTATGGAAATATCATTTAAAGAAGTAAGTCATTTATATCCTACAGCTAAACGTAAAGTTTATACAGTGGCTTTAGATAATATAAATTTAAATATTAATAAAGAAAATGAATTTGTAGCATTTGTAGGTCATACTGGTAGTGGTAAATCCACTTTAATGCAACATATAAATGCTTTGTTATTACCTACAAAAGGAACTGTTGATATTTTAGGTAGTGTTATTACACCTAAAAAAAATAAAAATCCAAAATTAAAGGATGTTAGAAAAAAAATAGGTTTTGTTTTTCAATTTCCAGAATATCAGCTCTTTGAAGAAACAGTTTTGAAAGATATAATGTTTGCAGGAAAAAATTTCGGGATGAATGAAGAAGAAGTCAAGGATACTGCAATTAAAACAGCTAAATTATTGAAAATAGATGAGGAATTATTAAGCAAATCACCATTCAATTTAAGTGGTGGTCAAATGCGTAAAGTAGCTATTGCAGGTATATTAGCGTATAACCCGGATATTATTTTATTAGATGAACCGACAAGAGGTTTAGATCCTAAAACTGCTGATGAAATAATGGATTTGTTTTATCAAATTCATCAAGAAACAAAAAAGACTATTATTTTAATATCTCATGACATGGATTTGGTTTATAAATATGCAAGTCGCGTAGTTGTTTTAAATAACTCTCATATTGTTTACGATGGTAAAAAAGAAGAATTATTTTCATCAAATGTATATAAAGAAAATCATCTTCTAAAACCTGAAGTTTTAAAAATGATTGATTATTTAAATGATAAATTAGATTATAAATTAGATTATAATATATATGATGAAAAAGCCTTATTAGATGAGGTGGTGAAGTTACATGAATAATATTACTATTGGTCAGTATGTACCTGGTAATTCATGGTTATATAAGTTGGATGCAAGAACTAAGGTAATTCTTGCAATAATATTTATTGTCATGATTTTTTTAATCCCATCATTTTATACTATGCTTATAGCTTTTGGTTTTTTTATTTTAATTTTCTTATCTACAAGAGTATCAGTATTTAAACTTATTAATGGGTTAAAACCAATATTATTTTTATTGTTATTTACATTTATTTTACAGTTAGTATATAATAATGACGGTAAGTTATTATATAGTTTTTCTATGCAAATAGGATTATTTCAAATATTAATAATGTTAAGTATTTTAATATTTTATTTTTTTACTAAAAAATATATTAAATTTAAATCAATATATACTTTGTTAATGTTAATATCAATGTTTTTGGTATTGTGGTTATCAAAATTTAATTTAGTAAAATTTACTGATTTTAATTTTAATATATATGATGATGGATTAATTAATGCTAGTTTTGTTTTTATTCGTATAATTATGATGATAGGTATAACTACATTATTAACAATATCAACAATGTCTACAGACATTAATAATGGTTTAGAATGGTTACTTGCTCCACTTAAATTAATTAAAATACCCGTAAGTGTATTTGCGATGACTATATCACTAACTTTAAGATTTATACCAACATTATACGAAGAATCAAAAAGGATAATGGATGCTCAAGCGTCTCGTGGTGTTGATTTTAGTGAAGGAAGATTAAAAAATAAAGTAACTCAAATTATATCACTTCTTATTCCTATGTTTGTTATATCTTTTAGAAGAGCAGAAGACTTATCAAACGCTATGGAAGCTAGAGGTTATGTTATAGGTGCTAAAAGAACTAAATTAGATGAAATGAAGTTTAAATTTTTAGATTATTTTTGCTTTATTATATCACTAGTTTTTTTAGGACTTATTATTTGGAGTAGATTCCTTGGCTAGATATAAGTTTATTTGTAGTTACGATGGCTACAATTATATGGGTTTTCAAATTCAAAATGCTCTTCCTACAATTGAACTTGAATTAAATAAAGCCTTTTATAAACTATGTAAAAAAGAAATAAAAATATATCCATCAGGTAGAACTGATAGGTATGTTCATGCAATAGGACAGGTTTTTCACGCAGACATTGATTTAAATATTCCTACGTACGGATTAAAAAAAGGATTAAATTCTTTTTTACCTGCTGATATTTATATTAAGGAATGTGAACTTGTTGATGATAATTTTCATGCAAGATTTAATGCATTAGAAAAAGAATATAGATATTATATAAATATAAAGGAATATAATCCATTAACCCTAAGATATATGCCATATATTCCTAATTTAGATGTTAAATTAATGAGAGAATGTTGCACATATCTTTTAGGCACTCATGACTTTAAAGGATTTGCTTCTGCAAGTATTGATGAACGAAAATCAACAGTAAAGACAATCTATAACATAGAGATAATCGAAAATGAAGATTATTTGGAATTTAGATTTAGAGGTAATGCTTTTTTAAAATATCAAATAAGAAGAATGATGGGTATGATTGTTGAGATAGGTAAAAAACATTTTGAACCTAAAAAAATAAAAGAAATACTTGATAGTAAAGATCCTAAAGATTCTAAATATATATTAGATGGGTGTGGATTATATTTATATAAAGTAATATATTAATAATGGAGTTAGTTATGGTAAATATATTTAGGAAAATTTTTATTAAGAATTATCAAAATGTAGACAATGAAAATGTTAGAGTTGCTCATGGTAAACTAGCTGGCTTTTTTGGAGTAGTATCAAATTTTATTTTATTTATTATAAAATTATTTGCTGGAATTATATCTGCAAGTATTTCAATTATTGCTGATAGTATTAATAACCTGTCAGATATGGCATCTTCAGTAATAACACTAGTTGGTTTTAAACTTGCTAGTGCTCCAGCGGATAAAGAACATCCATATGGTCACCAAAGAATAGAATATATTACAGGATTAGTTGTATCTATTATTATATTATTTGTTGGTGGTAGTTTATTTAAAACTTCAATTGAAAAGATGATTAATTATACTTATTCACCTATTTCAAATAAGGTTATTTATATATCCATTATTATATTAACAATTTCTATTATAATTAAACTATGGCAAGCATATTTTAATTATAAAATTGGTAAAACGATTAATTCTATTGCGTTAAAAGCTACAAGCAAGGATAGTTTAAATGATTGTATATCTACATCTACACTATTAATTGGTAACATTATTTTGTTGTTTATAAAAGATATATCATTTAGTCTTGATGGTTTATTAGGTATTATAGTTTCATTATTTATTATTATATCTGGTATAAAACTAATAAAAGAAACAATTGATCCACTAATTGGTGTTTCTATAAATGATGATTTTGTAAAAAAAATTATTACAAGAATTAAAGAAGAGCCTTTAGTATTAGGATATCATGACATTGTTTGTCATATGTATGGACCAACCAAATGTTTTATGACATTGCATGTAGAAGTAGATGCTAGAGAAAAAATACTTGTTGTTCATGATGCTATTGATAATTTGGAAAAATTAATTAAAGAAGAATATGGTGTAGATTTAACCATACATATGGATCCAATAGAAATTGATAATGACTTGATTAATGATTTAAGAAAAAAAGTTAAAGCAGCAGTTAAAGAAATAAGTTTAGAACTCTCTATGCATGATTTTAGAGTGGTTATAGGTAATACTCATATAAACGTTATTTTTGATTTAGTCAGACCATATAAATTTAAATATACTGAAGAAGAAATAATTAATTTATTAGAAAATAAGTTTAATGAAGAAGAAGTAAAATATTATTTTGTGATAAATTTTGATTATAGTTTTACAAATATAGATGTTACAAAAGAATATTAATGTCCTTGAAAAAAAATTGCTATAAGGGTATAATAGAACTATATAGAGGTGTTTGATATGAAATTTAATTTTTGTCCTAATTGTGGATTTAAACTAGAAGAAAGATTTAATTATTGTCCTGGATGTGGTATATGTATAAGAGGGGAAGAAAAAGTTTATACAAAATATGAAACTACACCTTATGAAGAAAAACAAGATATTAAACTTTCTGAAGAAAAGCCAGATACAAATTATGATAATATAACAAAAAATATATATATTGAAGATTATTATACAGATGATAGATTAGTTCAGGCAAAGAAATATTTTAATGACGAAGATTATCCAACAGCTTTATCATATTTAATTGATTACGCAACAATAGATGATTCTGAAATTCAATATATGATTGGTTATTGCTTATATATGACTAAAAAATTCGATCCTAATTGTGAAAAGTTTTTAAAATTAGCTGCAGACAAAAATCATCCTATTGCTCAAGCTGTAATTGGAGAATTATATTATAGTCTTGCAGAAAATACTAATCAAGAATTAGAAAATGCTGTTACTAAAGAACAATATGAACAAATTAGAGATAAATGTGAATCATATTATTCTTTAGCAATTAAATATTTAAATCTTGCTAAAGATAATGGAATAAAATAAAAAAAATGGACTTTAAATAAGTCCTTTTTCTATAGGTGATTATATGTCTAATTTGGTTTATATTTATAAATATTTAAATAAGAGTAAAAAAGATTTTTTTGCATCATCATTTTTTATTATCATAGAAACTGCTTTTGAGTTACTAATACCTTTTTTTATGAAAGATATAATAAATATAGGTGTTTTAAATGGTGATTTAAAACAAATATTAATATCGGGATTATTAATTATAATATGTTCTTTATTTTCAATGCTTACAGGTCATTTTTATGCGGTATTTACTGCAAGATTAGTCACTTCATTTTCTTGTAATTTGCGTAATGAAGCATTTAATAATATTCAAAAATACTCATTTAATGATTTAGATAAATTTAATCCTGCAACTCTTGTAACTAGATTAACTAATGATATAAATATTATCGCAAATACTTTTTCAAGTGGTATGAGACCACTTTTTCGTTCACCAATATTATTGATTATGGGCATAGGACTATCATACATTTTAGCACCAAAACTTGCATGGATATTCATTGTTTCAGGAATAATATTAGGTTTGATTTTAGCGTTATTAATTTATAAAACATCTCCTAAATATAAAATATTACAAGAAAAACTAGATGATGTAAATAAAGTAGTTAGAGAAAATGTAGCAGGTATTAGAACTGTTAAAGCTTATGTAAGAGAAGATTATGAAATTGAAAAATTAGATATCGCTAATAAAGAAAATATGAATATAACCAAGAATACACTTAAAATTTCTGAATTAAATGTATTTTCGTTTCAATTAATAATGTATTGTGTAACAGTATTGATTTTAGGAATTGGTTCTGTAATGGTTCATAATAATGAACTATTAGTAGGAAATTTATCAGCTTTACTTTCCTATGTTTTACAGATAATAAATTCGCTTATGATGCTTTCAAATGTATTTTTGTTGATTAATCGTAGTTTTCAGGCATCGAAAAGATTAAAAGAAGTTTTGGAAATAAAATCTGAATTAAATTATAATTCAATTGATAATATTGATTTTAATAAAATAGAATTTAAAGATGTATGTTTTAAATATAATATAAATGGTGATTATATCTTAAAAGATATTAATATTACTATACATAAAAATGAAAAAATTGGTATTGTAGGTTCTACTGGGGCAGGTAAAACTACACTTATTTATTTGTTGTTAAAATTATATGATATAAACAGTGGTGATATATTAATTGATGATATAAGTATAGATAAATATAATATTAAATCATTAAGAGATAGTATTTCTGTTGTATTACAAAATAATATCTTATTTACAGGCACTATATATGATAATATGCTTTGGTGTAATAAAAATGCTAAAATAGAAGATATTAATGAAGCATTAACAAAAGCTTGTGTTATTGATTTTATTAATAATTTGCCAGAGGGATTATATTATAATCTAGGTCAAAAAGGAGTTAATGTATCAGGTGGACAACGTCAAAGACTTTGTATAGCCAGATCACTTTTGAAAAAACCTAAAGTATTAATATTGGATGATTCTACTAGTGCTTGCGATGCTAAAACAGAAAATAATATTTTAAATAACATAAAAAAAGAAAAATTAACTTGTATAATTATAGCTCAAAGAATATCATCAATAATGAATTCAGATAAAATAATTGTTTTAAATGATGGAAAGATTACTGATATAGGTACACATGAAGAACTGTTAATAAAATCTAAAATTTATCAAGAGTTATATAATGAACAGATTGGTGGTGTTGATAGTGAATAAATATAAATCTGTTAAAAACACTATATCTCGCTTATTTGAATATATAGGTAGACATAAATTCTTATTTTTACTTGTAGCTATATTAGTTACTCTATCAGCTATGGCTAATTTATTAGGAACTTATATGCTTAAGTCTATCATCGACAAATATACTAATGAACAGTATTTTGATCAATTACCTAAAGTGCTTATATTCGATGGAATTATATATTTGACAGGTGCTCTAGCTACGTTATTTTATACTCAAGTAATGATAAGACTAGCTCAAAAAATAGTATATGAGACAAGAAGAGATTGTTTTAATAAATTACAAAAACTACCATTATCTTTTTTTGATAAAAACACTCATGGTAATATAATGAGTCTTTTTGTTAATGATATAGATACATTAAGTAATGCATTAAATAATGCTTTTGCGATGCTTATCTCTAATTTAATTTTAATTATTGGTCTTATTGTTATTTTATTTATATTGAACTGGTTTTTATCAATTATTGTTTTTATATGTTATACATTAATGTTTATATATATTTTATATGCATCTAAAAAGAGTAAAAAAGCATTTGTTACTCAAAGTGTTGAAACTGCCGAATTAAATGGTTTTATTGAAGAGATGATTTCTGGTCAAAAGGTTGTTAAAGTATTAAACCATGAAGATGAAAATATGATTAAATTTACTTATAAAAATAATAAATTAAAAAATACAAGCAATATAGCTTTGAAATATTCGATGTCTATGGTCCCAATGGTTGTTTCTATATCATATATTAATTATGCCATAGTTGCTATTATTGGTGGAATAATAGCATTAGGATATTTGCCATTTATTAGTTTTTCTTTAGGAGGGTTAGCTTCTTATTTGATTTTTGTAAGACAAGCAGCAATGCCAATAAATCAACTGACAAATCAGGCGAATTTATTATTGAATGGTCTTGCGGGCGCTGAAAGATTATTTAATTTAATGGATGAATGTGAAGAAATAAATGATGGTAAAATTGTTTTAAATAAAGTAAAGGGTGATATTGAATTTAAAAACGTATGTTTTTCCTATAAGGAAAATAATCCTGTATTAACAGACTTAAATTTGACAGCAAAATCAGGACAAATAATAGCTTTTGTAGGTTCTACAGGAGCAGGGAAAACGACTATAACTAATTTAATAAATAGATTTTATGAAATAAGTGGTGGTCAAATAACGATTGATGGAATAGATATAAAAGATATTGATAAAAATAGTTTAAGAAGAAAACTTAGCATTGTATTACAAGATACTAATTTATTTACGGGTACTATTATGGAAAACATTAGATATGGTCGATTAGAAGCTACGGATGAAGAGGTTATTAATGCTTCCAAATTAGCAAATGCCGATAATTTTATTAAAAAATTACCAGATGGTTATAATACAATAATAAATGCTGACGGAGCGAATTTAAGTGTTGGGCAAAAACAACTTATTTCTATTGCAATGGCTGAAGTAGTAAATTCTTCCATTTTAATATTAGATGAAGCAACTTCGAGTGTCGATACTAGAACTGAAAGATTAGTACAAGATGGTTTAAACATGCTTATGAAAGGTAAAACAGTATTTATTATTGCTCATAGATTATCTACAGTTATTAATGCTGACGTCATTTTAGTTTTAGAAAATGGTAAAATAATAGAACGTGGAAACCATAAAGAATTATTAAGAAAAAAGGGTTTTTATTATAATTTATATATTGGTAAAAAAGAACTTCAATAAAATTATAGTAATTCACATAATTTCCCATAAATTTTCGATAAAAAAACTGATTTTTTTTATTATAATATAGGTGTCTTTAGAAAAGACAGTATCTATCTAAATATCCCTACATAGATAGAAACTTTTTTCATAAGCAAACTATAACTCTCCCAGAATAAGGGGCAACCTTTGGTTGTCCCTTATTCCTTTATATAAAAAAATTAAAAGAAAATAAATTAATATGATATAATTGATATATGAGGTGATTTAGGATGTATAAAATAGCTTTAGTAGAAGATGAGAAAAATTTAGCAGCTTTGGTTGTTAAATATTTATGTGCTGAAAAATATGATGTTAAATGGTATTGTAGTGGTGAAGAAGCTTTAGAAGCAATAAAAAAAGAACCAATTGATTTATGGATATTAGATATAATGCTTCCTGGCATCACAAGTGGGTACGATTTAATTAAAGAAATTAGAAATTTCAATCCATTAATGCCTATTATTTTTACATCTGCACGTGATCAAGATGTTGATAAAATAATGGGTTTAGAATTAGGTAGTGATGATTATCTAGCAAAACCGTATTCTATTAGAGAATTAGTATTAAGAGTAAAGAAATTGTTAGAACGAACATATAAAAAGACATTAAATAAAAATGATAATGAAATAATTGTTGGTAATTATATTGTAAACACGGATAGAAGAAGTGTTTATTATAATAATGAATTAATTTTTTTGACATCTAAAGAATATGATTTATTATTATATTTAAGTCAAAATTCAGGAAAAGCATTTTCTCGTGATCAAATATTAAATGAGGTTTGGGGAGATGATTATTTTGGTAGTGATAGGGTTGTTGATGATTTGTTAAGAAGATTAAGAAAAAAAATGCCAGAACTTCAAATTGAAACAATATATGGTTTTGGTTATAGGATGATTATATGAAGAAGTTATCATTAACTGGACAAATAGCCATTTTATTTACTTTTGTTTTAATGGTTTCTGCATCTTTATTTACACTTGTAACTTTAACAAGATTAAGGGCTGTAGCTGAAGAGGAAACGTATTCTAGATTAATTACTTATTCATCGTTATTAGATAGTCATAATCAAAATCCAAATGCTGTAATTAAAGATTTACCTATCGGTTTTGTTAAAATAGAAGGTAATAATATTATTTACTCAACTAAATTATCATCATATATTAATGAAGAAGAATTAGAAAAACTTATTGATTCTAGCGTAAAGCAAGTAAACGAAATTGAAAAAGGTGAAATGGTAAATAATAAAAAAGATACTATTTATTATGTTATAACAAAAAATAGTGTTAATAATGGTATAAATATAATACTGACTAATACAACCTATGTAAATAGATTATCTAATAATGTTTCATTGCAAATTGTTTCCTTCTTTATTATAATCATATGCTTATGTCTTTTTTGTGTAATGATATGGAGTACTAAATTTACTAAAAGATTACATCAACTCCAAAATCATATATTAGATCTTCCAAAAAACAATTATAATGTTTCTTATAACGATAATAGTTTAGATGAACTTGGTGAATTATCTAGAGCTGTTGAAACGATGCGTATAGAAATAGAAGAAAGTGAAAGACAAAAACAAGAGATGTTACAAAATATGAGTCACGATTTTAAGACTCCTATTGCGGTTATTAAATCTTACGCTGAAGCTCAACAAGATGGAATGGCAGATGAAAACAGCAGCAAGATAATTATTAATCAAGCGGAAATATTAAAACATAAAGTTAATAGACTTTTACAATATAATTCGTTAGAATATTTAAAAAAAGATAGAGAATTTGAAGATGTTGATATGAATGAGATTGTTAAGGAAGTTGTCACTGGTTATAAATTTCAAACTGAATTAAACATCGAACTAGACTTAACAGAAAATATATTTTTTAAAGGATATAGAGAAAATTATTTTACTGTGGTAGATAATATTGTTGATAATGCTAAGAGATATGCAAAAACTAAAATTAAAATAGTTTTAAAGAAAGACAGGTTAAGAATATATAATGATGGGGAACATATAGATGAACAATTTATTAAATCATCATTTAAGCCTTATGAAAAAGGTAGTAAAGGAGAATTTGGATTAGGCATGTCTATTGTTCAAAAAACTGTTGATTTCTTTGGAATGCGTCTTATTGTTAAAAATGAAGAAATAGGTGTTTCATTTATTATTACAAAATAATTGGAGATGAATTTATGACTCAAAATGAAAGAACA
This sequence comes from uncultured Anaeroplasmataceae bacterium, assembly GCA_964441815.1. Taxonomy (GTDB): domain Bacteria; phylum Bacillota_I; class Bacilli_A; order Acholeplasmatales; family Anaeroplasmataceae; genus Pelethenecus. The sequence continues at coordinate 33,108 of CAYTVE010000005.1, read as the reverse complement.
AGTTTGCCTTTGTGGAAAAAGATAATCACAGTGTTTATTACACTAATTGTTTTCGCAATGCAAATATTTTTATTTGTATTATTATTTCAAATCAATTTAAATAATCATCTTAATGTTGTTTTTTATTTTGTTATAGAATTAATTGGTATTTGTTTTGTTTTACATATTATTCACAAACCTATTTTAACTAGTTATAAATTAACTTGGTCTATACTTATATTGATAATGCCACTTCCTTTTACATTATTATATATGCTAAATTCTCAAAGTAAAGGATTGCCAAGATATAAGGAAAAAAAGATAAAAAATGAATTTAAAAATTATTCGGATTATAATAATGTAATTGATGAATTGGCAAAAATAGATTCTAAGGCTTTAAGGTATGCAAGGGTATTAAATTTTCCTGTTTATAAAGACACTATATTTACTTTTTTAAATGATGGTGAAACTAAATTTAATGATTTATTAATAGAAATAAAACAAGCAAAAAAATATATTTTCATAGAAACATTTATCTTGAGCGAAGGGTATTTATTAAATGAATTATTAAATATTTTAGAAGCTAAAGGTAAAGAAGGAGTTGAAATTAAAATCATATATGATGATTTAGGTTCTAAGGCTACTCTTAAGAAGAAAACAATTCAAAAAATTACTAAAATTCCAAATTGCCAAATAACTAATTATAATCCGCTTGGTTTAAATATAAATCCAGCATTCAATTATCGAGACCATAGGAAAATAACTATTATTGATGGTTATATTGCATATTGTGGTGGTGATAATTATGCTGATGAATATATTCATAAAAAAGAGAGATTTGGATATTGGCGTGATAATTGTGGAAAATATAAAGGAGAAGCGGTAGCTAGTTTTGTTGCGATGTTTATTGAAATGTGGTATATGTCTACTAAAGAAATATTACCTATAAAAAATTATTATGTTAAATCAACATATTTAAAAGAATCTAGTTTTGTTATTCCTTTTGGTGATGGACCTTCAAATGGTGTTAAAATTAGTTATGATATATTTAATTCATTAATATCTAGTGCTGACAAAACTCTGTATATTTCAACTCCTTATTTCGTCATTGACGATGCAATAATAGACAACATAGTTTTAGCTTGTAAAAGTGGTGTTGATGTTAGAATATTAATGCCAGGAACACCTGATAAAAAATCAGCATTTTATCTTGCGAGATCTCATTATCGAGATATCTTAAAAGCTGGTGGGAAAATATATGAATATAAAAAAGGGTTTAATCATGCTAAAAATATAATTGTAGATAATAAATATGCATTTATTGGAACAATAAATATGGATTATAGAAGTTTATTTTTACATTATGAATGTGGAGCATTAATCCTATTAGATGATGAAATTAATAATATGCAATTAGATTTTATTAAAGCATGTGATGAATCCGTTGAAATAACGTATGATAAATGGAAGAAGAGGTCTTTATGGCAAAAGATTATTGCTTATATATTATATCTTTTTGAGCCATTATTTTAATTTTGTAAATAGTATAATAAAAAGGCTTTGAACCCTTGATAAACATAAGGTTAGAAGCCTTTTTATATTAACACCAATCCACTTTTATATTATCAACACTAAATGTTCTAGAATTCTTTTCTGCAGTCATAAATCTTATACCAGTTATTTTACTTATACATGAATAACCAGTTAAAGTAGTCTCAGTATCATTTATTTTAATTGATGCGATATTATTATCATAATCAATTAAAAGAGTTATAGTATAAACAGTATTTGCTTTAATTATGGATGAATCCATTTTTGTTACGGTCGTATTATCTAATGAATATCCAAGATATTTACTATCATCTGTTCTAATATAAATATCGTTTTCTTCACCAATAAATTTAATAGGGCTCCATTTTCCATTTGCTGTTTGAGGAATGAAATCTATTGATATTCTAATTTTACCAGTAGTATTTTTTACTTCATCAAACATATAATAACCGTATGTTGTTTTATCACTTTCATCAAAAATTGTTAACGCATTATTTTCAATTTTTAAATAATTATTACTATCAGAATCAGTGTAATAATAAATACCACTTTCATTAATACTATTTTGAGTTAATTTAGTTATAGTTTTGTTAGTGCTAAAATCTTCATTTAATTTATTAATCCAAGTTATTGAAGTATCAGGTGTTGGGTTAGTAGAAGTATTATCATCATCACAATAATCATTTGTTTTATTATTATTCAAAACACCTGAATATTTCTGACAATACATTTTCACATTATTTGTTTCTAATAAATTGTCTACATTAGATTTTTTATTAGTTTTATCATAATAAAATAAGTTTTCATCAATATCAAAATTTGTATAATTTGTGCTACCATCTGGTTTACATTCACCTTGTAGTGTATCTGTTCTAGAAGATGTTGTTGCTTGAGATGTATTTTTACAAGATTCATATTTATCATCCACAGATTTTATAATAGTTTTATTATAAGTGTCAGTGGTTGTAATTTTTTGAGGATATGTACAATTATAGAAATAATTCTTCTCACTTAACACAAACGCATTAGCCCTTATATCTTGACACGTTCCACAACTATCATAATAGTTATTATATATATGCATATTAGCTTGTCTACCAAGTGGAAGTCTTGATTCTACTTTATAATAATAATTGTGATGGAAACTTATATTCATTGTAAGATTATCATCGTTACCACCAACTAAACCTGTTTTTTTACAATTATTGAATTTGTTATAAGATAATGTGATATTGTGAACTTGTTTTAAATCACATCCTCCATCACCAGCATATTTATCTCTTTCTCCGGAAATATCCCAATTATTTTTACCACGATTGAAAGTATTATTATGAATCCAATAATTACCATATGATTTAACATCTTGTCCTTCAAAACTACATGCATCTTCAGTATAATCTGTAAAAGTTAAATTTTTAATTTCGATTGAATTGCAATTTTTCCAAGTAAAACCCCACTGGAAGATTTCAGCAGTAGTTCCAATTCCTTGAATTGTGATATTATTTTGATTTTCAACGTCTAGCATATTGAAATAGGAGTCATCATCATATACTTTTTGACCATATAAATTTTTATATTCTGAACCTTTATAAGTAGTCTCTTTTTTAGAAGATTTGCCAGTTCCATTTTCTTTTAGGCCTGTTTCAGTTGTGATAAATTTATATGATTTTTGTTCCTTTTTATCCATGTATTGAACAGTTAAACCAATCAGATTATTTCCATAGGTTGTTTCTAAAGTATTTACAAAGAAATTATCACTTAAATTACTATTATCAATTAATCTAGGTTCATTAGATTTGACATTATATTGATTTGTTGTTATTTTACCAATAATTCTTATATCTAGTGGTTTTCCAATTTTATTTTGATTTTGAATAATGTTAACTAAACCTGTGTATGTTTTGTTATTTATTTCCACAGATACAGTATTTTTATTTTCATTAGTAACATAAATGATTATCGCATTATTTTTTATAGTTCCATCGTCATTATAAGCTCCAATTCCACTACTATAATTAAAATGAGCATAACCAGAACGATCTGATTTTGATACGCTACATTTAATAAGGCTTGATTTATTGTTTAATGTTATTTTGACATCGTAATTACCTGCAATTAGACCTACTATATCACATCTTATTTTATTGTTTTCTATTCTAATAAGTTCCTCATCCACATTTAGCCATTCATTAGAAGAAGTTAACTTATATGAAACAGAATAATCAGATGGACTGTTATCACTTGTACTTGTTTCAAAATAAAGCCCTTCTTCATAACCCCCATAGCTAGATAATTTTATTTGTGATTCACTAAATCTAGCAACAAGTTCAATATTATCTTCAATTATGGTATTAAAATCGAATAATGTATCGTCTAGATACCAACCTAAAAATGTATAACCGCTTTTATATGGTGCTTCAGGTTCTATTAATTTATTACCGTTTATTACATTTTGATGTGTTTTTGTTCCATCGTTATTAAATGTTACAACATAAGTAATAATCTTTTCATAAAAAGCGTATAAAGATAAATCATCAG
>CAYTVE010000005.1:0-28940 GCA_964441815.1 uncultured Anaeroplasmataceae bacterium | reverse complement strand
TAATAATAGAATTAAAATCAAAAGGGATGAAAGTATCTTTATTAGAAGACCAGCCCTTAAATGTATATTCATTTTTAGAAGGAGCGTTAATAGAAGAGACAGTACTATTTACATTAACAGTTTTAGAATCTAATAAAGTATCATTATCATAAAAATCAACAGTATAAGTACTAATCTTTTCATAAAAAGCGTATAAAGATAAATCATCAGTAATAATAGAATTAAAATCAAAAGGGATGAAAGTATCTTTATTAGAAGACCAGCCAATAAAATCATCATTTGATATTTCGTAATTAGAAATATATTGTCCCTCTTTGACAGATGTTTGATGAATTATATTATCGTTATCAATAAAAGTAATTTTACATATTTTTAACCATTTTGAATAAAAATCTATATTACTTGTAATTTTATATGGAAAATTAACTTTTATTGAAAAATTCTCATCTAAATACCAACCATCAAATTCATAATTTGTTCTAGTAAATATGTTTGGTTCATTATTTATTATATTATTGTTATATGTTTTTTCGATAACGTTTCCGTTTTCTGTTTTTTCATGAAATGTTACAGTAAAAATGGTATTAGTGTTTGTTTTACAAGAACAAAATATAAATAAACATAGAGTTATAATAATTAAAAAAATTTTTTTCATCAGCATATTCCTCGATTCATATAATTAGACTTTATCACAAAATGAAAATTCTTTCAAGAAATATAAGCCGAAATTTATTAAATCATTGTTTTTATTATATAGAAGAAGGTAGATTTATTTGTAATCATTAAATGACATTACAAATCATATTATTAATTAGGTGTTGATATGAAATATAATAAAAATGATATAAAAAATATATGTAAAGTAGAAAATATAAAATATATTAGGATGCAGTTTACTGATATTATGGGGATGTTTAAAAATGTTGAAATACCCATAACAAGATTAGATGATGCATTAAATAATTCTATAATGTTTGATGGTTCCTCAATAGAAGGATTTGTAAGAATCTATGAAGCAGATATGTTTTTGCATCCTGATTTAGATACCTTTTTAATTCTTTCCTGGGAAGATAATTCATATGGTAAAGTTGCAAGGTTTATATGTGATGTTTATCACATAGTTGATGGAGTTCGTGTTCCGTTTGAAGGCGATCCAAGGGGAGTATTGAAAAGGAATATATCAAAAATGAAAGAATTAGGGTTTAAAGATTTTAATGTAGGAGTTGAGCCAGAATTCTTTTTATTTAAACTTGATAGAAATAACAATGCGACACTTGAATTCAATGATACTGGTGGATATTTTGACATATCTCCTATTGATTCAGCAGAGGATTGTAGAAGAGATATCGTTTTAGCACTACAGAATATTGGATTTGTTGTTGAAGCTGCTCATCATGAAGTTGCAAGTGGACAACACGAAATTAATTTTAAATTTGATTCGGCATTAGAAGCATGTGACAATGTTCAAACTTTTAAACTTGTTGTTAAAAATATTGCAAGAAGACATAATTTACATGCTACATTTATGCCTAAACCAATAGAAGGTATAAATGGTAGTGGAATGCATATTAATTGTTCATTAGTTGATTTAAATGGTAATAATGCATTTTATGATGAAAATACAAATAATAAACTTTCAATTACGGCTTTAATGTGGATTTCTGGAGTCATAGCCCATGCTAAAGGATTTTGCTTAATAACTAATCCTATAGTAAATTCTTATAAAAGATTAGTTTTTGGATATGAAGCACCTTGTTATATATCTTGGTCTGATTCTAATCGTTCTACTATGATTAGAATACCTTCTGCAAGAAAAGAAAAAACAAGGGCAGAAATAAGAAGTGTTGATGCTGCTTCTAATCCATATTTGGCTATAAGTGTCATTTTAGCTGCTGGTCTTGATGGTATAAGAGGTAATTGTCCGGACGTTAAACCGGTATATGATAATTTGTATACTTATACAAGAGAAACACAAGAAAAAAGTAAAATTGAGTTATTACCTTCTAATCTAGAAATAGCTATTAATGAATTTGAAAAAGATATTATTATAAAGGAATCAATAGGTAATCACATATCAAAAAAAATGGTAGAAGCTAAGCTGTTAGAATGGAATAGTTACAAAAAATGTATTACAAAATGGGAAATAGATAGGTATTTAAATAAGTATTAGCTGTAATTAAATTTTTAAAGTATTTATGAAGGTTTGATAAGTTTGATTTAAATCTTCATTTTTTCTTTTTATAACACCTAAACTCGTTTCCAAATAATTGTTATCTATTATTGCATAATTAAGATTTAAATGTTCAAAAGTATGGTAAGCACTTTGAGGTACTAATGCAATTCCTAATCCCGTTGATGCAAGAAGTATTGCAGTTTTAGCATCATCTACTTCAGCAATTATATTAAATTCAATATTATTTTCTTTAAATAAGTGATTCAATATATCTTTAAAGCGTCTATATATAATAAGCGGTTTATTATTTAAGTGAGTTATATTTATTTTTTCTTGATTAATTGATTGTTTTGACAGCATAATCATAGGTTCTTTATTAAAAAACTCAACATTGAAATTAGCTGAATCAAATGGTGAACGCACTATTGCAAGATCTATTATTTTCTGATTTAATAACTCGATTAATTGATAAGTATTTGCTTCTTGAATATTAAATCTTACATTTGGATTTTCGTTATGAAATTTTTGAATTGCATGATGATATAAAAGATTTGTTGAAGATGATACAATACCTAGATTTAAAGTTATTTCATTTTTGACTTCCAAATCATTAATTTCTTTTAATGCATTATTTTTTAATTCTAGAATGGAACAAGATCTTTCATATAATAGTTTACCTGTTTCAGTTAATGTTATTTTTTTACCTCTTATAAATAATACAGTATTTAATTCTTCTTCAAGTTGTTTCATCATCCTTGATAGTGGTGGTTGACTTATATTTAATTTTGTTGAAGCTTTAAGAATTGAACCTTGTTCAACAACTGTTTTATAGCATTCTAATTGTCTAATATCCATATATACCTCCAAAGTATACTTTAACACATAAAATTATATATCAAGTATACCATTGTTTGTGGTATAATTCAAAATGAAAAGGGTGATTTTATGTTTAAATTATATAAAAAATATTTAAAAAAATATAAAAAACATGTAATATTAGGACCTATTTTTAAATTAGTGGAAGCTATATTTGAATTATTAGTTCCTTTAGTTATTGCGAGAATGATTAATGACGGTTTAAAAAATGATTTATTAACAGACAGTGAAAAAATAACTTTTATATTAAAAAATGGTGGATTATTATTTTTATTTGCTGTAATAGGACTTTGTTCAACACTTGTTTGTCAGTTTTTTGCATCTCGCGCATCTCAAGGTTTTGGCACTGCTTTAAGAGATGATTTATATACTCACATTAATTCTCTATCATTTAAAGAATTAGATCAATTTGGTGCATCATCTTTATTAACAAGAATGAATTCCGATATAAACAATTTACAACAAAGCGTAGCTATGTTGATAAGATTAGTGGTAAGAGCGCCATTTTTAGTTGTAGGTGCAACTATTTTATCATTTATGCTTTCTTGGAAAGCAGGGTTATTATTTTTAGCAACAGGTATATTACTTTTCGTAATTATTTTTATAATCATGATTTTTACAATTCCTAAAAATAAAAATGCTCAAAAGAAATTAGATGATGTTACAAATATAACAAAGGAAAATTTAAGTGGAAATAGAGTTGTTAGAGCTTTTTCTAAACAAAAGTATGAATTTCAAAGATTTGTTGATGAAAATGTTAGTTTAAAAAAAATATTAACAAATGTAGGAAAAATAAATGCATTATTAAACCCGATGACATTTGTTGTCACTAATTTAGCTATTGTTGCGGTGCTATATGTATCCGGATTTGAATTTACATTAGGTAATTTAAATCAAGGCAATATTACATCGCTATATAATTACTTATTGCAAATTCAATTAGCTATTATGGTTGTTGCAAATCTTGTTGTTATATTCACTAAAGCTTTTTCTTCAGCAACTAGAATTAACGAAGTATTTGACGCAAAAAGTTCTATTCAAGAGGGAATATATGATACTAAATTGAATGACATTCCATTTATATTTGATAATGTCTCATTTAATTATAATTCTAATTCTAAAGAAGCAATAGACAACGTTTCTTTCAAAATAGAAGAGAATATGACGGTAGGTATTATTGGAGGTACAGGTAGTGGCAAAACTACTTTAGTTTCATTAATGAATAGATTTTATGATACTACCAGTGGAAATATTATCTTTTATGGTAGAAATATTAAAGATTATAAGACAAGCTTTATTAATGAACAGATTGCAACAGTTTTACAAAAAGCTATATTATTTAGTGGTACAATTAGAGATAATTTATTATGGGGAAAAGCAAATGCAAGCGATGATGATATCACCAACGCCTTAAAGAATTCTATGAGCTATGAATTCGTGTCAAAATTAGAGGATAAGGGAAATACATATTTATATCAAGGAGCTTCTAATTTAAGTGGTGGACAAAAACAAAGGTTATCTATTGCTAGAGCGTTAATTAAAGATAGTTCTATATTGATTTTAGATGATTCTACTAGCGCATTAGATTTTAATACTGAACTAAATTTAAGAAATGCTATTAAGACTTTAAATAAAACTACTATTATTATTTCTCAAAGAGCCTCAAGTATAATGCATGCTGATTTAATATTAGTTTTAGATGCAGGTAAATTAGTTGGATTAGGTAAACATAATGAATTGATTAATAATTGTGAAGTATATAAAGAAATATGTGATTCACAAGATATGGGAGGTAATAAAAATGAATAATAAGTCTTTATTTAAACGTATTATAAGATATGTTGGCAAATATAAAGTTTCTTTATTTTTTTCTAATTTAGCTGCAATATTTTATGTTTTTGCAACATTATATGCTCCAAAACTTGTAGGGAATGCAATAGACAAATTTATTGATGATAAAACATTTATCATAAGTGATATTTATTTGATTATTTTAAAATTATTAATAATTGTTTTATTAGGCGCATTTTTTGGCTGGGTAATGAATGCATTGCTTAATAAAATAACTTATTCTATAATTAAAGATTTAAGAACAGATGCTTTTAAGAAAATATTAAATGTTCCTGTTTCATATTTAGATAGTAATTTAAGTGGTGATATTTTAACAAGAATAATATCAGATACTGACCAAGTATCAGAAGGGTTATTACAGGGCTTTAATCAGGCTTTGACAGGGATTATAACTATAGTAGTTACAATAGTTATGATGTTAACTATTAAGTGGGAAATAGCGTTAGTTGTTATTGTATTAACTCCTTTATCATTATTTGTCGCCGCATTTATATCTAAAAGAAGCTATAAAACATTTAAAGAACAAGCTCATATAAAAGGTGTAATGGGAGGTTTTTTAAATGAAATGATTACTAATCAAAAAGTTGTTTTAGCATATCAAAGACAAAATGAAAATATAGATAAGTTTAAAAGTATAGATAATGATTTATATGAGGTTGGCATTAGGGCACAATTTAATTCTTCATTAACTAATCCTTCGACAAGATTTGTTAATTCGATTGTTTATGCATCTGTTGCAACAATAGGTTCTATATTAATTATAACAACGAAAAATGTAGCATTTGGTGTTGGTGGGTTAACTGCATTTTTAACTTATGCGAGTCAATACACAAAACCATTTAATGAAATAAGTGGTGTTGCAACAGAATTATCTAATTCTTTTGCAAGTTTAAGACGTGTATTTGAATTAATTGATGAAAAAGAATTAACAAATGAAAACAATAATATATTAGATATTGATAATGGCAGTGTTGTATTTGATAATGTATCATTTAGATATAAAGAAGAAAAACCTTTAATAGATAATCTTAATTTAAATATAAAGGCTGGTATGAAAGTTGCAATAGTAGGACCGACTGGGTGTGGTAAAACAACATTAATTAATCTATTAATGAGATATTATGAACTTAATAGCGGTAGAATTTTAATTGATGGTAAAGATATTAAAGAATATAGTAGAGATTCCTTAAGAGAAAAAATTGGATTAGTTCTACAAGAAACTTGGTTATTTAAAGGAACTGTTTATGAAAATATAGCCTATGCTAAAAATGATTCTACATTAGAAGAAGTTAAAGATGCGTGTAAAAAAGCTTATGCGGATGATTTTATTGAGAAATTACCTAATGGTTATAATACAATTATTTCAGATGACGAAGGAGTGTCTGTTGGTCAAAAACAATTATTATGTATTGCAAGATTAATGCTTAGATTACCAGAAATACTAATATTAGATGAAGCTACATCTAATATTGATACTAGAACAGAGGTAATGATTCAAAAAGCTTTTAATAAAATGATGGAAAATAGAACATCATTTATTATTGCACATAGACTATCTACTATAAGAAATGCTGATCTCATTTTAGTAATGAATAGTGGGAATATAGTAGAAAAAGGAACACATGAAGAATTACTAGAATTGAACGGGTTTTATAAAAGATTATATGAATCACAATTCAAATAGTTTTTAATGCTTTGACTATTATTTAAAATTCGTATATACTTAAAATATATGAAAAGATAAGGTGTATTATAATGTTTAAAAAAATTAAAAGATATTTTGTTGATGGTGAAATCTTTTTTGCTGAAAATTTACTTTCTAAACAACAAATAAATAAGATTATTAAAAAGCATATTAAAAAAGTAGGCAATTTTGGTACTGCATCATTGATAATGGTTGATATTGATGAATATCAAAATATATTAGATAGCCACGGAGAAGAAATCGCATCAAATGTTTTAAATAAAGTCATTGATTCTATTAATACATTGCTTCCTGATGATTCATTATTATCCATTATTAAATCCGGTAGTTTATTGATTTTTATCCCAAATGAGGGAAATCAAAGTAAGATTGAGAAATTATGCAAAAAAATAATTGAAAATATATGTTCATCAGCTCAGGATTATGAAACCAAGATTACTGCATCAATTGGTGTATGTATATATCCACGTTCCGGAAATACACTTAAACAACTTTTGGATAATCTTAATCTAGCTACATTTGTTTCTAAAAGAAATGGTGGTAATAAGGTTACAAGTTACTATGAAACACTTTCTGATGAAGAAAGAAATTATATGCTTAATTATGAAGAAATAAGGACTGCTATAAAGAAAAGGGAATTTGTTTTATATTATCAACCCATAATAGATTTTAAAAATAATAAAATATATGGCTTCGAAACATTAATAAGATGGAATCATCCTACAAAAGGATTATTATCAAGAATAGATTTTATAAATCTTTTAGAACAGACAGGAGATATTCATTGGTTAGGACAATGGGAATTAGAAAAAATACTTAGATTTCAACAATCTGTTAATAATAAATATCCGAGTGAAAATTTTATTTTCTCTTTGAATTTAAGTTTAAAACAATTACTTAACCCATTGTTAGCCAAGTCATTAATTGAAGTAGTTAAACAAATAAATGTTAAAACAAATAAAATATTAATCGAAATTACTGATTTTGTTGTATATGAAAAAATGAAAGTAGTTCAAGCTAATATAACTAGATTAAAAGCGTATGGCTTTAAAATAGCCGCAGATGACTTTGTTGTTAATCCTCAATCAGTACTTTCGGTTCAAAATTGTCCGATTGATGTGATTAAATTACAAAAAAATTTTTTGAAGGATATTATTAATAATTTTTCTTCTGAGAGATTATTGGTTGATTTGATTGATTATTGCAATAAAACAAAAAAAATAATAATTTGTGATGGAATTGAATCAATAGAATTATATAATTATGTTAAAAATCAAAACATTGAATATGGCTCTGGTTTATATTTTTCTAAACCAGTAGATAATTCTAACCTATTAAAGTTTATTGATGAATTCAAAAACAAATAACTGTTTATAGGAAGGTTTGCAATATATTTGCTAAGTTGAATTTATATGTCAAACTGTAATGATATAATATAATTAATAAAACTAGCAAATGAATATTATTTAGTATATTAAAACATTTCATCCATAAGAGTAGATTTTGTATTCATTTGTGAATCTATAACATGTGCTGAGGTATATTATTTAAAAAGAATAATAATCAATAGTAAAAGAAAATAATGCAATTATAGAGATGGTATTGATTTTGTAATATTGATATTACAAAACAAGTGTCTTTTAAAATATTAAATAATTTTTTAAAATTGAATTTACAAGAATCTAAAATAAATTTAAAAAAATGAAATGATCATGAATCGGTTTTGAGGTAATTTCATATTGAAATATAAAACTTGAAATGTAGTATAATTTGTTGTATAATTTAAAAGAAATTAAAACTGAAAGGTTGTGTTTTAAATGGGAAGAGCCCACGAAGTTCGTGCTGCATCTATGGCTAAAACAGCAGCAATGAAATCTAAAAAATATGCAAAATGGGGAAAAGAAATATTTGTAGCTGCAAAATCAGGTGTTCCAGATCCTGAAATGAATCAAGGATTAAAAAGAATGATTGAACGCGCTAAGAAGGATCAATGTCCAGCAGATGTTATTAAACGTGCAATTGCTAAGGCACAAGGTATTGCATCTGGAGCTTCAAAGGAAAAAACTTATGAAGGTTATGGTCCTGGAAATGTTGCGATGATAGTTGAATGTACTACAGATAATGATAATAGAACATTTACAGATGTTAGAACTGCTTTTAATAAAACTGGTGGACAAATTGGTACTTCTGTAGGATACTTATTTAATCGTAAAGCTAGATTTGTTTTTCAAGGTATGAGTGAAGATGAAGCTATGGAAGCTTTAATGATGGCTGATGCTGATTGTGAAGAAATTACAACTGATGATGAAGGTAATACTGTTATTCTTGCAGAACCTAAAGATTTTGAATCTATTAAATCTGCATTAGAAGCAACAAATCCAGAATTAGAATTTGATGAAGCTCAAGTATCACTTATTCCATCAACATATGTTGATTTAGATGAAGATCATGAAGCTAAATTTAGAAGACTATTAGATTTACTTTCTGAACTTGATGATGTACAAGATGTATATCATAATGCTAATTTACCTGTAGAAGATGAAGAATAATTTAAAAATGTGCTAAATAAGGCACATTTTTTTGTTGAAAGTAATTATGAAACCCTTTTTATAAAAATAAAATTTATTGTTTTTTAAGAGCTCTTGTAATATAATAATAAAAGAGAAGTATTTACTTATTTAGGAGGAAAATTTAAAATGCCATTAGTTAATGTTAAAGAAATGATGGAAAAGGCTAGAGATGGCCATTATGCAGTAGGTGCATTCAATATTAATAATCTTGAATGGACTAAAGCTATTCTTCAAACTGCAGAAGAATTAAAAGCACCAGTTATTTTAGGTGTATCTGAAGGTGCTAACAAATATATGACAGGATATAAAGTAGTTGCAGACATGGTTAAAGCTATGATTGATACTTTAAATATTACAGTTCCTGTTGCATTACACTTAGACCATGGTACTTATGAAGGAGCTCAAAAAGCATTAGAAGCTGGTTATTCTTCAGTAATGTTTGATGGTTCTCATTATGATATCGATGAAAATGTAGAAAAAACTAAGGAAATAGTTGCTCTTGCTAAGAAATTAGGTGCTACTGTTGAAGCTGAAGTTGGTTCAATCGGTGGTGAAGAAGATGGTGTAACTGGTCGTGGTGAAGTTGCTGATCCAGCTCAATGTAAAATGATTTCTGATTTAGGAATCGACATTTTAGCTGCAGGTATTGGTAATATTCATGGTCAATATCCAGCAAACTGGCAAGGTCTTGATTTTGATACTCTTGCTAAAATTAAAGAAGCTTGTGGTAATATGCCACTTGTATTACATGGTGGTACTGGTATTCCAGAAGCAATGATTAAAGAAGCAATTTCTTTAGGTGTTTGTAAAATAAACGTTAATACTGAATGTCAATTATCATTTGCTGCTGCAACTAGAGCTTATATTGAAGCAGGAAAAGATAAAGAAAAGAAAGGCTTTGACCCTCGTAAACTTTTAGCACCAGGTACTGAAGCTATAAAACAAACTGTAAAAGAAAAAATGGAAATGTTTGGCTGTATTGGTAAAGCTAACTAATAATAGTTAAGGGACGATATTATCGTCCCTTATGTTTCATAGGAGGAAAAAATGAAAATTGCATTAATAATGGAAAATAGCCAAGCTGCTAAAAATGAAATTGTTTATAATACATTAAAAAATACTGTTGAACCTTTTGGTCATACAGTAGATAATTATGGTATGTTTAATCAAGAAGATAAATCATTGACTTATGTTCAAAATGGTTTATTAGCTGGTATTTTATTAAATTCAGGTGCCTGTGATTTTGTTGTTACAGGTTGTGGTACAGGTATGGGAGCTATGCTAGCTTTGAATTCGTTCCCTAATGTTTCTTGTGGATTAGTTATAGACCCTACAGATGCTTTCTTATTTGGTCAAATTAATGATGGTAATGCTATATCATTACCTTATGCTAAAGGGTTTGGTTGGGCTGCTGAAGTTAATTTATCATACATATTTGAAAAACTTTTCTCTAGTGAAAGAGGATTAGGTTATCCAAGAGAAAGAGCTGTTCCAATGAAGGCTAATAGAGAAATTTTGAAAAATGTAAAAAAAATAACTCATACGCCAATGATTGATATTTTAAAACAAATTGATAGAGACTTTTTATTACAAACAATTGATAGACCTTCTTTTAAAGAGTTATTTTTTGCAAACGCAAAAGATGAAGAAATTATCGAATTTATAAAATCAATTTTAAAATAATATTTATTTGAGGTAGAGCGTATGCGTGTATTACTTTATTTTGAAAATGAAAAAATGATTAAAAAAAGTGGTATAGGGCGTGCTTTAGAACATCAAAAAAAAGCATTAGAATTAAATGATATAGAGTATACATTAAATCCTAATGATAAATATGATATAGCACATATAAACACTTATTTTTCTAAAAGTTGTAAACTTATAAAAAAATTAAAGAAAAAAGGTATTCCTGTTATAGTTCATGGTCATTCAACAAAAGAAGATTATGCTAATTCATTTTGGTTTTGGCGTTTCACTAAGTGGTATGTCTACCATTATTTAAAAAAAGCTTATTCTTCAGCTGAAAAAATTATTACCCCTACAACTTATTCCAAAGAATTAATTTCTAATTATGACTTTGTTCAATGTCCAGTTGTTAATATATCGAACGGCATTGATTTTGATAAATATAATAAAGTTATATTAACAGAAGAAGATAAAATAAATTTAAGAAAACAATTTGGTATTAGTCCTAATGATAAAATAGTTATGGGGATAGGATGGTTTTTCGAAAGAAAAGGAACTCATGATTTTATAGAAATTGCTAAATCTTTTGATGATAATACTAAATTCATTTGGTTTGGAGCAAAAAATAAAGCTTTGATGTCTAGTAAAGTAGCAAAAGCTGTGAATAACAAAACTAATAATGTTATTTTACCGGGATATGTTTCTCAGGATGTTATAATTAAAATGCTTCATTTAGCTGATTGTTTTTTGTTTCCTAGTTATGAAGAAACTGAAGGAATTGTTTTATTAGAGGCTTTAGCCTGTCAAATTCCTGTAATTATTAGAGATATACAAGCCTTTGATTATTTAAAAAATAATATTGATTGTATAAAGTGTGTTAATAATGATGAATTTATAGACGCTATAAATAAAGTATTTTCAAGTGATATGACTAATATAACAAATAATGGTGTAATTATAGCTGAAAAGAGAAATTTAAAAGAAATTGGTCAGCAATTAAAAGAAGAGTATATGAATATATTAAATTTGAAATGATAAAAAATTTCAAATTTTTTCTTTTATATTGTTATTTTTGTCGACAAATGATATTATAAAATTAATGGTTCTAAGTAAAATCGTATGGGGAGGTTGTTTTTATGCCGAAATTATTAATAAATGATTTTACAAAACTAATATTTGAACTTGAAAAATATCAAGAATACGATAATGTTAATGAATAGGATTGGTGCAATATTAGATTTGTCGTTGAAAATGATTATAAAACACAGGTTTATTGGATTTAAGCAGTTTTATCAATGAAATTAATATATGATTGTAATTGTGAAGATACATATTATATGAGTTATAATGTTATATCAATTACTGGTTTTAAATTATTTGATGTTGATATAACCTTATATATTGATGAAAAAAATATTATATTTTGTAATTAGAGGATATTCATTTGAAACTTTAAGAAATATATGTTTTCAAATGTCTGATATTTTTTGAAAAATATAAATTAAATGATACTTTATTTGATAAAATAACAAATTTAAAACAAAAGAAAGATATCTTTAAATTTAAACATTAAAATGGTATAATAACTTTGTGTTATCGGAGGTACATATGAAAAAAATATTACTGTTTATTTGTTTATTAATTTTATCATTTGGATTAATATCTTGTGATGGAGAAAAAGAAAAATATAATGTTGTATTTGATACTCGTGGTGGAGATTTTGTAGAAACACAGTATGTAATTGAAGGAGATTGTGCTATTAAACCTGAAGATCCAATAAGAAATGGTTTTAATTTTCTTGGTTGGTATTTGGATAATGTAGAATTTGATTTTAATACACCAATAAAAGAAAATATTAGATTATATGCATCATGGGAAAAGAAAACAACTGATACAACGGAACCAGAATTAACAGCTTATTATGAAGCTATGAAAGGTCATTTTGATGACAGTTTTAAAACTACGCTACATAGTATTTTAAAGTCTACTCATAAGACTAAATTAAAATATACACCTGGCGTATGGAACGCTTTAACTGAACTAGATGAAGATCCAGATAATTCTAATAATATTATTTGTATTTATACCGGAAGATCTATTCCCAAAACAGATAGAGATGGAAGTTCAAATGCCAAAACGCTTTGGAATAGAGAACATTCATGGCCAAAAAGTCATGGATTTAAAACAGAAGATTATTATGCAAATACAGATATTCATCACTTATTTGCAAGTGAAAAAGGAATTAATAGTAGTAGAGCTAATAAAGATTTTAATTATGTTTTAGATGGAAGCTCTGATTCATATGGTAATAAATGGTCAAGCAATTATTTTGAACCAAGAGATGAGGTTAAAGGTGATTTAGCTCGTGCAATGTTTTATATGGTTGTTAGATATGATGATGAAAATGAATTGGATTTAGAATTAGTTGATTCTATAACGTCATCGTCATCAAATAAAACAGGTCAACTTGGCTTTTTATCAACTTTATTAGAATGGAATTTGTTAGATCCAGTTAGCGAAAAAGAAAGAATAAGAAATGAAAAAGCGTATCAAATTCAAGGAAATAGAAATCCATTTATAGATTATCCTGAATGGATAAACTATTTATATCCATCTCTTTAGGTGTTAAAATATGTATATTGTAAAGAAGAATAAAAATGATAAATGGATAGTTATAGAAGAAGGAAAGAAAAGAGCTAATAAAACTTTCACTTCAAAAATAGAAGCAGTAGCTTATGCTAAAAAGATCTCAAGTGAAAATAATAAAGCATTTAAAGTAATAGAAGATAAAAAATTACATAAGGGATCATTATTTTTGATAATAATTATATTATTGATTTTTGTTTTTTTAGGTGTTTTATATTTAACAGATAATGAGACACCTAAATATTTAATATCTTTTGAAGGGACAGATCAAACTATAAATGTTTGCGAAATTCCTGAAAATTTACCTGTTTTAGAGGATAAAGATGATTATAAATTTGTTGGATGGTATTTAGATGAGGATTGTACAAATCCTGCTATTAGTGGAACTAAAATAACTGAGTCTATAAAATTATATCCTAAGTGGGAATTAAAGCAAACTACTGTTATTGAAGAAGGTGAATTATCTATTCATTTCTTAGAACTTGGTAATCAGTATGCGGGTGATTCGGTTTATATTAAAGCTGGTGATATAGATATATTAATAGATGCAGGTTCGAAAAAAAGTAGTTCTACGACTATTCATAATTATATAAAGGAATTTTGTACGGATTCTAAATTAGAATATGTAATCGCAACACATGCTCATGAAGACCATATTTCGGGCTTTGTTGGAAGCAGTAATAATGGGATATTTGATTTATATGAATGTGAAACTATTATTGATTATAGTTTGAAAAATACTACGAGTAAAGTATCTTCAAGCTATGAAGAAAAAAGAGATATAGAAGTTTCTTTGGGAGCTAAACATTATACTGCTAGAGAATGTATTGAAGAAATCAATGGTGCTAAGAAAAAATATCAACTTACAAATGATATCTATTTTGAAATTTTAGATCAAGAATATTATTATAAAAAAACTAGCGATGAAAATGATTATTCAGTATGTTTATTATTAACTTATGGAGAAAATAATTTTTTGTTCACTGGGGATTTAGAAGAAAATGGTGAAAAATCTTTGGTAGAAAAAAATGATTTACCTCATTGTAAATTGTTTAAGGGTGGTCATCATGGTTCTAAGACATCATCTAATGAAATTTTATTGAAAGAAATAACTCCAGAGATTGTTTGTGTTTGTTGTTGTGCAGGTTCTAATGAATATACATCTAATGTCGATAATATGTTTCCAACTCAAGCGTTCATAAATCGCATTGCAAAATACACAGACAAAATATATGTAACAACTTTAGCAAAATATAAAGTTGGAAAAGTTAAAGAAACAGACAATGAAGAAACATTAATATGTGTTGGTTATGAATCAATGAATGGCAATATTGTTGTTAGTTTAAATGAAAAAAATGAGTTAATTGTTAATTGCTCGAATAATAACACAATATTAAAAGATACAGATTGGTTTAATTCTACAATAACATTAAATGGTATAACAAGAAAGATGCGTATTTGGAATAATTGATATATCGTTATAATAAGAATATATAACTTAATACATTTTATTTAGTAATTTTATTGTAAATAGTAAAAAAGAACAAGAATTGGTGATGCCATATTTTTGTTCCTTTTTTTATTAGTTAATTGAAAAAGTAAATTCCATTTTAAGCAGTTGAAACTTACATTATTTTTATTATTTTAGTGATTTTTATTTTTTAGAGTGATATAATAAAAGTAGAGATATTAGAAAGGACGATTTATTATGAATACAATAAAGGAATATATTGAAAAATATGACACAATAATAATTAATGGCCATATTCTACCAGATGGTGATTGTATTGGTAGTCAATATGGATTATATCATTTAATTAAAGATAATTATCCAAATAAAAATGTTTATATTTCTGGTCAAGCAAGTGATTTTGTTAGTTTTTTAGGTGTACCTTCACTTGTTGATGAAAAATTATATGAAGGTGCTTTAGCAATTTGTGTGGATTGTGCTACATTTGACAGGTTATCAGATCAAAGAGTAACTTTAGCTAAAGAATTTATTAAAATTGACCATCATATACCGGTAGATGATTATGGAGTTTACCAATATGTTGATGTGACAGCTCCTGCATGTTGTCAAATTATTACCGAATTATATTTGCAATATCAAAATGAGTGGGAATTATCTAAAGAAGCAGCTTTAGCATTATATGTTGGTCTTTCTACTGATACAGGTAGATTTAAATTTGATTCGGTAAATTCTAGAACATTTCTTGCTGCTGCAACACTAGTAGACACTGGTGTTGATTTAGGATATGTTGATAATCAGTTATCAGTTGAAAGTCTTGCCACATTAAAATTAAAAGGCTATATTTTATCTAATTTTAAAATGACTGATAATGGTTTTGTTTATGCTACATTAACTGCTGATGAAGTTGCTAAATTTGGAGTTAGTTATGAAGATGCTGCTGCACAAGTATCAACTATATCAACAATTGAAGGATGTCCTGTTTGGGCACTATTCTTAGAGTATGGTCCCGAAGAAATAAGAGTAAGATTGCGTTCGCGTGGTCCAGTGATTAATTTACTTGCAGAACAATATCGTGGTGGTGGTCATGCAAAGGCTTCAGGAGCTATTCTTAATAATTGGGATGAATTAGAAGGCTTTATTGTCAAAGCTGATGAATTGGTAAAAAAGTATAAATTAAATAGTTAGAGGTTTTAATTGTGTATAAATATATTGGAGTCAACGACCATCAAATAGATTTATTTGAAGGTCAATATAAAGTTAAAAATGGGATGAGTTATAACTCATATTTAATTATGGATAAATATAATGCTGTTATGGATACTGTTGACATTAATTTTTCTTTACAATGGTTGAATAATATAAAAAATAATTTAAATGGAGAAAGTCTTGATTATCTTGTTGTATTACATATGGAGCCTGATCATTCTGCTAGTATAGAGAAATTAGTTAATGAGTATCCAGATGTTAATATTGTTGGTAATATAAAAACTTTTAATATGATTAAACAATTTTTTCCTAATTTAATAATTAAAAATAAAACCATTGTTAAAGATAATGATACTTTAGAATTAGGACAACATATTTTGAAATTCATTTTTGCTCCAATGATTCATTGGCCTGAAGTAATGATGGCTTATGACGTATATACTAAATCATTATTTTCTGCAGATGCTTTTGGCAAATTTGGCGCCTTAGATAAAAATGAAGCATGGATTGATGAAGCAAGAAGATATTATATAGGAATTGTTGGTAAGTATGGTATACCTGTACAAAATCTATTAAAAAAAGCATCTAGTTTAGAAATTAAAGAAATATTACCATTGCATGGTCCAACTTTAAATTATAATTTAGAATATTATTTAGATTTATATAATAAATGGTCTAGTTATGAAGCTGAAGAAAATGGTATATGCATTGTATATGCGTCAATATATGGTAATACAAAAAAAGGTGTAGAATATTTAACATCAAAAGTAAATAATAAATTTGAAGTATTTGATTTAGCTAGATGTGATATGTCGGAAGCTATAAGTAAAGCATTTAAATATTCTAAACTTATAATAGCTACACCTACATATAATAATGGTGTTTTTCCACCAGTTGAAGCATTCTTACATGGACTTGTTGAAAGAGATTATCAAAACAGGTTTATTGGTATAATTGAAAATGGTAGTTGGGCACCTTCTGCTAAAAGATATATTATGAATTACTTTTCTAATTCAAAAAACATATATTTTTTAGAAAATAATGTGACGATTAAATCATCATTGAATGATGAATCAATTAGTCAAATTGAATTATTAATAGAAGAATTAAAAAAATAGGCACTACATTGTAGTGCCCTTATTTTTTTGAAGTTGATTATAAAATACTGCATTATATACATCATAATCATTGTTTTTATAAATTCCATACTCTAATGCTATTTCATAATAAATAGATTCAATAGGTGTAAAATCAATGTCTAATTGTTTTATTAGAGGATTAATTATATCATCAAACATCGGGAAAAATGTATCAGGTACATTTTCTTTATTATCAATATATTTATTAATTTGATTTTCAAAATCATCTAATTTTGAAATATCTAAATTAGTGTTTAATAATTCTGACTGGAATTCATTAACATATAATAATAAATTAATTGTTTTTGCAAACTTTTCCATTTCAAGATAATCATTATTATATTTATATTCTAGCAATGTTTTAATTGTATAGAAGTTATCATATATATAATCGAAACCAACCGAAAAAATAATTTCTTCATCAGACGTTAAATTTTCGTCTTTTAATTTTTTTTCATACAAGTAATCTACAACTGCTATCACAGATGTAAATCTAGATATTGTTTTACTTTTTGATTTAACAAGCTTAAATATGAAATCGGAATTTTCATATTTCCAATTTGCATAATCTGTATATATGTCCATACATTCTCCTAGTTTCGATTACGATTGTGAGGGAACAGAAGAATATCACGAATAGTTGTTTTTCCTGTCAATAACATAACAGTTCTGTCGATACCAATACCAATACCACCAGTAGGAGGCATACCGTATTCTAATGCTTCAACGAAATCAACATCTATTTCACATGCCTCATCATTACCAAGATTTCTTTCTTCTAATTGACGTTTAAAGCGTTCCATTTGGTCTATAGGGTCATTTAATTCGCTAAAAGCATTACCATATTCTGTACCACCAATAAATACTTCAAAACGATCTGTAAATCTTGGATCTTCAGGATTTTTCTTAGCTAAAGGTGAAATTTCAACAGGATGTCCATAAAGAATTGTTGGTTCAACTAATTTTTCTTCACCATATTTTTCAAAGAAAGCATTTATTATATGTCCAATTCCTGTAAAGTGAGCTGGAACTTCAATGTTATGTTTTTTAGCGATTTCTTTGGCTTCATCGAAAGTCATTTGTTGCCAAAAATCAACGCCACATTCTCTTTTAATTAAATCAACCATATGAATTCTTTCAAAATGTGATAAATCATATGTATGACCATCAAATTCAACAATATTAGTACCTAAAACTTCCATTGAAACTTGTTTGAAGAAGTTTTCAGCTAAATCCATCATACCTTCCATATCTGAATAAGCTAAATATGCTTCTACAGTAGTAAATTCAGGATTGTGTCTTGAATCTACGCCTTCATTTCTAAATAATCTACCGATTTCGTAAACAGCTTCCATACCACCAACTATTAATCTTTTTAATGGTAATTCAGTTGCAATACGTAGATAAAAAGGCATATCTAATGCGTTATGATGAGTAATAAAAGGTCTAGCAGAAGCTCCACCTAAAATAGGTTGAAGAACTGGTGTTTCAACTTCAACAAAACCTAAATTATCGAAGAAGTGTTGAATTGCACGTATTATTTTTGGACGCATAAAAGCTACCCTTCTTGATTCTTCATTAACAATCAAATCAACATATCTTCTACGACGAGCTTCTTCAACATCTTGTAAACCGTGAAATTTTTCTGGTAGTGGTCTAATTGCTTTAGATAAATGAGTAAACTTAGTACAGCGAATAGTTAATTGTCCTGTATTAGTTCTCATAACAGTACCCTCAACACCTAATATATCTCCTATATCCGATTTAATGAATACATCATAGACATCCTCACCAAGGATTTCTTTAGACATATAAACTTGTGTAGTGCCAAATTTATCTAAAATATTAATAAATCCAATTTTTCCCTGACGTCTTTTAGCCATCATACGACCAGCTATTTTTACTATATGTTCGGATTCTTCTAATTGTTCTTTAGTATAACAGTCGAAATCATCAATTATGGTTTTAGCATTTGCAGTTCTATCAAAACGTTCACCAAATGGTTTAACGCCTTTTTCTTCAAGATATTTAATCTTTTCTATTCTAATTCTTTCTTGTTCTGGTCTTTTTTCCATAAAAAATACACTCCTTCTTCTTGCATTTAATTATAGCATAATGAACTATAAAAAACAATAAACACTTATTAACATTTATTATTTGCTTCTTTATTTTATTTATTAATTATGGTAAGATTATATTGTTAAATGTATATAATATAAATTTTTTTTATTATAAAATTATATTTCAATTAAAAAGAAATATTAAATCATGATGGGAAGGTAATAGTATGAGTGGTTTATTTATAACTTTTGAAGGTGGCGAATGTAGTGGTAAAACTACAATTATTAATGAACTTTGCAAAAAGTTAAAAGAAAAAGAAATTTCATATATTTCAACTAGAGAACCAGGTGGAATAGATATTGCTGAACAAATAAGAAGTATCATTTTAGATGTTAAGAATACAAAAATGACTGAAGAAACAGAAGCATTGTTATATGCAGCTTCACGTATGCAACATTTAAAAGAAAGGGTTGTTCCTGCAATAAAACGCGGAGATATAGTCATATGTGACAGATTTTTAGATTCCTCACTTGCATATCAAGGATACGCAAGGGGATTAGGGATGGAATCAATCTTAAAAATAAATCATTTTGCTCTAGAACATTTACCTAATTTAACTATATTTATTGATGTTAAACCAGAAGTGGCTCTAAAAAGACTAGAAAATAGACAAAACAAAACTGATAGATTAGATTTAGAAGATATTTCGTTTCATCAAAAAGTGTATGAAGGATATGATAAGGTTTGTAGTATGTATCCAAACAGAATAAGAAGAATTGATGGAAATAGACCACTTGATATTATATGTGAAGAATGTATCGCTATAGTTTTAGATTTCATTAATCAGAGGTGATTATTTGTGATTCAGCAACATATCTTTGATGTATTAAAGAGAAATAAATTAAAAGATAGATTATCTCATGCATATTTATTTTATGGAGATGAGGGAACTGGCAAAAAAGATATTGCTTATGCATTAGCTTGTTTATTTTATTGCCCTAATGGTGGATGTTTAGAGTGTGAAACTTGTAAATCGATTTTAGAAGGTAAACATTTAAATGTTAATTACATAGGTATTTTGGACTCGAAAAAGTTGATTTCTAAGGAACAAATAACTTCACTTCAAGATGAATTTTCTAAAACATCTTTGGTTGAAGGTCCTAGAATTTATATAGTCGATGGTATTGATACAGCCTCTCAATCTGCTCAAAATAGTTTGCTTAAATTTATCGAAGAACCTATTAATAATGTTCCTACAATTGGTGTATTTATTGCAAAAGATCTAGCAAATGTCGTATCAACAATTGTTTCTAGATGCAGTTTAATATATTTTCCTTCGATAAATATCAAAACGATGATTAATGATTTAAAAGGAAATGGCATTGAAGAAATTGATGCTTCATTATCAAGTGTTTTAACTAATAATAAAGAAAAAGCAAAAGAAATGGTAGTTAGTAATGAATATTTAAAAATGAAAGTTTTTTTTAATTCATTTTTAGATATTAAGAATAAAAAACAGGCTATCTTATTATATATTAATGAGTCTTCATTATTAACTTTTGATAATATGAAAATATTTTTCAAGTGGCTTATTGCGTTTTATGAAGACTGTTTCAAAAAGGATAAAGATGATTTGATTTTAAACGCTTTATATGATAAAATAAATGTATATAAACAAAGAGATGATAATGCTTTAAAAAAGCAATTCGAATTAATTTTAGAATTATATTCAAAGCTTGATTATAATATATCAGCTAAAAATATTTTTCATGAATTAATTTCTAATTTATTTTAGGAAGTGATATATTGAAAGCAATAAGAGTGAAATTTAAACCTGTTGGTAAAAGATACTTTTTTGGTACTGGTAATTATGATCTGAAAAATGGTGATGCAGTTATAGTTAGTACTATAAGAGGGATAGAGTTAGGACATTGTTGTGGTGATGTTTTTGATTTAGAAGAAAAAGATTTAACCTCTGAATTAAAAGATATTGTTCGTGTTGCGACAAAAGAGGATATTAAAACTTATGAAAATAATAAATCTGAACAAGATGGTATTATCGCCAAAGCTAAAGAGATTGTTAAAGAATTAAGTTTACAATTAAAGGTTTTAGAAGCTGAGTATACTTTGGATAGAACTAAACTAATCATTTATTTTGAAGCGGAAAACAGGATTGATTTTCGTGAATTGGTAAAAAAACTTGCTGAAATTTATCATACTAGAATTGAATTAAGACAAGTAGGATCTAGAGATGGAGCCAAGGTTTTCGGCGGAATTGGTCCTTGTGGATTAATTGTATGTTGTAGAACTTTTATAACTGAGTTTGATAATGTATCTGTGAAAATGGCAAAAAATCAAAACTTATCACTTAATCCAGTTAAGATAAGTGGAAATTGTGGTAAATTATTATGTTGTATAAATTATGAGAATGATTTATATAAGGAGTTAAAAAAGTATGCTCCTGATATAGGTGATATAGTTAAAACTGTAGAAGGACCTGCAAAGGTATTATCTTGTGATGTGCTTAATAAAAATTGTAAAGTTAAATATATTGATGAAGAAAATAAATTTGGATATTTGAAATTAGATGAAATAGAATTTGTTCGTTCAATGGATAAGCACAAGGGTGATGATGATGCCGATAGTGAAGAATGATTTACTAGGTGTTCCTAAATTAAGTATTTATCAAGATACTGAAGCATTTAATTTTTCAATTGATTCTATGCTTTTAGCTGATTTTGTAACAATAACTACTAGAACTAAGAAAATATGTGATTTGTGCACTGGAAATGCACCAATTCCTTTATATTTGACATTAAGAACAAATGCTGATATAGTTGGTGTAGAGGTCCAAGAAAATTCTTTCAATCTAGCTATTAAATCGGTTGAAGAAAACAATTTATCAAAACAAATAAATATAGTCCTAGATAATTTAGTTGGTATTTCAAATAAAATAGGTAATAATTGTTTTGAAGTAGTAACATGCAATCCCCCTTTTTTTAAATTAGGTGATAATAATTTAAATCCTAATGATAAAAAGGCTATAGCAAGGCATGAGGTTCTAGCAAACTTAGATGATATTGTTAAAGAAGCTAGTATTTTATTAAACACTAAAGGAAGGTTTGCAATGGTTCATAGGCCAGATAGATTGGTTGAGATAATTGAAACATTTAAAAAATATCGTATTGAACCGAAAAGATTAAGATTTGTTTATCCAAAACTAAATGGTAAATGTAATCATATTTTAATAGAAGGTATTAAAGATGCTTCAATTGGAGGGCTTACTGTTTTGCCGCCTTTAATTGTTTATAATGAAAATAATCAGTGGACAAATGAGGTACTTAAGATATATAATTATGATAAGGAGTGATTTTTATGTTTTTAAGTTTATTAAATAAAAAGGAAATGCTTAAGTTTTTGGATTTAGCTATTTATATGGTTGATATCGATGGGGAACCTACTCAATATGAAAAACGTGTTTTAAATAAGATGATAGCAGAATTAGATGAAATTAAAGACGAATATTCATTTAGATTGACTGATTCAGTAGAAAATACAGTTGATTTTTTCACTAACGCAAATAAAGTTGTAAAGAATGTTGTATATCTAAATTTAGTTATTATTTCTATGGAAGATGACCTTTATAATACTTCTGAATTATTATTTCTAGAAAAAATTCAAAAGAAATTTGATATTTCTGCTGAAAAACGTCGTGAATTAATTTCAATCGTTTATGCAGAACGAGATTTAAGAGAAAAAGCTAAACGAGTTATTAAAAACTAATGAAAATTAGAAGTTATGATGCCGATAAGGCTATACTTTATTTGGTCGCAACACCAATAGGTAACTTAAAAGATATGACATTTAGAGCTATAGAAGTGTTAAAAAATGTTGATAAAATATATGCCGAGGATACTAGAACGTCAGGCGTTTTGTTATCACATTACGATATTTGCACTAAACTTGAAAGTTATCATGAATTTAATCAAGACTTAAAATCAAATCAAATTTTAGATGAATTAAAAAGTGGTATGAAATTAGCTATTATTTCAGATGCCGGATTACCTGTTATTTCTGATCCGGGTTATAAATTAGTTACTCTTGCAATTGCCAACAATATAGCTGTATCTACTATTCCTGGAGCATCTGCTGGTATATCCGCTTTAATTGCATCCGGGCTAGTTCCTATGCCCTATACTTTTTATGGTTTTTTAGATTCAAAAAAACAAAAAAGAATAAAAGAATTAGAAGAATTAAAATATTTACCTTTCACTTTGATTTTTTATGAAGCACCCCACAGAATTACAGAGACTTTAAACGATATGTTAAATGTTTTTGGGGATAGAAAAATAGTTCTCGCAAGAGAATTAACTAAAACTTTTGAGGAATATGCTAGAGGAATCATTAGTGAAATATTAAAAGAGGTTACTTTAAAAGGTGAAATGGTTTTATTAATTGAAGGATATAAGGATAAGGAAATTATTTTAGATCCTTTAAAAAAAATTGAAGAATTAATGTCTTTAGGTTATAAGCCGAATGATGCTATAAAGGAAGTTGCTAAATTAACTTCAATTAATAGAAGCGACTTATATAAGAAATATTTAGAATATAAAAATAAATAGTGGAGGTATCCTTATGAATTATAATGAAGTTTATCCATTATTAAAGGATAGGTTTAATGTTTTTCGTTATGCATCTTATGATAAAGTTATGCAGATGTTTAATAAATTTAAAACAGGTATTGTTTTTATTGGTGGCTCTTGGTGTAAAAATTGTCAAGCTGTTGTTTCAATTGTTAATAAAACTGCAAAAAAACATAAAATTAGAACTATTCTTCATTATGATCCACATTTTACAGATATTTTTAAAGATGAGGTTGATATAAGAGATTGTGGCACTTTAGAAATTAAATTAGATTATTATTATTTAATTGAAAAGCTTGAATATAAAAGTGACACTTATGTTACTGATACTTTTATTCCACGCCTAAAAGTTCCTGCAGTAATTGGTATTAAAAATGGTATATGTGTAGGTGTTATTGATGAGGAATATATTTTAGATGATATAGGTCTTCATAAAGAAGATGAAATAGAAGATCATACACAAGATTATATCAATCAACTTGATGAATTGTTTGAAAGGACAGTTTGAAAAGAACACAAACATCATTTTTTTAAATAATTAAAAACCTTATGAGTGATGATCCTTATAAGGTTTTTTTTATAATATTGGTTTTCTTGAATAATAAGCTTTATTATGCTAAAATTGATATAGAGGTGAAAACGTGGTTATAAGTGTTGCAAAAGTAAATATAGACGTTTGTTTTATTTTTGAAGATGATTTTGTTAATTTAAATCTCTATAAAACGAATAATAAAGGTGATTTTTTTATAAAAAGTTTTGAATCTAATTTTCCTGATGTAACTGGAAAATTAATATATAGAACAAAATATTATGATTTATATGAAATAGATAATAAGAAATTACAAGTTCAAAAATATAATAATGAAATTGTTGGTTATATCGTATATAATAAAAATGAGATTGACTTATATTTAAAACGTAGTGAATTTGAAACGGAATATTTATTAAGTCAATACGCACTTTTATATATTCTTAATTTACAAGAAAATACTCTATTCATTCATTCTTCATCAATAGTTTATAATAATAAAGGATTATTATTTAGTGCTAAAAGCGGAACTGGTAAAAGTACTCATGCTAGCTTATGGCGAAAATATACTGATGCAATCTCGTTAAATGATGATAAAAATATTATAGTACTAGAAAATAACAAGTTAATACTTTATTCTAATCCTTGGGGTGGCAAGCACCAAATTTGCAATAATATTATTGCTGAATTAGCAAGTATTATTTTTTTGTATCAGTCAAAAGATAATATTATAAGAAGATTAAAACCAATGGAAACTATGAAATTGCTATTAGGTCAAATAGAGGCTCCTAAAAAGGATAATTTAGAAACATGGAATAGAATTGTTGATAAGATATTAGAGCTTCCTATTTATTATTATGGTTGTAATATGGAAGAGAATGCAGTAAATGTAGTAAAAGAAAGGCTTGGTAAGGACATATGTCTATAAATGAAAATTATATTTTAAAAAAACTTGGAACTGAGTATATGATTATACCGCTTGTTGATGGTGGCGTTAGTTTTAATAAATTATTTAATGTAACTGAAACTGGTGCTTTAATTTTCAATGGCTTGAAAGATGGGAAAAGAAATTTAGAAATAGTAGAAGAGTTAATGAAAATATATGATATTGATGAACAAACGTGTTTAAATGATGTTAATGAATTTATAGAAGAATTAAGAACGCGTGGCATATATAATGATTAAGGTAGAAAAGTTTTTTCCTCTAATGTTAGAGGCCTTTGCTGAGGACAAAACATTTACATTTCCAATCAATGGGACAAGTATGCAACCATTATTACATACAAATGATTTAGTTACTTTAGAAAAGATTTCTTTAATAAAAAAAGGAGATATTATATTTTATTTACGTGATAACGGACAATTTGTATTGCATAGAGTTAGAAAGGTGAATAAAGATAGTTTAATATTTGTGGGCGACCATCAAACAAAATTAGAGAAAAATGTAAGATTTAATCAATGTATAGGGAAAGCTATTTCTTATGAAAAAGTAGGAAAGGGGCGAAAATATAATCTAAATTCTTTTAAATATAGTTTATATAAATGTTTAGTTAGAATAAAGTTATTTAGATATATTTGTGGTAAATTACTATGAAAATAAATAAGAAATATAGTATAATTTTGTCAATTGTGGATTTTTTATATTCGTGTTTTTTATTAACTATACCAATTTTATCAAGTAAATTAGTTGATGTAGCAATAGATGTTTCTAAAACTAACAATTATAAATTACTTATTTTTTATATTATTGTTGTTGGAATTGCGATAATAGCAGATATATTCTTATATTTATTAGAAGGTATATTATATTTTAAATTTTCAGTTAAAAGAGAAAAAGAAATAAAAGAAAAATTATTTAAACAAATATTTAAAAATAATTATAATGATGTGATTAAATATCATACAGCTTATTTAGAACAACTTTTTACAACTGATATTAACAATATAATAAGAGAGGAACTAGAAACAATTCCTGACTTTGTTAGACAATTAACAAGACTTATTCTAGCGGTAATAATAGTTATTACTATCGATTTATGGTTTTTATTTATAATTTTAGGCTGTGGTATATTAGGATTTGTTTTTGCTAAAATTTATTCCAAATTAATAAGACCCATTCATCATGAAGTTCTAGAAAACACGAGTAAAACAAATGGGTATATATTAGAATCAATTTCACAAATTAAATTAATTAAAGTTTATGAATCTTCTTTATATACAAACCAATTTTTTAATAAATTAAATGAAAATGAATTACGTTCAAAAAGAAAAAGAAATGGGATATTTTTTTTAGCAAATGGTGGACTTTTTACTTTTAGTAATTTAGTTTATTTATTTGCTCTAGGATATGGCGCTTATGGGATTGGTGTAAATGTATTAACATATGGTAGTATGATTGCGTTAATTCAATTATTGAATAATATTCAAACACCATTAATATCATTTTCATCATTGTGGAATCAACATAATTTAGCTAAAACTTCAAAAAAAAGAATTGAAGATATATATAATATAGAAAAAGAAAAAATAAATACTAATATTAATGATTTTGATTCAATTATTTTTGATAATGTTACTTTTTCATATTTTGAGGATCCTATTATAAAAAATATGAATTTTAAAATTGAAAAACAAGAAACCATTTTACTGCAAGGTCCATCTGGAATTGGTAAAACTACAATATTTATGTTATTGATGGGATTTTTAAAACCTAAAAGTGGTAATATATATATTGAATATAATAATAGAAAATACCCTATTAATAGAAATTTATTTAGTTACGTGCCACAAGAAAATATTTTATTTAGTGGAACTATATTGGATAATATTTATATATTAACAGGTAAAAATGAAAAAGAAGCAATAGATGCTTTAAAAATCACAAATGTTTATGATGAATTAAAAGAATTGCCTCAGGGATTAAATACTGTTTTAAAAGAAAGAGGTAGTGGTCTTTCTTTAGGACAAATTCAAAGAATATGGATTTCTATTGCACTATTATCTGATAGACCTATTTTATTATTAGATGAATTTTCTAGTGCTTTAGATGAAGAAAATGAAAAAATAATTATGGAAAGATTATCTAATCTTAACAAAACTATTGTTTTTATTTCCCATAGAAGCAGAAATATGAAAAATCAAAGAATTATTTCACTTGAGGAGGAAAAAAATGCATCCGATAATTGAAATGTTAAAAGCATATTGTCATAATGAACATTTAGAAATAAGTGAAAATGACGAAAACGATTTAATAAAATGTGCTAGAGAACAAGCCTTAACTCAATATTTATATTTAGTTTATCAAAAAAAAGAATATAAATCATTTTATGTATCTTCTGTTGTTAAACAAGAAGCATTTCTTAACTTACAAGAGGAATTAACAACGTTATTTAATGATAATAAAATAGATCATTTTTATTTAAAAGGTAGTGTTCTTTGTGAAATATATCCTGATGTTTCTTTAAGAACTAGAGGAGATATAGATGTGGTGGTAAGAACTAATGATTTAATTAAGGCACAAAATTTATTATTAACTAACAACTTTACTAGAATTGATGCAGAATCACTTCATCATTTAGAGTTTATAAAAAATAATCTTATGGTAGAATTGCATTTTCAATTATTTGATGATTTTAGTAGTAATGCTTTTTTTAAAAACCCATTTGATTTAGTATTACAAAAAGAAAAATGTTTGTATGAATTAACTAATGAGAATTTTTTTATACATTGTCTCCATCATTTTTCTATACATTTAAGAATGGGAGCAGGATTAAGATATATTTTAGATTTTTATTATATGCTTAAATTTTTACAATTAGATATGAAAAAACTTCACGACCTAATAAATGATTTAAAATATAAAAGATTATATAACAATATCTTAAATTCGATATATTATTTAACTGATGAAAAATTAGATGATTTTATTGATGAAGATGTGACTTTTTTCTTTGATTATTTAATTAGATGCGGAATACATGGTTTTAGTGAGAATAATAAAGATTCAAAGGATAAGGTAACTAATCATAAATTATGTAAAAGAATATTTTATAGAGTATTTATGCCTAACAAATGTTTTAGAACAACTTTATATCCTAAACTAGGGAAAAAATGGTATACATATCCACTATGTTTGATTCATAGAATTTTACATATAACGTTTACTAAAATAAAAAGAATATTTTTACTATTATTTACTAGTAAAGGTAACACATCTAAGGAAGAAAAAGATCTTTATAAGAAAATTGGAATATAAATATTTCATGTTTTGTGTTTTGCCACTAAATGATTTTATTTATAATAGATTCTAAACTTAAAATATGATATACTAATACTAAGGACGTGATGATATGGCTAATTATTTAAATCAAGGTAATAATAAGTT
>CAYTVE010000004.1:0-65883 GCA_964441815.1 uncultured Anaeroplasmataceae bacterium | reverse complement strand
GGGGGGGGGTAAGAATACTTATCATCAAACTAATTATTGGTCTTGGTTAATTCCAAGACTTTTTTGCATTTTCAGGAGGGATGAAAAATGAAGAAGATTAAGTATTTATTATTTACTTTATTACTAGGATTATGCTTGACATCATGTTTTGACAAATCGAATAATGATGATGGTGGTAATTCAAATAATGAAGAACATGAACATGTTTATAGTAAAGAATTAAATGAACAATATGGATATGGGACAAGTGGTTTTGATCTTCATAGAGATGAAAATGATAATGATTTAGCAAGATTCTATTATATTTGTTCAATATGTAATGAACGAATTTATGAAGATGTTCCATTAACAAAACAAATTATTCAAGAATATTCATGTACCCAAAATGAGATTACAAGGTATACGGCAGAATTTAAATCTATTGGAAAACAAACCAAAGATATTGTAACAAAATTGTCAAATGGTCATAAATTAACTAATTATGTTAAAGCTAATTATTATGAACAACTTGCAGGATTAGAATATAAAAGAGTATGTGAAGAATGTGGAGTAATTGAATATCAAACTACTGAAATTGATGATTATCATATTTATTTTGATTTGAATTATTATGATTATAATAATCAGTTAAATAGTATTATTGAAGATAATGTTTATTATAATGCATCTCAATCTTATATTTCTAATGGAAGTAATGGATATTATGTTAATTATGAAGTTACATGTAATTATAATAACGGTTTGTTATCAAAGGATAATTTCATAATAACAAGTGATGAAATTTCAAATTATGAAATATCTCATGAATATGATTCATTAGGAAGAGTAACTAAAAGTTTAAAAATACAACAAGATTATTCTTATCAATATGAATTTGAATATAATGATGATAATACTATTAGTGTAAATAAAACGATATTAAATGATAGTAGTATTGAAACTAAAACAACTATAACTGCAACACTTGATATTTATGGCAATGTTTTAACATCTACAGAATTAGTAAAAGATAATGTTGGAGAATTTGAAGACAAGATTATCATAGTTTTTGATTATGATGATGAAACTAGAGAACTTGTAAAACAAACAACAATTCATTATGATGAAAATGATAAGAAGACAACAAAAACACTAGTTGAAACAACTGAAGTTAATGGAAGTTCTTTTACTGATGTATATGAAACAACATATTCATATTCAAGTACTGGATATACAGAAAATACTATTTACTATACAAATGCTAACCTTAAAATTAATTATGTTTATAATTATGATTTAGAAGGTCATTTATTAAATTATAAAGAAATAAATCCTGATAATAGTTATAATGCTTATACTTATACATATGATAATAGTTACAATATATTAAAATATGAAAGAGTAAAATATACTGGTAAGGGAAGATTTAGTAATGGTGTTGCAAAATTATATGAATATGATGAAAATAATAATATAACTAAATATACTTATATAACATATGGAAGTTCAGTTAATGATATTGCTGATAAATATACAGAAACATATGAATATGAATATGACTCAAATAAAAATATAATAAAAAAAATTAGATGTTATTATGATAAATCTAATAATAGAGGAACAAAAACAGTAATTGTATATGAATATGATTCAAATAATATGGAAATTAAATCAAGTTCAATTACATATAATTCTGAAGATGTTGCAGGAGATACGGTTGAACATGAATTTACATATGATGTCAATGGAAACTTAATTAAGAGATATAGTAAAGGTTATACAGATAATATTTATGGTGCAACTATTTGGGATTATACATATGATGACAATAATAATCTTTTAACTGAAAAATGTACGTATATTAAATACGATAAAGATGGCAATGAAACAGAAAGACATATTTCATCATATGTGGAATATGTATATTCTTTAAATGGTAATCGTTATTTAATTAAAGAACAATATACTGATTATGAATATGATGATTATTGGAATTTAGTAGGTGAAAATGGTTATGCTATAATCTCAGATGATTTAAAATTGTTGATACGTGAAACAACATATACATATAGTTATAATACATTTAATTATAAACAAACTTTGGAATATGAATATGATGAAAATAATAATAAAATTAAACAGTATTATAAATATTATGATAAAAATAATAATTTAACTTCAAATTCTGTTTGCAAATATGATAGTGAAGGAAATTTAATAATTATAAGTAAAACTACTTATAAAGATGATAAAGTTAATTCAAAATATGAATATGATGAAATAGGAAGAGAAGCTAAGAAAACTACTTTTAATTATGATTCTAATGGTGATGTTTCAAATTCATATGTCTTTGAATATGAATATGAAAGTGATGCATTGGATTCATCTAAATTAAGGGAAATATATTCATCATACGATAAAAATAATACTTTATTAACTAAATATATAGGTTTTTATAAAGGTAATGAATACGTTAACTCATCAGATAAGTATTATCTACAATATACATATTACAACAAAGATAGAGATGGTAATATCTTATATAAAGAAGTTACAAATACTGAATATGATGATAACTGGAATGAGACAAAATATATATATACTAAGTATGATGCAAATAATAAATTATTAGCTAAAGGTGTTGGTATATATGAATATGATTCAAATGGTAAAAAAGAAAAATATACATATACAAAAGAAGATAATAAAGGAAATATTACAGAAAATTATGTGACACTATATTATAATACAGAAGAACCTTATGAAAAAACATATTATATAGTAAAAACTGAGACTAATTCTGATAATAG
This sequence comes from uncultured Anaeroplasmataceae bacterium, assembly GCA_964441815.1. Taxonomy (GTDB): domain Bacteria; phylum Bacillota_I; class Bacilli_A; order Acholeplasmatales; family Anaeroplasmataceae; genus Pelethenecus. Next base: position 63,094 of record CAYTVE010000004.1, on the reverse strand, counting down.
TTATACAACAACTAAATGGGAATATGATGAAAATTGGAATATTCTAAATGAAAAATCTACTGGATATGATGCAGATGGTAATAAATTATATAATCGTATAGAAATACATGAATATGACGCAAATGGTAATAAATTAAAAGTAATATCTACTTCATATGATGCGGATGGTGAAATAATTGATAAGTATGTTTTAATATATGATGCAAATGGTGAATATCAACGATATTATATAAAAGATACTAATTATTATACTTGGCTTGTTAATAAATCGAGTGTAGAAGAATATGAATATAATGAAAATTGGAATGAGATTAAATATACATATATACAATACTTTTCTTCAGGTGAAATAGATTTTGTTAAAGTAAAAGAAACTGAATATGATGTGAATTGGAATAAAACAACAGAAAAATATACATGGTATGATGCAGAAGGTAAGGTAACTAGCAAGAAGGTATACAAATATGAATATGATTCTAATAATAATATAACAAAAGAGACAAGGATTGGTTATGATGAAGATGGGGATGTTCTCTATAAGGATATAACAATTTTTGATGAAAATGGAGGAAGTAAAAAATATAAAATTCGAACAACATCTAATGGTACAATATTTGATTATGAATATGATGAAAATTGGAATCTTATTAAAATTACTGATACTAGATTTGATTCTAATGGTAATGTTAAATATAAATTAGTTACTGTATATGAGAATGATGGTAGTTATAATGAACATATAATAAAAAAAGATAATTGTGAGTATGAATACGATGAAAATTGGAATTGTATTAAGGAAATATACACTAATTCTAGTAATTTTAAATATATAACTGATTATGAATATGATTCTAACAATATTAAGGTAAAAGAAATATTCACAACATATAATGAAATAGAAATGTTAATTGGAAAAAAAATATTTGTTTATGTTGATGGAAATGTTCAAAGGTATGATATAAAGGTAACTGATTCTGATAGAGTATCTGAATATGAGTACGATGAAAATTGGAATTTGACAAAAGAAATATATACTTTTTTATATGATGAAGACATTATTTCTTATAAAGAAGTAATTGAATATGAGTATGATTCTAATAATATAAAGAGAAAGAGAATTTTTACAAAATATGATGCCAAAGGTAATGTAACTGAAACTGTCGTACATGAATATGATGAATATGAATACCTAATAAAACGCACACATACAAAATATGACGCTGAAGGTAATGTTACTGATACTTTTGTAGACGAATATAATTAAAGCAGTACTTTAATTTTTGAGTAGTACTAAGTAAAATCCAACTCCTAAAAAATTGTAGGGTGACCTTGAAAAAAGTAGAAAATACAAAAAAATAAAGCGTGTTTTCCAGTTGAAAGATTGGTAAAAATACGCTTTTTTAATAAATGAAAAGAAAGAACCAACTAATGATAAAATTAATTTTCAATTATCTAATACTTCCTCAAAATATAAGGAGGAAAAGAATTAATGGATTTATTAAAATGGTTATTAGGAAGTAAAGAAATAATATCTGATAAAACATTAGAACATTCATCAAAAGGTGAATTTTATATTGACATTAACATAAGCTAAGATAATATGACTAAATTTTAGTCAATCTATCAAGCTTATACCTTTTATAATACTCGTTTATTAAATATCCATATATTTAACTTCTTAAAGGTCTTGTAGGACCTATATGCTTTAATGAATTTAAATACTTCATATCATCATTTGAAATTTCAAAATTAAATTTCAAATTATCATAAATTCTATCCTTATGAATTGATTTTGGAAGTGGTAATGTATTATTTTGATAACAAAATCTTAAGCATATTTTAGGTATTGTAGTATTATACTTTTCTGCAAGCATTTTTAATTCTTCATTATCTAGTATTGCTCCTGTTGAAAAAGGAGAATATGCTTCTACTAAAATATTATTTTTTTGACAATAATCTGTAATTTCTTTTTGTGTATTTCCAATAAAATATCTAATTTGATTTACCATTGGTTTAAAATTTGTTGCTGTAATTAATGCTTCAATATCTTTAATATGAAAATTAGAGACACCAATGGCTCTTATTTTTCCTTGATTGTATAATTCAATCATAGCTTTAAACACTTCGATATTTCCGTTTGTACAATCCATTCCGACATTATTCCAAGGCCAAGGGGCATGGATTAAATATAAATCAATATAATCTGTATCTAAATTAGAAAGAGAAGTATAAAAATGCTTTATAGCATCATTATAGTTTTTAACATCAGCAGGTAATTTAGTAGTAACAAAAATCTCATTTCTTGGTATTTTTGAGTCTTTTATAGCTTTACCAACACTAATTTCATTACCATAAACATATGCAGTATCAATATGTCTATATCCTGCTTCTAAAGCCCATAAAACCGAATTATATGCTTCATTTCCATCTGCAACCTGCCAAGTACCGAATCCTACTGCTGGAATAGTTACACCATTATATAATGTAAAAAATTTATCTTTCATTTTCTAATTCCTTAATATATAATTCTAATCTATCACAAGCTGTTTTAATCGTGTCAATATCAACACAATAGCTTATTCTAATATAATCATCTGCTTCAAAACAGTCCCCTGGTATTATTGCTACCTTATATTTTTTAGCCAAGCCTTTACAAAATTCGGAAGAAGAAATATTAAATTTTTTTATTGATGGGAATATATAAAATGCTCCTTCAGGCTTATCAACTTCTAGGCCCATATTAATTAAGCGTTCATAAATATAATCTCTTCTTTTTTTATAGTTTTCAACCATTTCGGAAGAATCGTAATCAAGAGCTTTAATCATAGCTGGTTGAACAAAAGTATTTAATGCAACAATCATATATTGATGTATTTTAACTGCATGAGAAATAAATTCTTCATTTGCTATCATATAGCCACATCTCCATCCTGGCATTGCGTATGATTTAGAAAAGGATTGACAAACGATAATACGATCTTTTAAATCTTTAAATCTAACAAATCCAGGTTTTCTATTTTCAAATATTATTTGATTGTATACATCATCACAAATAAAGTAAATAGGTTTATCTTTAAAGAAATCATACAATATCTTATATGATTCATCATTTAATATAGAACCAGTAGGATTATTAGGTGACGTAAGAATAATAGCTTTTGTTTTAACTGTATATGCTTTTTCTAATTGTTCTTTAGTTATTTGAAAATGATTTTTAGATATATCAATTGTAACAAGCTTTCCTCCCATAAATTCTACCATTTGTCTATACATTGGATAGGTTGGATTTAATACTATAACTTCATCAAGTGGATTAAGAATTGTAAATAATGCGCTAGATAAAGCCTCTGTTGAACCATGAGTGATTAGTACTTCGCTTGGCTTACAGTCATAATTATTTACTCTCTTTTCGTATTCACATACTTTTTTTCTAACGTCCATTAAACCTGGAGTTGGAGCATATTTAGTTAAATGATTATTTAAAGCATTTATAGCTTCATTTGTTATTTCATCTGGTGTAAAAAAATCAGGTTCACCTAATGTTAATATAACATCAGCACCCACCTCTTTAGTATAGTCATTAAACTGTCTTATTTTAGATGTTTGAACTTTTAATATTTGTTTATTATATGAAACCATATTAATTCCCCCTCATTATTTTAAATAAATTATATCATAATTGTTATGTTTTGTTATAATAAAATTAAAAATTGTGGTATACTTTTATTGTATTTTTAAGTTGAGGTGCTATTATGGTTATTACATTTGATAATGTTAGTTTTAAATATATTGAAAAAAAATTATTAGATAATGTTAGTTTTTCAGTAACAGATAATAATAAGGTTGGTATTGTAGGAATTAACGGAACAGGTAAAACGACTTTACTTAAATTAATTTTAGGATTAGAAAATCCACTTACAGGAAGTATTATTAAAAGTGGGGGTATGATAATAAATTATTTACCACAAGATCCTGTATTTGACGTTAATAAATCTATTTTAGATATAGTATTAGAGAGTGGTACAAAGGAACATCCTATATTAGAGTATGAAGCTAAATCTATTTTAACAAAATTAGGTTTTATGGAACATGATATTACCACAGCATATTTTTCAGGTGGTCAAAGGAAAAGATTAGCATTAGCAAAGGTGCTACTATCATATTGTGATTTTTTAATATTAGATGAACCTACAAATCATTTGGATAATGAAATGATTTTATGGTTAGAAAAATATTTAATTAAATTTAAAAAAGGATTATTAATGGTAACTCATGATCGTTATTTTCTACAAAGAGTTTGTAATAAAATGCTTGAATTAGATTTTGGTAAGGTATATTTATATGATGCTAATTATGATTTATTTTTAGCATTAAAAGCTGAACGATTAGCTAATGATAGAAAACAAGAAAGTAAATTAAAAAGTATTTTAAAAAAAGAAACTGAATGGATAAATAGAGGTGTCGAGGCTAGAAGAACTAAAAGTAAAAGCAGAATTGAAAGATTTGAAAAAATGTCTGAAATAACTTTTAATCAAACAAGAGATATGGCATTTTCCTCAAAAGATTCATATTTAGGTAAAACATTAATTGAAATAAAAAATGGTTCTAAGGTTTATGGTGATAAAATCTTATTTAAGAATTTTAATTTTTCTTTGAATAGAACAGATGTAATCGGTGTTGTTGGAGATAATGGCGCAGGTAAAACTACTCTATTTAAAATTTTATTGAAGCAAGAACTACTTGATACTGGTTCTTTAGTTGTTGGTGAAACATTAAATATTGGATATTTTTCACAAACATTAGATTTAATAGATAATGAAATAAGAGTGATTGACTATATAAAAGAAGATGCATCAGTTGTAGAAACTCTTGATGGTGTTATATCAGCTAGTGACTTACTTGATAGATTTTTATTTACCGATGATTTGAAATATTCAAAAGTTAAAATGTTATCAGGTGGTGAAAAAAGAAGGCTACAATTAATCAAAGTATTAATGAAAAATCCTAATATGCTATTACTTGATGAACCTACTAATGATTTAGATATTTTCACTATTGAAATATTAGAAGATTATATCGAAAACTTTAAGGGACCTGTTTTAGTTGTTAGTCACGATAGATATTTTTTAGATAAGGTTTGTAATCAATTGCTTGTTTATCAAAATGGAATAATAAAACCTTATATTGATAGTTTTAGTGATTTTTTAAATTATAAAACAGATAATAATAGCATTTCTAATATAAAGGGGAGTAAGCCTAAAGATAATAAATTTCCGGCTAAATATCGCAATGAACTTGCTAGACTTGAAGAGGATATTAAATCTTTTGAAATAAAAATAAAAGATTTAACAAATGTTTTAGCTACAGAAACAACAAATTATATCAAATTAATGGAACTTGAGGAAGAAAAAAAGATATATGAAAATAAATTAGATGAAGCAATTAATCGTGTTTTAGAATTAGAAGAAATAAAAGAACAATATAATTAGGAGGAGTTATGTCAAAGCAATATTGGAAAGCAGGAAATATGTTATATCCTTTACCTGCAGTAATGGTAAGTATGAAAGATGAATTAGGAAATAATAATATTATAACTGTTGCGTGGTGTGGAACGATTTGTACTAATCCACCCATGTTATATATTTCAGTTAGAAAAGAAAGATATTCTTATGATATATTAAAAAATACAAAAGAATTTGTTGTTAATTTAACTACAAAAGATTTGGTTTATGCAACAGATTATTGTGGTGTAACATCTGGTAGGAATGTTGATAAATTCAAGATTTTGAAGCTTACGCCTATAAAGTCGAAATACGTTAATGCTCCTAGTATTAATGAATCTCCAGTAAACATAGAATGTAGAGTGAAAGAAATTGTTGAACTTGGATCACATGATATGTTTATTGCCGAAGTTTTGGGGGTTACAATAGATGATAAATATTTAGATGAAAATAACAGGTTTAAATTAGATGAAGCCAACCCAATTACTTATTCACATGGGCAGTATTTTACACTTGGTGAAAATTTAGGTAAATTTGGTTATTCAATAAAGAAAAGGTGATTAGAATGTTTAAAATAGAATATGTAAAAAGAGTATATGATAAAGTTGTTGAAAAAAATAAAGGCGAGAAAGAGTTTTTACAGGCTTGTGAGGAAATATTAGAATCATTAGAACCTTACGTAGAATTGCATCCTGAACTTGAAAAAAATAAAATATTAGAGAGATTTATTGAACCTGAAAGATTTATTCAATTTAGAGTAACGTGGCTTGATGATAAAGGAAATGTTCAAGTAAATAGAGGGTATAGAGTTCAATATAATTCTAGTATAGGTCCTTACAAAGGCGGATTAAGATTTCATCCTAGTGTAAATTCATCGATAATTAAATTTTTAGGACTTGAACAAGTATTAAAAAATTCACTAACCTCTCTTCCTATTGGTGGAGGAAAAGGTGGATCTGATTTTGATCCTAAAGGTAAAAGTGACAATGAAATAATGAAATTTTGTCAAGCATTTATGACAGAATTATATAGACATATTGGTGCAGATTGTGATGTTCCAGCTGGAGATATTGGTGTTGGTGCTAAGGAAATCGGTTATTTATACGGCCAATATAAAAGAATAAAAAACGAAAATGTTGGAGTATTAACTGGAAAAGGTTTAACGTATGGTGGTTCATTAGCCAGAAAAGAGGCGACAGGATTTGGACTATGTTATTATACATTAGAAGCTTTAAAAACAATGAATAATGATTCATTCGAAAATAAAAAGGTAGTAATATCTGGATCTGGAAATGTTGCAATCTATGCTTGTCAAAAGGTGTTTGAACTTGGCGGTAAGGTTATTGCGATGAGTGATTCTAATGGTTATATATTAGATGAAAATGGTATTAATTTAGATATTATTAAGGATATTAAAGAAATTAAAAAAGGTAGAATAAAAGAGTATTTGGATTATATTCCACATGCAAAATATTTTGAAGGTTCAAAGGGGATTTGGAGTATTACTTGTGATATTGCATTACCTTGTGCTACTCAAAATGAACTTGATTTAGAAGATGCTGAAATGCTTGTGAAAAATGGAGTTATTGCAGTTTGTGAAGGCGCTAATATGCCTTCAACTTTAGAAGCATCAAAATATTTTATTGAAAATAAAATAATATATGGTCCTGCAAAGGCTGCAAATGCTGGTGGTGTTGCAACATCCGGCTTAGAGATGAGTCAAAATTCAATGAGAATGAATTGGTCATTTGAAGAGGTTGATAATAAATTAAAGGATATTATGAAAAACATATTTAATAATGTTTATAATACTGCAAACAGTCTCGGTAATCCTTATGATACATTAGCTGGTGCTAATATTGCGGGATTTGACAAAATTGCTAAAACAATGCTAGCTTTAGGTATAATATAATCTTTGTAAACGTTTTCTTTATATTTTTTTTGAAAAAGTAAAAAAAAACCTTAACTTTTTACGTATATATTATGTAAGTATAAAAAAACTTATATATTTAAAAGAAGAGGTATTATAAAATGAAAAAACTATTTTTAGCTTTTATGTCATTAGTATTTGTAATGATTTTTGTGGCTTTAAAACCGTTGAAAATTGATGCTGCTACAACTAATGATTTAGAAGACTTATGGGGAGAAAAAACGAAAACGTATTTATCAAATGATTACTCTACCTATTGTAATGAAAATTTATATGGGAAATATTATAAAGTAGGAGTAATGGGACATAGGATGATGGTTAATATAAGTAGTATTAACTTAAGTGCTTATATTGTTGAAGAATTTATTCCTAGTAAAAGTGTTGGTTTAGCATCATCAACAACTGTTACTTCAACAAAAACTTATACAATTGTGGACCAAATAATTTCTAGGGAAGAAGTTAAAGTGGGAATTTGTGATGAAATTTCTTCTATTGTTAAATTAGAAGATTATGGTAGTGTTGGAACAAATACGAGTACAACAACAGAATATACATTTGCAATAGAAAAAACTTATTCAGAATCATTATATAAATCTTTAGAAGTTACAGATGTTTTAGACTATACTACAATTCCAGATGATAAAAAGACATTATCAGTAAGTAGAGTTGCTTGTTATTTAGAATTTAATATATCAAAATCTTGTACTCAAGAACAAAAACTTTGGGGATGGCGTGATTTATCTGATACAGTTAAAACAAATTATCATATAAGATATTATCTTGCAGATGTAATATGTTATTGTTATAACGATAATACATTTGGTGATACAAAAATGGGAATATATCCTCTAACTACAATAAAAAATTATTAGATTTTAAGGATGTGATAAAATGAGAAAAAAAAGACAATTAACTAGATTTTTATTTTTAATAAGTAATTTCTTCTTTATTTTTGTTTTATTCATTGTAGTTTTTTATTTAAGTAGTCAATTATTATTTTTATATAATATATCAAATGATATTGATGATAATAAATTTTATACATATAATACTCCTAAAGCCTTTAATGATTATACTGAGGAAGAACAAAAAAATGCTACATATTATTATATAGATTATGTAGAGGTTAATAATGAATATTTAGATATTATCTATTTAAATAAGAAAGGTTTAGAGACTGGAATACCTTTATTTTATCAAGGGATGTTATATTTCTTTTCTTTAGATGATATAAATTTAGAACTTAATCAAATATATACAAATAATAAAAAACTTGAAACTGATGAAATTAAATACAAGAATTATTTTAATGATAGAATAGTAAGTAATTATTTTATAGATATTGAAGTTAAATATCCATATATTTGTTTGGTTGATAATTTCGATGAATTTACTATTGCAATATATGATACTTATCCACCTAAACAAAAAATATATCATTATTCTTATAATGACCTTTCAGAAACATCATTTGCTTTTGAAGGTAAAGCATTTAAAAATCATTTTTTGTCTATGAATAAAATGACAATGGAATTATTTATTTTGTTAAGTGTTATACCGATATTTTTCATAGTATTTGCAATAGGTAATTTTTATGCTTATTATATTTCAAAAGAACAAAATGACATTATCATCAATCATATTTACTATGCTTCTAAAAAGAAGCTTATTAAAAAGTATTTCTTTGATTTAGGTGGCATAGCAACATTATCTTCTGTTCTAGGAATATTATTAGCATGGTTGATTATGTTAAGAAACTTTGGAATTATTTTATTGTTAAGTATTATATGCTGCTTGGCATTAGAGTTACTTTCTATTCACCATATATCTAAAAAGAATGTTAAAAAGAATTTAAACTTTAATTTATGGAGGAAAATAAATGATTAATTTAACGATAGATAAAAAAGCTTATGATGAAAATGTAATATTTGATAATACAAACATATGTATAAATGAAAAGGAATTTATAGCAATTAAAGGTAAATCAGGTAGTGGTAAGAGTACACTTCTAGCCATTTTAGGTTTGTTAGAAAGTTTTAATGGAGAATATATATTTAATGATACTATTATAAATGATAAAAATAGAGAGATAGTAAGAAAAAATAATTTAGCTTATATATTTCAAAAACCATTTTTAATTCCTTATTTGACAGTTAAAGATAATATTATTATGCCTTTGAAAAATTTGAAAGAATCTATTGATGAAGAGAAATTAAATAAAATAATTGATTTGCTTGATTTGACTTCAATTATAAATCGATACCCTGAAAATTTAAGTGGTGGTGAAGCTCAAAGAGTAAGTATCGCTAGGGCTGTAATGTCAAATAGAAAGATAATATTATGTGATGAGCCAACAGGATCTTTAGATCCGCAAAATGCATTAAATGTTATGAATTATTTATTAGATATAAAGGAAAAATATAACTGTACTATCATAATGGTAACTCATAGTAATGAATTTGATGACTTTTTTGATAAAATATATAAAATAGAAAGTGAAAAGGTTGTATTATATGAAAACAACTAAATCTATTTTTTATCCTATTAAAGAATCAAAGGCTATATTTATTCAAAGCTTTATTACCTTTTTGCTTGTAGGATTATTATTGTTAACAAAAAATTATTTAAATGGTTATTTAGGCAATAGATATAATTATTTAGATGACAATGTTGTTTTAGAAAGAGAAGAAGAAAATTTATCTTATTCTCAATTTAATGTATTTCAAAATAATACTGAATCAAAACTTGCGAAATATTCATCAGTATTAAATGATGATAAAATGAAAAGTATATTAACTTACTATATTACTTTAGAATATAACACAGATAAGAGTAAAGTTTATACCAATGCTAACATTTTTTATTCTGAGAATATAGAGAATTTTTTTGGATTTACAAGTGAAGAAAAATTTAATTGTAAAATTTCATTTAATAAAGGTTTTTATATTTCAACATATGTGGCAGAAAAAGAAAAATTGAACATTGGTGATTATGTAAATCTATTTGCTAGAAAAAATGGACAAGTTCAAAAAATCGTTAGAGTTCCTATTGTTGGAACTTGGGAAACGAATAATGAAAATATACGTCATAGAATTTATTCTACATTAGATGTTTTTTCATTAGATTTAGATTTGGAAGATCAGGTGTTTTCTCCATATTATTTATTTGAAGGTGGCAAAAAAATAAATAATATGACATTGAAAAAAATAATTAATAAAGAAGTAAATACTATATATTCTAAACAAACATTAATAGATTTAGATTTAGCTATGTTTTCTAACTTTGTAAAAGTAGCAGATGTTTACCTTTGGTTATGTTTTGGTATAATGATAATAAGTTTAGTTATATTAATAATTATTAAAGAAAAGAAACTGGTGGATGTTAATTATATTAATAGTATTTATTATAAAGATAAATTATCAAGTTTAATTAATATAATAAAATATAATTCTATAATTGTAACAATAGCTTTTTGCCTCTCACTTATATTATTATTAATGATAAGTTTAATATGTTTATCAATATTTAAGTTTTATTTTTTTGTTGGTGGTATATATTTCATAATGTCATTAATTGCAATAATTGTTATAATATCTACAACAATTTGCTGTAATTTATTATTCAATAAAAATAATATAATATTTAAAAATAATATTTAATACCCTTTTCAGGGTATTTTTTTAAATGAGTTTTATTTTTATTTAAATAGATGTATAATAATTATTGTAAATGAGGTTTTAAAATGGTTGATATAAATAATTGGTTAACTAATAAAAAGAATGATTTAAATGAAATGAAGATATTAAAAAAAGAAGTAGTTGCTAGTTTTATTAATTCTATATGGAATATTTTATTTCCTGGTTTTAATGATGAAATTTTGGATAAAAACACTTATTTTGATTTAAAAGTGAATTTAATAAAAAAAGATTTATTTTTAATTATTAATAGTATAGAGAAAATGCTTAATATTATGCTAAATAAAGAAGAAATTGTATCAAGTTTTATTAATAAATTACCTGTTATAGATGAATTATTAAAAACAGATTTAGATGCAATATATGATGGTGATCCTGCGGCTAATTCTAAATCAGAAATAATATTATGTTATCCAGGATTTTATGCGATATTTATATATAGAGTTGCACATAGCCTATATGAATTAGAAATACCTTTACTTCCACGTATTATTAGTGAAGATGCACATAGTAAAACTGGCATTGATATTCATCCGGGAGCAAGTATAGGTCATCATTTTTTTATTGACCATGGAACTGGTATTGTTATAGGTGAAACTACTATAATAGGTAATTATGTTAAAATATATCAAGGTGTTACTTTAGGAGCTTTATCATTAAAGGATGGTCAAAAGCTTAAGGGAGTTAAACGACATCCTACAATATTGGATAATGTAACAATATATTCAGAAGCATCTATTTTTGGCGGCGATACTGTTATTGGACCTAATGTAACAATAGGTAGTAGTGCATTTATTACATCAAGTGTTAATCAAAATAATAAGAAAAGGAATGTTTAATATGAGATATTATTTAGGAATTGATATAGGAACGAGTGGAACAAAGACTGTTTGTTTTGATGAATTAGGTAATGCTTGTTTATCTAAAACAGTAGGGTATGATATTATCAGTATTAAACAGGGTTATGCTGAAGAAAATCCTCTAGATTGGCTTTTGGCTGTAAAGAAGACTATACTAGATATTACAAATAGCGGATATAAAATAAATGGTATAGGTATTTCAGGGCAAATGCATGGTTTAGTATTATTAGATAAAAATGATAATTTACTTAGAAACAGTATTATATGGTGTGATAATAGAACATATAAAGAAACTTTACAGTTGAAAAATGATATTGGTGATTTAATAAAAGAAGAAACAGGGAATGAACCTGTAGGTTCATTTACACTTGCAAAACTTTTATGGGTTAAAAATAATGAAAAAGATATTTTTGATAAAATAGATAAAATAATGTTACCAAAGGATTATATTAGATATATGCTCACGTCATCTTTTACAACTGAATATTCAGATGCATCAGGTACGCAGATGGTTGATATTTTTAATAAAAAATATTCAAAAAAAATATTAGAATATGTTGGTATTAATGAAAATATGCTTCCAAAATTGATGGAATCAACAGAGATATCAGGACATATAAAAAAAGAAATTTGTAATGAACTTAATTTAGATAATAATTGCTTTATAGTTGGTGGAGCAGGTGATCAAGCAGCTGCAGCTATTGGAAATGGTGTTTTAAGAAAAGGGGATATTAATTTAGTATTAGGTTCATCTGGAGTTGTTTTTACACCTGTTGATAAAGATTTTGCTAAAAAAACTAGCATGCAAATATTTATGCATGCAATTCCTAATACATATCATATTATGGGTGTTACAAATGGTTGTGGGTTATCGTACAAGTGGTTAAAGGAAAAAATATTAAATGATGATTATGAAACGTTAAACAGTTATGCAGATAAATCAAAGCCCCTATCAAATGGTGTAATTTATTTGCCATATTTAAATGGCGAAAGAACCCCTCATATTGATCCTTTTGCTACAGGAACATTTATTGGATTAAAACAAAATACAAATAGAAATGATATTGTAAGATCTGTCTTAGAGGGAATATGTTATAGTTTAAGAGATTGTTTTTCATTGCTTCCTAAAGCTGAATATAATATTAAATTAACTGGAGGAGGGGCTAAAGGTGATTTATGGCGTAATATACTAGCTTCAGTTTTAAATAATAAAATTATTAGAATTAAACAAGATGAGGGTGGGGCTTTAGGTGTAGCAATGCTTGCAATGGTTGCTGATAAAGTTTATAATAGTATTGATGAAGCAATCGATAAAATAATTAAACCTTTAGATGAAACGTTTCCTATTAAATTATGGATTGATGATTATGAAAAAGGATATTTTTTATATCAAGATTTATATAGATCTTTAAAAGAATTTTATAAAAAGGCTTATGAGGTGGAAAGAAAATGAAAGAATATTTTAAAGTTGGAAAGATTAAATATGAAGGCGAGAAATCAACTAATCCTTTAGCATTTAAGTATTATAATGAAGATGAATTGATTATGGGAAAACCTATGAGTGAACATTTAAAGTTTGCAATGAGTTGGTGGCATACATTGTGTGCTAAAGGTTCTGATCAATTTGGTTCTAATACAATTAAACGTTGTTTTGAAGCTGAAAATCCATTAACTGAAGCATTTAATAAAGTTGATGCTGGTTTTGAGTTTATGGAAAAATTAGGTATAAAATATTTTTGTTTTCATGATAGAGATATGGCACCAGAAATGTCTACGTTAAAAGAATCAAATGAAGCATTAGATAAGGTATCAGATTATGTTTTAGAAAAAATGGAAAAAACTGGAATTAAATGTTTATGGGGAACAGCTAATTGTTTTAATCATAAGAGATATTTGGCTGGGGCTGGAACTAGTCCTAATGCCGATGTTTTTGCTTATGCTGCTGCTCAAATTAAAAAGGCCATGGATATAACAAAAAAATTAGGTGGAGAAAACTATGTATTTTGGGGTGGAAGAGAAGGTTATGACACTTTATTAAATACAAATGTAAAAAAGGAATTAGATAATTATGCAACACTTTTAACTCTTGCAAGAGATTATAACAAAAAAAGTGGTTTAAATGCACAATTATTAATTGAACCTAAGCCAAAAGAACCAACAAAACATCAATATGATTTTGATGTTCAAACTGTCCTTGGATTTTTAAGAACATATGGATTAGAAAATGATTTTAAAATGAATATTGAAGCTAATCACGCAACACTTGCCATACATACATTTAATCATGAATTAAATATTGCAAGAATTAATGGTGTATTAGGATCTATAGATGCTAATCAAGGAGATATGTTATTAGGTTGGGATACAGATCAATTTCCAACAAACATTTATGATACAACTTTAGCAATGTATGAAGTATTATTAAATGGTGGTTTAGGAAAAGGTGGTTTAAACTTTGACGCAAAAGTTAGAAGACAAAGCTTTACTGATGAGGATTTATTTATTTCATATATAGCAGGTATGGATACTTTTGCAAGAGGACTTAGAATTGCTGCTAAGCTATTAGAAGATAAAATTTTTGAAAATTTTAAAGATGAAAGATATAAATCATATGAATCTGGTATTGGTAAAAGAATTAGTGACAGAAGTATTACTTTAGAAGAATTAAGTGACTATGCTTTAGAACATAGTGATGTAGAAAATGCTTCTGGTAGACAAGAATATTTAGAAGCTATTTTAAACCAATATATTTAATTTTAAAATTTATATATATAAAAAGTGTAACCACTATTGGTTACACTTTTTATAGTAAGGTATTTATTGTTTATTTATTTTATCCTCAATTTTAATATATTTAATATAGGAATATGTAGAATATTTAGTTGTTCTATCAACCATTGCATTATAAACTAATTCTCTTAAATATTTTGCATTTTCCTTAGTGTTTAATTCTGATTTAGGATAAAAAGGACCATCAATATATGTTACAATACGAGGTTTTTTTCCAAATTTTCTTTTTTGATAACAATTAGTTAATGCAAATACAGGTTTATTAAATAATGCTGCATACTTAAAACTTGTTTCATCAAAATCTCTTATTTTAGTATAATAAGGCCATATATGAGCTTCAGGATATAATGTTATTATTTTATTTTTTTCTAAAAAATATTTTAATGAACGCAAGAATTTCTTTTTTAGGGTTAAATTATCTGTTAAAGGTAATACACCAAGCATTTGTAATAACCATTTAATTCCTTTAATAGACATTGTTTCAGGAGATGAAATAATATAATTTCTTTTCCATCTAAATAATAAATTTGGAACAAAAGCATCAGCTAACATAGTAGTATGATTACCATAAACAATTCCACCAGTTTTTTTAGTTTCTTTTATTACTTTTTTATTTGCAAAAGTTTGATGACATATAAATTTAGTGATAAAAAAAATTATTGGTTTTGCAAAAATAAAATAAACAAAACCTGCTGTTATAATCCAAAAAGGATTTTTATGTATATATTTATAATTATCTTTTAAAGGCGTTGTTTTAATATGTGTTCCAGAAAAATCATCGTTTTTTAAATCATTATAATATATAATTTTTTCTTTCATTTTTTCAACTCCTTTAATTTCAATAATGTAAAATATATTTTACAAAAAAATTTTATCACTTTTATGATATATTATCAAGAAAAATGTTAATAAGTATTGATAATTTTGTGTTATTTAAGTAAAATAAGAAAGAGAAGGGAGTGAAAATATGGAAAATAAAGACCAAGAAGTAAATAAAAAACCAATGTCACATAAAAAAACAATTATTTCTATTATTTTAGTCTTATTAATGACAATTGCAGTATTTGCCATATTTTTAAATTTTAACGATATAAACGCTACTTTAGAATTGATAAAGACAGTTGACGGTATAGATATGACTTTAGCTGTTGCATGTATTATTATATATGCATTATTATGGCCATTATCATTATGCTTAATCGCTAAACATAATCGTTCTAAAGCTAAATTTATGGATTTGTATTTAGTAGGTGGAACAGAACATTTCTTTAATAATATTACACCATTTTCAACTGGAGGACAACCTGTTCAAGTTTATTTATTTACTCAGAAGAAAATAAAAGCAAGTGATTCTACAGGTATAATTGTTTCAAATTTTATCGCCTATATGATTGCTACTAATATTTTTGCAGTAATTTCCTTAATTTTTTATTCTAAATTTAGTGAAAATTTTACTTCTGCAACAGCGTGGATGATTATATTGGGATTCGTAATGAATTTGTTCACATTATGTTTTATGATATTAATGGCTACTTGTAAATTTATTAGAGATGCATTGAAAAAATTATTATTACAATTATGTAAAATAAAATTTATTGGTAAACATTTGTTAAAGGCTGTTCCAGCTTTTGAAAAATATTGTGAAAATGCTCAAGAAGCAGCTAAAGAAATTTTTTCTCATAAAAGTTCATTTATTGGGGCTATATTGATAAAAATTGTCACTTTAATTTTTTATTATGCAATACCATATTTTATATTAAAAGCTTTAGGTGCTAATTTTGGTATTGAAATAATGCCATATATTATTTTAGCCAGTGCTTTTGCTATAACTACAATGGTATGGGTTCCTACGCCTGGTGGTACTGGTGGTATTGAATTTGCGTTTACTACAATTTTTACTGCTTCATTATTTGGTAGCTTATCAAGTGATGTTGGTGTTACTGGTATGATTTTATGGCGTGCTCTTACATATTATTTATTATCGATTATTAGTGCTATGCTATATATAGTTTATGAAATTAAAGTTAAGAAGGATAGAAAAAAAGAATTAATTAAAGAAAATATTATTGAAGTTGAAGAGGTTTAAAAATATGATACATGTTTTACAAACAGGAAATCAAAAGATTTTTCATGGGATTTGCTTAAATGTTTTATCTATGCTAAAACATACAAGGGAGCCTATTCATTTGCATATTATGACTATGGAAGTTTCTTGGTGTGATGCTCCCAAAATAAGTTTAGAATCTTGTTTGTATTTGAAAAAGGTGATGAAGGGATATAATTTTGCTAATGAGTTAACCTATTATGATGTATCAAATGATTTTGAAAATACATTTAAAGATACTCCTAATATGAATCCAAAGTATTCACCAGCTTCATTAATAAGATTATTGCTTACAAGATATATTAATTGTGATAAATTAATATATTTAGATGCAGATGTAATGTGCTGTGATTCACTTGAAGAATTTAAAAAAATTGATATAGATAATAAAGAAATGGCTGTGTGTTTAGATTATTTAGGTAAATTTTGGATTAAAAAAGATTATTTTAATTCTGGAGTATTATATATTAATATGAAAAGAGTTAAAGAGACTAATTTATTTGAAAATGCTATTGAATTATTAAAACATAAAAAATTATATTTTTCTGATCAAAGTGCTTTATATAAATATTTGAAAGAAAAAGTATATATTCCATTTAGATTTAACGAACAAAGAGATATTAAATCTGATACTGTTATTAAGCATTTTAATAAAGGAATAAGATATTTACCATTTTTTAAAGTTTATAATGTAAAACAATGGAATGTAAAAAAAGTTCATAATTTTTTGCATATATATGATTTTGACGATATTTATAAATTATATGATTTATTTTTTCCTATGGAACAAAAACTTAATTATTAAGATTATATCTCCTTTTTAAAAGGAGATATATTTTTTTATAAAATATAATGTTTTTTCTTGTCAAAATCATTTTTTGGTGTATAATTAATCTCGTCTATATGAATAGATTTTTTAAAGAGATTTTCTCTTAAAAATATCGGGGAAAGGAAAAAAAGGAGAGGAATATTTTTTATTCTTCAAGTTCGGTAAATTGCGGTGAAAAAACCAATTATCGAATTGCACAATATAGTAAAAAAATATGGTGCAGTAACAGTCGTAGATAATATTGATTTAACAATCTATGAAAACGAGTTTTTAACTCTACTTGGACCATCTGGTTGTGGTAAGACTACAACACTTAGAATGATAGGTGGTTTTGAGAGTCCTGATTCTGGGCAAATAATTGTAAATGGTAAAGAAATAAATGATTTACCAGCGTATGCTAGACCGATTAATACAGTTTTTCAAAGATATGCATTATTTCCTCATTTAAATGTATTTAATAATGTAGCATTTGGACTTAGAAATCGTGGTCGAAAGTTTATGATTAATTTTTTTGGTGGAAAGGAAGCATTGAAAGCTGAAATAACAAAGGATAAGTTATCACTTGGTGTTCCAGAAGAAAAGGCAAAAAAGATTACTTTCTTTGATATGAATTGGAAATTAAAAGAAAAATTAAAGAATGCTGTAAAAAATGCTTTAGAAATGGTAAACCTTTCTGGCTTTGAAGATAGAAAAATTACTAATATGAGTGGCGGGCAAATGCAAAGAGTTGCAATAGCGAGAGCTATTATACTTAAACCTAAAATTTTATTACTTGATGAGCCACTTTCTGCATTAGATTTAAAATTGCGTCAAAACATGCAATATGAACTTAAGGAAATGCAAAGAGATTTAGGTATAACATTTATTTTTGTTACACATGACCAAGAAGAAGCTATGGTTATGTCCGATAGAATTGTAATAATGAAAGATGGTATTATTCAACAACTTGGTTCTCCTAAAGATATTTACAACGAGCCTATTAATCGTTTTGTTGCAAATTTTATTGGTGAGTCTAATATCGTATCAGGAATATATATTAAAAAGAATTTAGTTAGATTTTTAGATGTTGATTTTGAGTGTGTTGGTTATGAATTTGCTGACAATGAGAAGGTTGATGTAGTTATTAGGCCGGAAGATTTTGATGTTGTACCTTTAGATAAAGCTAAATTAATAGGAGATGTAACATCGTCAATTTTTAAAGGTGTCCATTATGAATTATGTGTCGATTTAGCAGGTAAAGAATTTGTTGTTCATACCTATGAGGATGTAAAAACAGGTCAAAAAGTAGGATTATCTGTAGATCCTTATGAAATTTGTTTAATGAAGGTTGACGGTTCATGCAAAACCATCATAAAAAAGTAAATCCTAATATTAGCAAAAATCATCATTTAGACCGTCTTGCAAAACCATATTTATATTGGTTATATATATTTGCCTGTTTTCCAATGATTATAATGTTTTGTTTGATGTTTGTTGACACTGAGGGGATAAAAATAAAAGGAATGCAATTAACATTTAATAATTTTTCAATACTTTCTTCTAAATCTGTTTTAATTGCGTTTGCTAATTCTTTGAAATTTAGTATAATAACAACATTATTATGTATTTTCTTTGGGTATTTATTAGCGTATAGTTTATATAAATCAAAAATTAAAAATAAATATATGATTTTATTATTGTTGATTTTACCTATGTGGACTAATGTTTTATTAAGAATTAATGCATTAGCTTCAATTTTTAAACCAGAAAATATCATAACTGATATGTTAAATATTAAGGGATTAAATTTGATTGGTACTAGTTGGGCCATTATATTTGGTATGGTATTTACATATTTACCATTTATTATATTACCTATTTATACTTCATTAGAAAAAATTGATCCTTTTTTAGAAGAAGCAGCTTTAGATTTAGGTGTAACTAATTTCACAAAGTTTTGGAAAGTTATAGTTCCTATGTCATTAAAGGGAGTTATATCAGGATCTATGATGGTATTACTTCCTTGTCTATCAGGCTTTGCTATCCCTAAAATATTAGGTTCTGGTAACTACTTACTTATTGGTAATATTATTGAACAAAGTTTTATTAATATGAGCTATAATCAAGGAGCTGTTTTAGCTGTTTTATTATTGGTCATTATACTTGGTTCCATATTTTTAATAAATAAAGTTGATAAGGAAGGAGAAACACTTATATGATAAATGAAGAAGTGAAGTATCCTAAAGCTACTTTAGAAGAATATGGATATAAAGAATATAAAATTATTAATAAAATTTGGAAGATACTACGTATTATTTTAGTCATTTTTTCTGTTTTTATGTTATATTCAGCTATTATATTAATTGCAATTCAATCATTTAATTCAAGTTCATCTACAACAGAATTCAAAGGATTTACTTTTGATAATTATATTCATATGTTCGATAAAAGAAGCCTTACTAACTCGATTAAAAATACTTTTATGGTTTCTATTACTGCAACTATTATTTCAGCAGTTGTTGGAACATTTGTTGCTGTCGGTATATTTTATTTACCACCTAAAGTTAAAGAAAAAATCACATTATTAAATAATATACCACTTTTAAATGCTGATATAGTTACAGGTATATCATTAATGCTCATTTTTTCATTAATATTACCTTTAAATCATCATATTTTTGGATTTTGGACTATTTTAATAGCACATATATTTTTTATATTACCTTACATTATATTATCAGTATTACCTAAAATGAAAGAAATTGACCCTAATTTAATGGATGCTAGTATGGATTTGGGTATTAAACCGTTTAGATCAGTAATTAAAGTTTTGATTCCATCAATTAGAGGAGGTATCTTTTCAGGTGTAATACTTGCGTTTACAATTAGTTTTGAAGATTTTGTTGTAGGTTATTTTACAACAGGTAATGGATTTAATACGTTATCGATTTGGATATATTCTTCAATTGGTAAAAAGTCTTTATTCCCAGGAGTATATGCTTTTTCAACAACTGTTACAGTTATTTCCATGATTTTAATTGTTATTTATGCAATGTTTATGAAAGGAAGAAGAAACTATGCGAAAAAGATTTAGTTTTTGTATCCTATTAGTATTTATTTGTGTATTTTTTACATCTTGTAAAGGTAGAAATATATTATTATTCTTAAATTGGGGAGAATATATTGATGAAGATGTTATTAGTGAATTTGAAAAGAAATATAACTGTGAAGTAATGATGGATTTAGGAGATTCAAATGAGTTATTTTATTCAAAATTAAGTGCTGGTACTACCGTTTATGATGTTATGTGTCCATCTGATTATATGGTTTTAAAAATGGTTCAAAATGATATGTTGATGGAAATTGATTATTCTTTAATACCTAATTATAATAAAAATGAATTAATGGAAGGCGTAAAGGGCATAGAAAAAGAATTAGAATCAAAGTATAATAATATTTCTAATTATTACGTACCTTACCTATGGGGAACATGGGGAATAGTATATTCCACATATAAAGAAGGATTAAAGGAAGTAGTTTTAAATTCTCCAAATGAGTGGGAAGTTTTATTTAATAGAAATGTATTGCCTAAAGGTACAACTGTTGCGATGTACGATTCTAATCAGCATGCTTATTATGCTATTTGTAAATATTTAGGCTTTGATACAAATAGTGAATTATCTTCTGAAAAATTAAATGTAATTTATAAAACAATTAAAAAAATGGATTATGATACATGGGGAACAGATGATATAAAAAAAGATATTGTTGCTAAAAATAGAGATTTAGGTTTCATGTGGACAGGTGATTTTTTATATTATTATTGTGATAAAGTTGCTTCAGTTGTTGAAGAAGCATATTTAAATGGTGATATTGGATTATCTGAAATTAATGAAATGATAAACGTTATAACAACTGATTCAGGTATTTATAAAAATAAATATCAAGTTGGTTTTGATATTTTTATTCCTAAAGATACAATAGCTTTTTGTGATAATTTTGTTATTCCTAAAAAATCTAGCAATTCTGAATTGGCACATAAATTTATTGATTTTATGTGTAGTAGAAAAAGTATAAGTAATATTGATCCTGCACTTAAAAATGCTTTATATGTAAGTTATAATACACCTTTTAAATCATTATATGATGACATTGTATCTTATAAAAATAATAGTATAAATGTGTCAAAATTATATGAAACAGTTTATAATATATCTCTTGGAATTTCTTTTGAAAAGTATTATCCTAAGGAAGAAAAAATAATATTAGACGATGGTACAATAAAAAAATATAAAGGTAATATTTTATCTACATTTAAACGCACATATATTAATACCATTAATAATACTTTTAATAATGCTAAAGCATAATTACTTTTTATTGACAATATTTTAATATGTTGTAAAATAAAATTATAAGGATGGTAGTTAGAAATGGAAGAAACAAAAAAAGAAAAATTTATTAGATTAGCAGAAGCTAGAACAAATAACGCTTTAAAACAAATATCATTAATTGCTAATCTTGCGAATACAAGCAATTATGATTATGATACGAAAGATGTTGATAGAATAATTAAGACTTTAAGAAATTCTATTAATGAATTAGAAGTTACTTTTAAAGGTGAAAGTAAATCTAAAAAATTTAGTTTAGATTAAAGATAGAACATCATATCAGGTATTGATATGATGTTTTTTTGCTAAAAAAAATACGATTCCAATTTTGAAACCGTATTTGTTATTTTTAAATTCCACCAGAAGTTGGACCATATTTTAGTTCATTAGTATCAAGATTTTTTTCTGTTTGTAAAACATTATTAATTATAACATTTTTCCAATCTGTTTCATCTACACATTTCCATTGTAAATCTTTATTTGTGTTAAATTGAACCATAACTCCTATTAAGGAATCCGTTGTTACTAAATCATTCCAAGTTGAACTGTTTGAATAACGCCATTGTACTTTACTTCCGCTAACTCTTGTTTCAACTTTGTTTGATTCATCATAGTCTTTTAATTCAGTAACGTTCTTAAGATTATTCCAATCTGTTTTCCATTTTCTTTTCCATTGAATATAATTATTATCAACTCTTACTTCAATTTCAGTTAAACTAGTACAGCTTACAAGATATTGCCATGTTGAGTCTTCATCGAATCTATAATATATTGCGCTGTTTTCGATTTTCACACTTGGTGTTAAACCATCACTATATCCACTTAATTGATCGAATGATTTATAATTTATCCAATCTGTATCACATTTTCTTTTCCACTGAATATGAGTATCTGAGTTTCTAACTTCAACACCTGTTAAATCTGAAATAGCAAAAGCGTTTGTCCAGCTAGTGTCATTTTTATATCTCCATTGAATATAAGAAGAGGAAACATTTAATTCTTTTTCACGTGTATCTTCAATTTTGTTTGAGCCTATTACATAATCATTATATTCATATTTTAATATGTATCTTTTTGTTGTTTCAGTTCCGTTTATAATTGTTGAATAAGTAATGTATGCATATAAAGGAATTGTTTTAATATTTATAAATGGTAAATCACCTTTTTTTGGAAGTTTAGGCACATTACTAATTGTAAAGTCAAAATAACTTCTACTTTGGGTCATTGCAACATTAGCTCCAGTTCCAATATATTTATTATATTTAGAAGAAGTTTGTTCGCATTTAATCCAATTACTATACATACCAAGTTGAACTGAAATTTGTTTTGATAAATCTATAACATTTCTTGTTTTTTCATTTTCATATGCAAAAGCTTTAAATTTTATTGTACCAGATTCATTGTCATAATTTGTACAATACAATACAAATTCAAAATCTTCAATTTTGTTTTTGTTTCCGTAGATAACATCTTTTCTAGCTGTTTCATCAAGTTCTTCTAGTTGACTAGAAAAAACACTAACTTTATTAGCGTTATATGAATTAACATATAATACTGGTATCGCGATAACAAAGAAAACTACGATAGGTATTAATATCATTAAAATAAGATTTAATGGGGTTAGCTTTGGTAAGCGAAAATGGAATTTTTTATTTTTTTCTTTTTTCATATTTTTTCACCTCATATATTTCTTATTATATCAAACTTTTTATATAATTTCACTATTTATAATAATTATTTTTTGAGTTTTTGACACTTTTCGTAATTTAAAAGTGTTTTTCATTGACTTAAAGTCGTAAAATGAGTATAATAAAAAATGGTTTTGAACTAAATTATATCAACAAGGGGGAAACGTATGAGTTTAATTATTTTAAGTTTAGCAAACTCAATTTGGATTCTTCTTATTGTTTTGTGTTTAATTATTGGGATTATTTTAGGATGCATTTTTGGTTATATTATACGTGTTAAAACTCATGAAAAATCATTTGCACGTACAAAAGATGAAGCTGAAAAAATAATTGCACTTGCAGAATCAGAAGCTGAAAAAAAGAAAAAAGATTCTATTATTGAAGCAAAAAAAGAAATTGCAAGTTTAAAAGCCGATGCTGATAGAGATATTAAGGAAAGAAGAAGTGCTGTCGTTGATTTAGAAAACAAATTAAATCAAAGAGAAGATACTTTGGATCGTCGTTCTATTAATTTGGATCGTCGCGAAGAGATGTTAAATGCTAAAGAAAATAAGATCGATGAAAAGAAAACTGAATTAGAACAACAAAATAATAAGGTTGAAGCCATTTTGAAACAACAAGAACAAAAATTGATTGAAATTGCTGGTTTAACAAAAGAGGAAGCAAAAACGATTATAATGGATCATGTTCGTGAAGAAATGAGTACAGAGATTACAACCTATATTAAAGAAGAGGAAGAAAAGGCTCGTTTGGAAGTTAAGAGTAAGGCTAAAAATGTTCTTGCTTTAGCTATTCAAAAGTATGCCGGAGAAACAGCTGGAGAAACTACAGTTTCAACAGTTTCATTACCAGTTGAAGAAATGAAAGGTCGTATTATTGGTCGTGAAGGTCGAAATATTAGAACATTAGAATCTTTAACAGGTGTTGACTTAATTATTGATGATACTCCAGAGGCAGTAGTTTTATCTGGATTTGATCCTGTTCGTCGTGAAATTGCTAAACGTTCATTAGAAATATTAGTAAGCGATGGTAGAATTCATCCTGCTCGTATTGAAGAGGTTGTAGAACGTTGCCGTGGTGAAGTCGAAATGGCTATTCGTGAAAAAGGTGAAGAAGCAGTATTTAAAGCTGGAATTGGTAAAATTCATCCAGATTTAGTTCGTTTAATTGGTAGATTAAATTATAGAACTAGTTATGGACAAAATGTTTTAATGCATTCACTTGAAACAGCTATGATTGCTGGTAAATTAGCTTCTGAAATTGGAGAAAATGAAGTTATTGCAAAGCGTGCTGGTTTATTACATGATATTGGTAAAGCTGTTGATCATGAAATTGAGGGTTCACATGTAGATATTGGTGTTGAGCTTGCCAAAAAATATCATGAACCAAAAGAAGTTATTGATGCAATTGCATCACATCATGAAGATGTTGCTCCTAAGACTATAATTGCTGTTTTAGTAGCTGCAGCAGATGCGTTGTCTTCTGCTAGACCAGGTGCTAGAAGTGATTCATTAGAAAATTATGCTAAACGTCTAGAAAGCTTAGAAGCTATATCTAATAGTGTTAAGGGTGTTGCTTCATCATTTGCTATTCAAGCTGGTCGTGAAGTTCGTGTAATGGTTAATCCTGAAGAAATCGATGATTTATCTACTATTTCTATTGCTAGACAAATTAAAGAGGAAATTGAAAATAAATTATCTTATCCAGGAACAATTAAAGTTACAGTTATTCGTGAAACACGTGCTGTAGATGTTGCAAAATAATAAATAGGGATGGTCTCATCCCTATTTTTTTAAAAAAAGGAGTTAATATGAGAATTTTATATTTAGGCGATATTGTTGGAGAACAAACAATTAAAGTATTAAAAAATAATCTTGAAAGCATAAAAAAAGAATATAAAATAAATATGATTTTGTGTAATGCAGAAAACGTTACTAAAGGTAGAGGTTTATCTTATCAGCATTATAAGGAACTTAAAAGTTTAGGAATTGTTGGAATGAGTATGGGAAATCATACATTTTCTAAATCGGAAATAAAAGATTATATTAACGATGAAAGTATTTCAAGACCAGCTAACTATTCTACAAATATTGGAAAAGAAGTTTTATATATTAATTATAATAATGAAAAAATTGCATTAATTAATTTACTTGGCAGAGTATATATGACAGCATCAATTGATTGTCCTTTTAAGACATTAGATAGATTACTTAAAAATATTGACGCTGATAAAATAATAGTTGATTTTCATGCAGAAGCAACAAGTGAAAAAAAAGCATTATTTTATGATTTTGCTGGTAGAGTAGATGCAATCGTTGGAACTCATACGCATGTTAAAACTGATGATTCAGAAGTATTAAAAAATACTTGTTATATTACAGATTTAGGAATGTGTGGACCCAAATATTCAGTACTAGGTAGTGATGCTGATATGATAATAGAAAGATTTAAATCTGGGATATATGAACCAATAAAAGTATCTAATGATAAAACTTTTATATTAAGTGGTGTCATATTAGATTTAGGCAAGGTAAATAAAATAGAGGATTTTAAAAAAATAATTTCTGTGCCATTTCTTTAAAAGCATTAATAAAACTCCTTTTGCATATAGTTATGTAGAAAGGAGTATTTTTTATGGAAATATTAAAAGTATCAACAAAATCTAAGCCTAGTAGTGTAGCAGGTGCATTAGCAAACGCGTTTAAATTAAAAAATACGGTTTTAGTTCAAGCAATAGGTGCAGGAGCTATTAATCAAGCTATAAAATCTATTGCGATTGCAAGAGGATATGTAGCTCCTATGGGGAAGGATTTGGTAGTTGTTCCGGCATTTTCCGATATATTAATTGAAGGAGAAGAAAAAACTGCTATTAAACTTATTGTAAAAGCTCAATAATATCTTAAAAACCTCATTACGAGGTTTTTTTCTTGATTAAATAACATTTAAATGATAGAATAAATAATAAAGTGAGGTTGAGTATGCTATGAATAAAAAAATTAAATTATTTTTACAGGGAAAGGGCTTTAATGTTGAAAAAAATATAGGTTATGGAAAGATTGATAACTATGAGGTAAATTTTTGTTATTCTTCTTTCAATAATAGAACACCAGTGATTTTTCATATTTCTTGTTAAACAACAGATGAACAAAAAAGAAATATAACTAAAACAATAAAAAATTTAGCTATAAAGTTTTTGACATTTAATTTCACAGAATATGGATTATTCATTGGATTAAGTGGTATTACAATTAATGGATTGATTAAAAGATTAGATGATATATTAACTGAAATATTTAATGTTTTAAAAGAAAATAATGCGTTAGATAGTAATTATTGTCCTGTTTGTGGTGAAATAATGAATGAACCTAAAAAAAGTAACATTGAAAATTTCACTATTACGTTAGATGAAGAATGTATATCTAATATAAATAAAATTATTGATCAAGAGAATTTAGAAATGGAAAATGCTCCAAATAATTATTTGAGAGGATTTTTAGGATCATGTATTGGTGGAGTTGTTGGTGCTGTTATTGCCATTATTTTAATATTTTTAGGATATATTTCAGCATTATCTGCAGCTGTTTCAGCTGTTTTAGGAAGTTATTTATATATTAAATTTGGTGGAAAGAAAAATAAAATGATGATTGTCATTGTATTATTAACAACATTAATATTTATGATTTTAACAATAGTGGTGACATATATAATTGTTGCAGGTAATGCTGCTAAAAATGAAGGATTAAATATGAGTTATATTGATGCTTTTAATATTTGTATGCAAGTTGATGAATTTAAATCCGAATTTATCTCAAATTTAATTATTACAATATTGTTTTCAATATTAGGCGTTTCTTATCAAACTATTAATTTATTTAAAATGACTAAAAAACAAAAAAATATTTAATAATTATTAAGAAGGGAAATGATTGTTATGTTATTTGATGATATAGCTAAAGCTAATATAGAAGCATTAAAGAATCATGATAAACAAGCTAGATGTATTTTATCAGTTGTTTACGGTAAATTCAAATTAGAAAGTATAGAAAAAGGCGGAAAACCATTAGAAGATGGTGAGTGTTTGAGAATTATTTCTAAAACTATTAAAGAATTGGATGAAGAAAAGGCTGGTTATGAAAAAGCTAAAAGAGAAGAAAAGGTTTTAGATATTAAAAAACAAAAAGAAGTTTTAATTAAATATTTACCTAAAATGCTAAGTGAAGAAGAAATAAGAAGCGAAATTGAAAAATTAGCTGATAAAAAAATTCCTAATGTTATGAAACATTTTAAAATGAATTTTAATGGCTTATGTGACATGAGTCTTGTTAGTAAAATAGCAAAGGAATACAATTAAAAACAGCTAGATAGTAAAATAATATTGTTTTTAGATTGAGTGTAGAAATGATATACAATAGTTATATCATATTACACTTGGTGAAAGTTATTGTACGATTGTATAATTAAAGAAAATAGTTGTGAATTAATTGAGTTTATTTTATAAAATGACAAATGATTTAGCATTGTGTTTTTGAAATTCTAGAAAGGAAATTAATTATGGTCTTAGAAAATAAATTTGGAATTATCGATTCGGTTGAATTAGCTAAGATAGAAGAAAAAAATAGTAAAAAAAAGTAATTGAACTCTTTGGGGTTTTTAAATAGTCTTGAAGCAGGAACATTTAATTCGCTTGTAGAAATTTATAAATATTTATTTGATTCCATTTACGATTTTGCTGGCAAAATAAGAACTGTTAATATTGCAAAGGGTAACTTTCGTTTTGTACCACTTATGTATTTACAATCTGCACTTAAAAACATAGAAAAAATGCCACAATCTACTTTTGATAAAATTATAGAAAAATATGTTGAAATGAATATTGCGCATCCCTTTCGCGAAGGTAATGGTAGAAGCACAAGAATTTGGCTTGATTTAATTTTAAAAAAAGAATTGAGTCAAGTTGTTGATTGGAGTTTGGTAGATAAAGAAGAATATCTTTCTGCCATGGAACGTAGTCCTATTAAAGATATTGAAATTAAATACATATTGAAACAGGCATTGACTAGTAAAGTAGAAGATCGAGATGTTTATATGAAAGGCATTGATTATAGTTATTATTATGAGGGATATTCAACATTTAAAATAAATGATTTGTAATTTGAAAATATAAGGCAAAAAGGCTCTGACATTTTAAGTCAAAGCCTTTTTTATAATATCTATTATCTTAATCCTACTTTTCTATATACTTTTGATAATTTTTTTCTTGCAAGATATGATGCTTTATTAGCACCATCTGCAAGTATTTCTTCTATAACATTACTTTCTTGTATTTCTTTAACTTTTTGCTGTAAGGCAGTAAGTTCATTACAAACAACATCAGCAACATATTTTTTAAATACACCATATCCTAAATCTTTATAATCATTTACTAAATCATCAATAGATCGATTAGCTAAAACAGAAACAATAGTTAATAAATTAGATATACCAGGTTTATTTATTGGATCATACTTGATTTCGTTATCAGAATCAGTTACTGCTGACATTAATTTTTTTCTAATAATATTGATATCTTCTAATAAATAAATAGTTCCTTTTTCTGATTCTGACTTACTCATTTTCTTTTCTGGGTTAGATAAAGAATTGATTTTGGCTCCCATTTTAGGAGTAATAGGCTCTGGTACTACAAATGTTTCAGAATATCTATTGTTAAATCTTATAGCTAAATCTCTTGTCAATTCAACATGTTGTTTTTGATCAATTCCCACAGGAATATAATCAGCATCATATAATAAAATATCTGAAGCCATTAAAGCTGGATAAATAAAAATGCCAGTTGGTATTGAACCATTATCTTTTATTTTAGCTGTTTTATCCTTATATTGCGTCATTCTTGACAATTCGCCCATATATGAGTTGCAAGCCATAATATAGCCTAATTCTGCATGTTCATGTACATCGCTTTGTTTAAATAAAATAACTTTATTAGGGTCAAGACCACAAGCTAAATAAACAGAAATTAAATCCTTTGTATTTTTTCTTAATTCTTTAGCGTCGATTGGTAAAGTTAATGCATGTAAATCAGCTATAAATATAAATAATTCATATTCATCTTGATAATTAATGAATTGTTTAATAGCTCCTATATAATTTCCTAATGTTAATTGTCCTGTTGGTTTAATACCACTAAGCATTCTTTTCATAATATTTTCCTCTCTATTTAAAAATAAAAAAATCCTTATAACTTACAGTTTATAAGGACGTAAATTTTACGCGGTGCCACCTTAATTCTAACATAAATATTAGCTCTTTTATTAAGATATATAACCAATTCATTATAAAAGTTTATATGGTACTTTCACTATCTACCATTCGCTATATCATTGACTTTTAAAACTACTAAATTGATTATAACTCTTTTGAAAATAAAAAACAAGTAAAAGTTATTTAAATACAATATAATATAGTCGTAATTGTTTCCAAAATGTCATTATATAAATTTAAAGTATTTGAAATATATTAATATTTATTATATAATACTTAGCGGTGATTTAAATGAAAAATATAAAGATTGCGTTACCATCATTAAAAGATGCTAGAATGCGTAAAAACAAAAATATTCCTACTATAAGATATAAGGTAGAAGATAAATATAAAAATTTAGGTATTGGTAAGACTTATGCAATATTTACTTATGGTTGTCAAGGTAATGAAGCTGATAGTGAGGTTATGGCTGGTATCTTAGAAGAAATTGGATATACCAAATCAAACGAACCAATGAATGCAGATGTTGTAATTTTAAATACTTGTGCGATTAGAGAAAATGCAGAACAACGTATTTGGGGAGTTTTAGGTCAACTAAAAGGACGTAAAAGAGAAAATCCTGATATGCTTGTTGGAATTGCTGGATGTATGCCACAAGAAGAAAATGCAACAAATAAAATTCTTGAATCATATAATTTTATTGATTTAGTTATTGGAACACATAATAAAAATCATTTACCAAATCTCATAGCTGAAGCATATGCAAGTAAATTAAAGGTTGTTGAGGTTATTTCTAGTGAAGGAGAAATATTAGAAGATGCTCCTAAAATTAGAGAATCTAAGCATAAAGCATGGGTTAATATAATGTATGGTTGTGATGAATTTTGTACATATTGTATAGTTCCTTATACTAGAGGAAGAGAGCGTTCAAGAGCTAAAGAAGATATTATTAATGAAGTTAAGGAATTGGTATCAAATGGATATGTAGAAGTAACATTACTAGGTCAAAATGTTAATGCTTATGGAAAAGATTTAGGCGAAGATTATACATTTGGTGATTTATTATATGATTTAGATAAAACGGGAATTAAAAGAATTAGATATACTACTTCTCATCCGCGTGATTTAGATGAAAAGACAATGCTTGCTATGCGTGATTGCAAGAGTGTAATGCCACATTTACATTTACCGGTTCAATCAGGAGATGATGAAATTCTTAAGAAAATGAATCGTAAATATACTTATGATGAATATATGTCTAAGGTTAATAGATTAAGAGAACTTGTTCCTGACATTGCATTAACTACTGATATAATTGTTGGATTTCCAAATGAAACAGAAGAACAATTTTTAAATACTATCAAATTAGTTCAAAATGCTAAGTATGAGGGTGCATACACCTTTATATATTCTAAAAGAGAAGGAACACCGGCAGCAACAATGACAGATTCAATAACAGAAGAAGAAAAACATAGACGTTTAACATATTTAAATACTTTTATAAACGAAGGTTATTTAGAAGGACATAAAAGATTTTTAAATACTATTGTTGAAGTGTTAGTCGATGGAAAATCTAAAAATGGTGAAGGGATGATGTGTGGTTATACGCCGCATTTGAAATTAACACATTTTAAATCAGATGACATGTCATTGGTTGGTAAAATTGTTAAGGTTAAAGTAACAGATGCTAAAACATGGTTTATGATTGGAGAACTTTGTGAATAAATTAACTGAACTTTTCTTGGAACTTCCAGAAGTTAAAAGAATAAAAGAATTAGAAAAGTTTATTAATAATAATTTAACTTTAAATGAAAAAATAAATAATTTAAAGTTGATTCAAAAAAAATTAGTAAATGCCAAAGAATATCATCAACAAAAACAATATATATTATATAAAGAAGAATATGATAAAGTATATTCTGAAATATTGGATTTTCCTTTTGTTGAGGAATACTTAGAATTGTTAGAAGATGTTAATCAATTACTTAATCAAGTAACAGGTATTATTGAAGATAAAATAAATGGTTTTTTAAAATGATTATATAAAAAAGTATAATCATTTTTTTGCAAAGAGGAGGACATAATGACAAAATTTAAAAAAATATTTATTCATTCTTGGTTGAGATATTTACTTTCATTTTTATTTGTGGTTTTGGTTGTTGTAACATATAATATCACAAACGGTTGGAATAAAATGATAAATTATATTGATGCCTTATTTATTGCGGGATTTGCTTTAATTTGTGTTAGTGGATTATCGATAGTTACGTATTTTGGAGCATTTGATATATTTACACATTTTTTTGCTAAACCTAAAGAAAATAATAAAAAACCTAGCTTTTATGAATATTCTATAGAAAAAAGTAATAGCAGAAAAGAACATAAATTTAATTTTGTTCCATATGCAGTAATAGGATTCTTTTTTATTGTATTGTCAATTGTTTTGTTTTATGTATAAAAAACGAATATAATTCGAAATTAAAAGTATAGAATTCAAAAAAATAAGTTTAGAAAACGTTTTACATATATTTTGAACAAAAATATATTGATTTATTTTTTATATTGAGTATAATGGTAAGAAATCATAAATAAAATTAGGAATATAAACAAACTAAAATTAAGTTTGTTTGATTGTTTATGAAATTTATTTTGACAATTTCCTAAAATAGTCAAAGAAAGAGGAGAAAAATATGAAAAAGAGTAAATTATTTGGAACACTAGCATTAGCGGGTTTACTTTCATTAGGTTTAGCTTCTTGTGGTGAAAAGAAATCTTGGAACTATGAAGATGCAGAATTTGAAGATTTAAGTGCTGTTGTTAGTGCAGCAACAGGTGGTAGAGTTGAAGATTTTACAAATGCTTCTTATGAAGAGAGAACTGAAATCTTAGGTCTACTAGAAGAGTATGCTGTAAAAAATAACCTTACAGGATTAGTTTTATACGATAATGGTGGTTATAATAAATATTCAAGTAGAATTGTATTTCCTACAGCTGTAAAGAAAAGAGCTGATGGTTCTGATGATAAAATTGGTAATACTGTTCAATATGAATATATTACTGGTTTTGGATTTGGCGTTTTATCTGATGGTTCATTAAATGGTACTTTATCAGCTAAGGATTTAACATATCCATCATATTATCATACATATGAAGCGGAAGATCCAAAAACATTAAATTATTGGAATGATAAAGGTTCTGTAGTTGGTTCTTATTGTGGTTA
This sequence comes from uncultured Anaeroplasmataceae bacterium, assembly GCA_964441815.1. Classification (GTDB taxonomy): domain Bacteria; phylum Bacillota_I; class Bacilli_A; order Acholeplasmatales; family Anaeroplasmataceae; genus Pelethenecus. The sequence goes on along the minus strand of CAYTVE010000004.1, from coordinate 29,849 downwards.
TGTATTTAATGGATATTTTGATGCTAAATTAAATAGCACTAAAGATAGTTATGTATATTTCCCATCTGCAGCTACTGAAGCAAACAAGGTTGGAGACGATTATCGTCCGCTTCCACTTAATTCTAAAGGTGAATTAATTGCAAATCCAACAAGTTCTACAAAAACAAATAAATATCGTATTTATGTTAGAACTGAAGCTGATGGATATAAATATGCGTTAAGTTCAAATGCCAGTACATATGAAAAATGGAATGGAACTGGTGTAAAATTAGAAGACTATGTTACTTCTATTAAAGGTTTAGTAACACAATCTAATGGTTTAGCTCGTGGTGCTGAAGGTTTAACAGGTACTGGCTCTATTAAAGGTATGAATGCATATTATAATGCCTCTGCAAATGGTGCAGATACTGTTGAAGCAAAAGAAGCATGGGAAAATGTAGGTGTTAAGACTGGAACTGATAGTACAGGATCATATCTTGATTTTGAATTTAATCAATCATGTACACCTTTCTATGCATTATATTATTTAAATAGTTCTTTAAATTGTCCAATCCCACAATCATTCTTAGATGAAATTGGTGGATTTAAAGTATTTGGTTCATTTAATGATGATCAAACATTAACTCCAGTAGATACAACATTATCTTCAGGTGTATATGTTGTTGAAGCATGGGAAGTTGATCAAGAATTTGTATTTAAGAAAAATGAAAATTTATTACCTGCTGTAAAAGGTGGAGCTGATCGTTATACAATTGATGGTTTACATGTTGCAGTATTAAAAGCTGCAGCAACTGATACTGAAGCTGCTTGGAAAGAATATAAGGCTGGTAAATTAGATGAAGTAGGTATCCCTCAAACTCAAGTTGATAAGGGTGAAATTTATACAGATGAAACTCAATTAACTAAAGGGAATTCTACAACTAAATTAAATATCAATACTTGTACAAAAGAAGAATGGGAAACATTATTTGGTACTAATGGTATTATTACTCAAACTTCTAAATCAAATTATTGGGATGTAAAACCTTGTTTAAGTGATGATGATTTCTTATTAGGATTAAGCTGGTCAATTGATCGTAAAACTTATGCTGAAAGCCGTGGTGCTACTCCATCATTAAGTTATTTCTCAGATGCATATATGTCTAACCCAGAAACTGGAGAATCATATAATTCAACAGCTGCTCATAAGAATGCAATGGATGCAATTTATGGCGAAGGTTGGGAAACAAGTTATGGTTATAATAAAGATACAGCTATAAATTATTTCAAGAAGGCAGCAACTAGATGGTTAGCTGATGGAACATATAAAGCAGGAGATACAATCGAAATTGAAATTTGTTGGATGTATGAAACACAAGTTGAAAAAGCTGGTGTAGAAATAGCACAATTTGTTGAAAGCTGCTTTAATGATGCAGAAGTATGCAATAATCAATTAACATTAAAAATTAAAAATACTTCTGTTGCAACATGGTCTGATGTTTACTATAAGAAAATGATGATTGGTCAATATGACATTGGTTTTGGTGGTATTTCAGGTAATACATTAAATCCACTTAATTTCTTAGAAGTTCTTAAATCAGATAATTCTTCAGGATTTACATTAAACTTTGGTCCAGATACAAATGAAGATGCTGGTATTGAATATAAAGGTAAGAAATATACATTTGATGCTTTATGGCAAGCTGCTGATCAAGGAGCTGTTGTTACAAACGATGGTAAATTAGCTACATTATATGATGCTGCATTAGTATCTAATAAGAAGAGTGAAACAGATGCTTCAAGAACTGTTCAAATCAAATTAGCTGTTGCAAATATTACTGATGTTGTTTCTGTTGAACTTGATAGCGTAGTTTGTTGCTGGTATGGTGGCGAAGAATATGATGAAAGTGAAGTAGAATTTACTTTTGAAAATGGAGTTGTTACTATTACTATTTCTAAAGATTTAGCTGAAACTTACCAAGGTGATGTTGGATTTGATCTTTATTTCAATGTAACACTTGGTGATGGTGAACCTACAGAAGCTTATGTATCATTATATTCATATTTCCCAGAATATAAGTAAAAAATAAATTAATAACAAGATATGAGCTGGCAATGATTGCTATTACCAGCTCTTCTTGTTTATTTTACTAAAAAAGATTGATTTTTTCGATTTTTTTAGTAAAATATAATTATATAAAAAGGGGTGATTATAAAATGTGGAAATACGTACTTAAAAGAGTAATTCTTGCATTTTTTACAATTTTTATAATTCTTTCATTAACTTTTATTTTGATGAAGCTTTTACCATTTTCAATGCCAGTTGGAAATGACCAAACAAAGTTTGCATATTTTATGGATCAAGTTAATAAGGGATTTGTTTTAGATTATAAGAAACCTATGAAGGAATTAGGTGATGCATTATTTGAGTATCGTGATGCTGCCAATAAAAAGCATTATTTTTATGAAACACCTGTTTTCCAACAATATTTCTCTTGGTTAAAGAATATTGTTACAAAATGGGATTGGGGAACATCTACTTATGTTATGCCTAATGTTTCAGCAATTTCTATTATTGGTACTAGATTATCTACTTCTATACGTATTAATATTATATCTGTTATAGTATCTGTTCCGCTAGGAATTATTTTAGGTATTATCGCAGCATTAAAAAAGAATAAATTAACAGACCATGTTATATCTACATCTGTTATGATATTTATATCAATACCAAGTTTTGTTTTAATAACATTATTAATGAGTGCATTTTGTTATGGTTTAGGTTGGTTACCAACTAAATTCCCAGCATCAACTGCTCCATTATCAACTCGAATACTTGGTTATATTTTACCGGTCGTTGCATTATCATTTGGTTCTATTTGTGGTTATGCTCGTTTTGTTCGTGCTGAATTATGTGAAGTAATGTCAAGTGAATATTTATTACTTGCTAGAACTAAGGGTTTAACTAAACGTCAAGCAATTTTAAGACATGCATTAAGAAATGCAATGGTTCCAATTGTTCCATCAATTTTGGCTGAATTCATTGGGATTTTAGGTGGATCAATGATTCTTGAAAATTTATATGGTATTCCAGGTATAGGAAGTCTATTTGTTGAATCAATGAATTTAAAGGATTATAATGTTTTATTTGTTGACATGGCCATATTTACAACTATTGGTTTACTTGCTGGTGTTATTCTTGATATTTCTTATGGATTTATTGATCCAAGAATTAGAATGGGGGCGAAGAAATAATGGAAGATATGAATTTATTACAAGATGCTTATGGTAATGAATTTACTGTAAGTCTTGATGATTTTTCATTAGTTCAAGCTGATGTTACAATTCATGATACAAAATTTGATACTAAACCAACAACTTTTATTAAGGATGCTTTTAAAAGATTTTGTAAGAATAAAGCTTCTATTGTTGGTGCTGTGATTATTGCTATAATTGCATTGATGGCTATTTTTGTTCCTGTTTTTAATACTCATGATGTTTCAACTACTCATCCTTATGAAAAATTGATTGGTCCTAAATTATTTTCTGCTGGCTCTGGTTTTTGGGATGGAACTGAAGAATTTGTTGGACTTGATGCTAGTGCATTATCTAAATATGAATCAACTGCTATTTTATCTTTAAAGGAATATGAAGTTGATGGTGTTAAATATGTAGATTTTACTTATGACAGATATCAAGCTGTTTATGGCACAATTGACAGAAGAATTTTTATGTCAGATATTAAAAATTATATAAAAAATGGTTGGTGTGAATTTAGTGATCCTGATGATATTTCCACTTTCAAAATTTTATCTGATAAATGTCCAGTTAAAAAAATAATTAGTTTAGAAAATGGAGAATATACTGCAACTGTATGTCAATATCAATATTATGGTTATAGTAGTATGCCTAAGTTCATATTTGGTACTGATGATATGGGTAGAGATATATTTAAACTTGCATTTGCTGGTTTATTTAAATCATTATTATTTGCTATTGTTGTTGCTGCAATATGTTTCTGTTTCGGTCTTGTTTGGGGTGCTATATCAGGCTATTTTGGTGGTAATGTTGACTTAATTATGGAAAGATTTTCAGACATTTTAAGTGGAGTTCCTACTGTTATTGTTGTAACATTGTGTCGTCTTCATTTAGGAGATAGTCTTGCAGTATTCGGTTTATCATTATGTTTAACTGGTTGGTTAGGAACTGCTGGTAGAACAAGAACACAATTTTATCGTTTTAAGGGTAGAGAATATGTTTTAGCTTCAAGAACACTAGGCGCTTCTGATACAAGATTAATATTTAAACATATTTTACCTAACGCTTTAGGAACAATTGTTACATCAACAGTATTAATGATTCCAAGCTTAATATTTACTGAAGCATCACTTTCTTATTTAGGTTTAGGCTTACAGGGCGGAGATTCATTTGGTTTAATTTTAAGTCAAAATCAAACTTATCTTGAATCTCATCCAATGCTTATTTTATTCCCATCAATTATTATTGCATTACTAATGATTTCATTTAATTTATTTGGTAATGGCTTAAGAGATGCATTAAATCCATCATTGAAAGGAAGTGATTAGAATGGCTGAAAAAATATTAGAAGTTAAAGATTTAAAAATAAATTTTAGTACTGATAATGGTTTAGTTCAAGCTGTTCGTGGTGTTTCCTTTGATTTAGAGCCTGGTGAAACATTATGTATTGTTGGAGAATCTGGTTCAGGTAAATCTGTTACATCTAAAGCAATAATGGGTATTTTAGCTGCTAACGCTATTGTTGAAGGCGGAAGTATTATGTATCGTGGTGAAAATCTTCTTGAGGTTTCTGAAGAGGAATTTCATACCATTCGTGGTCATAAAATTGGAATGATTTTCCAAGACCCATTATCAAGTTTAAATCCTATTGTACGAATCGGAAAACAAATTACAGAGGCTACATTAATTAATTCAAATAAATTAAAAAACATGTATAACTCTATAGTTATTGATGAATTAACTGCTTATAAGAATGCTAAATATAAAAAGGAATTAAGTACAAAAAAAGCATTAAGAGAATATGAAGAAGTTAAAAAGAATATTTCCCAAAAATTAAAGGATAAAGAGTTAGGAATTGAAGAAAAGAATAATTTAAAAGATGAACTTAAAAATGCTAAAAATAAATTTAAGGAAACTAAGGCTAACGCTACTAGTAAATTAAATGAAGTATTACCATCGTTAAAGAAAAATTTGATTGATAAAAAAGCTTTAGCAAAAGCAGAGGTTAATAAGTATAAGGCTTCTGTTTTAGAAGAATATAAAAATACTATGAACGACTTAAAGACTGCAAGATTAACAGCTTCTGAACAAGAACTTGCAGCTATTAAGGAAAAAGAGGAAGAAGCTAAGCTAAAGAAAATTAATTCTTTAAAAATAACTAAAAAGGAAGCAAAAAGACGTGCTTTAGAAATAATGAAGGAAGTTGGTATTCCACTTCCTGAAAAGAGATTTAAACAATATCCATTTGAATTTTCTGGTGGTATGAGACAACGTATTGTTATTGCAATAGCATTAACAGCAACACCTGAAATTCTTATTTGTGATGAGCCTACAACGGCACTTGATGTTACTATTCAAGCTCAAATATTAGAATTAATTAAAAAGATTCAAAAAGAAAGAAATATTGCTTGTATTTTTATAACACACGATTTAGGTGTTGTAGCTAATATGGCTGATAGAGTTGCTGTTATGTATGCAGGGAAAATTGTAGAATATGGAACTGTAAATGAAATATTCTATGAACCAAAACACCCTTATACATGGGCATTATTATCATCTATTCCTGATGTTGATAGTAAAGAAAGACTAGATGCTATTCCTGGTACACCGCCTAATATGATTTATCCTCCTAAGGGTGATGCGTTTGCTTTAAGAAGTAAGTATGCAATGAAAATTGATTTTGAACATGAGCCACCTTATTTTAAGGTTAGTGATACACATTATGCAGCAACTTGGTTATTACATCCGAATGCTCCAAAGGTTGAAATGCCTAAAATAGTATCAGAAAGAATTAATGCTGCTTTAGGAAATAATGAAAAGATGAATTCTGAAAAGGCTGTTGGAGATAGTGTAGAAAAGAAGACTACAACTAAGAAAACTTCTACTACTAAAAAGACTTCTTCAAGTGCAACAAAAGATGGTACTACTAGTAAAACTACAACAAAGAAAGCTTCTACTACTAAAAAGGCTTCTTCAAGTACAGCAAAGACTAGTACTACTAGTAAAACTACAACAAAGAAAGCTTCTACTACTAAAAAGGTTTCTTCAAGTACAGTAAAGGAGGATTCTTCAAATGAGTAATACACGTAAAGAAAATGATTTTAATCTTGATGAAGAATTGAGAAGTAAAATTGCTGCTAACGATGAAGGACAAATAATTTCTGATGAACATGAAGATGAATTACTATTTGCTGATGATAATGAAGAAATTATTGATTCTCAAATTGCTTTAAAATGTAAAGAAATGGAGAATACATATAATATTCATAGAAAACTAAAGAAAAGACCAGAATTAATCAATAGTGATATATTATTATCTGTAAGAAATTTGAAACAATTCTTCTTTTTCGGAAGTGGACCTAGTAGAACAAAACTTAAAGCTGTAAGCAATATTTCTTTTGATATTAAGCAAGGAGAATGCTTTGGTATAGTAGGTGAGTCTGGTTGTGGTAAAACTACAACTGGTCGTTCTATTATAAAATTATATGACATTACATCTGGTTCTGTATATTATAAAGGTTATCGTATTTCAGCTGGTAATCGTTGGAATCGTAAGGAAGTTAAATATACAAAAATTAGGTTAAACAACAAGCTAAAGGAATTAACAAATGCAAAATCATTAGAATTATCTTCTTTAGATAAAACTAGTTCTGATTATAAAGAAAAGTTTGCTCAAATAGAGGCTAAATATATTGCAGAAGTATTTGAAGCTAAAGAATATGCTAAAAAAATTTGTAGCACTCAAAAAGCTAAAATGCGTCAAATAAAATTTGATAATCGTCATTGCCCAAGAAAATTAGTTAATGAAATTCAAATGATTTTCCAAGATCCAGTTGATTCACTTGATCCAAGAATGACTGTTGAGGATATCATTCAAGAAGGATTGAAAATTCAAAAATTTAGTTCCTTAGAAAAAAATCAATATAAGATAGAATTGAAGAATTTAAAATTTGATCATAAGACAGCCTTGGATAAAGCTAAGGGAAATTATATAAATTCTTTAGTTGAAATATCAAAAAAATATTCTAAGGATAGTTCTAATTTTCAAGAGGAATTATTAGCATTAGACGAAAATTATACAAAGACTGTTGAGGACTTAGTTGTTAAATATCTAGAAGAAAAAGAAAAACTTAAATTAGAATATTTATATCAATATAAATTCAAGGTTGAACTTAAAAATGCTAAAACTTCATTTACAAATGAAAGTAAACCATTAATTGATAAGTTAAAGGATGCCAGTATATCAGAAGATGAAAAGAATAATTTGAATGATGAATTGGCTTTATTAATTAGCAAGTATAATGAAACTAAGGCTGAAATTTTAGCTAGAAAAGCTGAGGTTACCTTAGAACATAAAAATAGAATGCATAATAAGGTTGTTGAAATGCTTGAAAAGGTTGGACTTGTTGCTGACCATGCTTCTCGTTATCCACATGAATTTTCTGGTGGACAACGTCAAAGAATTGGTATAGCAAGAGCCTTAGTTATGAATCCTAAATTATTAATTTGTGATGAACCAATTAGTGCATTAGATGTTTCTATTCGTGCTCAAATCATAAATTTATTAAATGATTTGAAAGAAGATTTAGGCTTAACAATAATATTTATTGCTCATGATTTAAGTGTTGTTAAATATTTTTGTGATAGAATAGCTGTTATGTATTTTGGGAAAATTGTTGAACTTGCTGATAGTAGTGAATTATTTAAAAATCCACTTCATCCATATACTAAATCCTTACTATCTGCAATACCTAAACCTAATCCATTAACAGAAAAAACTCGTGAAAGATTAATTTATAATCCTCAAACTGCTCATGATTATTCAGTTGATAAACCCGAATTGATGGAAATTAATCCCGGACATTTCATTTATTGCAATAAGAATGAGTTTGAGAAATATAAGACTGAATTAAAATAAAATAATGGTGTAGCAAATTGCTACACCATGTTTTATTTTCTGTTATCAAATGCTCTTTTACTTTTTCTTATAGATTCTTTATATTCAATATTATAATAGTTTAGGAAGTCTTTAAAGTCTTTTAATCCTTGTTTAACTTCGTCAACCTCATATTCTATTTCATAGTCGATTTTACCATAATATTCACTTCTATCAAAGAAAAGAGTTCCATCTTTATATGGGCAAGAGGCACGGTAAGTTGTTAATTCAGCTACCTTTTTAACTTCAAATGGAATTCCTATAATTGAAGCATCAAATCCTCTATTAAGCATTTCTTGAGCTTTATCTTTAGTTATGAAGATATGTGTTTCATCGGCTCCAACTTTAGAACGTGTTTTTTTAGTTAATTTATAATTTGAACCTTTTTGTCTAATTCGTAATACAGTTTGTTCTTCTAATAATTTGGAATCATCTGTATCGAAATAATGATTGGTTTGTGGAAATATATTATTAGATAAATTAAATTCGTCCAATAAAACTTCATATGTTTCTTTTGAAATAAATGTTTTAAATTCTATTTCTTTATTTTTGTTCATCATATATACCTCTCATAAACAATATATAATATTATCTAATATTTATTTAAAAAAATCAAGTATTGTGTTAAAATATTATTAAAAAGATGAGGTAAAAAGTAATGAAATATTGTATTTTAAATAAAAATGATGATTTATCAAATAATATAAAAGAAAAACTATTAAGTGATATAAAAATGATGTTAGACTATAAAAATCCGGATATAGTGATAGTTGTTGGTGGAGATGGAACTTTTATAGATGCTGTTCATAAATACCCTAATTCTATTTTTTTTGGTATTCATACAGGACATTTAGGATTTTATGCTGATTATACAACAGATTGTATAAATGATTTAATAAATGATATTAATAATTCAAATTATAAATTAGATCAAATTGATATTTTGGATTGTAAAATAAAGACTAAAACAAATATTATTAATACATTTGCGATAAATGAATTAACTGTTATATCACCACCTAAAACACTCATTTTAGATGTTTTAATTGATGATATATTATTTGAAAAATTTAGAGGAACTGGAATGTGCGTATCAACAGCCTATGGGTCAACTGCTTATAATAAATCATTAAATGGTGCTGTTGTAGATTCTAGTTTAAAAGTACTACAAATAACAGAAATGGCTGGAATTAATTCTAATGAATATAGAACATTAGGTTCACCTCTATTATTAGCTGGCAATCGAAAAATAAGTTTTAAATGTAGTTGTGAAGAAGATATATATGTAACAGTAGATAATATATCTTATAATTTAAAAGATTTTAATTCATTATCTATTACTTTAGGAGAAAATAAAATTAAAATAGGTCATAATAATAAAAATGATTTTTTAAGTAGGATAAGAAGAACTTTTTTAAAAGAATAAAATTCTATCACTAAGATAGAATTTCATCTATAATATTATACTCTAATGCTTCCATTGCACTCATATAATAGTCCCTTTCTGTATCGTGGACTATTTTTTCTTTTGGTTGTTTGCAAAGTTTTGCAAGTAATGTATTCATTAAATCTTTGGTTTTTAATAACCTTTTTGCTTGGATATCTATGTCAGAAACAACACCTTGCATTCCACCATAAGGTTGATGAATCATAACTTCTGCGTGAGGTAATGCATATCTTTTTCCTGTTCCACTAGCGAGTAAGAATGCTGCCATAGATGCTGCCATTCCAACAACTATAGTATTAACGCTCGATTTAATGTGTCTTATAGTATCATATATAGCTAAGCCAGCTGTAATTGAACCACCAGGTGAAGATATATAAATATCAATATCTTCGTTATTTATTGAATCTAAATATAATAGTTCAGATATCAATAGCGCTGATGTATGATCGTCAATTTCGCCAATAAGCAATATTATTCTATCTTGAAGTAATCTAGAATAAATATCATAGCTCCTTTCACCATTTGTGCTTTTTTCTAATACATATGGAATATAGTTCATTTTTATCCTCCTTTTTTATCATTTATTATGATAACAAAAACGTTTACATTTTTTTGTTTGATATTGTCGACATAAAATATATTGATAATAAAAAAATAAAGTGGTAAAATAAGTAATGTAAAAAACAACTATAGGAGGAATTTAAAATTATGGCTATAAAAGTAGCAATTAACGGCTTTGGTCGTATCGGACGTTTAGCTTTTAGACAAATGTTCGGTGCAAAGGGTTATGAAATCGTTGCAATTAATGATTTAACTGATCCAAAGATGTTAGCAAATTTATTAAAGTATGATACTGCACAAGGTGGATATTGTGGACATATCGGTGAAGGATTACATACTGTTGAAGCAGGAGAAGGTTCTATCACTGTTGATGGAAAGAATATTACTATCTATGCTAAAGCTAATGCAGCTGAATTACCTTGGGGTGAATTAGGTGTAGATGTTGTATTAGAATGTACAGGTTTCTATACTAAGAAAGAAAAAGCACAAGCTCATATCGAAGCAGGTGCTAAGAAGGTTGTTATTTCAGCTCCAGCTGGAAATGATTTACCTACAATCGTTTATGGTGTTAATGAAGGAACTTTAACAAAAGAAGACAATATTATTTCTGCAGCTTCTTGTACAACTAACTGTTTAGCACCTATGGCTGATGCATTAAATAAATATGCACCAATCCAATCAGGTATCATGAGCACAATTCATGCTTATACAGGAGACCAAATGATTCTTGATGGTCCTCATAGAAAAGGTGATTTAAGAAGAGCTCGTGCTGGTGCTGCTAATATCGTTCCTAACTCAACTGGTGCTGCAAAAGCTATCGGATTAGTTATTCCAGAATTAAATGGTAAATTAATTGGTTCTGCTCAACGTGTTCCAGTTCCAACAGGATCTACAACTATTTTAACTGCAGTTGTTAAGGGTTCTAATGTAACAGTTGAAGGAATTAATGCTGCTATGAAGGCTGCTGCTTCTGAATCATTCGGATATAATGAAGATCCAATTGTTTCATCTGATGTTATCGGTATGAGATTTGGTTCATTATTTGATGCAACTCAAACAATGGTAGCTAAGATTGCAGATGATTTATATGAAGTTCAAGTTGTATCTTGGTATGATAACGAAAATTCATATACTAGCCAAATGGTTAGAACAATCAAATATTTTGCTGAATTAAACTAATTTAATTAAAATAATTTAAGGATGTATCTAATGAAGATACATCCTTTTTTTAAATCGTTAATATGTGTTGTTTTTATTTTGAAATAGTGATAATTTAGTATCCTTTTTATGTGAATATAAATGTGATGAAAATTTTAATAAGTCAACAGTTTAGTAAAATGTAAAATTGAAATATTATCAAAAATATAAAAATGAAAAATATTATATTTGTTGTTGAATAACATTAAATATGAAAAAAACTGTGAAATCACAGTTTTTATGAATAATATGCTATTTTGTAGAAATAAGGATAATTATCTATAACCTCATTTAATCTTGTTTTGTTTGAAGCAGGATCATTTATGATGAAGTTTGCTGCATTTAAGGTGTTTCCGCCTGTAAATCCTGTAACTAACACCCAGTGCTGTCCACCTTTTCCGTCTTTTAATCCAATCATAACAGGTATATTATTTTTAAGTTTATTATATATAATACTTAAATAATTTTTTGAAGTAGAAGTAGTATATTCTTTTGGCCAATATAAAGAACCATCGGATGTATAGCTACTTTTATTTCTAATATCTTTAGGTGTTATAGTTGTTTTTGTTCGATAACTTTCGCTCATTGCCATACAAGTAGTTAAACAACCAATTTGTTTGATGCTTTTTCCTGATGTTCCTAATGTTAAATATGACCACCTTGAATCATATTGTTTATAATCAATTATATTTAATTTAATAGAATCATAGGTGTATAAACTCTTTAAATAATCATTTGACACATAGCCTGTTTTATTACCTTCAAATAGAACTTTTGAAAATGAACCATTATTTTCTAAAATAACAACATAATCCTTATCTTTTATTTTTTCAAATTGTTTATAATTTGTTGAAGGACCATATCTAACGTTTAAGTTAGAACCGTTGGTATTAACTATTTTATTTAAAGATGAAATGATATTAACATAGGATTTATGAACATACCCAAAGGCATCTTCTTGATATTCAACATAGTAAAAATCACCTTTAGTATTTAATATTGTAACATAAGATTTGTCTTTTAATTTAGAGATAATTTTAGAACTTGTAGAATTATTTGACCGTACATTTAAATTAACCCCATCTGTATTTACGACACCTGCTTGACTGTTAATTGTTCCTGCATTTATATTTAAGTATGGATTAAATATAAAAAGAGTTAAAAAGCATATTACGAAAATAAATATTCTTTTCATTTTTTAAACCTCCTACCCCAATTATAAAAAAAATACCAGTTTTTTGAACTGGTAATATATTCCAATTATAAAATGAGATAATTTAAAGCATCATAAAGTTTTGTTTTCCAATAACTTTCATTATGAATAGAATTATCATCTAAATTAATATAAGAGTTTGGAATTATTTTTTTTAATGTATATACTGTATTTAAACATTTTTTGTTTTCTTCATTTTTTCCTGAATAAATATAGCACAGATTGTTTTCTGTACTATTAATTTTTTCAAAATTATCATCTGAAATAAGTGGTGAGAATAATATAACGCCTTTAAATATATGGCTTTGATTTAAAAGTAAGCCTGTATAAGAAGCTATTGAGCAACAACAACAATATACATAACTATTCATTCTATATCTTTGGGCTAAATATGGATGAATAGAAGAGATTATAAATTCTGCAAGTGTTTTATCGTTATATTCGGATATCCTTCTTGCTTCATCGTTTGCTGCAGCGATTCCAACGTATATTGCATCTTTTTCATCTTCGGACAATTTTTTTATTGTTGAATCTAAATCAAAAGAATAACCTCTATAAGATTCATTATCTTTATAAAGGTTTTGACCATCTAAAAAATATATTACTGGATAGAATCTTGAAGTATTATTATAATTTTGGGGAATAGTCACTGTAATTCTGATTGCTCTATTAAGTTGATAACAATTAATTTTAAATCCTTCTTGCATTAGTATCACCTAATATCATTATACTTCATTTCGTTTTTTTTAAAAGAAAAATAAAATATTTGGCAAAGTTGTATTGACAGTGCCAAAATAAGGGAGTATAATTTAATTATAAATTGAAATGGAGGAAAAAATATGAAAGAAAAAATGGAATTTAAAACAGAAACAAAACGTTTATTAGATATGATGATTAATTCTATCTATACACACAAGGAAATATTTTTAAGAGAATTAATCTCAAATGCTAGTGATGCAATTGACAAAAGACATTATTTAGCTTTAACTGATACAACTAAGGCTGCAGATGAATATCAAATCATTATTGAGGCTGATAAAGAAAATAGAATTTTAACTATTAGTGATAATGGTATTGGTATGACTAAGGATGATTTAATTAATCATTTAGGTACTATTGCTAAAAGTGGTAGTAAGGAATTTTTAGAAAAAATAGAAAAAGAAAAAACTCCTGATGTTGATATAATAGGTCAATTTGGTGTTGGTTTTTATTCCGCATTTATGGTTGCTAGTCAAATTGATGTTTATACTAAATCTGTAACAGATAACACAGCTCATTTATTTACATCTTTAGGGCTTGATTCATATGATATTGATGAATGTGATAAACAAGATTATGGTACTAAAATTGTAATTCATTTAAGAGAAAATACTGAAGATGTTAAGTATGATGACTATTTAGATGAATATCAAATTAAAGAATTAATTAAAAAATATTCTGATTATGTTAGATATCCTATAAAGACATGGGTTACTAAATATGACGAGAAAAAAGAAGATGAAAAAGATGAAGAACCTAAATCTCATTTAGAATTAGAAACTATTAATTCAATGATTCCTATTTGGAAGAAAAATAAAAGTGAGGTTACTGATGAGGAATTAAATAATTTCTATAAATCTAAATTTATGGATTATCAAGATCCTATTACTACAATTAATGTTAATGTAGAAGGGATGTTGACATATAACGCATTATTATTTATTCCTAAAAAGCCTATTTTTGAGTTTAATGATAAAAATGAAAGAGGTCTACAATTATATACAAAAGGTGTATTTATTCTTGATAAATGTAAAGATTTAATACCTGAATATTTAAGATTTGTTAAAGGATTAGTAGATTCTGCAGACCTACCTTTAAATATTTCAAGAGAAATGTTACAAGAAGATCGTTCAATTAAAAAAATCGCAACAAATGTTGAAAAGAAAATTTTGGCTGAATTATCAAGAATGTTAAAAAATGATAGAGAAAAATATGAAGAATTCTTTAATGACTATGGTGTAAATCTTAAGTTTGGTTTATATGAGGATTATGGTGTAAAGAAGGATTCTTTAAAGGATTTAATTATTTTATCAAGTTTAAATCAAGATAAGAGAATTACATTTAGTGAATATAAGGAAGCAATGGTTGAAGGACAAAAGGAAATCTATTATGCTGTAGGTAAAGACAAAGAAGCAGTTTTAAAACTTCCACAAATGGATTTACTTAAAAATAAAGGTTATGATGTATTAATTTTAACAGATGACGTAGATGAATTTATGCTTCAAGTATTAGCTGAATATGATGGAATTAAGTTTAAATCAATTAATCAAGGAGACTTAGATTTAATTGATGAAGAAGAAGCTAAGAAAATAGATGAATTGAAAGAGGAAAAGAAAGACATCATAGAAGATATTAAAAAGGCTTTGCCAGAATGTAAGGATGTAATTTTCTCTAAACGATTAGTTGATGCGCCATGCTGTTTATCATCTGGTGATGGTTTATCATTTGAAATGGAAAGAGTATTACAAAACCAACATCAAGGTCGTGGTATGAAGGCAGATAGAATTCTTGAAATAAATCCAAATCATGAAGTATTTAAAGCGATAGAGACTGCTTATAGTAAGGATAAAGATAGTTTAGATAAATATGCTAAATTATTATATACACAAGCTTTATTAATGGAAGGTATATTACCAACTGATGCAAAAGAATTTTCTAATAGCTTATGTGAATTAATGGTTGAATCAGTAAAATAATGTTTAAAAACGCTATTTATTGTAGAAATACAATTTATAGTGTTTTTTTATATAATAACGTTTTTATCTAGATATAATTAATTTTTTTTGGTATAATACATAATGTTTTGTGAGGTAAAGTGATATGGAAATTAGAAATATAGCTATTATAGCCCACGTAGATCATGGAAAAACTACATTAGTTGATAAACTTTTAAAAAGCTCACATACTTTTAAAGAACATCAACAAATAGAAGATAGAGTGATGGATTCTAATGCATTAGAACGTGAACGTGGTATTACAATTTTAGCCAAAAATACGGCAATTACTTATAAAGATACAAAAATCAATATATTGGATACTCCAGGTCATGCTGATTTTTCAGGCGAAGTAGAACGTATTATGAAAATGGTTGATGGTGTTGTTTTAGTTGTAGATGCTTATGAGGGGACAATGCCTCAAACAAGATTTGTATTAAAAAAAGCTTTTGAAGCTCATCTTAAACCTATTGTAGTTATTAATAAGGTGGATAAACCTTCTGCTAGACCTTTAGAAGTTATTGATGAAGTTTTAGAATTATTTATCGATTTAGGCTGTGATGAAGATGAACTAGATTTTCCAGTATGTTTTGCTTCTGCTGTGAATAATACATGTTCACTTTCAAGCGATATTACAACTCAAGAAAATGGAATGGGAGCTTTACTTGATTTAATTATTAAAGAAATACCTGCTCCAAGCATGGACAAAGATGCACCACTTCAATTTCAACCTGCTTTATTAGATTATACTGACTTTGTTGGACGTATTGGTATTGGTAGAATTACAAGAGGTACTATTCATGCTGGTGAGGTTGTATCTTGTTGTAGATTAGATGGAAGTATTAAATCATTTAGAATTCAAAAACTATATGGATTCTTAGGGTTGGATAAAATTGAAATTAAAGAAGGCTGTGCTGGAGATATTGTAGCGATAACAGGATTATCAGATATTTCAGTTGGTGAAACTATTTGTACACAAGGTGAGGAAGAACCTTTAGAAAAAATTCATATATCAGAACCAACTGTACAAATGACTTTTGGCACTAATACATCACCATTTTGTGGTAGAGATGGAAAAAGCGTTACTGCAACAAAAATTGAAGAACGTCTATTTAGAGAAGTTCAAAAAGATGTATCTTTAAAAGTTCAAAGATTAGGTAATTCTGAAGAATGGTTGGTTTCGGGACGTGGAGAACTTCATTTAGGCATTTTAATTGAAACTATGCGTAGAGAAGGGTATGAATTCCAAGTGTCACGTCCGCAAGTTATTATGAAAGAAATAGATGGAATTAAACAAGAACCTTATGAATATTGTATCATAGATGTTCCTAGTGATACTGCTGGTTCTGTTATCGAGATGATGGGTAATAGAAGAGGAACACTTGAGACAATGACTAATACAGAAACTCAAACTCGTTTAATATATACTATTCCTTCAAGAGGCTTAATTGGTTTTAATACTGAATTTATGACTGCAACAAAGGGATATGGCATTATTAATCATAGTTTTATTGATTATAGACCGGTAGAAAGTATTAATATTGCTGAAAGAACAACTGGAGTTTTAGTTTCAATGGCTCAAGGTCAATCTACTGCTTATTCTATAGGAGCATTAGAAGACCGTGGTGTTATGTTTATTTCTCCTGGAGAAGACATTTACGAGGGTATGATTGTTGGAGAAGCTAATAAGAATCTTGACTTGGCTGTAAATGTTGTTAAAGCTAAACAACAAACAAATACTCGTTCTGCAAATAAAGATACTACTGTTGTTTTAAAAACTCCTAGAGTTTTAACCTTAGAGGCATGTTTAGAATTTATTAATGAAGATGAATTAGTGGAAATCACACCTAAAAAGATTAGATTAAGAAAGAAAATATTAGATACTGTTGAACGTAAAAAATATGATTCAAAAGTAAGAAATATGAAAGATGAATAAAGTATACTGCTATGATTTTATGTCATAGCATTTATTTTTCTAACAAGGTAGTTTATTAAGTCAATAGCGAAAACTATAAATATTTTTTATAATTTTGTCAAAAAAATAAAATAGATTAATAATATTGTTTTCATATTGTTTTCACTAATATGAGATGTTATGATTTAATTACTTTTCATTTTAGATATATTATAGGGGGTTATTTTATGAAAATTATCAAGCGTAGTGGAACAGAAGTTCAATTTGATATAAATAAGATTATAGAGGCTATTAGTAAAGCAAATAATGATGTTATGGAAAAAGAACAGCTTGATGATGCAACAATTTTAGAACTTGCAAATAATGTTTTAAAACAATGTAAAAAAACCAAGTATTCTTTAAACGTTGAAGAAATTCAAAATCTTGTTGAAAATGAACTTATGAGTGTTAAAGCCTATAATATAGCAAGAAAATATATAACATATAGATATAAAAGAGCTTTAGTTCGTAAATCCAATTCTACTGATGAGCAAATTTTAAGTTTAATTGAATGTAACAATGAAGAAGTCAAGCAAGAAAATTCAAATAAAAATCCGACTGTAAATAGTGTTCAGAGAGATTATATGGCTGGAGAAGTAAGTAAAGATATTACTAAAAGATTTTTACTTCCAGAAGAAATTGTAAAAGCTCATGAAGAAGGAATAATACATTTTCATGATTCAGATTATTTTGCTCAACATATGCATAATTGTTGTTTAGTTAATTTAGATGATATGCTACAAAATGGCACAGTTATTAGTGAAACAATGATTGAAAGACCTAAAAGTTTTTCAACTGCTTGTAATGTTGCAACTCAAATTATAGCTCAAATTGCTTCAAGTCAGTATGGTGGCCAATCTATTACACTTTCTCATTTAGCTCCATTTGTTGATATTTCTAGACAAAAATTAATTAAAGAAGTAAAAGAAGAATTTATGAATGGTGGAATAGAGGCTTCAGAAGAACAAATAAGAAACGTTGCAGAAATGCGTGTTAGAAATGAAGTAAAAAAAGGTTGTCAAATGATTCAATATCAAGTTGTAACATTAATGACTACAAATGGACAAGCTCCATTTGTTACAGTTTACATGTATTTAAATGAAGTTGAAGAAGGTAGACTTCGTGATGATTTAGCTATGATTATAGAAGAAATGCTTCATCAACGTATCTTAGGTGTTAAAAATGAAAAGGGTGTATATATTACTCCAGCATTTCCTAAATTAATTTATGTTTTAGAAGAAGATAATGTTTATGAGAATACTAAATATTTTTATTTAACAGAACTTGCAGCTAAATGCAGTGCTAAAAGAATGGTTCCAGATTATATTTCTGAGAAGGTTATGAAAAGTTTAAAAATAAATGAATTAGGTATTGGGGATTGTTATCCTTGTATGGGATGTCGTTCTTTTTTAACTCCTGATTCAACAATGCATCTTGGTAACATTGCAAACGCATTAAATTATGTTCCCGGTAAGGCTAAGTATTATGGTAGATTTAACCAAGGAGTTGTTACTTTAAATTTAGTTGATGTTGCTTGTTCTTCGAATAAAGATATGAATAAATTTTGGCAAATATTAGATGAACGCTTGGATTTGTGCTATAGAGCTTTAATGTGTCGTCATAAAAGACTACTTGGAACACCAAGTGATGTAGCTCCTATTTTATGGCAACATGGCGCTCTTGCAAGACTTAAAAAGGGTGAAGTGATTGATAGATTATTATTTGATGGTTATTCAACTATCTCTTTAGGTTATGCAGGATTAAGTGAATGTGTGAAATTCTTAATTGTTCAATCTCATACTACTGATGAAGGAAGTAAACTTGGTTTGGAAATTATGCAAAAATTAAATGATGCTTGTGCTAAATGGAAAACTCAAACTAATATTGCTTTTAGTGTTTATGGTACACCATTAGAATCTACAACATATAAATTTGCAAAATGTTTAAAGAAAAGATTTGGTGTTATACCAGGTGTTACAGATAAAAATTATATTACTAATAGTTATCATGTTCATGTAACTGAAAAGATAGATGCGTTTAGTAAATTGACACTAGAATCTAAATTTCAAAAATTATCTCCAGGTGGAGCTGTAAGTTATGTAGAGGTTCCAAATTTACAAAATAATATTCCTGCAGTTATTTCTTTAATACAACACATTTATGAAACGATTATGTATGCCGAATTAAATACAAAGAGTGATTATTGTCAATGTTGTGGTTATACAGGAGAAATCCAAATTGTTAGTGATGCTGATGATAAATTAATTTGGAAATGTCCTAATTGTGGTAATACTGATCAAGATAAATTAAATGTTGCTAGAAGAACCTGTGGTTATATTGGTACTCAATTTTGGAATCAAGGTAGAACAGAAGAAATAAAAGAAAGAGTACTTCACTTATAATGAATTATGCTGAAATAAAAAAATATGATGTAGCTAATGGTTTAGGTGTTAGAATATCATTATTTGTAAGTGGTTGTTCACATCATTGCAAAAATTGTTTTAATTCAATTGCTTGGGACTTTAATTATGGAAATCTTTTTACAAAAGATACCGAAAATGAAATTATTGATTTTTTGAAAAAACCGATGATTTCTGGGCTAACAATTTTAGGGGGAGAACCTATGGAAATAGCTAATCAAAAGGGATTATATGAATTTTTGAAAAGAGTTAAAAATGAAGTACCTAATAAAAATATTTGGTGTTATACAGGGTATTTATTGGAAGATTTGCTTTATGGTAAAGTTCATATTGATATTACAGATGAATTATTAAATATAATAGATATTTTAGTTGATGGTAAATATATTGAAGAATTAAGAGATATAACTTTGAAATACAAAGGTTCTTCTAATCAAAGAATTATTGATTTAAAACAAACATTATTAAAAAAAGAATTAATTTTATTAAAATTTGATTAATTGTGGATAAAATAATCCACAATTTTTTCATTTTATGATATAATTTTATTAGTTTTTAAAATAATAAAAAATGAGGGATATTTGTGGATTTAGAAAAACGTATTGAACAATTAAAAGAAATATTAAATAAAGCATCGTATGAATATTACGTTTTAGATAATCCTACTATTGAGGATTATGAATATGATAGATATATGGATGAATTAATTAAAATAGAAAATGAACATCCAGAATTAAAAACTTTAGATTCACCAACTAATAAAATTGGTGGAGAAGTTTTGTCTAAGTTTGAAAAAGTTACACATACATCCAAAATGATGAGTTTAAGTGATGTTTTTTCTTTTGAAGAATTAAGAGAATTTGATAAAAGAGTAAAAAAGGAAGCTATAAATGCCACATATTGTTGTGAACTTAAAATAGATGGTTTGTCTGTTTCTTTAAAATATGAAAATGGTATATTAGTTTTAGGTGCTACTCGCGGTAATGGTCTTGTTGGCGAGAATATTACTGCTAATGTTAAGACAATAAAAAGTATTCCCTTAAAAATTAAAGAAAGAAATAATGTAGAAGTTCGTGGTGAAATATTTATGCCTAAAAAAAGTTTTTATGCATTAAATGAAGAACGCGCATTAAATGAAGAAGAACTTTTTGCAAACTGTAGAAATGCTGCTGCTGGATCTATTAGACAATTAGATAGTAAAATTGCTGCTAAAAGAAATTTAGATGCTTTTCTATATTATTTATTAGATGATAAAAGTAAAACTCAAAGTGATGCGTTAAAATTATTAACCACTATGGGATTTAAAGTTAATCAACTATATAGACATTGTTTAACAATAGACGATGTAATTAATTATATTAATGAAATGGCAGAATTAAGACCTACATTACCATATGATATAGATGGTATAGTTATAAAAGTTAATGAAAAAGACTTATATGATGTAATTGGTGAAACTGTTAAATATCCAAAATGGGCCACAGCTTATAAATTTCCTCCGGAAGAAGTTAAAACAAAATTATTAGATATTACATATCAAGTAGGTAGAAGTGGAGTTATTACCCCAGTAGCTAATTTTAAACCAGTTTTTGTACAAGGTTCTTTAATCTCTAAGGCTACATTACATAATGAAGACTATATTATTTCAAAAGACATCAATATTGGTGATGTTGTTTTAATTCGTAAAGCTGGTGATGTTATTCCAGAAGTTGTAAGACCAATTATAGAGGAAAGAAAAAATATAACACCATTCAAAATGATTGATTTATGCCCTTGTTGTAAATCAAAACTTGTTAGAAAAAATGGTGAAGTAGATTATTATTGTGTTAATCCTAATTGTAGCGATAAAATTGTTAATCGTATAATTCATTTTGCCTCTAAACCTGCGTATGATATAGATACTTTAGGTGATAAACTAGTATTACAATTATATCAAGCAGGTTATTTGAAGGATATTACTGACATATTTAAATTAAAAGATAATTATAACGAATTAATAATGCTTCCTGGTTTAGGAGAAAAAAGTATAACACATTTATTAGAAGCAATTGAAAAATCTAAAAAAAATAATTTGGATAGACTTTTATTTGGTTTGGGTATTAAACATTGCGGTGCGAAAATTTCAACTTTAATATGTAAAAATTTTAACACTATGGAGAAAATGATAAATGTTAAATATGATGATTTAGCTAATATAACTGATATTGGGTCAGCAATTGCTTATGAAATTACTGAATATATGAAAAATGAGAAAAATATTAATTTGATAAATGAATTAAGAACATTCGGTTTAAAGATGGAATATGAATCAAGTACTATTCATAATAATTTCTTTACTAATAAAAAATGTGTCTTAACAGGTACTTTATCGACAATTAGTAGAACAGAAGCTAAAAAAATAATTGAAAGTTTTGGTGGTAATTTATCAGAATCTGTAAGTTCCAAAACAGATTTACTTATATTAGGCGATAATCCTGGAAGTAAGTATGATAAAGCTAAAAAACTTGGAATATATATAATGGAAGAAAAAGAATTTTTGAATAAAATTAAAGAATAATAAGGAGCTGTTAATGTGGATTATATTACTGTAAAAGGGGCTAGAGAGAATAATTTAAAAAATATATCGATAAAATTACCTAAAAATAAATTAATTGTTATGACAGGATTATCAGGTAGTGGTAAATCATCACTTGCTTTTGACACAATATATCAAGAGGGACAAAGAAGATTTGTTGAATCATTATCTAGTTATGCTAGACAGTTTATTGGTTCAATGGATAAACCTGATGTTGATAGTATTGAGGGTCTTTCTCCTGCAATATCAATTGATCAAAAATCTGCATCACATAATCCTCGTTCAACAGTTGGTACTGTTACAGAAATATATGACTATTTAAGAGTCCTATTTGCAAGAATTGGTACTCCTTATTGTCCAAATCATAATATACCTATAACTACATTATCTAATGACCAAATAGTTAATAAAATATTAGAATTACCTATTGGAGATAGAATTTATATTACCTCACCTGTTATTTTTAGAGAAAAAGGCGAACATAAAGGTATTTTTTCTAAATATTTACAAGAAGGATTTATAAGAGCCATTGTTGATGGAGAAACTATAGAATTAGATAATGATATTAAATTAGAAAAAAATAAAAAGCATACAATAGAGATTGTTGTAGATAGATTAGTAATTAAAGAAGAATCTAGAAGTAGAATATCTGAAGCAGTTGAACTTGCTATTAAATATTCTAAAGGCTATGTAGAAGTATATCATAATGATAATGCAATTTTTTATTCTACTGTTCATGCATGTCCTTTATGTGGTTATAGTTTAGCAAATTTAGAACCACGACTATTTTCTTTTAATAATCCACTTGGAGCTTGTCCTGATTGTAATGGATTAGGAAAAAAATTAACTGTTTCACCAGATTTAGTAATAGATGAAAATAAAACACTTAATAGTGGTTGTATATTGCCTTATAAAAATCAAGATAAGGACAATCTTAATAATGCTATTTTAGAACAAACATGCCAATATTATAATATTGATATGAATGTTCCTTTTAAAGATTTGACTTTTGAACAAAAGAAAATTATTTTATATGGTTCTAAAGATATTATAAATTATAATTTGCGTTCATCAAGTGGTAGAATTCATGATAAAAAAGATTTTTTTGAAGGAATAATTACTAATTTTCAAAGAAGGTATATCGAAACTAGCAGTGATTGGATTAGAGACTGGATTGAAGGATATATGATTGAAAATGAATGCGATAGTTGTAAGGGTGCGAGATTAAACTCTAGTGTTTTAAATATTTTTATCGAAGGAAAAAATATCCATGATGTTTGCAGCATGTCTTTAGATGAATTATATGATTGGTTTAATAATTTAAAATTAAGTGAAGAGAAAAAAGCTATTGCTAATCTTGCTATTAAAGAAATATGTGATAGACTAAAATTTCTAAAAAATGTTGGTTTAGAATATTTAACTTTATCTCGTAGTGCTGAAACATTATCCGGTGGAGAGGCTCAACGAATTAGACTTGCTACTCAAATTGGTTCAAGATTAACAGGTGTTTTATATGTTTTAGATGAACCTTCTATAGGTTTACATCAACGTGATAATGAAAGATTAATCAAAACATTAAAGGAAATGCGTGATTTAGGTAATACTCTTATTGTTGTTGAACATGATGATGAAACTATGAAAGCTTGTGATTATTTAGTTGATATAGGTCCTAAAGCTGGTATTCACGGTGGAGAAGTTATTGCTTGTGGAACACCACAAGAAGTAATGCAAAATGAGAAAAGTATAACAGGAGCTTATTTATCTGGTAGAATGAAAATAGATGTTCCAATTAAAAGAAGCAAGGGTAATGGTAAATTTATAAAAATAATTGGTGCTAAAGAAAACAATTTAAAAAATATTAATGTTACATTTCCTCTAGGAGTGATAAGTTGTGTAACTGGTGTTTCTGGTAGTGGTAAATCAACACTTGTTAATGAGGTTTTATATAAAAATGCATACGTCAAATTATATTCAGCTAAAAAAGTATCGCCTGGGAAAGTCAAGAAAATAGAGGGATTAGAAAATATTGATAGAATAGTTCATATTTCTCAACAACCAATAGGTAGAACACCAAGAAGTAATCCTGCAACATATACAGGTGTTTTTGACGATATTAGAGAATTGTTTAGTCAAACAACTGATGCCAAAGTTAAAGGATATGATAAATCTAGATTTTCTTTTAATGTAAAAGGTGGAAGATGTGAGGCTTGTTTTGGTGATGGTGTAAAAAGAATATCAATGCATTTTTTACCAGATGTTTTTGTTCCTTGTGAAGTTTGTAGAGGAACTCGTTATCAAACAGAAACTTTAGACATTAAATTTAAAGGTAAAAATATTGCTGATGTTTTAGATATGACTATAGAAGATGCGCTTGAATTCTTTGATGCTTTCCCTAAAATTAAATCAAAACTTCAAACTATTTATGATGTAGGACTAGGATATATAAAACTTGGACAATCATCTACTACTTTGTCTGGTGGAGAAGCTCAACGTGTTAAATTAGCTTATGAATTACATTCAAAAATCACTTCTAAATCTCTTTATATTCTTGATGAACCAACTACTGGACTTCATGTTGATGATATTAAAAGATTAATGGAAGTTATTAAGAGAATTAGAGATGCAGGAGCTACAGTTATAATTATCGAACATAATTTAGATGTAATTAAACTTGCAGATTATATAATTGATTTGGGACCTGAAGGTGGTAATCGTGGAGGTAATGTTTTATTCCAAGGTACACCTGAAGCATTAATTTTAAATAATGAATCATATACTGCTAAATATTTAAAACCATTACTTGAAAGAAAAAATTGCTAAATTATAATTATTATTATATAATAATAAAGAATTTTGGAGGTGAGAGATTTGAAAAAAAATAATGATGAAAAACTGAAAGAATCATTAGATTATTTAAAAAATGAAATAGAAAATTTAAAAAATGAAAATTCTAATGTGAATTCTGAAGATATAGATTTTTTATTAGAACAACTTAATGATGTAATAACTGGTAATTTTAAAGTAAGCAAATTTAAATTAGTAATACGTTTACTTAAGTTTTTATTAGGTGGCCTTTTAATTGATTTAATATTGGTTTTAGTAATATTTGGTTTTTCAACCAGCTTATTAAATCAAGTCTCTCCTATTTTATATTTGATAATTATTCCAGGAGTTTCTATAGTGTTTTATTTAACAATTAGGGTACTTAATATTATTATTAGTAGATTATTTAGCGGTTCTACGATTCTTTTGATAGGCTCATGTATCATTTTTGCTATTATATACGCGGTTATTGATGATAAATTGTTACACATATGTACTTCATTTGATAAGTCACTATTATTATCTTTCATATTGATGCTTTTTATTATTATTACAGATATAATTTATGCTAGCCAAAAATTGTTTAAATTAAGTTTTAAAAGGAGGGTAAAATAATGTTTAATTATATTAATCCATCATTTAATATATTTGGTTTAGAAATCCACTGGTATGCAATATGTATATTGGTAGGTGTAATCATAGCTGTGTGGGCTGGTATTAAAGAAGGAAGAAAAATAGGGTTATCTAGTGATTTTATTTATACTGGTGTTGTTATAGTCCTACCTTGTGCTATTCTAGGAGCAAGGCTATGGTGGGATCTATTTAACATTGATAAAATTCATTCATTTAGTGATATTTTTGCTGTTTGGGATGGAGGACTTGCTATTCAAGGCGGTGTATTAGGAGCATTAGTTACAGTATTTATTTATTGTAGAGTAAAAAAAGTTTCTTTTTATAAAACTTTAGATGTTGTTGCTCCTGGATTTTTAATCGGTCAAATATGTGGTCGTTGGGGTAATTTTTGTAATCATGAATTATATGGTCCAGTAATAGAGAATGTTTCTATATTTAAAACTCTTTTACCTAGTTTTATAACTGAGAATATGTTTATAAATGGCGCCTATAGACATCCCGTATTTTTATATGAATCATTATTAAATTTAGTTGGCTTAATAACTATACTTCTTTTAAGAAAAAAATTTAAGAAACTTGAATCAGGAGATTTAATAGGATTTTATTTAATATGGTATGGTATTGTTCGTATCCCTATTGAATTATTAAGAAGTCAAAGTGGAGCAAATGAAATATTAATGGCTGGTCCTATTCCAATGTCTATTTTAATTAGTTTTATATTTATTGTTTGTGGTATTACATTCTTAATTTGTAAAAGATTGTTTGGTCAAAGAGTAAATTATTTAGAATTAAAAAAAGAAATAGAAGAAAATAGATATGATACTATTTTATTTGATTTAGATGGTACACTATTAAACACTCGAGAATTAATTGATAAAAGTTTTGTTCATACATTTGAACACTTTTATCCTGAATTAGTTTCATCAAATGAAATTTATGAAATGCTTGATTCTTTTTTTGGCCCATCATTAAAACAAACTTTTTCAAGATTTACTGATGATGGAGAAAAAATACAAGAAATGATTAAATATTATCGTGATTATAATGTTTCTATTCATGATGATTGCGTTAAAGCATTTCCTAATGCTAAATCATTAATTAAAACATTAGCTAAAAAAGGATATAAGTTAGGAATAGTTTCTTCTAAAAAGACAGATTTAGTGGAACATGGTTTAGAATTATTTGGTATGTTACAATATATAAGAGTTGTAATAGGTGAAGATGAAGTGAAAATTCCTAAGCCCGATCCTGAAGGAATTTTAAAAGCTATGGAAATTCTTCATAGTAAAAAAGCATTATATATTGGTGACGGTATTGGAGATATTAAAGCTGGTAAAAATGCTAATATTGATACTATAGGTGTTTTATATTCTGAACGTAAAGAACAAATTAAGGCTGAAAATCCAACTTATACAATAAATGATTTAAGTGAAGTTTTAAATATATTAATGGAGTAAAAAATGAGTTTTGCATATGATGTTAAAGAAGATATATTAAAATTTAATTTTGAAGATTCTACTCGTCTTATCGAACTTGAAGGTTTTTTAAGAAGTAGTGGTGAGATATATTTGAATCCAATTAGATTAGTATTTTCTAGTACTAATTTACATATATTAAGATATTATATAAGCTTATTAAAAAAAACTTATTTAAATTTAGAATATGATATAACTTCCAAGATTTCACAAAAACTGGATAGAAAAACAATTTATTCATGTATTATAAATTCAACTTCAAAAATAATTATTGAAGATATGAATTTATTTGAACCTATTTCAATTCATAAAGATGAAATATTAAGTTTAAATAGTAATATTAATGCTTATTTAAGAGGAGTTTTTTTAGCAAAAGGCAGTGTAAACGACCCAAGTACTTCAAATTATCATTTAGAATTATCTACAGATAAAGAAATTGAAGCTTTATTTATTCAAAGGTTAATGAATTCTTTTGATTTGAATGCTAGAATAACTAAAAGAAGAAATAATTTAATTGTGTATATTAAATCAAAAGATAAAATAGTTGAATTTTTAAGAAGATTAGGTGCCAATGTTACAATGAATGAATTTGAAAATGAAATTATTAAAAGAGAAATTTCAGCAAACATTAATAGAACATTAAATACTGATGTTGCAAATCAGCAAAAAACTAATCAAAGTTCAATTGAACAAATGAAATATATAACATATTTAGAATTTAATTATCCTTTAGATCGTTTAGATCGTAAGCTTTTATTGGTGATGAAAGTTAGAAAAGAAAATAAAGAAGCATCATTAAATGAACTTGTAGATATAATAAATAATGTTTATGGTGAACAAATAACTAAATCTGGATTAAATCACAGATTTAGAAAAATAAAAGAAATTGCTTTAGATTTTAAAACAAGAAAGGAAGCTTAATATGTTAGGTATAGATCTTGTAGAACATAAGGATATGGAATATAAAGAAGAGAGATTTATTAAGCGAATTTTAACATTAAAGGAATTAGAATATTATTATAAAATAACAAGTAAAAAAAGAAGGATAGAATATCTATCCTCTCGTTTTGCTTGTAAAGAAGCTATATTCAAATGTTTTAAGACTGGCTTATCTTTTTTAGATATTACTATCCTTAATGATGAATTTGGTGCTCCATACGCTTTAATTAAAGACAAAGTATCTAAAATTGAGCTTAGTTTATCTCATACCGATAATTATAGTATTGCAGTTGCTAGTTTTCCATCATGTGATGGCGATTAGGTAAAAACAAGGCTACAATATTTAATAATGAGCATATACCTATGAAAATATATATTATTCTTGTAGGTATTGTTCCTTCTTGAAAAAGCCATGTAACTAAATTAAAATTAAATATTCCTACTAATGCCCAATTTATACCTCCTATAATGGTAAAAATTAGGGCTATTTTTTGTATTATAGACATTTTCTTTTTCCTCCTTTATAAATAGTTTTAACGATAATATTAAACTTTATGCATAGTTTATATTTTTAAAGCATATTGTTTAGTGATTATAAAAGATGGGTGGAAAAATGAAAAAAATATTTGGTTTAATTTTATTAGTGTTAGTAACAGTTTTAGCTAGTTGTAAGAGTAATAGTAATATTGATGAGGTTAAAAGAGTTACCAACTATCTATCTGGTTTAAATTCATATAGTTTAACATCTAAAATGACAATTAAAAGACCGGAAAAAAGTGTTAGTGTAAATGTTTATGTAGATTATTTGTCTCCGACATACTATAAAGTATGTTTTAAAGGTGATAACGAACAATTAATTATTAAAAATGATACAGGTGTATATGTTATCACACCTTCATTAAATAAAGAATTTAGATTTGATAGTGAATGGCCTTTAAATAGTTCTCATGCTTATTTATTAGAAGCTATTAATAAAGATATTAATGCTGATGATGAAGCATTAGGAAGTGTAGATAATTCTATGATTACAATAGAGTGTAAAATATCTCATAAAACAAATCAAAAATTAAATAAAATGAAATATATTTGTGATTTAAATTATAAACCTACTAAAACTATCTTTTTAAATGAAAATAATGAAGAATGTATTGTGGTAGATTTTGATACATTTACACCAAATAATAATTTGGGCAAAGATAATTTTAATCAAAATCAATATTTAGGAAATCAAGAAGAAAAACCAAGTGAAGAAACAAGTTTAACATTGACTGCTGGATATATTGTTGAAGGAAGTTCACTTGCATCAACAAGTAAAAATGATGATACAACTATACTATGCTACGGAGGAACAAGTAAGTATACTATTATAGTTTCTAAAGTTGAAATAACAGATGAAGTTGTTGCTATTGAAAAATATAATAGTATAGAAATATTGAATTGTGGATTAGGATTTATAAACGAAAACACAATGAGATTTTATAGTAATGGATATGAAGTTACCATATTATCAAATGAATTAAGTATTGATGATTACATAAATGTTGCAGAGAGTATTTCTCTTGCATAATAATCTAAATAACAAGTAATTTATTTTCTCTTAGGTCAATAATGACTTAAGAGATTTTATTATAAAAATAATTTTTAAAAATAGTCTTTTATCTTGAAATTATTAGCGTTTTATTTTAT
>CAYTVE010000003.1:0-66630 GCA_964441815.1 uncultured Anaeroplasmataceae bacterium | reverse complement strand
CTTTTACGTTGATATGTTTTTCTGAATTTTTGTGGGAAAGAAGTACTATCGTTTCTACATGTGATGTCTTTGAAAATAAATCACAAGGTGTAATTTCTTTTAATTCATAATTATGTTTTGATAGGTATTCAATATCCCTAACACATGTTGAAATATTACAAGATATATATATTATTTTAGGAATATTCATTTCAATAACTGTATCTAAAAAAGATACATCACAACCTTTTCGTGGTGGATCAAAAAATATACAATCTATTTTTTCAAGTTTTGTTAATTTTTTTATTTCATTTTCACAAGCACCACATATAAATGTAGCATTATTAACATTATTAAGTGATTTATTATAATTAGCATTTTTTATCGCTGATTCTACTATTTCTATGCCATATACTTTATTCACTTTTTTAGCTATATTAAGTGTAATACTTCCCATACCACAATATGCATCAATAACATTCATATCTTCATTTAAATCAGCCATTCTTAAAGCTTCTTTATACATTTTTTCACAAACATCATGATTTACTTGCATAAAAGAGGTTGCAGAAACATTATATTTCAATCCTAATATATCTTCAATCAAAGTTTCATCTTTATAGATATGAATCATTTCACCTTGAAGCATTACATTAGTTTTTTCTTTATTAACACACATATACATTGATTTTACTAAAGGAAAATCATTTTCAACATACTTTAATAAATCACTAAAATCATAATTACGTGTAACTATTAAAACAATCATCATTTCGTTTTTATAATTATTTCTAACCATTACACCTCTAAATATTCCAGTATGATTTAATTCATTGTATACCCTTATATTCATCACACTTACATATTTCCTAATAAATTCAACAACTCTATTTACTTCCTTATTTGAAATGATACATTTATCAATTGAAATAATAGAATGGCTAAGCTTTTCATAAAATCCGTAAATAACATTGTCATCGTCATCGTAACCAAAAGGTATCATTATTTTATTTCTATATCCGAAAATACTATCATTTCTTATAATAGGATTGAATAAAACGTTTGAAAAATTACGAAAAGCATTTTTAGTTTTATTTTCCTTTACTAAACATTCCGTATCATAATTCATATGTAATAAATCACAACCACCGCATGCCTTGCTGTATAAACAAGGACTTTCTATTCTATTAAGAGAAGGAATTAATATTTTTATTGCGGTGGCAAAAATATATTTTTTATGAACATATGTAATTTTAGCAAGAACCTTTTCATCCTTTAATGCTTGTGATACAAAAACAACTATACCATCAATATGGCTAACCCCTAGTCCATTCATATCATAATCTTCAATTATTAATTCTATAATTTTTCCTACTTCCATACACTACTCCTCAAAAAGTTTTGCCAATCCACCTTCAGCAGTTTCTCGATAATTAACCTGTAAATCACGACCTGTTTTAAGCATTGTTTCTACAACTGAATCAAAAGATATTTTTGATTCATTATTATTTAAATAAGACGCTAATTTAGCAGCATCAATAGCTCTTAAAGCAGCTACTGCATTACGTTCAATACAAGGTATTTGAACATATCCAAGCACCGGGTCACAAGTTAATCCTAAATGATGTTCTAAAGCTATTTCACTGGCTCTTTCAACAATATCAATTGATTTCGTTTCTAGGTAAGCAATCATTCCAGCAGCCATTGCACAAGCTGTACCAACTTCTGCTTGACAACCAGCTTCAGCTCCACTAATAGAGCCATTTGTTTTCACAATATTACCGATTAATCCTGCAATCTTTAAACCTTCAATAATATCATTTTTGCTATATTTATTTAATTCTTTTAAATATCTTAAACAAGCAGGAATAACACCTGAAGCACCACATGTTGGCGCAGTAACAATTAACCCACCACTAGCATTTTCCTCTGCTACTGCATAAGCATAAGCCAACACTTTTTTACGATAATCATTATCATCATTTGATTTTTTTTGATTATAAATGTATGAAGCTTTTCTTTTAACCTGTAATTTACCAGGTAAAATTCCGTCATTTGTTAAACCATTATCTATTGAAGATAGCATAGTATTATATATATCTTCTAAATAAGAATTAATATCATCTTCAACTAAATCAACATATTGTGATAAACTAATACTATTGTTTTTACAATATGTTGCTATGTCATCAAATTTGCTTAGTGAATATATTTTTTTTGATTCTAAAGGTTCTTCGTTTTCTATTTTAATCGCTCCGCCACCAATTGAATATACTTTCATAGAACAAACAAACATTTCATCTTTTAAACCAATGAATTCTAAAGTATTGGGATGTAATTCTTCTTTATCCAAATTAAATTCAATTAAACAAGGGATTGGAAGTAATGTTTTTTCAATAATATAATCTGTTAAATGGCCACGACCTGTTAAAGCTAATGAACCATATAATATTACCTTAACACTATCAATAATATCACTATATCTTTTTAAAAATTCTTTAGTCGCAAGCATAGGACCTATAGTGTGAGAACTAGATGGTCCATTTCCTATTTTAAATAACTCTTTGATTGAATACATATTACTTACCTGCCTTTAATTCTAATATTGCATCCCTTATTTGAGCAGCCATTTCAAAATTCAAATCTTTTGCATAATTTCTCATTTCTTCTTCTAATTCACTAATTAATGATATTTTTTCCTCAACTGTAAGTTTCTTTTTGTCCCTTGATTTCTTCTTAACATTGTCATTATTATTTTTAATTGAAACAACATCTGGTAAATCCTTAACAATTGTTTGAGGAATAATACCATTAACAATATTATATTCCATTTGAATCTCTCTTCTTCGATTAGTTTCATTTATAGCTTCTTCCATAGCTTCACTTAAACTGTCTGCATACATTATAACTCTACCATTTGCATTTCTTGCTGCACGACCAATAGTTTGAATTAAACTTCTAGAATTTCTTAAAAAACCTTGTTTATCAGCATCTAATATACAAACAAGCGATACTTCAGGTAAATCAAGACCTTCTCTTAATAAATTAATACCAACTAAAACATCATATTTACCACTTCTTAAATCTCTTAATATTTCTAATCTTTCTAATGCTTTAACTTCAGAATGAAGATACGCAACATTTAATCCTAACTTCTTTAAATATGCAGTTAAATCCTCACTCATTTTTATAGTTAACGTTGTAATTAATACACGTTCATTTAAAGCTATTCTTTTGCTTATTTCAGCATATATATCATCAACTTGGCCTTCACTTTTTCTTACTTCAATAATAGGATCCAAAAGTCCGGTAGGACGAATTATTTGTTCAACAATAGGATATTTTTTCTCATAATCACCTGGTGTAGCTGAAACGAATAAAGCTTGTTTTATTTTATTATCAAATTCATCAAACTTTAAGGGTCTATTATCTAAAGCTGAAGGTAATCTAAAGCCATATTGAACTAACGTTTCCTTTCTTGAACGGTCTCCATTATACATACCTCTTATTTGAGGTAAAGTAACATGTGATTCATCAACAATAAGCAAAAAATCGTCTCCAAAGAAATCTATCAAAGTGTCTGGAGTCTCTCCTTCACCTCTTAATGATAAATGTCTTGAATAATTCTCGACCCCACTACATGAGCCAGTTTGTTCAAGCATTTCTAAATCATATTTAGTCCTTTGTTCAATTCTTTCTGCTTCGAGGGGTTTACCATCTAAAATAAATTTTTTATGTGTTATTTGCAATTCTGTCTTGATACGCCTTAAAGCCTCTTCTAATTTATCCTTATTCGTAACAAAATGTGTTGCAGCAAAAATATTAGCAAAATTTACATCATCTATTTTTATTCCTGTTGTTACATCAAACATTCTTATACGTTCAACCTCATCATCAAAAAATTCAATTCTAATACCTTTAGCATGTTCGTTAATGGGAATGATTTCAAGAACATCGCCTCTAACTCTAAAACTACCTCTTTTAAATTCAATGTCATTTCTTTCAAACTGCATGTCAATTAATTGATTTAATAATTCTTTTTTATTATATACTTCACCAACTCTAATAGTTAACATAGAGTTTTTATAATCTTCAGGGTCACCAATCCCGTAAATACAAGAAACAGACGCCACAACTATTACATCCCTATAATCCATTAAGGCAGCAGTTGCTGAATGTCTCATTTCATCTATTTCTTCATTGATACTAGAATCTTTTTCAATATATGTATCGCTACTAACAACATAAGCTTCAGGTTGATAATAATCATAGTATGATATAAAATATTCTACATGATTATTCGAAAAAATAGACTTTATTTCATTATATAATTGTCCTGCAAGAGTCTTATTATGGGCAAGGACAAGTGTAGGCTTATTCATTCTAGCAATGACATTACACATTGTAAACGTCTTACCAGTTCCAGTGGCACCTAATAACACTTGCCTATTTATACCATTATTAAAATTATCTACAATATCATTTATGGCCTTAGGTTGATCACCAGTAGGCTTATATTTAGATTTAATTTCAAACATAACAATAACTCCTTCTAATTTTTTTAAATATTTCTACTACTATGACAAGTAAAATAAATTATTTGTCTATCTTCTGAAAGCTTATTAATTAATCTAGATGCTAAATCAAAATGTTTTTCATCTAATGCTAAAAATAAATCATCTATAATAATAAAACCTTTTTCATCAAATATAGTATCTAATATAGCTAATCTATAACAAAAACATAATAATGTTACTTCTCCGCTTGATAAATGTCTATAATCACGAATAATTCCTTTATCATTGATTGATAATTCATAATTTTCATTTATTTCTATTTCATAATTAATAACATTACCTAATACATTTAAATACTTATTAATTTTTTCATAAACAGGTTTAATATATTTATTTTTAATATTATCTTCTGCTTTGCTTAAAGTATCAATTGTCTTTGTTATAATGTAATAAGAATGATTTAATTCTTTCAATTTGTTTTGATAAATTTCTAACTCTCCTACCATATTATCTAATTTTTGAAGTTCTAATTCTATACTGTCTATTTCATTTTCAATAATATTTTTCTTAGACATAATTTCATTTAAATCTTTATTTAATAAATTTGAGTCAAAAATCTCAATATCTCTTTTCTCATTAGCTAGATTATTATCAAAATAAAATTTTTCAGTCTCTTCTTTTTTTGTATTATAATTATTTATTTTATCTTTTAATAAACTATAGTTTTTCACAGATTCTTCTATATATTTTGACAAATCATCACACTTATATTTTTCTTTATAACCATTATATTTATTCAATAAATCAATTTTATCTTGTTTTAATTTTTCCAATGATTTAAAAGCTTCTTCTTTTTTCTTTTTATTAAGCTTATACTCTTTTGTTTTTTCAATTAATATTTTATAAGCTTCGTTATAATTATTCAAATAAATGTTAAATTTTTTAAAATAAGTATTTAGTTCGTTATCTAATTCTAAAATGTATTTATTATTATTCTCTTTATTTTTATAAAAATTATTTATTTTTTCTTTTTGAGAAAGATAATCATCAAACTCTCTTTTAGCTTTTTCTAACGCTACATATCTATTATTATTCAAAGAAGTTGAAAAGCCATATGGCGTTAACATTTTATCTATTTGGTTAATTAATTCTTCTTTTTCCTTAATTAGCTGTTGATATTTATTTATATCACTTTTTTTAAAATAAATAAAATTAAAAGCAACAATAACAACTGCCAATAAACTAATTAAATATAAAATAGGATTAAACATAAAACCTAAGATAACACTTACAATTATTAATATAACACTAAATAAATTAATAAATAAAGATGTTTTATTTATAGTTTTATTTTCTTGATTATTTTTAATATTATCTTCATATTCATCAATTTTATTGTTCAAAACTTCAACTTTATTTAATATAACCTCAAAATTAGAATGTTGATATTTATTTATCAAATCATTATTTAAATCAATACTATCATTATTTTTATTTTTATTATTATAATCAATTATTTTATTATATATATTTTCTAATTCATTATCAGCAACACCATAAATATTATCAATATATATTTCTTGTTCTTGTTTTTTTTCGTCAATATCCTTATCAATAAGTAATATTTTTTGTTCTATTTGATGAATATCATTTTTATCTATTTCATTAACAAAACCAACTTTAAATTTATCATTTATATTATCAATATCTGATTTAATATTTTCGAGTTCTAAAATCATTGAATCATATCGTTTAAAATTTGCTGATATTTCATTTATTTTTGTTGATTGAGCTATTTTATTATTTATTTCCTTTTGTTTTATATTTAATTCAGCAAGGTCTTTATATTTATTTTCTAAACTAGTCTCTAAACTTTTTCTATTATATAATTCATTATTTAAATGATTAATGTATCTTTGACACTCTGCTATTTTTCCTTTTTCATCAGATTGCCTTAAAGGCTTATATGCTTTTTTTAATGAATCCAATTTTTTCATTATATCATCAAAATTAATATCATTATTTGTATTATTAATATAATTTCCCATTTTACTATTAATATCTGTATTAGATTCTATTTTTAAATCATATGAATTAACAAACATAGTTCTTTCAAACGATTCTTTATTAATGCCAAAAATGTATTCACCAACAACACCAACAAAATTCTTCTTTTCAATATTGTTAATATGGAATTGTAGTTCATCATCTTTAGCATTTTTCTTAAATCTTCTAACAATTTTATATATATTGCCTTTATGTTCGATTTCTAAAGTTCCTCCAGATTCCTTGCCATTAAAAGGTAAATAATGTTCACGAGTAAAATCACTCTTGCTTTTTTTAGGAAGGCCATATAACATTGCTTTGACAAATTCACAAATTGTACTTTTGCCATAACCATTATTTTCACATAACGTAGTTAAATTGTTAGATGTATCAAAATTATAATTTTCTAATTTGCCAAATCCTATTATTTCAATTCTATTTATTCTCATGATTCAACCTCGCGACCTTCTAATAACTTTAAACCTAATGAGACTATTTCCTTTTTATCTTCATCAATAATATTTTTATCATTTACAAGTGTTCTAACAAATTCTCCTTTTAATGATAAATCATTAATATATTGATTATAATCTATAACTATATTAGTATTAAATATAATCTCAATAAAATATAAATTACTAAAATAACTTTCAATATCCTTAGGAAGAAAATTTTTATCAGGCAAAAGATCACCAATTAAATTTATTCTATAAATGTCATTAGAATTAAAATTAACATTGTTTTTTATTTTTTCAACAATTTCAGGAATTGAATTAGCTAACGATATATCAACGCTTTTAATAATAATTTCTCGTCTGCAAAAAGGTATAAATTCAAAATCAATTTTATTATCTTTTATATCTAATAAAACAAAACCCTTTTTACCAGTTTCATCAAATCCTCTACCCTCAAGACAGCCAGAATAAGCATAAATTCCTCTTAAATCAATTTTTCCATAATCAAAATTATGAATGTGACCCAATGCCAAATAATCAATATATTTATTTTTTAAATTTGATATTTTTATTAATGATTCTCCAACACTATCAGATATTTGACCATGAAGCATTAATATATTTATATCTTCTTTTGTCAAATTCAAATTATTATAAAAAGAAAGTGAATTACTATTATTTAGTTCAATACCTGTTATACAAATATTATCATATTTATATGAATTAAAATCTTCGTCGAAAGTTTTTAGATTCGCAATTTCTTCACCATCGGTTAATATATCATGATTCCCCTTTAAATATAGAAAATCAATAAAGGAATATTTTTTTACTAAAGCATAAAATGCTTCTTTATCTTTTCTTGATGGTTTATCACTATCAAAAACATCTCCAGATAACATAATAATCTTTATCTTGTTTAATTCAGCATATTCACAAAGATGAATAAATGAGTTTCGTAAATCGTTTTTTCTATCATCAGTTATCTTCTTTAATCTACTATTAATTTTTGAACCTAAATGTAAATCTGCGCAATGAATAATCTTCATCAATTATGCACCTTCCTCATTGTTTCTATTCTACCATATTTTAATATATTTTTCGACTTCTTTTAACATTAATTTTAACTTTCTATTTTTGTTAAAGTAACATTTTATATATAGTATATTACTCATCTAAATTTTTAAGGCAAATTTCGTTTTATTTAAATTATTATGATTAAAAAAATGAAATGAGAAAATAATATAAGTAGAGATGATCAAAATGAAAATAAAAGAGTTTTATCCAAAAATCAAATATAACTTGGATATAAAAGGAATATCAAATGATTCTAAAAAAATTAATAAAGATTATATATTTGTTGCAGTAAAGGGAAACAAAATAGATGGTAATAAATATATTGATGAGGCAATAAAAAATGGGGCTTGTTTAATTATTTCTGAAAGAAAATTATTTAAAAAAACACCTCATATTAGAGTTCCGAATGCTAAAAATGAATATATCAGATTATTACAACTATATTATCATTATAAAAATGATATATATACTATAGGTGTTACTGGAACAGATGGTAAAACAACTGTTTCAAGTATTTTAAATAATATTTTGGATATTCAAAAATCTTCTGCATATATAGGAACTAATGGGATTAATTATTTAAATAAAAATATTAAAATAATGCATACTACACCTACACCCGATGTGTTTTACGAAGCATATAGTGTTTTCAAAAAACATAATATAAATGATATAGTTATGGAAGTATCAAGTGAAGGAATCGTTGATGGAAGAATTGAAAAAATAAAATTTAATGGTGCTATATTTACTAATTTATCACACGAACATTTAAATACACATAAAACTATAGAACATTATTTTAAAGCAAAAGCAAAACTATTTAGAAATCTAAATAAAGATTGTCTTTCTGTAATTAACAATGACGACTTCTATTCAGCAGAACTTGCAGGATATACTAAATCTAAAGTTATAACTTATGGGATTTTTGGTGGAATTTATCAAGCTAAAAATATTAAATTAGATTTCAATTATTCTAGTTTTGATGTATATTATAAAAATATTTTCTTAGAACATTTTAAACTACCATTATTTGGTAGATACAATATTTATAATGCTCTTGCATGTATTGCATATACAAATGAATTAGGTATTGATTTAAAATATATAAAAGAAGGTGTAGAAACAATAAAACAAATTGATGGCAGATTTATGAATTTCAAAAATAAAAACAATATAACTGGTATTGTTGATTTTGCACATACACCTAATGCATTACAAAATTTATTAGATAATTTAAACATTTTTAAAAAAGGAAATATTATTCTTATTTTAGGTGCTGCAGGCGAAAAAGACAAGTCGAAAAGAACGAAAATGGGAAATATCGCCGTTAATTACGCTGATATAACCATTTTCACATCCGAAGACCCTAAAAACGAAAACTTATTTAATATTTTATATGATTTAACATATAATTTAAAAGATAAAGAATATTATATTACACTAAGTAGATTAGAAGCTATAAAATTAGCTTGTAGTATTGCAAAATCTAATGATATGATTGTTATTACCGGAAAAGGAAATGAATGTTGCGAACATATCTTAAATTATAGTTTTAAACATAATGATTACTATATATTAAAAAAAACTCTTGAATAGAGTTTTTTCATTTTATACCTAATGCTTTTTTAGCCAATCTATCTGCTTCATCATTATATTTATCATTACTATGGCTTTTTATTTTTATAAAATTAATTTTAATTTTATCTTTTGATTTATTTGCAAAATCACAATATTCTTTCGTTAATGTCTTATGAGATTTCCAAATTCCTTTATACCACTTTTCAATTCCCTCATAATCATAACATACATTTAATTCTTTTATATTATGATTTATAGCATATTGTATAATAAATCCAGCACCTTTAATTTCTCCAGCCACATTTCTATGTTCACTAAATAAATCACATTCATATGCTCTATTGAATTCATATTTTTTATCACCTATAAGTAATATT
The DNA here is from genome assembly GCA_964441815.1 of uncultured Anaeroplasmataceae bacterium. GTDB lineage: Bacteria > Bacillota_I > Bacilli_A > Acholeplasmatales > Anaeroplasmataceae > Pelethenecus. Next base: position 56,604 of record CAYTVE010000003.1, on the reverse strand, counting down.
CCTCCAAAAGAATATCTACCTGTATTTATATCATATGAACCATCAATATAAGCTGTTGGTATATCTAGATTTAAAATTGGTTTTTCCTCATTTAAAAAATTGTTAGCTTCTTCTATAGTCGAAAATGATTTATATTTAACATTCTTACCATTCACATATTCCTTACACTCATCCCAGGATGTAAATATTTTCTTCTCGTCATTGTATTTAACCGCATAATATTTCACATCATCAACTCCTCGTATAACTAATTATACTCTATTTTTTTTTACAATTAAATATTATTTTAATTTTTAAATTATTATAGAATATAGCATCCCGCTTCACAAGTTTAAAATATTTTGATTTAATCAACTTTAAGTTTTTATTATATTATAAAATAATTATTTACAATATAATTTGTATATTACTTAAGCGCCATTTATAACAATACTTATTAAAAAATAACCACTATTGTGGCTAAATCATATTTTTTCTATTGGTGTATTATTTTTAAATAATGTTTTACACTTATCAACCGTTTTGGGAACTATATCTATTATTTTCTCAGCAATATGCGTAGATTCATCTATTGATAGCAAATTAACATTATCACCTTTTATTACTAAAAAAGCAATGGGTGTAATACCAAATCCTGCTCCTGATCCACCGCCAAATAATACATCTTCTTTTGATATAGTTGGCTTTATGTCACTACCTCCAGCAACAAAACCTAAATGTAATTTAGATACGGGAACTATTATAATATCATTTTGAATAATTGGCGTTCCTATAATTGTGTTTGCTTCTATCATTTCTTTTAGTTTATTCATTGAAACATTTAATAAATCTGTAATATTACCCATTTTATCATTTCCTTATAATTATTGCGGTGAGAAGACTAATAAAATTTGTTTTAAAACAAATAAAGTAATCTATATTTTCATATTTTTCATCATAAATAAGACTTATTCTTTTATTATCTACAAATTTAAAATGATTATTAAAAAAAGCATATATTTGATTTGATATTATTAAATAGGTACTATTTATTATAGGATTTATATAAAGCTCTTCTTTAGTAAATCTAGCCATATAAAACATAGATAAACTAGAATGGTTAAATAGTCTATTTAAAAAGAACCTATTTTCAATTATTTTTTTAAAATCATTTATTTTGTCTTCACTTTTATTTTTATATATCTTTTTTATAAATCTTTGATGAGGTATAACAAATTCTATTAATCCTATTTTAGCATATATTTTAATGGTATCATTGGCACTTTTAATATTAATTTTTATATTAATTGCTAATATAAATATTATGATAATTAAAATAAAGATGGCTAAATACATATTCTCACCATCTTTATTATTGACAAATATATTATATTTATTCAAAATTATTAATTAATTCCAAACAAATGTTACTAGAACGATAAGCCATCTCTTTTTCAAATTCTTGATAATCTTCTATCTGATTATCTTTACCAACAATATCTGAAACATACCTTAAAACAATAAAATCAATACCACTTCTAACACATACTTGCGCTATTGATGTTCCTTCCATTTCAGCAATAGAACATATGTTTATATCAACATTGGTTAATTGACTTAATTTAGAAACAAAACTATCAGCTGAATAAATGGTTGCTTCTTTATAACTGATGTTTAATTTGTTAAAAATACTCTTTACATTTAAAATGATTTCTGGGCTTGAAATATATTTATAAGGCATCCCTGGAACTTGTCCATATTGATATCCAAATACTGTTACATCTACATCAGAATAACACAATTCCTTCGCTAAAATAATATCTTTAGTATCCACTCCATTAATACCACCAGCAATACCTGTATTAATAATTAAATTACAATTAAATGTTTCAATTAATATAGTTGCTGCCATAGCAGAATTTACTTTACCAACTCCAGATGAACATAAAACAACTTTTTTTGTTCCGATAATTCCTTCATAAAATTTTATTCCACAAATAATAGTAGCACTATCTGTATTCATTTTTTCTTTTAATAAAGACATTTCATCTTCCATTGCTGCAATAATACCAATCATACAATTACCTTCCTTTGCCATGCTCCATTTTTAAATCTAAATATAAATATAATGGCCCTTATACATTCATCGGCTGCCATGGCTATCCACACACCTACTAAGCCTAAGTTAAGCCATACATTTTTACCTCCTAATAAATAACTTCCTAAAACAGCAACACTCCAACAAAATATAACTGATAATATTGTTGGAAAAGCTATGTCACCACTAGTTTGCAAAGCTCTAACAAAAACAATATTAAACGCTCTTCCAAGTTCTAATATAATTTCAATTAATAAAATAGTTTTACCTATACTTAATAATTCTTCATCAACAATACCAAACAATCCATACGCAAAATCACTAATAAGATATAATATGAATGATACAATAACTGCAGAAATTACACTAACAAGTAGTGTTTGATATACTTTTTTCTTTGTCTCTTCTATTTTTCCCATACCAAGAAGTTCGCCAATAACAACTTGCATTGCTTGTGATATTGCTGATGTAAACATATAAGATATCATCGCAAACATTGAAGCATATGATTTAATATTAACTATACCTTTATTTCCTAATCCATTTACAACAAATAGAATCATTATTTGACTGGCATTATACGATAATGATTCTCCTCCTGATGGGCCACCAATAGCTAGTATACTTTTTACTGTATTTCTTTTAAAATCCTTAAAGGGATGAAGAAAAATATTTATTTTAACTCTTTTAAGAAAAACAATGGACATTACAACAACACCTATAGCTCGTGAAACTACACTAGATATTGCAACTCCCATAATTCCTAAAGAAGGGATTAAAATCAAATTACCAATTATATTTAATACATTTATTCCAGCATTAATTATTGTTGAATCTTTCATATAAGAATTACTTTTCAAAAAAGCTGATAATGTGGTTAAAATTGCTTGTAAAAATAAAAATCCACCAACAATTCTTATATATATTAATCCTTTTTCCATGCATGTAGGATCAAGTTTTATCCATGTAAAGAAATGGTTCGAAAATAATAATAAAATTAAACTTATCACTATCCCTATACCAACAGATAATACAAAACATACACTATATACGCTTTTTTCCTTACTATAATTTTTAGATCCTTTATAGTGTCCTATTAAAATTATAGCTCCCATAGAAAAAACCTGAAAAGCAATAATAAAAACATTAACAATTGTATTTGTGTTTGTTATCGCGGTTACAGCATCTTGATCTTTTGAAATCATTATTTGATCTGAATATCCAACAATTACTTGTAATAATAATTCTAGAAAAATAGGAATCGTTAAGCAAAGTAAATGTTTAAAACTAATTAATTTATTATATTCTGTTGTCTTTTGCATACTATACTAAAAACTTCAATTGTAATACCATCCTATTACTTTTAGTTTTTCCTCCAACTTCTCCAATATAAATTCTTCCTTTATGACGAACACTAATAAGATCATTTTCTTTAAGAATTTTACTTGACGATAGACATACTTCATGGTTTATTTTAACAAGACCTGATTCAATCATATTAAGCGTTTCATTACGAGATAGTTTATATGCTGATGCAATAATAACATCAAGTCTTAGACTCGATACATTATGTTTTTCTTCTCTTATTTGTCTTTTTACAGTGATTCTATCGTCTATTTTTTCTAATTCAATAGATATACCACTTATAGTTTTAAATTCGTTTTCAATATATAAAGATATTTCATTGCTACAAGCAAAATAACATTTATCGTTAACAAAAACAATATCACCAATACTTTGTCTTTTAATTCCTAAATTCATTAAAGAACCTAATACTTTTCTATGATTTAATTCTAAATATCTTTTATTATATTTAATTTCAAATATACATATTTTAAAATCTACTTTAGAAACATCTTTAGATTTTATTAACACTCTTTTATATTCAGCACCATCAAAGCCCCCATCAAATAGTATATCTACATCACTGTTATTTTTAAATAAATGTTGTTTTTCTTCATCTAAAAACAAAGTTAAACAAACACCACCTTGTAAAGCTCTAGAAATATATGATTCAATTTGTTTGTTTAAAAAATCTACCTCATTTGTTCCCATAAAATTCTACCTAATCTAATTGTTGTAGCACCAGATTTTATTGCTTCATTATAATCGTCACTCATACCCATAGATAATTGATTTAAATTTAAATCATAATTATTATTAATTCTTTTCATCAATAAATTTAATTTATAAAACTGCTCTTCTTTTTCTTTTTTAGAACTTTCTTTTTTACTCATCATCATAAATCCAATAAGATTAATATTTTTATATTTTAATATTTCTCGAATAAAATCATCAATATCATCAACACTTACACCATTTTTATTTTCTTCATTATTTATACTCACTTCAATAAAACAGTCAAGAGGATACTTTCTATTTTTTTCAATAATTCTTGCAAGTTTCAATGAATCTAAAGAATGAAGAACATCTATTTTAGAAACCACATCTTTTGCTTTATTAGTTTGAAGATGACCAATAAAATGCCAATTAATAGATTCATCTTTTAAGTTATCATATTTTTCTAAAAATGAATCTACTCTATTTTCCCCAAAATTATTAATCCCAATAGATAATAATTTCTTCATGTCATGAAAATCAACATATTTAGTTGCAGCAACAATTTTAATATTTTTATCAATTCCTTTTAATATTTCATTTATATTATTAGCTAATTCCATAATACCTCCAAAACAAAAAGATGAAAAAATCATCTTTTAATAACTAAATTCTAAATTATAGTTTTTTATCTTAGAAATAAATCCAATTGTTAAAAAATGATAAATTTTTAATAATTCTTTTGTTGGTTCTTCTAAACCACAATTTTCTTTTAAATCATCATCAAAAAATTCTAATAATACATCTACCTTATTTATCATCAGAATAATGATATGTTTTTTGACATTTATTTATTTCATTTAAAATTTCTTTTGTTTCTATTATCTTTTTATTACAGCAACCTTAACATTATTAGATATTTCACCATCTTTTTGTAAAATATCACATTCCTTAGGATATACTAATACATGTTTTGCAGGAATAAAATCCATATATTTTTTTCTAAAAAAACGATGAAAACCCAAAAACACTAAAGGGAATACCATTAATAAACTCCATAATTTTATATCATGAACAACACATATATCTAAATGGTCATCTTCTCTTTTAGCTTTTGGTGTTATTTTCATTCCACCACCAAAATAACATCCATTATTACATACAAAAAACCATACTTTTTTATAATGATATTCTTTTCCATCAACGACCAAATCAAGTGGATATGGTTTAAAAGTTTTAAATATTTTTAAAGCAACATTAAAATAGGATTGTTTTATTTTTAATCTAGCATTAGAAAGCTGTTTAGCACAAACCATCGAATCTATTCCCATACCAATGCCGTTAATAAATGTATGTGTTTCTTTTTCGTTTATAATTATTGTTGGTAAATCATTAACTAAGTGAGTGATTTCAAACAATTTGTGTTTTTTATAATCCCTGGCAAAATCGTTACCTCTTCCACAACCTTTAACAAAAACTCGGTAATTAATTTTATTAGGAGCAATTTGATTAAAAAAATTATGTAGTGTGCCATCTCCACCAATTAAAATCAACTCGTCCTTTTCAGTTAAATTATTATGAAAATCAAGCATTTTATCACCAATTTCTAAAATGCTTTTAGTTACAAATTCCTTTTTTTGTTTACTAAATTTTTTTTCAAGCCTTAAAGCCTCTTTGATAGGTCTACCCCTATTACTACTATCATTATATAAAATGAAAATCATGATTCCACCTACTTACTTTTATATTATACCAAATTTATTTTAATTTGTAATCACTTGTTGATTTATTTGTAAAAACATTTCATATTTTGACATACTATTTTTGACAATAAATTCATCTTCGCTAATATTTCTTCCAAAAAATTCAACTTCATCTTCTAAAACCACATTATCATCAATTAAAATAAAGCATTGATCCATGCAACATCTACCAACAACTGAATAATATTTTCCTTTAATATTTACACTACCATGATAATATAAATTTAATCCGTCACTGTATCCAATGTTACATATACCTATAATACAGTCATTTAAAGCTTTAAATGTACAATCATAACCCAAACATTCATTTTTTCTTAAATGCTTTATATTAACTATTTTACCATAAAAATATAAAGCATTCTCATATAATAATCTTCCTACTCTTAACATACTCTTAGTTTTATTATAAGCTATACTACCACCAATATGAACATCTTTTAAATAACTTCTACCTAAACTTTCTATATATTTAATTTTGTGTTTATTATCTTTATTAAAACAATGCGTATAAATAGCCTTAACTATATTATCATTTATAATTGCCAAAAATCCACTTTTCATTCCAAACCTATTCATCCCTGTATCAATAGCTAAATGAGCATTAATATTATATTCTTTAAATAATAAGTAATCGTCATAATCATTTATTGTTGGAATAAGTTTATATTTTATTATATCATCAATATTATTTTTAAATACTTTTCCTAATATTAAAATATTTGCTTCTTTATATAAATTTCTAACAATTATACCTTCATTAATATTCTTAACAGCAAAATTATTTACATTAACAATTTTAGCTAAAGAAACTAATAAATCAATTCCAAATCCGTAAGCATTATCCTTTACAACCAACATTAAATTATTGGTTTTAAGTAGTCTCTTAATATTTTTAAGTATAATCTCTTTTTTAATTTTAACCATAAAATCACCATTAAATCTTATGGACTATAATAATAAATTATTAATTAAATATTTTCATATTCAAAATAATAAAATGTGCATATACTATTAATGGTGATATTATGGAAGATAAAATTATTTTAGGATTAGTACTTTTTATTTTACTATATGCAATAATTAAACTTCCAAGTCAAAAAGAAAAGAGATAACTTGTCATTATCTCTTTTTTACGCAATTGTATGTTTAAAAAACTTACCATAAATTCTTTTTATTGGTGATACTGTAACAAAAGCATCTGGGTCTGTATTTTTTATTATTTCTGTAGCTTTAGCAAGTTCATAAGAAGAAATAATCATAAAAATATCATATTTTACTTCTTTTGTATATGCTCCATTAACTGTTGTGATTGTACACCCTCTTTTTATACCATCTAATAACGCTTTAGATATTTCATCACTGTGAACTGAAATAACGTCAATTCTTAAACAATTGTATGAAGTATGAATCTTATCAACAACTAAATTAGTAACAATTATAAATATAAATGTATATAATGTTATGTCCCAAGATTTTTCAATAAATCCTCCAGCAATAACCGCTAGCAAAATATTAACTCCTGTAGAAAACATACCTATAGATATATTTTTTTTAAAAGATAAAGCTTGAGCAATTATATCTACACCACCTGTAGATGTTCCATATCTTAATGATATACCTATAGAACAACCACAAATAAGTCCAGCAATAACTCCTAAAAAGAATTTATCATTAGGGTTAATGCCAAAATCAATTTTTATCCAATCCCATCCCATCAACCAAAATGATTGAACTAAAACAGATAAAACTGAATAAAGTACAAATCTAAATGAGACATTTTTTATCCCATAAATACATAATGGAATATTTATAATTAAACTAAAAACGCCAATAGGAATAGTAACTCCTAAATTATTAAATAACCTATTGAATAATTGAGCTACTGCAGTTACACCGACAGAAACAAGATTAGCAGGTTCTAAAAACCAAATAACAGCTAATGAATATAATGTCGAGCAAAATATAACTATTATTATACGAAATATATCTTCGTATAGCTGTCCTTTTTTCATTTTAACTTATTTTATCTCCTGGTTCTAAAGTTGAAACATTTAATAATTCTAATTCTTTTTCATTAGAAGCGCATAATAACATACCATATGATTCTTCACCACGAAGAATAATTGGTTTTAAATTTTTGACTACTACCACTTTTTTACCAATAAGACCACTAGGTTCATAATATTTAGCTATACCTGAAACTATTTGTCTAACTTCATCACCTAAATCAACTTTAAATACTAATAATTTATCAGCTTTAGGATGCTTTTTAGCTTCTATTATTTTACCTACCCCTAAATCTATTTTGTCAAAATCTTCAATAGTTATCTCTGGTTTAGATATTGTTTTATTCTTAACTTCTTTTTGTTCTTCTTTAACTAAAACAATATCTAATACATCTTTATTGACATCAAGTCTTTTAAATAAAACAGATGACTCATTTATATCATATTTATTTTGCTTACCAAATACTAAATCATCAAAATCAGTTAATTTAGTATTTATTTGATTATAAACATTTTTAGAAGTTCCTGGCATAATAGGCTCTAATAAAATTGTAGAAATTCTTATCACCTCAAATAAATGATATAACACACCTTCTAATATTTCTTTTTTGCTTTCATCTTTGGCAAGAATCCAAGGAGCTGTATCATCAATATATTTATTAGAAGCTCTTAATAAACAAAGTATAGAATCAATAGAATCTGCAACTCTAAATTTATCCATTAATTCAGAATATTCATTAACTGTTTTAGATATTAAACTTTCTAGATCCTTATCAAATAAAGAATTTTTACCAACACTTATTTTGCCTCCAAAATATTTTTGAGCCATTGCCATAGTTCTATTAACTAAATTGCCATATGTATTAGCTAAATCAGAATTATTCTTTTCACAAACAAGTTCGTATGTAATGTTGCCATCAGATGCAAATGGTATTTCGTGTAACACGTAATATCTAACAGCATCAACACCAAATATATTAACTAAATCATCTGTATATATTACATTCCCTTTTGATTTTGACATTTTATTATGATTCATTAATACCCAAGGGTGACCAAATATTTGTTTTGGTAATGGTAAATCTAAAGCCATTAACATAATAGGCCAATAAATTGTATGAAATCTTAATATGTCTTTACCAATCAAATGAATATCACAAGGCCAATATTTCTTATACAAATCATCACATTCTTCATCGTTATGATAACCAATACCTGTAATATAATTTAATAGAGCATCTATCCAAACATATATTACATGTTTAGAATCAAAATGAACAGGAATTCCCCAAGTATATGATGTTCTTGAAACACATAAATCTGGAAGAGGATTGCTTAAAAAGTTATTAAGCATTTCATTTTTTCTTGATTCTGGTTGAATAAAATCCGGATGATCATTAATATATTTAATTAATCTTTCTTGGTATGGAGCTAATCTAAAGAAATAAGCTTCTTCTTTCATTATTTGTACTTTAGCTCCACAATCAGGACAACATCCGTCAATTAAATCTTTACTAGTAAAATATGATTCACAATCAACACAATAATTACCTTCGTAAGTACCTTTATAAATGTCACCTTTTTTATATAGTTTTTCAAAAACTTTTGCAACTTCTTTTTCGTGATATTTATCTGTTGTTCTAACAAAATTATCATAATTAACATCAACTAATTTATACGTTCTTTTAATTTCGTTTGAAATATTATCAACATATTCTTTAGGTGTAATGCCTGTAGATTCGGCTTTTAATTGAATTTTTTGACCATGCTCATCTGTACCTGTTTGAAAATATGTATCATATCCGCATTTCTTTTTATATCTAACAATAGCATCAGCTAAAATAGCCTCATAAACATTACCTATGTGTGGTTTTGATGAAGTATATGCTATCGCGGTAGTTAAATAAAATTTTTTATCCATAACTATCAACTCCTAATCTTTTTTTATTATACTACAAAGATAATATTTTTTCACTATTTTTTTATTATTGAATTTAAAATCTATATAAATGAATAAGAGGCAACAATGTTGCCTCTTATTCCGGGGAGAGTTATAGTTTGCTTATGAAAAAAGTTTCTATCTATGTAGGGATATTTAGATAGATACGTCTTTTAAAGACAACTATATAGTAAATAATTTCAGTTATAATATCGTAAAATTATGGAAAATTATGTTATTTATTATCTTTCAATAATTCATTTGATATTGATAATATCTCATCTTTATATTTATTTATTAATTTATTTTTAATAATATTATAAAGAAAATTTGCTGAAATAATTAACAATGTACCAATAATCATTATAATTATTCCTAATATATACATATTCCACTCTAGTATACAAGTAAGTCCTGTACCAAATATTAAAACACCTATCACACCTTGGCTTATTCCTATTGCTTCAGGTATACTCTTTACCTTTTGATCTAATTTTTTTAATCTATTTATTTTCTCATTGTTAGAATTTTGATTTAAATATTTTCTTTGAATATTTTGAATTTCTTTTTTTTGTTCCAAAGTTGGAGCTTGATATTCAAATTCAAATTTATCTGCCATACGAATCCTCCAAAATTACGCAAAATTTAGTTCCAACATTTTTTTCACTTTCTACTGTTATTTTACCACCTAAAATATCAATAACTTTTTTTACTAATGCAAGTCCTAACCCATTACCTTCTTTAAAGTGTGAAGTCTCTGCTTGATAAAATTTATCAAATATATATTTACCTTCTTTACTATCCATTCCGCATCCATTATCTTTAATAATAAAATAAATAAATTTGTTTTCTTTTTTTAAAGTTATTTCAATTCTACCTTTAATATCGGTAAATTTTATAGCATTAGATAATAAATTGGCCCAAACAATTTCTAAATAACTTTCTTCACTATTTATATGAACATCTTCTTCTAAATTACAAATTAATTCAATTTGTTTTTTGTCAATTAAATTTGTATAAGATATAATTTGTTCGGCCACTGAAGATGTTAAATTAAAGTTTTCAAATTTAGTGATTACGCTTCCATTTTCTAATTTATTTAATTTTAAAATATTAGATACTAAATTAGAAAGTCTTTTACAATTATCATTTACTATTTCTAAATACTTATGTTTTGTTTCTTTATCCAAATTATCATCCATAAGTATTTCAGTATAATTTTTAATAATTGCAAGTGGGGTTTTTATTTCATGAGAAACATTAGAAATAAAATCTGTTTTTAATACTTCATTTTTTGATAATTCTGACGCAAGTATATTTAAATCTTGTTTTATAATATCGTAAGTATTCAATTTATTATGTTTTATTTCTAAATCAATGTTAAAGTCACCACTAGACATCTTTTTAGTAGCATCTAATATTTCTTTTAAAGGATTTTGTTCAAAGCATTTTCTTCTAACGTAATCAATCATAACACAAATAAGTGACGATGATATTATATAAACTAAAATACAAACAGCCACAATAGAATCATTTTTGTCAGCTAAAAGCGAATAAAAAATAATCCCTAATGATGTGTTTAATGTAAATGTAATAAAAACAACTATAAAACTAAATAATGAATTATTCTTTTTCATTTTAAAACAACCTTATACCCTAAGCCATGAACAGTTTCTATTTCAAAACCATTACAATCTTTTGTTTTTTCTCTTAATTTAGATAAATGAACATCTACAGTTCTTGATGTTGTTGATGAATCATAATCCCAAAACTGTTCCATTAAAGTTGAACGAGTAAATATTTTTTTCGGATTTGAAAGCAAATGAAATAAAATGTCAAATTCGCGAACAGACAAATTAATTTCTTTTCCATCAATCGTTGCTGTATGTTCTTCTTCATTCATTATAAAATTACCAATACATAATTCCTTCTTTTGTTCTATTGATAATCTTCTTAAAAGAGCTTTGATTTTAAAACCTAATTCTTCTAAATCAAAAGGTTTGGTTATATAATCATCAATACCTAACTTATACCCCTTTTGTTTAGTGGGTTTATCATCTCTTGCTGACATAAAAATAATGGGTAAAACTTCATCTTTATCTCTAATTGTACTTGCAAGTTCAAAACCATCACATAAAGGCATCATAACATCTGTTAAAACTATATCGACTTTATTTTCATAAAAATAATTTAATGCATCTAATCCATTGTTTGCGGATAATACAGTATATCCTTGTGATTTTAAATATCTAGAGATAACTTGGTTTAAATCTATATCATCTTCAACAACTAATACTTGATTCATTTAAGCATTCCTCCTCTAATAATTTGATACAACCATTTTCAATCATCAAATTATCTAATTTTTTTATTAATGTTGCATTTTTAAAATGAAATATAATTGCACCTACAGCATAAGGAAATATTAATATTTCAGATAAAATTATAATTATTATCTTATAAAAAATATTTAAACTAAATAATGGATTTTTTTCTTTTACTATATTTCCGTCAATAATCCCTGAAATATTACAAGCTTCATAATAATAATTACCAAAAAATTTAGAATTTGTAAGTTTCAAATACACTTTATTTTCAATAAAATTTGAATCATCAGTTGTTTGATATACGTTATGAGTTCTATCAACTATACTTACCATAGGAGCTATAAATACATATATTCCAATAAGAATGATAATAATCCCTACAACAACGCCAAAACTACAATTAACTAACAAATTATTACTGCCATCACCTAAACTCATTAAAGTAGATTCTGTCAAAGCTATAGCTGTAAAAGCTGAACACAAATTTGTCATTTTAATATTTCTATAATAATGACCTTTACCATAAGAATTAAAACAGCCTTTAATTGCTACAACAAGTTCGACAAATGAAACTGCAGCTATCATAATAGCCACAATTTCTGTATAGGTTCTAGTTTCAAACTTTGAAAACAATAAAAATAACATATATATTGTATATTGGAGTCCCGCTAAAATCAAAACTGTTCCAACAAAATTATTACGGAATTTAAAACTTCTTTTAGTTGATTTAACACCTAAATAACACTCTAATCTAGATAACATCAAACATATATTTACAATAGCTGTAATTAGAAACATAAAATTAAATAATATACCAAATATTATTTTACCAATAGCTAATCCTATATTAAACATAATAGAAAATCTAGCATTAAAAATTGTTCTATCCTCAAAGCTTAGTGCTCTATATTTTTTTATTATATTCATAAAACCGCTCCAATCTACAACAATTATACAATAAAGAAAAGAAAAATTCCATCATTTAGATGGAGTTTTATTATTCATTTAATAAGTCATTAGTAATTTCAATGATTTGGTTACTATATTTTTTTCTTCTATAATTTAATACTTTTTTGTATAAAGGATAATTTATTGAAACCATTATAATTCCAATTATACCAATAATTATTCCTAGCACAAACAAGTCTTGAAAAATAACCTTCATAGCAATACACATACCAAAACCTAAAACTAAACTACCTAAAATACCTAAAGAATAAGTTAATATAATTGCAGGTAAATTTACTTTATTATCTAATTTTTGTAACTCATCGATTTTTGATGTTTGTTTTTCACTATACTGTTCTTTTATTTTTTCTACATACTTCTTTTCATTTACATTCATATTATTATTCCTCCTGAAGACAAGTATAGTATAAACTATTTTTTTTAAAATAAATTAAATAAAATGTTAAAGTTTTGTAAAATATAAAGTGACAATCAACCTGCTAAACATTTGGTATTTAAATTCACCTATACGAACACACCCCACCATGGTTAATCTAACAAACAATTATTTGTCATTGCCACCACTATAACAAGATACTTTAATTTTTCAATTTTTTCAAATGGTTAATTATATTCTTTTCGTATGATTGTAAAACCAAAAGTTAATTTTTTACATTTTATGTACCTACATATATACCTACAATCATTTTTTTATATTAACATCATATTTAATTTATTAGTTTTAAATAATGCTACGATTAACAATAAATTAACATAAATATATTACCATTTATAATCTATTAATTTATGCTTATCTACTTAAAATATTGTATGAGTGTATAATTTATATTTAATTTCAATTACTCGTCTTTGTTATATGTTTTAGTTTCTCATACCTTAAAGTAAATTATATATACTTTATTAAAATACTATAAGTATTCTTATAATTTATATATCTAAATATGAATTTTTCTGTATTATTAATAAATCTTTTTACAAACTTAATATCAACATATAATTTATTAGATATACATTCAGTAGTATAATATCTACCATTTAAAGCATATACCATCATATACATTTCTATATATATTTTATCGTCTTTATAAATTGATAAATTTACAAAAAATATTTCTATATCGTTATATAAATCTTTTATTAAATGATTTATTTCTTTTGGTATCTTTTTATTAATTTTTTTAAATATATTTCTTCTTTGTTTCATAATATAACTTTTCTAATTAAAATAAAAAAAACAAAGAAATAACTAAACAATAAATTCATTAATTTCTTTGTTTTATTTTAAAAATATTACGGTATAGTGCCACAATTATTAATATATTTAATTAAATATTTTTTAAATAATGACATTATTACGTTCCCTTGGATATAATAATATCATATTAATTTATATTAAGTTAATTAATTAAAAATTATTTAGTAAATATAGAGATTTATCAACTAAAAATAGTAATCTAATTAATCGAGTATGTGATTACTAGCTTTATAAATACTTGGAGGCTTAATACCTCTTTTATTTAATTCTCTAGTACTCTTTACTACACCAATATTAGTAAGTGCTAAATCAAAGATTAATCTAACAACTTCGGCAGCCTCTTCATCTATTACTAAATGATTCTTATCATTAGGATCCTTTTTATATCCATATGGAGGTTGAGCAGCCATAAACATACCTTTTTGCATTAATAATCTTTTAGCTGTTTTAACTTTCCTTGATGTGTCTTTAGCATACATATCATTTAAGATATTTTTAAATGGTGCAATATCATTATTATCATAAAGTGTATCAACATTATCATTAACTGCAATATATCTAATATCATTATCAGGAAAAAATATTTCAATATAATAACTAGTTTGAATATGATTTCTTCCAAGTCTTGATAAATCTTTAGTGATAACTAAATTTACTTTACCTTCACTAATGTCTTGCATCATTTTCTTAAATGCTGGACGTTCAAAATTAAGACCACTATAACCATCATCAATATAATAATCATAAATAGTAAATCCATGTTCTAATGCATATTTTTCTAACATCATTTTTTTGAGTTCTAATACTTGATGAATCGCCCTCATTTCCGTCATCTACATAATCTGCCAACACTGTTCCACCAAAGCCAATTGTAGCACCAATAATCGCACCGATAATCAATGCACTAATAGCAAAGTGCCCAGTAAGATCGTAATTATTGATTGGGTCATTACCACAGTACGCATATAAGTTAAGTCCATTAATACTACTTAGATCTGAATATTCAATTGAATCTGGCGAGATCCAACGACAAAGTTCAGGCGAATAATATCTTGAGGATACCCAATATAGCTGAGTCTCGACAAGATTATCATATTGCAACTCTGTTTTTCTATAGAAATTAGATATTGTTACGATACTTAACATTTTTACCTGAATCTTTTTTCTTAATTAAACCCTTTTTAAGTAATGATTTTAAAATATTATTGCATTTTGTTTTACCGCAAGATAAATATTTTTCTAAATCTTGTCTGAATATTTCTTTTTTTGTTTTAATAAACTCTAAAGTTTTTTCTTCATCTGAAGATAATGAATCAACTTGAATACAATGATGTTCTCCATCATTTATTGTTATAGTTACCATCTTACCTAAGAAAATTGTCAATTTTGTTCTATCAGGATTAAAACTTTCCTCTATAATAGGTTTACTGTATCCAAATATATTTATTGCGTGTAATATTGTTTGGATTCCAGTACCTGCTCTTTCACCTATTTTAATTAAACTGAAGATTTTTAAAACTGTTTCATTTCTTGGATCAGTATTACCGCCTGCAAATGCTTCTTCAATACTCATTCTCATACTACCAGGATTAGAAAACTCTATTCTATCCTTATATTTTTTAATTACTATTCCTCTTGTACCATAATAATCAGCATTTGATAATGTATTACATAGAGCTTCTCTTAGCGCTTTGTGCATTTCAGTATCATCAACTCTCTGTGCACCTTCTAATTTAAAAGGGATAAACAAATCTTGAATCAATTTGTTATATACTTTAAAAAAGAAATCAAATACGTTTCCGCTCCAATCACCAGATGAAGAGTGAACCCTATCTATCCATCTTATTTCAGGTGTTTCTTCTCTATGATCTTGATAGTCTAAAAAGTAATGACTGAATTCATCAGTAATACGATATTCTTTTCCAAACATTAATAAACCAGCTCTTGTTGGATGCAATACCCCATCAGTACCTTTTTTTGCTATTCCTAAATTTAAATAAAATTGTTCATCAGACATAGTTAAAAATATATGACTAGGATTTGATGCTTTTAACATTTGTTTATAACTTAAAATAGATTCTAAATTTAAATCTTCTAAAGTAAATTCATCTAAACAAGTTTTGTCATTACTTTGAACGTTTGAATCTTTAATCATTAAATCAATTTCATTTTTGGTACAATGATAATCACCTTCATGATTTCTTCTATATGTACCATTATAAACATTATTGTTAATATGCACGGGTTTTTCAAATCTGTTAGCTCTTCTAACTTTTATTACTAAAATAGGAAATCCAGCATAATCATCTATATAAACATCTTTATCAACTAATATATTAACACTTACCTTTTGTGAATTATTTATATTATCCCAAAAACGTTTTTGTAGTTCTAATACTTCACTTTCAGTGAGATTGGCTGATTCAAACACATCTTTTTGTGGTTCATCAATACCCAAAATTATAGTTCCACCATTTGAATTAGCAAATGCACTATAACTTTCCCAAAGCGAATTTGGTAAACCACCTTTAGCTTTCTTAAATTCAATTAAATTATTTTCTTTTAAATTTTTAATATCTTTTTCAAACATATTATCAGATCCTTTGTACCTATATTATATCATTATTATACCCAATTTTCAAGTTTTATACGTTCGAATGTGGGCGTATGTGTTCGAATGTGGGCGAATAAAGTTCGAATCCCAAGTTTGCCTAAAAAAATATAATATTAAAATACAAAACACGTTTATTTATATATAATAATATATAAAATGTGTTTCAGACCGTTTAACTTGATGATGTTTTATTAAATTACCTCGGTTAAGTTAGCCAAGAAACTTTTATAGTTTCTTAACAGCCCCTTGGTATAATAAATATTGTAATAAATTTTAAAATGAATAAGTTTTGTCAAAAGTCCATTTATTAATTATTTATTATTTATTTCTTACTCATTAAATTATTTAATTTTTTACAGTTTTAATCCTCTAGATAAGAATATTAAGAACAATTCATAAATTACATATATTCCTAAAGTACCATAACTAATAACCATAAATACAATACTTGGAATAAAATCTATTACAAATTGATCAATAAAGAATAAAACTATACTAACAATTACAATAAATAATTGTATTAAATAAGGTATTACTATTATATAAAGAAATGATGGCTTAGTCATTTTTCCTTCTTTAAATATAACTAATTTTCTCAAAAATGAATTTTTAGGAACAGTGAGTTTTTTAATAGTATTGTCTGAAAAATAACAATCATGTTGGTTTCCAAAGAACAAATTCTTAAAATGCATAAATAATACAACTAATATGCAGATAAAAAACACAATAATTTCATTTGTTCCCATATTTACCTCCATTTATGTTTAATACAAGTATGACAATCCATAGTTAATTCCAACAGTTGCTACAGTCCATCCAGTAATAGCAATAGTACCTTTAATCATTTTTATTTTCTTTTTTTATTATATTTCCTGTCTTGTCATAATCATATTTAATATCTAAACATTCTGCATATGTATATTTTTTATTTCTTCCTTCATTATCATATTCAAAACTTCTAATATCACTTCCTGTATTACAATCATATGAATAGCTTAATCTATCTCTTTTATCATATTCATATCCATATTTATATACTCCATTTATTTTAATACTTTCTATATTATATTTGTCATTATATATAAATTCTATATGATCTCCGTTTGGATATTCTTGTTTTTTTATTAAGTTTGTTTTTAAATCATATTCATATGAAACTATTTCTTCTTCATTCAATAATACCTTATTAATATTTCTACAAGCATCATATTTAAATGTATAAACACTTCCGTTAGGTATTATTATTTGTTCTAGCATTTTATTATCGGTACTACTATATTTAAATTCTAATTTATTTAAATCTGCTGATATTAATTTAATTAAATTATCAAATGCGTCATATTCATATGTTGATACCTCATTTAACGCATTTGTTATTTTTGTTATTTTGCCAAATGAATCATATGCGTAACTTGTTTTATATCTTAATTCATCTGTTTGTCCTATCATGAATTTTCCTGTTGTATCATATTCTTTTGTTGTTTCTAACATTTTTGTGCTATTCGATGTTGAAACAACTTCCTTTTTAATATTATTATATTTATCATATGAATACTTTATCTTACTTCCGTATGCTGTTTTTGCTGATATCACATTGCATTTTGTATCATATTCATAATTAGTTATACTATCATTTCTTGTGGTTGATGTTACTAACCCACTTGAATTATATGTATTGCTTGCATTGTTACTTCCTCTATTTGTAGATATCATGTTCCCATTGCTGTCATATGTATACGTTGTTCCAATAATCTTTTTTATTAATTGAATTTCTCCTAATTCAATTTCAGTATCCCCAACAAAATTAAGTGTTATTTTAATTGATGAATAACTATTAATTGTTGATAACCCTAGTGAAATTATCTCAAATTTATTATCTATATTTTCTTTTTTAAATACCTTTGTTTTACTTTTATCTGTTTCTAAAATTTTTTCTACATAGCTTGTGTTATTATATGATTCTTTTTGTTTTCCAAACAAAACAATGCCTATATTTTCACCACCAAAACCAGCTTCGTTAATCGTATACGTTAATTTACCTGTTCCTCTTATATTATATACTTGTCCAACTACACTACTAATATCAGTATCGCTTATTGTAGTATTTGTTATGATTAATCCGTTTTCATTTATAAAATCTTTAATATCTAATACTCTAGTATCACTATCTTTATTTTTTGTTGATATAACCGAACTTTGATATAAAAGCTTCTTACTATTATTATCATATCTCGTTTCAACTACATTTCCTTCTTCATCTATTTCATATAATGGAAAATCATATTCATCAAAATAAATAAATGATTTTCTACCATCATTTATAATTATAGTTTTTTTATCATAATATTCTATGTCGATTTTATTTAAGCTTTCTTCACAATTATTAATAGTTTGTTCAATGCTAACTATCTTTTTTTCTTCAATAATACATTTTACATAATCTTTTGAACTTTCATCTTTAACTATAATATAATTGTCTTTATATTCTATTTGTAGTTGTTTTATTAATGTATCTTCTTTATAATGATTAACACCTATTAATCGTAAATTTGAATCATATTCAAAAGATAAATAGTATAATGATGCTTCATTCTCTAAATATGTTACTTTAGAATACATATCGTTTTTTGTTTCTGTAAATATTATTTTACTTCCTTGTGTATTATCTATATTAATTCCATCAAAAACTGTTCTAAAACCTTTCTTACTTACGATTTCTGTTGGGTATAAAATGTTGTTTCATCTAAATACATTTCATTGCCAATTTGGTCTTTTATTAAATATCCTGTGAAATCACTATCCGTTGTTGAAATAGTGAGAGTTTGATTATCTTCACTACAATAATATGTATTTTCTTTTATTTTATTATACTGTAACACTGATCCATCTGCTTCATTTATTTCTATTACTTTTGATTTCTTTACTATATGATTATATGTATTTATATTAACTCCTTTACCAAAACTACACTTTTTATTTATATCTTGATAATTTAATATTAAGCTTAAATCTATTGAGTTTATTCCTATTGTTTTAAACAAAGGAATTATTATATGCATATTTGCATCATTTTTATTTATATTTACACATACCTCTGCTACATCTCCTATATTTTGACTGATTTGCTTGGTATAGTTTTTTATTCCTTTATTTGCCATTTTCTACCTCATTTATATTAATCTTTTAGTTGTTCTTGCTTCTTTAATTATATCATCATCTAAATACTCTACTATTTCTGATATATCAACCATCCTTTTAAATTCATTAAAAAATAATTCTTTTAATTCTTTTATAATTTTTATTTTTTCTTCTCTTAGTAAATCTAATGATATTTCTATAAATAAATCTATATCAGAATCTATTCTTTCAATTTTTTTAGCAATGGATCCATGTATCCATAATCCCTTAATAAAATATTTTGTCCTTAAGATTTCTTGATTTTTTTCAACAAATTCAATTATATCCGACAATTTAATTTCCTTTAAATTTTTATAATAACTTTTATCCATATAAGGATTCTTCTTTAATATTGCCAAAACATATTCTATAAGACTTTCTTTTTTTCCTTTTAAATATTCATCTCTAGCTATAACATATTTTTCTAAATCATTTATATAAAATTGAACAACTGGCATCTCATTTTTAGCTAAAATATAATTAAAAATCATTAGTGAAATTATTAATCCATCTTCTTCCTTTACGCTCTTTAATTCATTATAAACGTATAGATGATATTCTATAGCTTGTTCTATAGGGGCTAAATGTTGTATATGAAAATATTTTGTTGATAATATTATTGATGAATTATTTTCTATATTTTCACCAAAATATAGAAAATAAAATCTACTTATTAAACTTGTTGATATTCTATTTTTATCATTGCTTAATAAAAAAATATATGCATCATATAAGTTCTTGATTTTTTCTTCTACTGGTGTCTTATATTCATCTTCGCTATATACAATACTTTTAAACGTGTCATGATTAAAATCGTATCCACAATACCTTAATATTTTCTCTAGAAAATTAACTATCTTTTTTCTTACAAAAATTCTTTTATCTTTTGTGAGTTCATATATTTCTTCCATATTATTTTTCCTTCAATATTTGCTTTAAAAGCTCATTAGTTCCTGTTGATGCAAGTCCGCTTATTATCCCTATTGCTGTTGCGTGAAATGGATTATTAACATCAATCATTTCTGGAGCTACGTAATATATTAATAATCCTAATCCAGCCCCAAATAATCCAACAACAATAGGTATGTATTTATACCTTCTTTTTTTCTTAAATATTAATAATTTAAATATTTCTCCTACTAAATAACATATAATTATTATTGCTGGTAATCCTATATATTCCATATTATTTACCTAAATAGTCTTTTATTAACTTGCTAGTTATTAGCATTTTCTACATCTTAATTATTTGATTCTATTAAAATTTTTTCTTCAAAAAACTATATATGCTAATACTATACTTGATGTACAAGTTCTATTGTTACTATTACTATTAAATTAATTTTATTTTCCTTTCTTTTTATTTTTTAAGTACTTAAAATTTATATATTAGGAGCTACCTAATACAAAACTATAATAATCCATTTATATAAAATTATAAAGGCCAAAAAATGGCCTTTAAAAATCTATTAATTTATGCTTATCTTAAAATATTATGTGAATGTATATTTTATATTTAATTTATTAGTTTTAAATAATGTTACAATTAACAATAAACTTACATAATAACATTCTCAATAAAATCTTATTTTGTAAAAAGAAAATCACTAAAAAAAAGAGCTTTCGCTCTTATTCTTCATACATATCCTCATAGTCATCCATAAGGTCATTATATTTATCTTCATTAAAGTCATCTTCAGAATAACGTTCGGTGATTTCACCATCAATTATAGCATCTACATCATCTTCATCATATTCAGAGTCTTCTGCTTCTTCGTCATCTTCATCATAATCGTCATATTCAGAATCTTCATCATCTTCATCGTAATCATCTTCATCGTCTTCATCATAATCGTTATAATCATCTTCTTCATCTAATGTTTCTAATGATTCTTCTTCATCTAATAATTCTTCTTCTAAATCTTCTCCCTTAACATTAAATGCAGATCCGTCTTTATCATATTCATCTAATGATTGGCGATTCTTTAAATCCCAATTATCATCACCTAAAAATACAAACTTTGAGCTTGTAGTTATATCAATATATAATTGAGTAGCTAAACTATTATCAACATCTTCTAATCCTTTGATTTCTAATACTTCTTTAATTAAATTATGAATTGATTGAGGAGCTTTTTTTTGTTCCATTAAATTTAATGCTACCTCTAATAATGACATTTGTGAAATATTTTCCATTATAATTCCTCCAATATTGAAAACACTAAATATTTTACTAAAGTTTTTTAAAATTATCAAGTATATTCTTATACATTTTTTTATAAAACATATTTTATTCGTTATTTTTCTAAGATTTCAAGTATAACAGATGTTTTTGATACAACATCATTTTCTACTATCATTTGGTAATCTACAATGCATTTATCGGCATTTATTTCTAAATATTTAGTAAATATTTGAAATTCAAATTCAATTCCATCTTGGTTCTTATAATAACCTTTAGTTTTGTAACCTAGTTTATATTCCATAATCATATCTACCATGCCATATCTTTTAAGATATAAAGAATCACTTTCTTGGTAAATCATTATATTAGTATCATTAGTAGACTTGTCCTTAAAAATAATTTTATTGTTATCAATGTTTGCATGTGATGTATATTCAATTTTATTATTATCTTCATCTATACTTATAAAAGATACAATCATACTTACTCCTATAACATTAAAATAATTAATAAAACAATAAATCCTGGTAATCTGAAAAAGCCAATTAAACATATAGATAATAAATTTATTGGTAATGATAAATTTATAAACTGTCCTACTATATTAAATATCAAAATACTAGTAATCCCTATTATAAAAGACTTTATTAGATACTTTATTGTTTTTAGCATAAAATCACCATCTAATTATATGATGATGACTTTTTTAATATTCTCTTCTACCTTCCATAGCTTTTAAAACAGTCATTTCATCAGCATAAGACATTTCTCCACCTACAGGAAGTCCATGAGCTATTCTTGTAATCTTAACAGGATAATTTTGTAATAATTCTTTTATATATCTTGCGGTGATTTCTCCTTCTAAAGTAGCATTAGTTGCAAGAATTATTTCATCTAATTCGTTACTTTTAACTAAGTCAATTAAAGAATTAATATTTAAATCTTCGCTACCTACCCCTTTAGAGATACTTATAGCCCCGTTTAAAACATGATAAATTCCGTTATATTCATTTACATTTTCAATAGTATATAAATCTTTTATAGTTTCTACTACTAAAACTTGTTTATGATTTCTAGCATTATCATTACAGATACTACATATTTCATTTTCACATATATTTCCACATAATTTACAAATATGAATATTTTGTTTAACATCAATTAAATGTTTAGAAAAATTATTTGTATTTTCTTCACTCATTTTTGTATAAACATATAATGCAAATCTTTCTGCAGTTTTTTTTCCAACAGAGGGGAGTCTTGAAAAATCTTCAATTAAGTCCTCTAATGGTTTAGGATATTTAAGCATTAGAATAATCCACCAAGTCCGCCGCCAAATCCTCCTAAAGCTTTTTGTGATTCAGCATCAATTTTTTTATTTGCATCATTTAATGCTGCAACTATAGTATCTTCAATCATTTCAATATCATCCTTAGATTCAAATGCCTCTGGATCAATTTTAACTGAAACAACCTCATGTGTTCCTTTAACTTCTACACTAACCATTCCTCCACCTGCAGTTCCTGTAAATACTGTAGATTCTAGTTTTTCTTGTGCCTCCATCATTTGTTTTTGCATTTTTTTAATACGCATCATAGCTTGTTGATTCATTTTTTATTCCTCCATTATTTCTATTTTTTCTTTATCAATAAGTTCTTGTAATTTTACTAATTTTTCATCTTGATTATTCATTGATGGTTCTTTTCTTTTTATTACACCAATTTTTATATCATCTAAATGAACTACCGGGTTATCTGCACTATATTTAGATAAATAATCTTTTTTAATTCTAGCCCATATGTCTTTTGGTAAACATATATAATCAGTAATATTTGCATTATAATTATCTAATATTTCAATTATTTTTTGATAACTTTCATAACGCATCAATCTATTACTAAACCCTAAATCATTTAATACTACAATTATTTTATTTTCATTAACCGCAACAATTTCACCTGCAGCTAAAATTTGAGCTATAAATATATCAGAATAATCAGTACCCATTTGTTTCCAAATTGCCTGTAATCTTATTTTTCTTGATTTTGAAGCAGTATTTAATATTTCTTCAATCTCACTAATTTGAACTTCATCATCATTAATGATCTCATTTTCTTGAGATTTTATTATTTGAGGTTGTTCTTGAATTCTTTTTATTTCTTCTACCGAAGGTATATTTACTTGAATTTGAGGCTTATTTGGAATAACTTGTTTTGTTTGAGATAACATATCTATTGTTTGTTCTAATTGTTCAATTCGTTCTAACAAATTAGCTTCTTCATTTAATTTTAAATCACTCATTTTTAATATGGCTAATTCTAAATAAGCTCTCTTTTGATTTGAAAAACGCATTGTATTATTAGTTTCATTTAAATAATCTAACCAAGAATATATTATAGTTTTTGAAACTCTTTTTGCAAAAGCAATAAATTCTTCATTGTGAAATTCTAATTTATCATCTAAGATTGCGTTGTTTTTAAATAACAAAACATCTCTTAAGAAAAT
Organism: uncultured Anaeroplasmataceae bacterium; assembly: GCA_964441815.1. GTDB lineage: Bacteria > Bacillota_I > Bacilli_A > Acholeplasmatales > Anaeroplasmataceae > Pelethenecus. The sequence goes on along the minus strand of CAYTVE010000003.1, from coordinate 31,726 downwards.
AATTAAATCATTTATTATTCTAGGTACTTCTTTACCCTCTTTTAATACCAAATCAATTCTTTTCAAAGCGTCTGTTCCGTTAGAATCTAAACAATTATTTAATATCATAAGAAGTTCTTTATACCCAACATTACCACTAACTGCAAGTACATCATTTAATGATATTTCTTCATTAACACTAAAAGAAATAGTTTGATCTAAAAGCGATAATGCATCACGCATTCCTCCTTCAGCTGAACAAGCTATTTGATTTAATGCTTCTTCTGTTATTTTTATATTTTCTTCTTTAGCAACTATATTTAATCTTTTATAAATATCTTCTCTTGATAATGATTCAAAATCAAATCTTTGACAACGTGATAAAATTGTACTAGGTAATTTATATGGTTCTGTTGTAGCTAAAATAAAAATAACATGTTTAGGAGGTTCTTCTAATGTTTTTAATAAAGCATTAAAAGCAGCATTAGAAAGCATATGAACTTCGTCAATAATATATACCTTATATTTTCCCACCGATGGCATATATTTTACACTATCTCTTAATGCTCTAATATCATCAGCACCATTATTTGATGCAGCATCAATTTCTACAACATCTGATATAGTACCTTTTTGTATTCCTTTACATATTTCGCATTCATCGCAGGGATCTATTGTTGGTCCATTTTGACAATTTAAAGCTTTAGCCATTATTTTAGCTAATGATGTTTTTCCAGTGCCTCGAGGACCACAAAAAAGATATGCATGAGCTACTTTATTTAATTGTATTGCATTTTGTAACGTCTTAATAATGTGTTGTTGTCCAACAACTTCACTAAATTTTTGAGGTCTGTATGCACGATATAAAGCAATATAAGCCATAATGATTACTCCTTTACTTAGAATCTAAATAATATATATATTCTATACCATTATTATCAAAATAACGATAATAACTAATATATGTTTGATCACTTATTAATAAATCATATATAGATGTAGTAAATCCATCTTTATTCAAATTTATTCCGATAGATGAATATACTTTACTTACTAAATCACTACAGTATGATTTATTTTTTGTATCAAATAAGAATGAAAAATTATATGGTTCTAAAACCATAGCCATTGTTTTTGCAACTATTATGTTTCTTTGTTCTTCTGTTAAATTAACTCGCAAACTGATTACTGGATAGGGATAGTTTATCCAATATTCTTTAGTATATGTATCTGCAGTATTAAAATCTTCATTTAACCCAGATGACTCAACAGTATTTTTATTTGAGACTGTGTCTATAGTATCAGCATAATCACCTAATACAATAGCTGCGTGTCCACCCGCAAAAAAAGAAACAAGGTCATGAACAAATGGGATATTTATTTCTGATTTTAAAGTAATTAAAATATCAGCAGTATCTCCCGGATAATAATCAATACCTTCTTTGAATACAGATGGTCTTGTTTCATTTGATTCTATAACATAAACTCTTTGAAGATATGAAGAGGCAGATTCATCAAACACACCTCTTTTTTTAAAGTTTTCAATTAAAATATCAGAATAAACGTACTTAGATATACCAGAAGTTATTCCTCCAATAAAAATAAATAAAAGTGCTGTTTCTATTCCAATACCTATCATTCTTATTATTTTTTTCATATATCTATTTTACCATAACCTAAAATATAAGAAAAGTATTTATTTTTCTTTCTTTTTTCTTGAAAATATTTTAAAGTTTTTCGTAAATAATTTTTTATACATTTTAAGCATTTTTTTAAAAAACAAATGTTCTTCTTCTGTTAAACATTTATATTTTTTTATCATCTTATAAATAAAACCTATTGGGCGTTTCGCCAAATCTAATACAGTGTAATAATTATTTTCCATACTTAATTTGAAAAAAATTTCAACAAATTCTTTTCTTTCTTCTAATGATGTTATATTAATGAATTCATTAGTTGTTTTAGTAAATGCTTTTGAAAAAGAAGTAGGTCTTCTTATTAACCTAAATTTTCCATTTTTATCAATTTCCCAGTTGTAAGGATCATGTTGAAATATACTTATTCCTTTTGTTTTTACAAAATTTAAACTAGGTGCTTGAAACAATAAAGTTCCTACTATAGCTTCTTTACAACTATATGATGTTAATTTATTTTTTATATCTTCCATTTCTATAGTATTATACAAATCATCTATAAAACCAGGACCATCATAATTGTAAATATGAATAATTCTTTCTTGAATTTCTTTAGGCGCATAATAAGCTGCATAAACAGCTAAATTACCACCCTTAGAATGTCCACCTAAATAAAATGGTATTCCTCTTATAGCTGAAATTCTTTTAATATATTCTAAAGCTTCTATTTGTGACGGTATAACATCCAAATATGCCATCATTAAATCTTCTTTCCAACCTAATAATGTAACATCAGTACCTCTATATGCAATAAACATAAATCCTTTAAATATAAATGTCATTGCACAAAATTGTTTTACTTCAACATCATCTAATTTATTGACAAAATAATTAATTTTTAAACCATCATAGCGACTAGAATTCTTTAAAACCTTTATAAGTTTTTGATTTCTTTTTTTATCTAATGTATTATTACAAGCTTCTTCAATTTGTAATTTCTTAAGCACATTTATTAGAGAAACATCACACTTATTCTCATTATATTTTGGAACAAAATTATCAATATTCATATAAGAAATTTGAGAAAGAATTAATCCATCAACTTCATTAAATGAAAATTCATCAAAACTTTTATTACCATATTTTTTAATAAAATTTAATAAATTTTTCACAAGATTAATCCTCCTTATAAAAACATTCTATTTCTTTTTTTAAATTATAACTATCAGTAATTACTTTTTTATTTTGCCAATGATTTGGCATTAATTGCAAATAATTTTGGTTAGTAAATCTTTCATCTAAAAGAATTACTACACCTTTGTCATTTTCGCTTCTAATTACTCTTCCTACCGCTTGAACTACTTTAGTAAAACCAGGATATGTATATGCATATTCAAAACCGTTGTGATATTTTTGTTCAAAATAATCTTTAAGAATATTATTTTCATTACAATACATAGGTAAACCTACACCAACAACTATAACACCATTAAGATAATCACCAATTAGATCAATGCCTTCAGAATATACACCACCTAAAACAAAAAAACCTACTTTAGTTGTATCTGTATTTTTAAATTGTTCTATAATCAAATTCCTTTCTTGTTCTGTATCTGTTGATTTTTGAATAATAATGTCATAATTTACATCTCCTAATTTATCAACAACTAAATTTAAATACTGATATGATGGAAAAAAAACAATGTAATTTCCTTTTCTAATTGTTATTGTTTCAATAGCTTCTAAAATATAATCAATAGAATATATTCTTTCTTTATATTTTGTTGATACTCTATTATTTATAATTATATCAAGGTTACTTGGATTAAATGGTGAATTTAATTCTAAAAATTTACCTTCACCTTTAGTTAATAAATCAGCATGATATTTAAATGGTTTTAACGTTGCTGAAAAGAAAACGATTCCTTTTATTGATTCTTTTATTGTATTCAAAATAAAATCAGAAGCATCTAAACACATCATAGTTATATTACATATATCATTATCTATTTTAGCAATAAACCTGTGATTCATGGAATAATATGTTGATATATTAGAAAAGTCTAGTAATTTAAAGTAAACATCTAATGCTTCATCCTTATTATTAATTTTTTTGTTTTCAAGAAATAAAGAATCGCATTTAGATATTAATTCCTTAATAGTTGTTACTAAATTACTATCAATAGACATTTTTACATAAATTGATTCTTCCACTAAATGTTCTTTATAACTGCATATAATATCTATTAATTTATTACAAGTAGAACGAACAGATGGCTTGTATCCTGTTAAAACTCTTCTTAATATTCTTACATCTTCTTCACTTATTGAAGATGAATACATTTCCTTTCCTCTTGAAATTAAATTATGAGCCTCATCAACCAAAACTTTAGGATTATAAGAATCATTTTCAAAATATCTTATCAGTTTAACTCTAGGATCAAAAACATAATTATAATCTGCAATTACTATATCACAATAGTAAGATAATTCTAAACTAAACTCAAAAGCACATACTTTAAATTTATTAGCAACACTAGAAATAATATCCTCATCAAAAGTATCCCAATTTTTATAAATATATTCTATAGCTTCTCTTATCCTGTCATAATACCCAACAGCAAAAGGGCATTCATCCATGTTACAATTTTTTAATTTAGCATTACATATTTTCTTTTTTGCTATAATATTTATAGTTTTAATTTTTAATCCTCTTTTTTCTAATATTTTTACAGCGTTTAAAACAGAATTTTTACCACTACCTTTAGCTGTACAATAAAATAATTTATCTTTAGCATCTAAAGTTTTTAACGTTGAAAAAAGGGTAGCCATAGTTTTACCAATACCAGTAGGAGCTATTACATATAAAATATCTTTTGTCTTCATTGTTTGATAACATGCTTTCATCATATCTCTTTGTCCTAAACGCATATTGTCAAAAGGAAATTTAATAGTCTTAATTGTTTCTATTTTATTAGTAATAGATTCTTCATTTATTTCAATCCATTGCATATATTTTTCTAATATATTAAAGAAAAATGATTCTAACTCATCAATTGAAGAAACATAATCAAATTCTTTAATTTTATAATCAACTACAGATATATATGTTAATCTATAATGAATATTACTAATTTCTTTTTCTAAACCATATAAATATGCATATATTTTTAACTGTGCTATATGTTCGTTTTTAACTTCTAGTTCATCTAAATCTACTCTCGTTGACTTTATTTCTTCAATAATAATTTCATCATCAATATTCAAGACACCATCAATAAAGCCTTGAATAATTAAATTTTTATTATGATAAGTAATATTCTTTTTTATAAAAACTTCACTTTTACTTTTTTCATTATATTTAGATTGTAAAAAAATGTGAAGTTTAGTTCCTTCTTCTAACTCTCGTGAGGAAATAAAATCACTGGTTAAATTGCCAGATTGACATATAAAATGAGCTAATTCTTTAATTGCTATTTTAAATTCCACTTCCATCACATCCCTTTATCTTTATTATAAGTTTTTATCTAATTAAAAGCAATAGAAAGCAAATCACAAGGAATTAATGAATATTAAAAAATTGTAGCTTATAAGTATATTATTTAGAAATTTATCTTTTATAAAATTTACTAGATAAATTCATATTTATAGTAATAAAAAAAGTTATAAACCTAAATATTGAAAACAATTATTTTTAAGTTTATAACACTTTTTTTATTCAGTTACTGTTTCTATAACTTCTTCTGCTTGAGTTGTAGCATTTTCTTCTGTTGTTACGTTCATATCTTCATCAACTTGTTTGTCAACAATTGCTGTATTTGCAATAGATTGATCATCTTTTAATTTGATTAAAATTACTCCTTGAGTATTTCTTCCAGCAAGAGCAATTTTATCTATATGCATACGAATAATAACACCCTTATCAGTAGTTATAATAAGGTCTTTATTAGCATTAACACTTCTAAGTGCTACTAATTTACCATTTTTAGAAGTTACATTTAAAGCTTTAACTCCCATACCACCACGACTTTGAATTCTATATTCATCAGCAGTTGTTCGTTTACCAAATCCTTTTTCTGTTACAACTAATATTTCGTTATTAGTTTCAGTTATAACAGCCATACCAACCAAATAATCATCATCCACTAATGTAATACCTTTAACACCGGCAGCACTTCTACCAATAGGTCTTACATCTGTTTCGTTGAAATGAATGGCTTTACCTGAAGATGTTCCAAGAACTATTTCTTTATTTCCATCTGTTAATTCAACCTGTAATAGTTCATCATCTTCAGCTAAATTAATTGCAATAATACCATTTGTTCTAATATTTTTAAATTGTGATAATACTGTTCTTTTAACAACTCCTTTTTTAGTTACAAAGAATAGATATAAATTTTCATCATCTAAAGTTGGAACAGTTGTTACTGCAGCTAATTTTTCATCTTCTTGGAATGTCAACACATTTACAAGTGGTAATCCTTTAGATGTTCTTGATGATTCAGGTATCATATATCCTTTCATTGAATATACTCTACCTTTATCAGTAAAGAATAACATATGGTCATGAGTCATTGTTGGAATAATGAATTCTACATCATCATTTTCATTTGTTTTAATTCCACTCATTCCTACGCCACCACGACTTTGAGCTTTGTATGCTTCTTGTTTCATACGTTTAGCATAACCATTTGTTGTAATAGTTATTACTACATCTTCTCTAGGAATTAAATCTTCATTTTCAATACTAATATCTTGACTTAAGCAAATTTCTGATTTACGTTCATCACCATATTTTGTTTTAATTTCTAATAATTCTGTTTCTATAATATTCTTCTTTTTATCCTCGTTAGATAAAATCAAACGATATTCTTCACAAGCTTTATTTAAATCATCACGCTCATTTAATATTTTTTCTCTATTTAAACCAGATAATCTTCTAAGTTGCATATCTAGGATAGCTTGAGCTTGAATTTCATCTAAGTTAAATCTTGCCATTAATTTTTCTTTTTCAGAACCATCATTTGTATTTCGTATAATTTGAATTACTTCTTCAATATTATCTTGAGCTATAATATAACCATTTAATACATGAATTCGAGCCATAGCTTTATCTAATTCAAATTGTGTTCTTCTAGTAATTATTTCTAATTGATGTTTTAAATATACTTCTAAGGCTTCTTTTAGTGTAATAGCTTTTGGTTGATTATCAACGAGACATATCATATTCATACCATAACTAGTTTGAAGTTGTGTGTATTTATATAAATTATTAAGCATTACTTCAGCATTAACATCTTTACGTAATTCTACAACGATTCTTATACCATCACGTCCTGATTCATCTCTTAAATCAGTTATACCATCAACAATTTTATTTTTAGCCACTTCAGCAATTCGTTCAATTAATTTAGTTTTATTAACCATATATGGAATTTCAGTTACTACAATTTCGCTTTTACCATTTTTTAATTGAACTATTTCTGCTTTAGATCTAATAACGATAGATCCGTTTCCTGTAGTATATGCATTTCTTAAACCAGTTCTACCTAATATTTGACCACCAGTAGGGAAATCAGGTCCTTGAATAAATTGCATTAATTCTTCACTTGTAATTTCCGGATTATGAATAACTTCGACAACACCATCAATTACTTCACCTAAATTATGTGGAGGAATATTTGTAGCCATACCAACTGCAATACCTGTTGTACCATTTACCAATAAGTTAGGGAAACGTGAAGGTAAAACTGCAGGTTCAACCTCTGTAGCATCATAATTATCAGTAAAATCAACAGTATTTTTATCTATATCCCTTAACATTTCCATTGCTATCTTACTCATACGTGCTTCAGTATAACGCATAGCTGCTGCACCATCACCATCTATATTACCGAAATTACCATGTCCATCTACTAATGTATATCTATAACTAAATGGTTGAGCCATACGAACCATTGCTTCATATATTGATGAGTCACCATGTGGGTGATATTTACCCATAACATCACCAACAATACGTGCTGACTTCTTATGAGCTACATTAGAAAAAATCTTTAATTCATTCATTCCATATAAAATACGACGTTGAACTGGTTTTAATCCATCTCTCGCATCTGGTAAAGCTCTCGCAATAATAACTGACATAGCATAATTTAAGAATGAAGTTTTAACTTTATTATTAATATCTAATTGTTCTATTCTATCAAATTCTTGTTTTTCTAATTCAACAAAATTTTCTTTATCTTTTTCCATTTTTACTCCTCCAATCTTAAATATCTAAATTGTTAGCATAATGTGCATTTTCTTGGATGAAATTTTTACGTGGATCAACATCCTCACCCATTAACATTTCAAACGTTTGGCTTGCGATTGTTGCATCTTCTAAATGAACTTGAACTAATGTTCTTAATGCTGGATCCATTGTTGTTTCCCATAGTTGTTCTGGATCCATTTCACCAAGACCTTTATAACGTTGAACATCAGGTTTACGATCTGGGTATTCTTTTTTATATTCTTCTAATTCTTCATCAGAATAAGCATATTTAACTGTTTTTCCAAATTGTGCCTTATATAAAGGAGGTTTAGCAACATAAATATATCCCTTTTCAATCAATTCAGGCATAAATCTAAAGAAGAAGGTAAGAAGTAATATACAAATATGTTCACCATCGACATCAGCATCGGTCATAATTACTATTTTATGATATCTAGCTTTTGTGATATCGAATTCTTCACCTATACCAGTTCCAATAGCTTGAATCATAGATAAAATTTCATTATTACTTAAAGCTCTTTCTAGTCTTACTTTTTGAACATTTAGCACTTTACCTCTTAATGGTAAAATAGCTTGATATTCACTATCTCTACCTGATTTTGCAGAACCTCCGGCAGAATCACCTTCGACTATATACATTTCTGATTTTGCTGGGTCTTTACAACGACAATCAGCTAATTTAGAAGCAAAACTTAAATTATCTAAAGGAGATTTTCTTCTTGTAGCTTCTTTTGCTTTTCTTGCAGCAATTCGAGCTCGTGATGCTAATAAACATTTATCAATTATTGTTTTAGCATCATTAGGATTTTCAAGAAAATGTCTATCTAAAGCTTCTCCTAAACATTGAGAAACTATAGCTCTTACTTCTGTATTTCCTAATTTTGTTTTAGTTTGTCCTTCAAATTGAGGATTTGGGTGTTTAATAGAAACTACTGCAACTAGTCCTTCTCTAACATCTTCGTTGTTTATTTCTTCATCTTTTTTTAATAAATTATTTGAAGTAGCATAATTTTTAATACAACGCGTTAAAGCTAATCTAAACCCTTCTTCATGTGTTCCACCTTCATGAGTATGTATGTTATTAGTGAATGAAAAAATAAGTCCAGTATAAGTATCATTATATTGTAATGCTACTTCTACTTGAATATTGTCTTTTTCACCCTCACAATAAATTATATTAGGTTCAATTAATTTTTTGCCAATATTTAAAAATTGGACATATTCTTTAATACCACCTTCATAGAAGTATACATTTTCTACTATATCTTCTGTTCTTTTATCTCTAATAGTTAATTTTATACCTTTATTTAAAAAAGCAAGTTGTTGAATTCTTTGTCTTAACGTTTCAAAAGAATAAACAGTTGTTTCAGTAAACATAATTGGGTCAGCCTTAAAGATTACTTGAGTACCTGTATGATTAGATAACCCTTCTTCTTTTAAGTCATAAACAACCTTACCACGCTCAAAACGTTGTTTATATTGTTTTCCGTTACGACTAACAACTACCTCTAACCATTCTGATAGTGCATTAACAACAGAAGCACCAACACCATGTAGTCCTCCTGAAACTTTATACGAACTTCCGTCAAATTTTCCACCAGCATGTAAAACTGTAAAAATAGTTTCAACTGCACTTTTTCCAGTTTTAGGATGTTTATCAACTGGCATACCACGACCATCATCAGTTACACTGATAACATCATTAGGTAATATTTCTACTTCAATATGTGATGCAAAACCAGCTAAGGCTTCATCAATTGAATTATCTACTATTTCCCACACTAAATGGTGTAATCCTGCAGGACCTGTAGTTCCAATATACATACCTGGTCTTTTTCTAACTGCTTCTAATCCTTCTAACACTTGTATGTTTTCGGCATCATAATGTTTATAATCTTTTTCCATATTAGACTCCTTTTCAATAAGGATATTTTCTTATAAATATCTCTATATGATTATATCATATAGGACATTTTTTTTCAAGATAATTGACATAAAATCAATTTTAAAGAATACATAATATACCCATACATAAAAATTTAAAAGCCTTTAAAAAAAGGCATTTTGAGCAAATTTTCGCAATTTAATATATTTTTTTATAAATTATTTTTATTTTTTATAAATTCAATAATAAAAAAAGATAAAATAGATATTTTTACTATTCTATCCTTTATATTTTTAATATTTTTATACATAGATTAATTTTTAAAGTCTTATAATTTGTGCTTCTTTTAATAAATAATCTGGTATATTAAACAATGATGTTGTTGTGATAAACGTTTGATTTTCTGATTTTATATATTCCATAATATGATTAATCCTTTTTTGGTCTATACTTGAAAAAACATCATCTAATAATAATATAATATCTTTATTCTTTTCGGAATATATTTCTTTTAATGCTAATTTTAATGCTAAAATAGCATTACGCATTTGTCCTTCAGAAGCAAATTCTTTTGCTTCTTTAGAATTAATACAAATTTGAAAATCATCTCTATGAATACCTATATTTGTAGTCTTAGTTAAAATGTCATATTTTAATTTTAAATTAAATGATTCATCTAAATTATTTATATCATATGTGGGTATATATTCTAAGGTAAGATTTTCACATTCTAATTTATTACATACATATTTTAATTTATCATTTAATAAATTTAAAAATGATTTTCTTTGATTATATATTTTATTTATTAATTCTTCTAATTGTTTAGTTATAACATCTAGCATTATTTTCTTATCACTGGAATATATTTTCAATAATTCATTTCTTTCCTTTAAAAGTTTTTTATAAATAGATATATTTCTTAAATAATTTTTATCTAATAAAGATATTTCTAAATCTAAAAATCTTCTTCGATACATTTTAGTTCCTAATATTAAATCTATATCATACGGTGAAAACATTATAACTGGTATTCTACCTATAAATTCACTTAACTTTTGATAAGGTATATCATTAATATAACTTTTTTTACCTTCTTTTGTTATTTCAATTTTATATATTTTATCACTTTTTATAACAACTTGTGAATCAACTTCGTTATCTTTTATTATAGTTTTTATATCATTAGTTCTATGACTTTTGGATGTTGATATTAAATAAATAGCCTCTAATATTGTTGTTTTACCAACGGCATTTTGACCTGCAAATATAATAATTTTATTCTTAAATTCTAAATTCAAATTATCAAATTTTCTAAAATTCTTTAGTTTTATACTATTAATCATTCAATAACAAATTCTTTCTTTTCAATAATTATTATATCATTAGGATATAATTTTCTTCCTCGTCTATTTTCTAATTCATTATTAACTAACACTTTATTTTCAGCTAGATAATATTTAGCTTCTCCACCAGATGATATTATATTTTCCATTTTTAATAATTGTTGTAGTGTAATATATTCTGTATTGATTTTTACTTTTTTCATTTTTTTACCTCTTTTTTCTTTTTGATAATGGTATGTCATTATTGATGTATGTATTCCATACATCTATATAGTCATCGTCATCAATTTTTCTTACTACTTTAGCAGGGACACCTGCAACTAAACTATTTGGCGGAATATTTTTTGTTACAACTGAACCTGCAGCTACAACACTATTTTCACCTATTGTAACACCACCACAAATTGTTACGCTAGAACAAATCCAACAATTATCTTCTATTGTAATGGGGCTTGAAAATTCCAAGTCATGATATCCATCAGGATATTCATTAAATATTCTCTCTTCTTTGACTAATGGATGATTAGGTGTTGCTAAAACAACATTAGCACCTATTAATACATTATCACCTAGTGTTATAGGTGAAACATCTAAGAATACAGAATTATAATTAACAAAGCAATTCTTACCAACATTTATGTTTATACCATATTCACAATAAAAAGGTGAAAATATACCTAAATTATTACCTTTTGCAGAAGGTATTAATTTTTCTAATACTTTTTGTTTATATTTTGCCTTTCTAACTGAAATCTTGTTAAATTTTTCACATAGATATAAACCTTTATTATGTATTTTTGTAATATCAGGACTTTCTGAATTATATAATTTACCAGATGTCATTAAATTCCATTCATTTATTTTATTCATAATTTTGTCTTCCTTTATAAATTAATTATATTATACTGTTTTATGCAAATATATTCAAATCTTCATTATTATTTAATTTGCACATATTTTTTCATTAAATATTATTCATATTAAACTCTCTAACTACCTGTTGATTGATATTTTCTTGCTAAAAGAGTCCAAATAGTTATTGATATACTTAAAAATATAATAGATACAACTATAATTAATAAACATAACACATAATTATTATAATTATTAAATAATATGCTTTCTACTGGAAAAGATATTGCAACCGCAAAAGGAAAAACAAATATTAATAAATTTTGAATAATTTTAGGAAATATTTTTAATGGGTATCTTGTATATGTTATAAAATTATACACTATTTGTAATAATTGACCACTTCTTTTAAATACAAAAGCTAATGAAGCAAAAATAATTTTTAATGATGTTATTATCATAGCACCAAAAATTGTTGCAATGATAAGCAGTAAAATATTTCCAAAACTCAAATTAATATTAATCATATTACCACATAATATAAGCATTATAATACCTACTATCAATTCGCCAAAACCTTCTGGTTGAAAAGTTTCAGCAAGTGATTGAAATAAAACCGGTACTGGCCTTAAATAGTATCTATCTAAATCTCCATTTTTTACTTTAAAATAAGAAATAAGCCATAAATCATCACTAAATAAATGATCAAGAGCTACTGGCATCATTGAAAATCCATATAAGAATCCTAATTGCCACATATCCCATCCATTTAAACTAGGTATTGAATTGACAATAAAATAAATAGATAAAATAGAACTAATATTAGATAAAAAAAATGAAAATAAAGCAACAAAAGTATCTTTTTTATATTCTAATCTAGATATTATAGATCTTTTTATACAGGTAAAATAAAGTGATATATATATCATAATATTTTAACCTCCTTGAACTGTTACTTTCTTACTAGCATTTCTAAATAATAGCCAAGCAATAAATTCTAATATAATAAGCCATGTTATACTTAATCCAATGGTTTTTAATGATTCCATTGTATCTAATTTCATTAAAAATATTAAAATAGGATTTTGTGCCATTCCTGCAAATGGTAAATAACTTACTATTTTACCAAATATACCTGGAAAAAAAGATAATGGTAGTAAACTTCCAGATAAAAATCCTATAATAACATTTTTTATTTGATTGATACCAAAACCTGATGATGTATAAAAACATAATATACCAAAAATATAATTGATAACATCATTTAATAATGTTGCGATTAAAAGTGATATTATAAATAATAAAATATGAACCAATAAAATTGGGATAGATGATATAGTAATGTATCCTAAACAGCCAAATATAATATAAGCAATTATAAAACAAGGAATTCCTAATATCAAAATTTGCATAAATACAGATCCTAAATTAATAAAAACAAACCTTATTCGATAAGAAATTGGCTTAATAAAAGACATGGCAATTGTTCCATCCTTTATTTCATCATTTATTATCCATATTGTATTATTGGAAAAAGCCACAAAATTAAAGATATTTATAAATATGGTATAAGTTATCATCTCTTTAAAGGAAAATCCATTAATAACTGAATTTAACCCCTCTGGAGCGTTTTTAAATACTGAAATCCATAAAAATAAAATACATATTACTTGTAATAATGTAATAAAAAACCAAGAAAATAAATTAAATTTAAAAGCTAGTAAATCCATAGCACCAGTTCTAAAGAATGGTTTATATTTCTTAAACATTTTTCTTTGCCTCTTCTTCTTTAGCTAGTAATGATTTTACAACATCTTCAATACCAATACCTTTAACATTTAAATCTGTTAAAGGTAAATTGTGAAAAGAATAATTTATTACATCTTCTAATAATATCTTATCAGCATTAAATTTAATGACTAAATCATTATTTTCTATATTATAATTTATTTCATTATTAAAATTATCCAATTCGTTTATATTTATTTCATTTTTTAATTTTACTATTATAGTTTTTATATTACCAAATTCATTTTTTATTTGTTGTAAACTACCATCGTATATAATATTTCCTTGTTCTAAAATTACGATTCTTGAACATAAATTTTCGATATCTTGCATATCATGAGTTGTAAGTAAGACAGTTGTATGATATTTTTGATTCATTAATTTTATAGCTTGTCTTATTTTTTCCTTAACATAAACATCTAATCCTATTGTTGGTTCATCTAAAAATAATATTTTAGGATTATGTAACCAGGATGCTGCTAAATCAGCACGCATTCTTTGACCTAAAGATAATGTTCTTACTGGTTGATTTAAAAATTCTCCTATACCTAATATATCACATAAGAAAGTTAATCTTTCTTGATAATCTTTATCAGATACTTGGTATATTTCTTTTAGAACTTTAAATGATTCAATTAAAGGTATATCCCACCATAATTGAGTTTTTTGACCAAAAACAACACCTATATTTTTAACTACTTGTTTTCTTTTTTTATATGGTTCTAACCCATCTATTAAAACATTTCCACTTGTAGGAGTCAAAATGCCACACATCATTTTTATTGTAGTAGATTTTCCAGCACCATTTGAACCTATATAGCCAACAATTTCTCCATCATTTATTTTTAAAGATATGTTATTAACAGCGACCTTAGTTTCATATTTTCTTGAGAATAAGGTTTTAAACATTCCTATTAAACCACTTTTTCTGATTGGTCTTTTAAATTCTTTAACTAAATTATTTATTTCAATCATAAATTAAAACTCTCCTAATAATTTAAAATAAAATGTGATTATAAAAAAGGCTGTAATATTTATTACAACCTTAATTCAAATTAATCCATACGAACAGGTAAAATTAATTGAGTTAAATTTGCATCCTTTTCACCTGTAATAACAAAAGGTCTAATTCCTTCATTGCAATGTAAAGTAATTTCAGTTGATTCAAAACTTCTTAAAGCTTCTACTAAATATTTAGAACTAAAACCAATAGTTAAAGGTCCAACTAATTTAGTATCAAGTGGAATTAACTCTTCATATGCATCACCAATAGATGCGTTTGTTGAAGATATTATAACATTTCTTTCTTCTGTTATTGTTAATTTTATAATACTATATGATAATTCACTAGAACTCATCTTTTCTCTTGGAGAAAGAAGAGATACACGTTCTACTGCTTCTAATAAATCTTCTTTATCAAATGTTAATAGTACTGGAAAATTAGTTGGTATTATACGTGATGTATCTGGATAATTACCGTCTAATAATCTTGTTTGGAATAAAACATTTTTAAATTTAATTAAAAGTTTATTAACTGAAAAATATAAATTAATATTTTCATTATAATTATCAAGTGCTCTTAATAATTCATCTAAAGATTTATTAGGAATAGTAATATTAAATGGTCTGTATTCTGGAATATCAACAATTACTTGAGCTAATCTAAACGAATCTGTAGCTGTTGCAGTAAGCTTATTATCTTCATATGTTAAATGTACACCTGTTAATATTGGTTTTTTTTCACTTTGGGCTGTAGCAAAGCTTGTTTGTTTTATTAAGTTTTTAATACATTCTGCTGGAAGTTCTAAAGGATTTTCTAGTGATACAAAATCAATATTAGGATAATCTAAAGGATCCATAATATGTAATTTATATTCTCCTCTATCTGCTTTAATAACTAATATTTTATCTTCTACTAAACAAAAATTAACTTTTTTAGAATTGATTTTTCTTATTATATCAATAAAAAATCTACCTGGTACAACTGTTTTTCCTGGTTTTTCAATTTCTAATGAAGAATCATTAATTAATGTTTCAACAGAAATATCAGTATTAGATGCAATCATATATAAATCAGAAGCTGTAACTTCGATTTTTATTCCTGTTAATATTGGCATTGGACTTTTAGTTGGTAATCCTCTTGATATAATTGTTAAATTTTCAAGTAAGACATCACGGTCGATTGTAAAATTCATAAAAACTACTCCTTATTAATTTAATATTATATTTATTATTCTTTATAATTATTATTATGTTTGTTGATATGTGGATAAGTCCAAAATATCTTGATTTTTCAATTTAAATTATACCATATTTCAGTGTGGAAATCTATTATTTTATCCACAAAATTATATTTTCTTTAAAATTGTATCGATAGCCATTTTTAATTCAGGATTCATTTTTAAATCTTCTTCTATTTTTGTTCTTCCGTGAATAACAGAAGATCTATCTTTACCATTTAATAATTTTCCTATTTTTTCATCTTTTAAGCCGTAATGTGTTTTTAATATATACATTGCTATATGTCTAGGTAATACAAATTTAGCTTTTCTTGAATTGCCTAATAAATCAGAAGTGCTAATACCATAGGTATTAGAAATAACACTTAATGCAGCATCATAATTTGTTTTTTCTTTATCTTCATGAGTTTTTATTAAAACAATTAACGCCTCTTTTGCTATTTCTAAAGTTGGTTCTTTATTATATACTTCACTATACCATAAAACACGATTTAAACCACCTTCAAGCTCTCTTATATTATCTACAAAGTTTTCAGCTATATATACTAATATTTTTTCATCAATTTGTTTATTTGTTGTTTCAGCTAGTTTTCTTTTTAATATATTTATACGTTGAACTAAATCGGGTTGTTGTATGTCAACACTTAAACCCATTTGGAATCTTGAAGTTAAACGATCCATTATACCAGTTAATTTTTTAGCTGGACAATCAGATGTAATAACAATTTGTTTTTGTCTTGTGATTAAATCATTGAAAAGTTTAAAAAATTCTTGTTGTGATTTATTACCTTGAGCAAGCATTTGAATATCATCTACTAATAAAGCATCTAAATTCTCGTATTTTTCTTCAAAAGCTATCATATTTTTTGTTTGTACGGCTTTAATGTAATCAGAAATAAAATCTGTAGCTTGAATGTACAAAACATTATTATTTAAGTCATTTTCTATAATTTGGTTACCAATAGCGTGCATTAAATGGGTTTTTCCTAATCCAACACCACCGAAAATGTATAATGGATTAACAACGACACCAGGTTGATCTGCAACTTTTAGACTTGTCATATAACTTAATCTATTGGAATCACCTACAACAAAAGATTCAAAAGTATAATTGCTTTTTAAATTATTTTTATTTAATTTAATTGGAGTAATAACCTTTTTTGGTTTTATTTCTTCCTCACAAACAAATTTAAATTTCACTTTTTCAGTTGTAATTTCATTTAAAATTTCTGTAATTTTTCTAGAACAAAGGTGATTTATTTTAGTTTTTATATATGTAGATGGAGTTAAAACATAAATTATACCATTTTCTACTTGTATAACTTTTTTTACATCAGAAAAAAGTTCTTCAAAAGTTTCTTCTGCAAAGTTATTAGCTAAAATATCTCTAGTTTGATTCCATAAATTTTGATATGATTCCATAATATACACCTACATTCTTAATAATGATAGCACAAAAAATAAAATTAACAAGTTTTTTTTTTCCACAAAAAGTGTGGATAACTTTTTATTTTTTTGTCGATTTTTAAAAAAAAATGTGGATAACTTTTTTAAAAAAGCTTTATTTTTGGCTTTTTTTTGAGTTTTTCTACAAATTAACAGGTGAATAAATATATTGATAAGTTATCCACATTTTTTTATTTTTTTTAACTATTTTATTAATGTTTAATTTTTTTAATTTTATATAATGAAATTTATTAAATAAAAATTCAAATAGTATTTATTAATTCTACACATTTTATTTATAAAAATGATATAAAAAATAAACGATTTTTAAGCGATTTAAGTGTAAACTTTAACTTTAAACTTAGTTCAAAAGAAAAAGTTACAAAAAGTATTTGACAATCATATTCTTTTTTGATAGAATGTTATAGCGTGGTTTCGTAAGAAAGGTAGGTATAAAAAATATGAAAAGAACTTATCAACCTAATAGACGTAAAAGAAAAGTTACTCATGGTTTCCGTGCTAGAATGGCTACAAAAAATGGTCGTAAAGTTTTAGCTCGTAGACGTAAAAAAGGTAGAAAACAATTAACTGTATAATTTTATAATAAATATTGACAAAACTAGCACAACCAGAACAATAAAATTTTTTGGTTGTGTTTTTATTTATTATAAAGAAGGTATAATCTATGAAAAAACAATATCGCGTAAAGAAAAGTCAGGATATAGAAAAAATATTAAAAAATCATCGTTTTTCTAAAAATTCTTACTTTACATTATATATAAAAGAACAAAACGAAACCAACCACTTTCGTTATGCGATTAGTGTCGGAAAAAAAATAGGTAATGCTGTAGTTAGAAATCGTTTAAAACGTCAAATTAGAGCAGTTGTTAGAAAGTTAAAAATAAAATCTAATGTTGATGTTTTTATCGTTGCTAGAGGAAAAGTTTTAGAACTTAATTTTGATGGTATTAATAAAGAATTAAACTATCTTTTTTCTAAGCAAAAATTACTTATGAAAGGAGAATAAAATGATTCAATTTTTAAATAAAAATAAATATAAATTTATTTTGGTTGGATTTTTATTTGTTTTATTATTAAGTTTAACTGGTTGTAGAACAAATTCTAATAATTGGACAGAAAATAGACCTTATCTAGATAATTGGGGCGGATATTCTCAAGAATTTAAATTTGATTCTTCATGGGAAGCAATGTGGGGATGGCCTGTTTCTATATTATCATGGCCTATAGCTTGGATTTGTTCACATATTGGTAAGGCTTTAGGTAATTCTTTCTTCTGGGGTATATTATTTACTACTTTAATAGTTAGAACTATAGCTTGGCCAATTTATTCTAAGCAAAATAGTATGAGCTTAAAGATGACATTGATGCAACCAGAAATGGATAGAATTCAAAGAAAATACGGAAATAGAAAAGATCCTCAATCTCAACAACAAATGCAAATGGAAATGATGAAATTATATAAAAAATATAAAATCAATCCACTTGGTTGTATACTTCCAATGTTTATACAATTCCCTATATTTATGGCTATGTATGAAGTTGTAAGACGTATTAATGCTACATCAACTGTTACAGTTAATGGTGTAGAAATAGTTCAATATGGTACTTTTGCATTACATAACACTAAAGTATTTAATTTCTTTGAATTAAACACTTCTTTCTTTGATGCTACTACAATACATGATAAGATATTTGCACTTGTTATTGCTCTTTCTTTTGGTGCTATTACTATTTTAAATCAAAAAATATCACAAAAGAAACCAAAATATTTACAAGAAAAAAGTCAACAAAGAAAAGTTACGACAGAACAACAAGAACAACAACAAAAACAAATGAAAATGATGAGTTACGTTATGAATATTATGTTTGTATTTATGTCACTATCATCAACTTCATTAGCTTTATATTGGTTAATAGGTGCTATATATCAATTATTCCAAGGATTTGTTGGTCGTAAAATTAACGAATATAATTATCATAAAGCTCAAAAAAAGAGTACAGTAATATAGGAGAGGTGTAACATGCAAAAAAAAGTAGAAGTTATTGCAAAAACTACTGAAGAAGCACTAGCTGAAGCAGTAAAGAAAATGCATTTATCTAGTGATAAAATATTTATAAATGTATTAGGTGAATTACCTGAAGGATTAAATTGTGAAGCCTTAGTTGATGTTAATTTAACATTAGAAGGTAAAAGATATCTTGAAAATATTTTAAAAGCTTTAAATATTGGTTATCAAATAGAAGCTAGGTCTGTTGGAAATTCTCAAATTTATTATAATATAGATAGTAATGAAAATCCGCTATTAATTGGTGTTAAAGGTAAAACTTTAGATGCTTTACAAATATTAGTTAGAACATTAGTTTCATCATATACTAAAGATAGAATTGTAACAAGTTTAGATGTTGGTTCTTATAAAAGTAATAGAGCACATCAATTAGAAATTCTTGCAACAAAAACAGCTAAAGAAGTTGCAAAAACAAAAATTAGTGTAAAATTAAAACCTATGAATTCTTATGAACGTAGAGTTATTCACGAAAAATTAAGTGAATGGCGTGATGTTTATACAGAATCAGAGGGTGAAGGTGAAACAAGAGCCATTGTTATAAAGCCTAAAAATATATAATAAAAAAGCCAAAATATGTTGAAAAATCAATGTATTTTGGCCTTTTTTTCTATTTATTGTTTTGATAAGGATAATAATAATTAATTTCTTCATCGAATGTTACATAATTTAAATAGATAGTTAATAATAAATATCTCATGTTATTACTTGGATCAGAAATAATGATATGATCTTTTCCAGCTGCTTCTAACTTACCTTTAAATATTTTTGAACCCCATTGAGAGTTTTCAAAATTCATGTAAACTGATACATTTTTTCCTAGATTCAATCTTAATATGTTTTCAATATAAGATTGTTCATCTGTTTGATCATTTTGTTGTTGAAATGGGTAAAAGCCTCCGTTATAGCCCCCACTATAATAGCTATATGGATTTGGGTAAAAATAATTCATAAACATTTCCTTTCTTAATAACAATTTTCACGATCGCTTGGTGCATAAAAACAATGATTTTTATACGCTCCACTTTGTTGTTGATTCCACCAAGTCTTTCTACATTCTTCTCCGTGAGGATTATAAAACCACAAGGCATTAGTTGCAGGAACAAATTTTTCACCATTTAATATTCTTTTTGCAAGTTTTTTATCTACCGATCGTGCTGCTTGATAAAAATATCCCTTTGCTGTAGCTTCAAAGCCTCCTGGTTTTTGCATTACAGCTTTTTCAACGGTATTTATTTTTTTAAAATCTAAACATTTAGCTACAGCTCGATTAACACATACGTTTCCAACTAAAAGCATTCCTTTTTTTCCTTCACCTTCAGCTTCTGCTCTCATTAATCTTGCAAGTAATTCTAATTCTTTTTCTGTGTAAGCTATTCTAGGTATAATTGATTCCTCCTTACATCATAAATTTATGTTAAATAGACAGTATTTATGACAGTTAAAATAAAATAAAACTTAATTGGCAAAAAAACAACAAAGCAGAATTATTTCGAATAATATTCTAAAAAATGATTAGAATAAAGTTATTTTTATTTTTATTTAATGAATAATACAAAATTATTGACATGTATATAAAAAAATAATAGAATTTATATGTGATAGTTATGTTGAACTCATAATTTAAAAATAAAAAGAAAGGAAAATATAATTAAAAGTTCAATTAATTGTATTAAGAGATTGTTCTGAAAAAAATTATTTTCTTGTTTTCTTTTGTATTTTGTTTTTGTTTCTTTATTTTTTCACCAAAAGTGTTTGCTTTTGAAATTATACCAGATGTAAATGAAAATTATCAAACAGAAGATGTTATTACTATTAGAACGTCATCTATTTTAGGTAAACTATCTTATGTTACTGAAACGTATGATAGTAAATATTGTTTAAAAAAGAGATTGTATAAATATAATGTTGTTGTGGATATGCTTTTAGATAGCGGAAAAGGAATATATTATGAAGTTGGTCCAAATGAAACACTATCCATAACTAATACTTTTACTAAAACATCGACTCTAGAAAATATTATTACAAACACTATGACAACTTCTGTGACATCAACTTTTTCTACTGAAACAGGAATTAATGGTATTAGTAAAACTGGCGCTTCAGCGACTTTATCAACAATATTCGGAAGTTCTTACGCTATTTCAGAATCAACAAAAATTGAAACTTCAGAAACAGTGCAAATGACCGTTTCAAATCCTACTGAAAAAAAGTTTTATCGTTTAGAAAGAAGAACAAAATGTATAGTGTATTATGTTGTTGAATATACATATAATTCACCATCAAAATGTTGGCTTCAAGATTGTTATTATATTTTTGATGCTAATCCTAATCATTATATATCTTTAAAAAGATATAAAGCTGAAAGTAATAAATATATTTATGATGATGTAGTTGATGACAATTGTTATTATTTTTCTTACGATTAATAATATTATATGGCAGGTGATTTATTATGATAAAAATAAATGATTTATCAATAAATTATAATGAAAAAAGAATAACTAAAAATTTAAATATAGAATTACCATCAATAGGTTTAATAGGAATATATGGAAAAAGTGGTTGTGGAAAATCAAGCCTATTTCAAATTATTGCTGGCTTTAATGATAATTACAGTGGAAACATTTATTTTAATAATAATAGCATCAATGATTGTTCTATTGATTTCTTTCAAGAAAATATTAATTATATACCACAAGAATATAATTGTTTTGAGGAAAATACAGTAGAGGAAAATATATTATCATCTATTTTTGACACATCATTATTAGATTATTATATTGGTAGATATAATTTAAATACACTAATGAAACAAAAAATGAAAAAATTATCCTTAGGGGAACATCAAAGGGTATCCTTAGTAATTACATTTATAAATAAAAGAAAAATAAATTTATTAGATGAATTGCTTTGTAATTTAGATAATGAAACGAAACAATTAGCTCTTGAAGATTTAAAACAATTATCTAAATCCACTTTAGTTGTTTTAATATCCCATCAAATTGAAGAAATCAGGAATTTTTGCGATAAAACTCTAGATTTAAGTATAGATAATAATTTTAAATTATCTTCTACATTAATTAATTATAAAAATAGTTTAAGTAAATATAGATTAAATTTTCTTAAAATAAAACAATATCAAAATATAATTTTAAAAAGTGTTTTTACTTTTTTTATTATTTTTCTAATGGTTATATTTGTTATTGCTTTAAGTATTTCAACAAGTTCATATAGTGAAAGCTATATTAACAAAATTATTAAGCAAGATGGTTTAGGGTTAGGTATTGATATAACAGAAAAAAGTGATTTAGAAGAATATTTTGAAAATGTTGAAATACCTTTTTATGATTTAGAATTTTTATGTAATTATTACGAAAATACCAAAGATTATTATAATTGTTATCGTGAACCTAATTTTACTTTTACAGATTTTATAGTTATAGATGAAATAGAATTAAATGGTAAAAAAATTAAAATTAAAGATATGGAAGTAATTGTCCCTGATGAATTTAATAATATAGAATCAAACTATGATGAAAATGGACATATGTATTATGGTGAGGGAATAATTAATATTAGCAAAAAAAGAGAAAGTATTAAATTTAAAAAAGATAATGTATTTAATATAATATATAGTAATATTCGTGATATAGATTTTAAAATTTGTGAAACCTATAATAGAAAAGAATTATTTGATGTATTAAGAGAATATATGAGTTATGATGATGCAATTAAGTATTCAAAAATTGTAATTATGAATAAGAATACATTTATTAAATTATTATCAAGATTTTTAAATCTTCAAGTTGATATTAAAACACCTAATGGAGATATTTATAATTGTTTTGTAACCACATATGTTCAAGCAAAGCAACAAACAGGTATTATTGAATTTAATGATGAAGAATGTAATGTTTGGAATCATGGAAACATAGCATTAGAAGAATTTGGTTATAATGAAATAAGTAACGATATAACTTTGTTATATAACGGAAAAGAATATAATAAAAATTATAAATATAATTATCATTCAAATATTGCTCCTACAATTCCCATATTTTATCCAAAAAGTATTTCAAATGATTTTTTTGAAATAGAGGTAACATATAATGAATTTTTTGAAATATATAAGGAATTAGAGTATGATTTTTATAAAGATATGAAGCCAATTAATAATATTATTGATTTAAAAAAGAATTCTTTATCTATAGCTAATGATATTGTTACTGGAGAAAATAAAGTATTATTTTCAAAACTATACTCAATATCTTCTATGAGTACTTTTACAGCTTCAAAAAGGATATATTTTATAATATCTATATTTCTTCTGTTATTATTTGTTTTTGGATTTTTCTGTTATAATTCGTATAATAGAAAGGAATTAAAGCAAGTAAGTATTATAATGAAATATAAAATGTATCCACTTGAAGCAAGAAAAAAGTATATGTTTTATAAAAACATTCTTTTACCTATTTTCTTTTGTATTTTAGGAATAATTATAGGTCTTTTTATAGTAGTAATTGGATATAATATGAATTGGAATTATTTTTATTCTATTGAATGGAAACCATATATTATTTGTTTTATAGTACTTTTGATAGTTAGTGGAATGTCTTTTATAATTGAAAATAGAATGGATTGATATAATGATAAAATTAAATAATGTATGTAAAGTTTTTAAAAATAAAAAGCTTTTTGAGGATGTTTCTATTGAAATAGTGAATGTAGGACTATATGCGATTTCAGGATCTAATGGTAGTGGAAAAACTACTTTATTAAAAATGTTACATTTTAAGGAAAGAGCAACATCAGGTAAAGTAGAAAATAGTTTTTCGACTTGTTATGTTGATGTTAAGAATTTAGTTTTTAATAGATTAACAGTATGGGAAAATCTTAAAATAGTTTGTGATGAAGATGAACAAATAGAAAAAAATATAGATGATTTTTATCTTACTGAAGTTAAAAATCAAAATGCTAAGACATTATCTATGGGTGAAAAGGTAAGGCTTGCAGTAGCAAGAGCGTTACTATTAAAAAGTGAAGTTATTTTACTTGATGAGCCCACAGCTAATTTAGATGAAAATAATAGAATGATTCTTTTGAATATATTAAAAAAAATTTCTAAGACTAGAATTATTATTTTTTCAACCAACCAGTCTAGCGATTTACAGGATTGTGATTCTATTATTACTATTAAAAATAATAGAATTACTACTAAAGTCAACACTGATAGCTTAGAAAAGGTTGATTTAGAGTGTGATTTTTATACTAACAAGAAATTATTAAAAAAGGCGTTAGGTGGATATGTTATTTTATTTAGAATTGTAGGTATTTTTGTTTTAATATTGTTTAGTTTATTATGCTCTCTTTACTTAGTAAAAGAAAATGATTTAATTTATAATTCATATAATTTTAATGAAACTTCAAGTTATTTACTTTTAGAAAATGAGTATTTGAAAAAAGAAGAATATACTAAAATAGATAAAAGTAGTTATAATACACAACCTGTAAAAAATGCTGATATAGCTTTTTTTCTTGATGAAGAGCAAATTAAAAGAGAGGATATCATTAAATTTAAAAATTTAGAACTGGCAGTAAAGGTGCCAAAAAATTTATTTGTTCATTATTCTTCTTTAAAATATAATCTATCCGATGATGAAATTGTTATAACAAAGGATTTATACGATTTATTTGAAGAATTTTCTTTAATTAGAAAAGGACGTTTTTATTTTAAGAACACTACCTTTAAAATAGTTAAAATAGAACCTACTTCAAAATTTACTAAAATAGAAAATATGGTAAAGGTTAATAAAAAGAATATAGATAACTATATTGATACTATTCTTAATAGCAAAGAAGAATTTGAATTAGATTCATTTATAGGTACTTTTAGACTTTTTTTGTATCAAGGATGTTCTGAGATTGATGTAAGGTGTAGAGATATAGAAAATTCACATATTTATCTTAGTTATAACGCTTATAAGAAAATGTATAAGACTATTATTGAAAGCTTAAATCCAAAGGATTATAATCAACTTCAAACTTATGAAATTATATATAATAAGCATTTATCAAATAATTCTAGTAAAATTATTGTTTCAACTTCGTTTTGGGAAAAACGAGTAAAATTATATAGACTTGTTGATATATTTAATGGTTATAAGCCTTCAAATTATGAAATATATCCCGATTTAATGGTTGAATTTGAAGTTGCAGGATATGTTGAAACAAATGAAGAATTTATTTGTTTTTTAGATGACAATTTTCAAAGTATTATTAATGAATCTAATATAAAAATGGATTTTGAAGAATTTTTAGTCCAGGCAAAGACCAGTAGAAATAGCTTTGACGATATATTTGCAGACAATTTAACTTTAGTAGGTTATAATTATCATAAAATTAAGGAAAAATTAGAAATTAGAGAATTTATAGTTCCAACATTAGAAATTTGTGTAATAGCTACAGCAGTAATACTGGCGGTATTCTTATTATTGATTTCATTTGTTCCAATTTTACTAAAAAGAAAAGCAATATTATTACTAGTAAATTCCTGTAGAAAATTGGCATTAAAGAAAGAATTTGTTAACAGAATGACTACTATCTCAATGCTTTCTTTGATAATAGCTATAGTTGTTTCTGTTTTACTGGTACCAACAATGGTTCTTTTGATATATAAAACATGGTCGTTTAATTTTGTTTCTTTTGGCTTGATTATTACGATTTATTTTATAGGCTATTTATGGATGGAATTAACTCAAAAAAGTTTATTTTATTATTTAATTAAATAAAAGATTTTATGGTTTTCTTTTTCAAAAATATAATATTTGAAATATTTTTTAGCTATAAAAGCGTTAAGTTTGTAAAATAAAATTGACTTTTTTTATATTTGTTATAAAATAATATGTGTATATTAAATCTGTGATAAGGACTATTTATTTTATATTGTTTTAAGAGAGTCTATGGTTGGTGAAAATAGATAACAAAAAAAATAATGGAACACCTTTGAGAAATGGAAGAAATTAAGTAGAACCATTCGTAGATCCTGCGTTAAGGGTATTGAGTGTTATAGATTTATCTATAAAATTAAGGTGGTACCGCGGAAAAATTCGTCCTTAAGTGAAAACTTAAGGATTTTTATTTTATTGAGGAGGATTTTTATGAGAACAAAATTAAAACAATTATTTACAAAAAAAGAAGATTTTGAAAACAAGAGTGTTACAATCATGGGTTGGGTTAGAACTAATAGAGCTCAAGCACAATTTGGATTTTTAAATATTAATGATGGAACATATTTTGATAATTTACAAGTTGTATATGATGAAAAACTTAGTAATTTTGAAGCTATTTCTAAATTCAGAGTAGGAATGTCTGTTAAAATTGTAGGTAAAGTTATTTTAACTCCACAAAACAAGCAGCCTTTAGAATTACATGCTGAAAGTGTAGAAATGCTTGGTGATTGCCCTGAGGATTATCCTATTCAACCAAAAAGACACACCAGAGAATTTTTAAGAGAAGTTGCACATTTAAGACCTAGAACAAATCTATTTAGTGCAGTTTTTAGAATTAGAAGTGTTGCAGCGATGGCAATTCATAAATATTTTCAAGAGAATGGCTATTTATATGTACATACACCACTTATAACTTGTGCTGACTGTGAAGGTTCTGACCAAATGTTTAAAATATCTACTTTGAATGTAAATAATTTGCCATACAAAGATGATAAAGTTGATTTTTCTAAAGATTTATTTGGTAAACAAGCGTTTATTACAGGATCTGGACAATTACATGGTGAAACTTTTGCTATGGCATTTAGTGATATTTATACATTTGGACCTACTTTCAGAACTGAAAATTCTAATACAAAAACTCATGCAAATGAATTTTGGATGATTGAACCTGAAATGGCTTTTTGTGATTTAGAAGGATTAATGGATATTGAAGAAGAAATGTTGAAATATGTTGTTAATTATGTTTTAAATGAATGTCCTCTTGAAATACAATTTTGTGATCAATTTGTAGCAAAAGGATTAAAACAAAAATTAACTGATTTATTGGCTTCGAAGTTTGTAAGAATTTCTCATAAAGAAGTTATAGATATATTAAAAAAAGCTAATGTGAAATGGGAATTTTTGCCAAGTTATGATGATGATATAGCTAAAGAACATGAAAAATATATTACAGAATATTTTAATGGTCCAGTATTTATTAAAGATTGGCCTAAAGATATAAAAGCTTATTATATGAAACTTAACGAAGATGGTAAAACAGTTGCTGCTGTAGATTTGGTTGTTCCTCAAGCAGGAGAATTGATGGGTGGTTCTCAAAGAGAAGAAAATCTTGATAGATTATTATCTCGTATGGACGAATTAAAGATTGATTCTAAAGAAATTGACT
Organism: uncultured Anaeroplasmataceae bacterium; assembly: GCA_964441815.1. Classification (GTDB taxonomy): domain Bacteria; phylum Bacillota_I; class Bacilli_A; order Acholeplasmatales; family Anaeroplasmataceae; genus Pelethenecus. The sequence continues at coordinate 3,798 of CAYTVE010000003.1, read as the reverse complement.
GGTATTTAGATACAAGAAGATATGGCGGATGTGTTCATTCTGGTTTTGGTATGGGATTTGAAAGACTTGTTATGTATTTAACAGGTGTTGATAATATTAGAGATGTATTACCATTTCCTAGAACACCTAAAAATTGCGATTTTTAATATAAATATTAAAGAAGGTTTTGATTTAAGCCCTCTTTTTTTTACATTGTAAAGCAAGTTAAACAAAAAATATAGATTTTTATCAAAAAAATAAAAAAATACAAAAAATGCTCCTTAAAAATACTTTTTTCTATTTTCTTTTTTCGTTTCATATGATACAATTATATAAAGAGAATTTTTTGTTTTTATCTACTTTTATGGTATTGAAAAACTTTTTGAATTTAAAATTCTTTTTAAGAAAAAAATTAATAAGGGGTTTAAAAATGAAGATTGTACTTAAGAATTTAACTAAAGTCTTTGTAAATAAGAAGACACAATCAGAGGTTAGAGCTGTTGATAATCTAGATATCGAAATTCCAGATGGTAAATTAGTTGGTTTATTAGGGCCATCAGGCTGTGGTAAGTCTACTACTTTATTCATGATTAGTGGTTTACAAGTTCCTACTTCTGGTCAAATATTCTTTGGTGATGCTGAAGTTACACATTTGGCTGCTGAAAAAAGAGGTATTGGTTTAGTGTTCCAAAATTATGCACTATATCCTCATATGACAGTATTAAAGAACATTACTTTCCCACTAACTAATCAAAAAGTTAGTAAGAATGCTGCTAATGAAAGAGCGATTGAGGTTGCAAAACTTGTTCAAATCGATCAATTATTAGATAGAAAACCATCAGAACTATCTGGTGGACAACAACAAAGAGTTGCTATAGCGAGAGCTCTTGTTAAAAATCCTAATGTTCTTTTATTAGATGAGCCATTATCAAATCTTGATGCTCGTTTAAGATTACAAACTAGAGAAGAAATTAAGAGAATTCAAAGAGAAACTGGAGTAACTACAATTTTCGTAACACACGACCAAGAAGAAGCGATGAGCATTTCTGATTTTATCGTTGTTATGAAGGAAGGAGTTGTTCAACAAGTAGATGTTCCACAAACAGTTTACGATGATCCAGTAAATCTATTTGTTGCTAAATTCTTAGGGACTCCTCCAATTAATACTTTCTTAGGAGAAATCAAAAACCATAAAGTATATATTGGTGAAGAAGTTATTATGGAAACTGAATATGAAGACCAAGAAGTTTATGTTGGTATTAGACCAGAAGGATTTGTGGTAGATAAAAAAGGTGTATTTACATGTCATGTTGAACAATTAGAAGTTATGGGTAGAGATGTTTCTGTTGTTGCAACACATAATGCTTGCGAAAAACCAACACTTCGTGCTATTGTTGAAGTAAATACTTCAATTCCTGCTTCAGGTGAAATTAAATTTAACTTAAAACCAAATAAAGTGTTCTTATTTAATCGTGAAACAGAAGTAAGATTAGGTAAAGAACCTTATGTAAAACAAAATGAAGAACAAGTTGAAGAGGTTGTTAGTGATACCTCAGTTGAAGAATAAGAGGTGATTTAAATGGAAGGTTTAAATACCAAAAAAGCCTGGGCATTTTTAGCACCTACATTAGTTCTAATGGTGATTTTTACATTTTATCCGTTGATTTCTACTATCGTTTATTCATTTATTAATGATTATAACGGATTAGATGCAGTATCAGGTGTTCACTTTCAAGTTGGTATTGAAAATTATAAGAAACTATTTGATGGTGGTGCTTCTTGTAAAAAATTCTTATCAGCTTTGGGTAATACTACTATTTTAGTTGTATTTACAGTTCCACTTTCAATTATTATTGCATTGTTAATTGCGGTTGCGTTGAATAGCATTAAGCCATTACAAAAGGCATTTCAAACAATTTATTTCTTGCCTTATGTTACTAACTCTTTGGCAATTGGTTCAGTATTTGCATTAATGTTCCAATCTTCTGCTGAAGGTGCAAACACAGCACAGGGTATTATAAATACCGCCTTAGGGTGGTTCGGAATTGCCCCAGTAAACTGGATTGGTGTAGGTTCTTCTTATGCAGCTAATATAGCTGTGTTAGTTATTTATATTGTTTGGAATGCATTACCATTTAAAATCTTAATTTTATCTGGCGCATTACAATCAGTAAATAAACAATATTATGACGCTGCAAAAGTTGATGGAACACCTAAATGGAGAGTATTGACGAAAATAACAGTTCCTTTGCTTTCGCCAATGATTTCTTATTTAGCTGTTACGGGATTTATTGGTGCTTTTAAAGAATATTCTTCTGTAGTTGGTGTATTTGGTACAGATATGGGTCCAGCAGGCGATAAAGGTCGCATGAACACTGTTGTTGCGAGAATCTATGATTTTATTGAAAAAGCTGATTATGGTAGAGCTTCAGCAATGGCTTTAGTATTATTTGTCATTATTTTATTATTGACATTAGTACAATTCCGTATTAATAAAAAGAGAGTACACTTTTAGTTAGGGGGAAGGGTAATGGAAAACACTTTAAACAAACAAATGTTCGACTCTGATGAAAAGGTACAACTAGCAATTAAGCGTCAGAACACACTTAAAATTGTATTTAAAGTATTTATATATATTTTCTTGGTATTAGTTGCATTTTCTACATTATTTCCATTTTATTGGATGTTAAATACATCTTTTAAATCAATGGATGAATATATGTTATTAACACCAACGTATTTTCCAAAAGAATTTATTTGGGATAATTATATAAATGCTGCTGCAGTTAATAATTTTGCAAGAAATATGTTAAATACTGTTATAGTAGCAATTGTTTCTACTGGATTATCTATGGTTATTATAATTCTAGCAGCATTTGCTTTTGCAAGACTTGAATTTAAAGGTAAAGACCTAGTATTTACTGTTTTACTTGCTACAATGATGGTTCCTGGTGAATTATTTACAATATCAAATTATGCTACGGTATCATCTTTAAATTGGACAAATTCATATACAGTATTAATTGTTCCATTTTTAGTTTCTGTATTTTATATTTATTTACTTAGAAATGCTTTTAAACAAATTCCAGATTCTTTATATTATGCTGCAAAAGTTGATGGAACTAGCGATATGAAATATTTACTAAAGGTTATGATACCACTTGCAAGTCCAACAATTACATCTATTGCTATTTTAAAAGTAATGGGTGCTTGGAATTCATATATTTGGCCTAGATTGGTTAATGATGATAAGAAATATCAATTAATATCTAACTGGTTAACTAATAGTTTTGTTGACCAAGAATTGAATATGACTAATTACCCTATGAAAATGGCTGGTGTTGTTATGGTGTCATTGCCATTGATTATTATTTTTATATTCTTTAGAAAATATATTATGAAGGGTGTATCTAAGAGTGGTATTAAGGGTTAAAATTACCTTTAATATATAAAATTCATGCTTTAAAAGAAAAAAGGAGAAAAGTAAGAGATGAAAGCAAGAAAGTTTTTATTAGCTGGGTTAACAGCAGGTGTTGCCTTAACCGTAGCAAGTTGTGGAGGAAGTGGTCGTTCTGCTAATTATGTGGTACCAGAAGAATTTGATACTTCAAAAAAAATGACTATTAGATTTTATCATACAATGGGAGATAGTTTGCAAGATGTATTACAATCTGCAATTGATGGTTTCGAAGCCAAATATCCTAATGTTACAATTGAATCTACACAAGTTGGTGGGTATGACGATGTAAGAGAACAAATCGTTACTCAAATTCCTAATGGAAATGAACCACATATTGCATATTGTTATCCTGACCATGT
>CAYTVE010000002.1:0-72272 GCA_964441815.1 uncultured Anaeroplasmataceae bacterium | reverse complement strand
ATTATGATGATAAATATAATCATCAAACTATAATAGAAGAAATAGAAGTGTAAAAAAGTAGAAAATAGCTAAATATTTTGATGATTGTTGAAAATGATTGAGATATTATTAAATTTGTTATGTAAGTAAGGAGGTGGTTTCGTATTGAATCTGCCTCTTGTTTTTAAATCATAATTTAATAGTGTCTTTAGGTTTTACTTTTAATAATATTAAAGACAATGTAAAAATATCTACATTGTCTTTTGATTACATATTGTATGTTGTTAACGAACTTTAATATTTCTATTGTAATCAATAAAATTAATAAAAATACTATCTTTTTATTTTGTTGTCTTTGTGATATAATTTTAATGAAATACTATGATTAAAATAATTATAGTAAAAAATATAAGAAGAGGTGACAAAAAGGTGAGGATATCAATAGGCTGTGACCATTCTGCATTAGAACTAAAAAATGAAGTTGTTAACTATCTTAAATCTTTAGGTAATGATGTTTTAGATTATGGAACATTTACTAAAGATAGCTGTGATTATACTGATTTTGGTATAAAGGTTGCAGAGGATTTAAAAAATGGAAATGTAGATCGTGGAATAGTTATTTGTTATACTGGCATTGGTATGTCTATCATCACAAATAAAGTTAAAGGTGTTCGTTGCTCATTGGTTCACTATGTTGAAGAGGCAGTTTTAACTAGGGAACATAATGACTCCAATTGTTTAGCTTTATCTGCTAAATACACAGATAAAGAACTTGCAAAAGAAATTGTTAAAGTATGGCTAGACACACCATTTTCTTTTGGAGAAAGACATTTAAAAAGAGTAGAAAAAATTAAAAAATATGAGGAGAAAAATCAATGAGTTTTGTACTATTAAATCATCCGCTAATCAAACATAAACTTACTAATATTAGAAAAAATGATACTAAGATGAAGGATTTTTATCAAAATGTTGAAGAAATTGCCGGGTTAATGGCATATGAAATTACAAGGAATTTTCCGTTAAAAGAAGTAGAAATATCTACACCAATTTGTGATTCGATTCAATATGAACTTGCCAATGATGTTGTAATTGTTCCTATTTTAAGAGCTGGTCTTGGTATGGTTGAGGGCATTAGAAGATTGATTCCAACTGCTAAGGTAGGTTTTATTGGATTATATCGTAATGAAGAAACTTTAGAGCCTTGTGAATATTATGCTAAATTTCCTGAAACGATTACTGATTCAATTGTTTTAGTTGTAGACCCTATGTTGGCAACAGGTGGCAGTGCTGCAGCTGCTATATCTATGCTTAAGGCTAGAGGTTGTAAAGATGTTCGCTATGTTGGTTTAGTTGGTGCACCTGAGGGTGTTGAATTATTAAAAGAAAAGCATCCTGACGTAGATATTTATTTAGCAGCCTTAGATGAGAAATTAAATGAAAATGGGTATATCGTTCCTGGTCTTGGTGATTGTGGCGACCGTTTATTTGGAACAAAATAATGAAGTTTTCTAAATATGCTAAATTTTATGTTCTAGCTACACAAGGATTTCTTACTATAGTAGTTCTTGTGCTAATTGGTTTTTTTATTGGTAAAGCAATAAATGAAGATTCAGTATGGCCTGCAATATTAGCTGTAGTTGGTGCGCTTTGTGGTTTAGTTAGCTTTATTTATACTCTTTTGCGACTTTTAAAAGAGGAGGATAAAAATGGAAAAAACCAGTGATTATAAATTTAGTTTGTTAGTTGTTCCAACAACTTGGGTTGTTGCTGCTATAGTTGCAATTATTATTGGTTGTTTTGGATATGATTGGATGTATTATCTGATTGGTGTATGTACAGGGTTATTAAATTTTGGTTTAATGATGAAAACTAATAGAAGAATACTGAGATTATCAGAGTTATATCCTGATACAGCATCAGCTATGGCTAAAAAACAAGCTTGGTTGGGATTAGGATTAAGGATGCTTGTTTTTATTGGCGTATTCTTAGCAATTTTCTTTAAAGAAGTTTATAATTATGATAATAATTGGAATATTGTTATAGCTTTTGGTGGGTATGCCACTATAAAAGTTGTAATGGTTGTAGTTTATTTAATCTTTAGAAAGAAGGTGAATAACTAGTGTCAGAATTTTGGCGAAGTTTTTTTGATGTTGGAACAATTCCAAAGCCAATTGTTTCAACTCTTATTATAGTAGCTGTTTTGTCAATTGTATTTATTTTGATGAGTTTTAAAATTAAAAAAGTAGATCCATTAAAGAAAACACCATTATGGTTAATGCCTTTTATGATGATTGTTGATTTGATAAATAATTTTGTTAAACAAAACATAGGAAAAAGGTGGAAATCTTTTTCCCCATGGTTTTTGACTATAACGATATTTATATTCTTTTCAAATATCTCTGCAGTATTTTTACTTGAAAATCCGACAAGTTATATAATTATCACACTTGCATTAGCTATAACATCATTTTTTGTTATTCAAGGAGCAGGTATAGCATCTAATGGTTTTTTAGGGTATTTGAAAGGATTTTTAAGTCCTAATCCTGTGATGTTGCCGATGAATATAATTAGTGAATTCTCACTACCTATATCATTATGTTTACGTTTATTTGGTAATATTATTAGTGGTAGTGTTATAGCACTACTTATTAAAGGATTCTTAGGCTGGCTTGCAATTCCGATAATGCCTGCAATAAATATCGTATTTGATATTGGCTTTGGCATAATACAAACGGCAGTGTTTGTAATTCTAACAATAATTTTTACATCAATGAAAATTGATGATGAAGAAAAAATATTTTAATTTAAGGAGAAAATAAAAATGCAAATTTTAACATTTATTACACAATTTTTAGAAGCAGTAGCTTCATACAATGAATTTTTCAAAAGCGGTATGGCTTATATAGGAGCTGGTATTGCAGTATTTACAGGCGTTGGTGCAGCTATAGGTGAAGGTAACGTTGCAGCAAAAGCTGTTGAAGCTATTGGTCGTCAACCAGAAGCTTCAGGAAAAATCACTATAACAATGCTTATTGGTCAAGCAGTATCAGAAACTACCGGTTTATATGGTTTTATTGTTGCGTTAATGCTTTTAGGTAAATAAGATAAGAGAAAGGATCATTGTTTTATACAATGAATGAAGAAAAATGAATGAGATTTTAGATAATATTGCTGAAGCAATTAATAGTTGTTTAGGCCCTCTTAAAGATCTGAAAATTGAAGGTTCTGATGTTCGTGATTTACTCATTCAACTTTTTGCTACTATTATTTTATTTGTTGTTATCCGTGTTTTTTTATGGAAACCTATAACTAATATTCTTGAGACAAGAAGACAAGCTGTTGATAAAGCATTAGAGGAAGCTAAACAATCAAAAGATAATGCTAAAGCATTAGAGGAAGAATTAGCTAATGAACTTGCAAATGCTAAGGCTTCTGTTCAAGAAGTGTTAGCTAAAGCTGAAAAAGATGGTAATTTAAGAAAAGAACAAATTATAGCTGAGGCTAAATTAGAGGCTAAACAACGTTTAGAAAATCTTGAACTTGAATTAGAACAAGAAAAAAATAATATGCAAAAAGAAATTCGTAAAGAAATTGTAGATATAGCTTTTGCTGCGGCAGAGAAAATAGTTGCTAAAGAAATCGATCAAAATAAATATATGGATATTGTTGATGAAATTTTAAAGGGGGCATAGTATGGTAGAACATGAATATGCTCAAGCATTATTTGAATTAGCTATTGAAGAAAAGAAAACAGAATTATTTTTAGATTATTTAACAAAGATAATTGATGTTATGAGTAACAATAATGATTTTTATAAGATGATTTCATCTCCTCTTGTAGAATTGATAGAAAAGAAAAAAATTATTTTAAATGTTTTTGATAGTTTTGATGAAACTTTTAAAAATTTTTTATGTGTATTAGTTACTAATAATCGTTTTAATTTAATAGAAAAAATTAATATAGAATACGATAATTTATTAAGTGATTATAATTCTATTTTAAATGTTGAAGTAATTAGTTCGGAAAAACTTTCTAAGGCTAATTTTAATGAAGTAAAAAAAACTTTAGAAAATAAATATCCTGACAAAAAGTTAAAAATAGAAAATACGGTGAATCCAAAAATATTATATGGTCTTCAAATTATATGTAATGGTCAAAGCCTAGATATAAGTTTAAAGAATCGTTTAATGATGCTAAAGGATTCTCTATAGGAAAGGATAAATGTATGGCAAATATTAATTTATCTGAAATTTCGAGCCTTATAAAAGAACAAATTAAGGCTTATAAAGAACAGATTTATACAGAAAATGTTGGACGTGTTGTTGAAGTTGGCGATGGTATTGCAGTTGTATATGGTTTAGATAATGCAATGTCATCTGAACTATTAATATTCCCTAATGATGTATATGGAATGGTTCAAGATTTAAGAAAAGATAGCGTTGGTGTTATTCTTTTAGGTGATAGTTCCAAAATTAAAGAAGGGGATATTGTAAAATGTAGTGGAAGAGTTTTAGAAATACCAGTAGGTGAAGAGTTTATTGGTCGTGTCATTAATCCACTTGGACAACCTCTAGATGGTAATGGTGCCATTAAAGCAACAAAAACTAGACCAATTGAAGTTAAAGCTACCGGAGTAATGGATAGAAGTAGTGTTAACACACCTTTACAAACAGGTATTAAAGTTCTAGATGCTTTGGTGCCTATTGGACGTGGTCAAAGAGAACTTATAATAGGTGACCGTCAAACTGGAAAAACATCTATTGCTATTGATACAATTTTGAATCAAGCTAATCAAAATGTTATTTGTATATATGTAGCTATTGGACAAAAGGAATCTACGGTTTCTAATGTATATGAAACTTTAAAGGCTCATAATGCTATGAAGTATTCTATTATTGTTTCAGCATCAGCATCAAATCCTGCACCTTTATTATATTTAGCACCATATTCTGGTGTATCTTTGGCTGAATATTTTATGTTTCAAGGAAAAGATGTTTTAATCGTTTATGATGATTTATCAAAGCATGCAGTAGCTTATCGTGAGATGTCATTATTATTACATCGTCCCCCTGGAAGAGAAGCATATCCTGGTGATGTATTTTATTTACATTCAAGATTGCTTGAGAGAGCTGCAAAATTATCTAACAAATTAGGTGGAGGTAGTATTACAGCTTTACCTATTATCGAAACTCAAGCAGGAGATATTTCTGCTTATATTCCAACTAATGTTATTTCGATAACTGATGGACAAATATTTTTACAGTCAGATTATTTTTATAAAGGTATTAGACCAGCAATAAATCCTGGTTTATCTGTTTCTCGTGTTGGTGGAGCTGCTCAGACTAAGGCTGTTAAAAAAGTTTCTGGTACGCTTCGTTTAGATTTAGCTTCGTTTAGAGAATTAGAGGCATTTACGCAATTTGGTTCTGACTTAGATGCTTCTACAAAGGCTAGATTAGATAGAGGTAGAAGAACACAAGAAATATTGAAACAAGGATTACATAAAACTCTAGCTATGGAGGAAGAAGCTATTATTCTTTATTGTTTAACTAGTGGTCTATTAGATAAAATTGCAATTGATGATTTAGCTCGTTTTGAAGAAAAACTTTATTTAGATTTAAAAGTTGATGAAAAAGGTAAAGAAATTTCAAATTATATTAAAGAAAATAATATTTTACCTGAAAATAATGTTTTAGATGATTATCTTAATTCATTTGTTGAAAAGTTTTAAGTGGGTGATTATATGGCAAATTCCTTACGTGAAGTAAAACAACGTATTTCATCTACTGAAAGTACAGCTCAAATAACTAAAGCTATGTATATGGTTAGTTCATCGAAGGTAAAAAAGGCAGAGCGAAATTATAAAGGTTATCAAGATTTTATGAATCGTAAAATCGAATTAGTTAGTCAAATGATTTCTAAGTGCGATTCTGATGTCACACATCCTTTATTAAAACCAAGAGTTATTAATAAAACAGCATTTTTATTAGTGACATCTGATAGAGGACTTGCAGGAGCATATAATTCTTCTATTTATAAAGCATTTGAAGAAAAAATAAAAGAAGAAGGCTTAAATAAAGAAGATATTATTTGTGGTGCAATTGGTAAACAAGGCTTTGCGTATTTAAAGAAAAATGGCTATTCATTAATATCAAAAACTTCTACCTTAGTTAGAGATGATGTTATGTTTATTGATGTACTTCCGCTAGCTAATAGTTTTATTAAACAATATTTAAGTGGTGAAATTGATAAATTAGTTATTATATATAATCATTATATAAATAGTTTATCTTCAGAAATAAGATATGATGAACTTTTACCAATTATCTCTTTAGAATCAAAGGAAAGTTCAAGAGAATATATTTTTGAAACTGGTATAGAGAAAACATTGGATTTAGTATTACCAATGTATATAGAGGATGTCATTTATGGAATTATTTTAGATGCAAAAGTTGCAGAACATTCAGCTAGAATGAACTCTATGCGTAACGCAACTGATAATGCAAATGAAGTAATTGCTAAATTACAATTATTATATAATAGAGCTCGTCAAGGTGCTATTACTACAGAGTTGATAGACATTATTGGTGGAGCTAATGCGATAGGAGGAAACGATTAATGTTTGGTAAAGTCGTTGAAGTAAAAGGTCCTGTTGTTGATGTTTTATTTGAAGATGGTAATCTTCCAAATATCAATGATGCCTTAAAGATAAATATTTCTAAAGCAGAAAATCATAATGTTGAAATAAATTTAACATTAGAAGTTGCATTACATATTGGCAACAAGATTGTTCGTTGTATTGCGATGGATTCTACTGATGGTCTTGTAAGAGGAATGAAAGTTTTAAATACAAATAAACCTATAATGGTACCAGTTGGTAAAAAAACATTAGGTAGATTATTTAATGTTTTAGGTGAACCAATTGATGATAAAGAATCTTTGGATAATGAACCTAAAATGCCAATTCATAAAGAAGCACCTAAATTAGAAGAATTATCATCTAATGTTGAAATTCTTGAAACAGGTATTAAAGTTGTAGATTTACTTGCACCATATATTAAGGGTGGTAAAATTGGACTATTTGGTGGTGCTGGTGTTGGTAAAACAGTATTAATCCAAGAATTAATTCACAATGTTGCTCAAGAACATGGTGGTATTTCTGTTTTTACAGGTGTTGGAGAAAGAACAAGAGAAGGAAATGATTTATATTCAGAAATGAGTGAAAGTGGTGTCATCAATAAAACTGCAATGGTTTTTGGACAAATGAATGAACCACCAGGAGCTCGTATGAGAGTTGCTTTAACTGGATTAACTCTTGCCGAACATTTTAGAGATGAAGAACATCAAGATGTATTATTGTTTATTGATAATATATTCCGTTTTACTCAAGCTGGTAGTGAAGTTTCTGCGTTATTAGGTAGAATGCCATCTGCAGTAGGATATCAACCTACATTAGCTACTGAAATGGGTAAACTACAAGAAAGAATTACATCCACTAAAAATGGTTCTATAACTTCTATTCAAGCAATATATGTTCCTGCAGATGACTATACAGACCCTGCTCCTGCAACAACATTTACACATTTAGATGCGACAACAAATTTATCTCGTAAATTAACAGAAGAAGGTATTTATCCTGCAGTTGATCCTCTTGCATCCACTTCCCGTGCTTTATCACCAGAAATTGTAGGTGAAGAGCATTATGAAGTTGCAAGACGTGTTCAACAAATTATTCAAAGATATAATGAACTTTTAGATATAATAGCTATTTTAGGTATGGATGAATTATCTGAAGAAGATAAACTAGTTGTTTTAAGAGCTAGACGAATCCGTCTATTCTTATCTCAAAATATGTTTATTGGTGGTCAATTTACAGGAGTCCCTGGTTCTTATGTTCCTATTAAAGAAACAGTTAGAGGTTTTAAAGAAATATTAGATGGTATGCACGACGATTTACCTGAAGAAGCGTTCCGATTAGTTGGAACGATTGATGATGCGGTAGAAAAGGCTAAGAAATTACAATCATGAAATTAATCGTATCTACTCATCAAGGTGTATTATACAACGAGGAAGTTGAATATATAGTTGTGCATAATCAAGATGGTGAATTTGCAATTATGAATGACCATGTTCCAGTCATTGCAGTTATAGATAATGGTTTTATTAAATTAGTCAAACAAAGCGAATCATTTTTCATTGCAGTTACTAATGGCATATTAGAATTTCATGAAAATATTGTTAGTGTGTTATCGCAAGAAGCACAAATAGGAAATAATAAAGAAGATGCAAAGACACATCTTGAAGGATTTAGAAAAGAAAGACTTGAAAAAAATAGAAAAGAAGAAGTTGATTTCACACAAAAAGAAAAAGAATTGCGTGAACATTTAAGAACTTCTAAGGCGGGACAATTATAAAAGCATCCTATTTTAAAGTTAACCCTATAAGTTGAAACAAGTAAAATTGGAAAGACTTAAGGGTTTTTATTATTCGAGGAGGAAAAAATGATTGAAGGAATATTATTCTCAACTTGTTTTTGCATATTTTTTGTTGTATCTTTTTTAGTATTACAAGCTTCTAGATTAGAAGAATGTTTTAAAAAAGGAAAAATACTTCATATTAGATTAGCATATTTTATGTTATCTTTCACATTAGCATTTTTAATAACATTTGGTTTTTTTTATATAATTAGTTTATTTAATTTTGAAAAAATATAATTTTTTTGTATAAGTACTAAGGTAGTAGTCCATACTACTATTGAGGTGAAATATATGAAGGATAAAATAAAAAGATTTTTCATTGACAAAAAGGAATTATTAATATTTATTGCGGTAGTTGTAGTTGTTTTCGCAACAGTTATAACTATCGCAACAATGGCTTTGAATGATACTCCAGTAGCCAAAGATGATCCAACTGTTGAACCTAATGAACCAGATAATCCAACAATTAATCCAGATGATCCTGTTACCCCTGATGAACCTGTAACAGAAATAATTAAATTTTCATTACCTGTACTAGGAGAATATGAAATTGTTAGAAAATATTTTGATTTATCTCTTTCTGATGAAGAATTAGAAAAAGCTATTATAGAAACAGGAGGATATTTCTTAGAATCTAAGGGTATTAGCTATGCTAAAGCAGATAATAGTATATTCGAAGTATGTTCTATTTATGATGGTGAAGTTATTTCAGTTTTAGAAGATGAATTATTAGGTACGTGTGTAACTATTAAACATTCTGATAGTATTATAAGTGTATACTCTTCATTAAGTGATGTAACTGTTAAAGTAAATGACTCTATTAAAGTAGGACAAGTTATAGGTAAATCTTCAGCAACACTTACGGATGTTGAAGCTGGAGTACATATGCATTTAGAAGTTAAAATTAATAATTCTTATGTCAATCCAACAACTGTATTTGGTAAAGAAATTTCAGAAGTAAGTACAAGTAAATAATTTTGGGCTATAGGCCCTTTTTTTATTCAAAACTAGAAAAATTGTTAAATGTATATCCTATGGATTATGAGAAATTTTGTATAACTTGTAATATCGATTACAATGTTTTAAGTAATTTAAACATTTTTAATAATCCATTAAGACAACTTGCTAATAGAAATATGATGATTAATTTAAGAATTTATATAAATCAAAAAAAATTTCAAGTCCATAAATTGTTGTAATATAAGTTTTAAATATTATTTCATAGAATATGATTAATTTATTAAGCATATTTATTTATTAGGTGATAAAATGCTTGAATATGAAAAAAGAGTAATTGAAATGGCTAATTTAATGTTAGAAAAAAGAAGAACAGTAAGAGAAGTTGCTAAAATAATAGGATATTCTAAATCAACTGTTCATTATGATTTGACTACTAAATTAAAATATATAGATTATACTCTTTATCTTGAAGTCAAAGAATTATTAGAATATAATAAAAAAATCCGCCATCTGAGAGGCGGACAGGCGACAAAACTAAAGTATCAGCAACAAACTTCAATCGGAAATACGCCCAAATCTCTTATTTGAGTGTCTGATATTTTATAGGTATAACAATCATCTTGTATTTTTTTAAATAAATCTACATCACAATACCCTTCTATTGTAACCTCAGTTAAAAATGAGGCTTTTTCTATTTTAATATATTTCATAGTTTTTAGTATAGTTTGATATGATGAATAACTACAAGTCATGACAAATTTATTTTGATGTGAAAGTTTAAAAAATTCAGCATTTCTTAACACTTCACTTGCAGATGAACTATAAGCTCTTACAAGTCCTCCTGTACCTAATAAAATGCCCCCAAAATATCTTGTAACTACAATTAAAATATTAGTTAAATCTTGTTTTAATATAACATCTAATATTGGTGCTCCTGCAGTTTTTGCAGGTTCTCCATCATCACTCATTTTTTGGATATTGTCATTTAATCTATATGCATAACAGTGGTGAGTTGCATCATAATATTTTTTTCTTATATTGTTTAATATTTCCTCTATTTCTTCAATATTATTTACTCGATATGCTTCTGTAATAAATCTTGATTTTTGAATGATTAAGATATTTTCATATCTTTTTTGAATATATTTCATAAATATCACCAAATACATTATACAAGAATTATTTTTTCTTTGCAAATATGTTTATTTTGTTTTATAATAGTTGTGGTGTTTACGAGTGGAAAAATTAAAATTAGGTCTTGAAATTATAAAAAAAATAAATGATAATTCTTTTGAAGCTTATATTGTAGGTGGTGCAGTTCGTGATTACGTCTATAATAAAGATATTGTTGATGTTGATATTACAACTTCAGCAAGCTTTGATGATTTAAAAATGATTTTTTCTTCAGTTGAACTTATTGATAATTATTTAAGTTACAGAATTTTATATAAAAATGAAACATTTGAAGTAACTACCTATAGAATTGATATTTCGTATATCGACCACAGACACCCCCAAACACAAAGAACTAATGATTTAAAAACGGATTTATTAAGGAGAGATTTTACTATAAATGCCTTAGTTATGGATTGTAATATGGACATTATTGATTTATTTAATGGTATAGATGATATAAAAAAAGGTATTATAAGAACTATTGGTGATCCTAATAAACGTTTTAATGAAGATGGTTTAAGAGTATTAAGGGCATTAGATTTTGCATCCAGATTTAATTTTAAATTAGATAAATTGATAATTGATAGTTTTGAAAACGACTATATAAGATTCTTAAAAGAAGAATATATATTATCCATGGTTAAAAAAATCATTTCTAATAAATATATTATAGGTTTAGAATATATAACTAAATATAAATTATTAAGAAGTTTCCCTTTTTATCAAGTATTATGTGATGAAGTATATAAATTTGGATATAAAGAAAATATTCTTGCTTTATTTTATAATAATCATAATTTCATTCCTAGTAATATTAAATTATCTAAAAGTGAATTAAATGAAGCTAAAGATATTGCTTATTTTGTTAGAAATAAATTTAATAATGTTTCTTTATATTATGGCAATAAAAATGTGTTAGAAAAGTCTATTAATTTATTTAATAGTATAAATAATACTAATATAAAATTAGGTGATATTAACAAATTGATTGATAGTCTTCCTATTCATAGTTCTAGGGATATTTTATTTACTTGGGACAATAATAAAAATAGAGGTAAAATAACGAAAATACTTGAAAATGCTATCTTGAATGGTGAAGTGGAAAATAAGGAAAATAAATTAAAGAAGTATTTGGAAATTGAGGATTAATATATGCGTTATACAATGATGGCTTTTTTTGATACATATAATGAGATAACATTCATTGTTCAAAGAAAAAATAGATTTAAAGCGAAAAAGTTTAATTTATATAAAGATGATGTATTTATTGAAGAATTAAATGTTAAATATAATTCAAGTGAACATAATATGGTTAAAATAGGATTAGGATTCAATCATAAACCTATTTTACATCATAATTATTATATTATTGATGATTTAGGACATCATGTTCCTGTATATTCAGGTAGTATTGTTAGAACAACAGAATTTGAATCTGAATTTTATTATGAAGGTAAACTAGGCTTCGATTATACAAAAGAAAAAACTACTTTTAATGTATGGTCACCTGTAGCTAAAGCTATTTATGTTAGTGTTTGTTATAAGGATGGTTCATATCATAGAAGTGATTTAGAGTATATTGAAAAAGGTTTATGGACTACAACAATCAATGGTGATTTGGATGGAGTATCTTATGCATATTATGTTAAAATATTTGATTATTATGAAAAAGTATTAGATCCTTATGGTATTTCTGCTAAGGCAAATTTAGAATGTAATTATGTTGTTGATATTAATAAATTCTATCAATTAAAAAATGAAAAACCATTTTTTTCAGGTGTTCCTGTTGATGCGGTTTTATATGAGGCAAGTGTAAGAGATATGACTTGTTTATTAAATAATGATTTAAAAGGAACGTATGAAGGACTTATTGATGAAGATGATAATAAAGGAATTAATTATATATCATCATTAGGCGTAACACATCTACAATTAATGCCTATTTTTGATTTTGGGGGAATTGATGATAAAAAGAAGGATTTATATTATAATTGGGGATATAATCCTGAACAATATTTTGTTCCAAGTGGCTGGTATTCGAAAAATCCGGACGATGCGTATAGTAGAATAAATGAATTATTAAGATTAATTGATGAGTGTCATAAACGAGGCTTGCGTGTTGTTATGGATGTTGTTTATAATCATGTCTATGATAGAAAGAATTTTCCATTTGAAAAACTTGTCCCAGGATATTACTATCGTGTAGATGCTTATGGTAATTATACTAATACATCTGGATGTGGTAATGACCTTGCTACTGAAAAAAGGATGTGTTCAAGATTTGTTGTTGATAATTTAGTTTATTGGGCTAAATTCTACCAAATATCTGGATTTAGATTTGATTTAATGGGATTATTGGATATTGAAACATTAGAGGTTGCTTGTAAGAAACTTAAAAATATAGATTCAAATATATTATTATACGGTGAAGGTTGGAATATGCCTAATACGATTCCTGATGCTTATAGACCACACGCTTATAATGCTTTTAAAATGCCAGATTATGGATTTTTTAATGATAAGTATCGTGATGCATTTAAGGGGAATCAGTGGAATCATAATTTAGGATATGCATTTGGTAATCCAATGCATTACAAAGATGTATTTAATTTAGTTACTGGAAGTATATTTGGCGGATATAATTTCTTATCTCCAAATCAAAGTATAAATTATGTTGAATGTCATGATAATTATACTATGTTTGATTTTGCTAATTACGCTAGCAAAGTTAGTAGAGAAGAATCTATAAGAGGTTCTAGAGTAGCTCTTCAAATGATTGTTATTTCATTAGGGATTGTTTTCATTCATGCTGGACAAGAATTTTATAGAACAAAAAAAGGTGTTGAAAATTCTTATAAATCAGATGATTATTTTAATTTGTTTGATTATAATAGAAAAGCAATATATGAAAACGATATTAAAGGTTTGAAAGATTTATTAAGTATTAGAAGTGAATATAAGGAATTTAGATTACATAATTCATATGATATAAAAAGAGATATTGTTTTAATTGATGAATTATCAAATGATCATAGAGTATGTTATCATATAGATTCTTTAAACTATAGATTAACTATCATTATAAAAAATAATAATGAACCATTTAAGTTTTTATTAAATAGAAGTCAAATGCTTTTTAATGCATTTGAAAGAGTTGAATATTTTCAAGATGAGTATGATTTAATTGATGCAGGTGTATATATTTTTAAGGAGGATAAATTATGAGATTGATAGGCAAAGTTATTGCGATTAATACTTCAGATGGTATGCATAATATTTCTATTATTGATGAGCAAGAAGTATCATATAATTTAAAAGTTTCAATAGATATAGATTTTATTATAGGTCATGTTTATATATTTGAAGTAAAGAAAAATTTTGGTGATCGAATAAGTTATCAAATTGAAAAATTTGTTAAGGTTGATTCATTAGAAATAGAAGAAGCAGATAATATCTTAAGAAAATTTTTCCCACATTCTGATTTATCTTTAAAAGAATCTATGAAAATAATTAATGAATATATTGAAAAAATTAATAATGAAATAATATACAATATTACAAAAAAGTTAATTTGTGAAAATGAAAAAAATTTTTTTGTTTTCCCTGCCGCTTCACGCATGCACCATGCTTATGTTGGAGGACTTTCATATCATGCAATAGGTATGTTAAGACTTGCTGATTCATTTATTTCTAATTATCCATTTTTAAATAAAGATTATTTATATGCTGGAATCATATTACACGATATTGGTAAAACTAAAGAATTAACAGGAGTTGAAGCTACTGAATATACTATAGATGGACAGTTGCTAGGTCATCTTGTAATTGGTGCCTTAGAAATAAATAAATGTGGTTGTGAATTGGGATATTATAATACTAAAGAATTAAGAACGTTAGAACACATGCTAATATCTCATCATGGTCAACCACAATTTGGCGCAGCGAAAAGGCCTATGACTGCGGAAGCTGTAGCGTTATGGTATATCGATACAATTGATTCTAAATTTAGAGTATTAGGGGAAGAATTAGAAAGAACTAATAATAATTCCTTTACTGATACAATTGGCGTTTTAGATAAAACAAAAATATTTAAGGAGTAGAAAATGGTAGATAAACTTTTATCAAATGAAATATATGTTATATTAATTGCAATCGCAATTACAATTATTCCTTTTTTAATTTGTTGTTTTCATTATAAAAAATATGGTTTTATTCAAGCTATTTTTAGCATATTAACTGTACCTATGATATTTTTTGGTATTGGTGATTTATTATGTTTTATATTTAAATCTGATTCGAATATGCTAGTTATACTTAGCACAATATTTTCTGGTCTAAGTTCAATCTATAACCTCCATTATGTTTTGTATGAATTTACAGGGTGGGAATGGTTATATAGTACGGGTTGGATTTATATGCCTGCAATTGTTGTTTTTATATTATCATATGGATATAGTGTAACAATTAGGAAAAAAAGAAAACATAAGAAGGATAAAGAAGATTAAAAAAATCATTGCTAAAATAGTGATATTTTGATAAAATAATTAAGTGATATTTAAAACTGTGATAAGGGACTAGTAATAAAGTGATTTTATTTTAGAGAAGAGGGAGTGGTGAAAACCTCTATAAATAACTTTATGAATTCAACTTTTGAGTGATGCTAATAACATCCGTAGGAGGGCGTTAACCTTTAATGAGTGCTATAAAAATATAGAACTAAGGTGGTAACACGGTGATTCGTCCTTAGAAGAGTAATCTTTTAAGGATTTTTTTATTTTAGGAGGGAATTTGAAAATGAATGAATTAGATGATTTAGAAAAAGTAGTTGATTCTTTAGATGATGATTTAAATGGAGTTATTGATTTAAATACTTTACAACAAAAGAAAGCAAACTACTTAGGAAAAAAAGGCGTTATAGCTAATGCAATGGCTAATATGCGTAATCTATCTAGTGAAGCTAGAAAAGAATTTGGTATGCGTTCAAATAAAATTAAACAAATAATTGAAGAGCGATTTGAAACAAAAAGAATGGCAATAGAAAATGCTATTATTGAACACAAATTAAAAAGTGAAACAATTGATGTAACACTACCAGGAGTTAAACTTCCAGTTGGTAGTATTCACCCACTTAATCAAACTATAATGGATTTAGAAGACTTGTATATTAGTATGGGGTACACTGTTGCTGAGGGTCCTGAAATAGAAACAGATGAAAACTGTTTTGAAAAACTTAATTTACCTAAAGGACATCCAGCTCGTGATATGCAAGATACATTTTATATTAACCCTGAATTATTACTTAGAAGTCAAACATCTCCAGTACAGGTTAGAACAATGATTGAGCAAACTGGTAAACCTATAAAGATTATTTGCCCAGGTAAAGTATATAGAAGAGATGCAGATGATGCAACACATTCACATCAATTTATGCAATGTGAAGGATTAGTGTTAGG
This sequence comes from uncultured Anaeroplasmataceae bacterium, assembly GCA_964441815.1. Classification (GTDB taxonomy): domain Bacteria; phylum Bacillota_I; class Bacilli_A; order Acholeplasmatales; family Anaeroplasmataceae; genus Pelethenecus. The sequence continues at coordinate 56,226 of CAYTVE010000002.1, read as the reverse complement.
TAAAAATATTACTTTAGCTGATCTAAAGGGTGCATTACTAGAAATGGTAAAAAAGATGTTTGGTGAAAATAGAAATATTCGTCTTAGACCTTCATTTTTCCCTTTCACTGAACCATCAGTAGAAGTTGATGTATCATGTGGCTTATGTGGTGGTAAAGGTTGTTCAGTATGTAAAAATACTGGATGGATTGAAATACTTGGTGCTGGTATGGTTAATAATAATGTACTTAAGATGTGTGGATATGATCCGAACGAAATTCAAGGCTTTGCGTTTGGTATAGGCGTTGAACGAATTACGATGCTTAAATATCGTATAGATGATATTAGAAATTTCTACACAAATGATATTCGTTTCTTAAATCAATTTAAGGAGGAAAAATAAAATGAAAGTTTCTAAAAACTGGTTAAAAGATTATTTAGATTTAGATAATATTACAGATGATGAACTTCATCAATTAATTAGTTTTCATGTATGTGAAATTGAATCATATAAGGAATTGGTTACTGCAACTAATTTAACTATTGGAAAAGTATTAGATTGTGTTATGCATCCTGACAGTGATCATTTACACGTTTGTCAAGTTGAAATAAATGAAAACGAAGTTTCACAAATAGTTTGTGGCGCGCCTAATGTATGTACTGGTGCTAAAGTTATTGTTGCTTTACCAGGAGCAGTTTTACCAGGCGATTTTAAAATAAAACCATCTAAAATTAGAGGTGTAGAATCTTTTGGTATGTTATGTTCATTACAAGAACTTGGTATTGAAGAAAAATATATCGATGAAAGATTTAAGGATGGTATATATTTATTTGAAGATGATGCTCCTGTTGGGGAAAATCCTTTAAAATATTTAGGTTTAGATGATATTGTTATTGATTTGGATGTTACATCTAATCGTTCTGATTTATTATCAATTGAGGGTGTGGCATATGATATAGCTGCCACATTAAATCAAAAGATTTATCCGATTGAACCTACAATCACATTAAGTGATAAAAATAATCCAATTAATGTTAAAGTTGAAACAGATAAATGTTATAAATATTTAACAAGATATATTGGTAATGTTAAAATCAAAAGTTCACCTGAATGGCTTAAATCAAGATTAATTGCAAGTGGTATAAGACCAATTAATAACGTTGTTGATATTACTAATTTTGTTTTAATTGAATTAGGACAACCACTTCATGCATTTGATGCTGATAAATTAGGCAACGATATAATTGTTCGATGTGCTAAAGAAAATGAAGAAATTGTTACTTTGGACAATATATGTAGAACATTAACTACTGAAGACATAGTTATTAGTAATAAAGATGCAGCATTATGTGTTGCAGGAGTTATGGGTGGTTCTTCAACAGAAGTAACAAATACTACAACCAATATTGTTTTAGAAGCAGCTTATTTTGAACCACTATCAATTAGAAAAACGTCTAATCGTTTAGGTTTAAAAAGTGAATCATCAACAAGATTTGAACGTAAAGTAGATTATAATCGCGTTGAAAGAGCTTTAGATTATGCGGCACAATTATTAGAAGAATTATGTGAAGCAGAAGTTTATAATGGTGTAAATAAAGAAGTAAAAGTTGAAATTGAAACTAAAACTGTAGAAGTTACTACATATAAAATTAATTCAATTTTAGGAACAAATTTAACTGATGATGATATAATTGATATCTTTAATCGTTTAGCTTATAATTATGAACGAAAAGATTCTTCATTCGTTATTTATTTGCCATCAAGAAGAATGGATTTAGAACCATCTATTCAAGATATCACAGAAGATGTAGCAAGAATATATGGTTATGAAAACATACCAACAACATTAGCTAAAACAGAATCTAAAGGTGGATTAACTTATGTACAAAAAAGAACTAGATTAATGCGTCAAATTTTAGCGAATATGGGTTTAAATGAAGTTGTCAGTTATTCTTTAATTTCTAAAAAGAATTTAGATTTATATACTACAACAAAATTAGGACCTATTTGTGTGATGATGCCTATGACAGAAGATAGAGCTGTTATGCGTCAAAGTTTATTAAATGGTGTTATTGATGCGGTTAGCTATAATAAGGCACGTAAACAAGATAACATAGCTTTCTTTGAGATTGGTAAAACGTATAGTGTTGATAAAGAAGAAACTAAATTAGCTATAGCTCTTTCTGGCTTATATTCTTCTCATCTTTGGAATGGTGTAAAACAAGAGGCAAGTTTTTACTTATTGAAGGGAATATTAGAGGATTTATTTGCTAAACTTAATGTTAATGTTTCATTTACACCTTATAGTCTCCTTAAAAGTTTCCATCCTGGTAGAACTGCAGCTATAGTATATAAAGATAAAATGATAGGTTTATTAGGAGAACTTCATCCACGTTTCAGTAAAGAAATGGGTGTAGGTAATACTGTAGCTTTAGAAATTAGTATTGATGAAATCTTAAAAGAAGAAAAAACATTTAATTATAAGCCTTTAAATAAATTTCCAACAATTATTAGAGATTTAGCAATAGTTTGTCAAAAAGATATTCCAGCATCTGATATCGAAGTTTTAATTAAACAAACTGGCAAAAAAACGTTAACAAGTGTTGAATTATTTGATGTTTATACTGGCGAAAATGTAAATGAAGATGAAAAATCATTAGCATTTAAACTTGTTTTCGAAGACCCAACTAAAACTTTAGAAACAGAAGATGTTGATAAAATAATTAAATCTATTGTTAATAGATTAGATTATGTTTATAAAGCTAAATTGAGGTAATTATATGAATAGTATATACAATTATACTGAGGATATGCTTAAGGAATATTTTACTTCAATCGGTGAAAAACCATTTCGTTCATCACAGATGATTGAATGGCTTTATAGACATAAAATAAAATCATTTAACGAAATAACTAATATGAAAAAATCAATTATTGAAAGGTTAAATAATGACTTTACATTTGGACAATTAGAATGTGTGACTAATCAAATATCAAGTGATGGAACACAAAAGTTTTTATTTAAATTAGAAGATGGTAATTTGATTGAAACAGTTTTAATGAATCATGATTATGGTTATAGTGTTTGTGTTACAACTGAGGTTGGTTGTAATATGAACTGTCAATTTTGTGCAAGTGGAATGAAGAAAAAGTTGAGGAATCTTGAAACAAAAGAAATTGTTTTGCAAGTTTTAACTGTTTCAATTTTAGCCAATGTTAGAGTAAGTCATGTTGTTGTTATGGGAATTGGAGAACCTTTTGATAATTATGACAATGTTATATCTTTTTTAAAGATTATTAATCATCCTTTAGGATTAGAAATAGGAGCTAGACATATTACAGTATCAACTTGTGGTATTGTTCCCAAAATTAAGGAGTATGCAGATTTTGATTTACAGGTAAATCTTGCGATAAGTTTACATGCACCAAACAACATAATAAGAGATACTATTATGCCTATTAATAAAGCTTATAGAATAGAAGAATTAATAGATGCTATTAAGTATTATATCAATAAAACTAATCGTAGAGTAACTATTGAATATATATTAATTAGGGGTGTGAATGATACATTATCATGTGCGGATGAATTAGCAACTTTACTACACGGTTTAAATGTATATGTTAATTTGATTCCATATAATGAAGTTATTTCAAAGCCTTATGAGCGCTCTAAGAAAGAAGATATGGTTGCATTTTTTGATTGGTTAAAAAAAAGAAAAATAAATGTACAACTTCGTAAGGAACAAGGCTCAGATATTGATGCAGCTTGTGGTCAACTTAGAAGTAAACATATTAAATGATAAATTGGGTAGCATTAAATATTTGCTACCTTTTATATTTATAATTTCTATAATTATTCAAATAATATATTTGGTGATTATTAGTGAAAGTGGCTTTGAAATTATGGATTTTAATTCTTATTATTTTTCTTGTTTGGGTTTATTTTATATTTTTTTCGCCAAAAATATTTAATAATTCTACATTAATTGTTCCGGATATAGTTAATTTAGAAGAAGATTTAGCTATAAAAATTTTAAAAGAAAAAAATATAAAATATAAAATACTATATGTAGAAAATAAAGATGAAGTAATAATTAAAACTATACCATACCCAGGCACTAAAATAAAATCTAAATATATACTTGAATTATATATAGGAAAAATATTTCCGGCTAAATACAGCAGTTATATTGGAAAATTATACGATGATGTTATAGATGAGATAGATAGATTGTGCAGAGATTTTAATTTGAAATTAAATGTATCATATGAAACTTGTGTTGATAGTGTTGCAGGAGTTATAATTAAAGAGTCATTTGTTGATGGGGAAATAGTAGAATATGGCGATGAATTGAATATTGTAATAGCTAAAAATGATACAACTTTTTTAATGCCAAAATTTTTGGGTTTAAATATTGTTGATGCAATAAAATTAGCTAATGAATATAATATTAATTTGAATTTGATATATGTTGAAACACCTATTGATGAAGATATTGTTATTTTTCAGTCGACTAGTGAAAATACACTCATTCAAAAAAACAATCAATATCAATTAGATTTATATATATCTAAAGGTATTAAGGATACCACTGTCATTAATCCATATATTTTAATATCTATTTTAGATAACCTAGGATATATATATGAATTAAAATATGTAGAATCTAATGAAATAAAAAATAAATTAGTTGCGTTTGAGGTTCAAAAGTTATATGATATAAGTATAACAAAATATATTCTTTGGATTACAAAATAGGAAAATAAGATGTAGGAGAGTTAAATTATGCGTATTGTTATTGATTTGACAAATAGATGTAATTTAAAATGCAAACACTGTGGGAATTATTTGACACCCTGTTTAGATGAAGATATTGATTTTATAGAAATTTTAAATAAAATACCCTATAAAATAACGAATGTGGAATTGATGGGCGGAGAACCATTACTTTATGATAAAATTTTTGAACTAATAGATTATTTCGATGTAAATGATATTGCTTATTCAATTATATCAAATGGACAATTTGAATTTGAATATACAAAAAAGGTTTTTTCCAAAAAATTGATAAATTTTTCTATAAGCATAGATGGTTTAGAAAAAGAAAATGATTATATTAGAGGAAATAGTAGTTTTAAAAAGGCTATTACTTTATTATCAAATATGGTGAAAATAGAAAATAAAATGTTTAATGTTGGAATTAATTTTGTTATAAATAAAATTAATTCTAAAAACATTTATAGTATTTTAAATGAATTGTTAAAATATGATGTTGATTATATTAATTTAAATCAAATTTTACCATTAGGTAAAGCAAAAGGTAACAGAGAACTATTAATTGATGATTTAGAATATATCGACATTATAGAAACAGTATGTAATTTTTTTAAAAAAGATATAATTGAAAATAAAATAAATTTTGATACATCTAATCCGTATTTGATTGAATATTTAAATTTAAAATATAAAGTTGAATTAATATCTAATTATGATTTTTGTGATGCTGCAAAGCATTCTATATATATAAATAATAAAGGTGAAATATATCCATGTAGGAATTTCAAATATGAAATAAAAAAAGACGATTTTACTAATTATATTAAAAATGCATCTCAAAATTTATTTGTACTTGAAGAAAAAATAGAAAGAGATTCATTTTGCGATGATTGTTATTATAAAGAAAAGTGCTATCTTTGTCCACTATCAAAATCTAATAGACACAAATCGTGTAAATTTGTTTATAAAAAAATAATTTCATATTATGATGAATTTAAATATAGATATTTTAAACTTAAAAATAATATTTTTATAATCAAATCAACTTCTCAAATATGCTTTGTTAATTCCTCAAATGAAACTAATTGTTTAATTGATATTGATTATATTGATTTGTTTTGTGATTCAAATTCTAAAATGACAATAAAAGAATTATCAAAAAAATACTCTATTGATTACTATAGTTTAATTGATTTACTATTGAATCTAGAAAAAAAAGGAGTTGTTGATATATATGAATCTTAAAAGAAAAATTTTGAAGAACACATTTTTTCTTACGATATTATATATATCTATATCTATTTGTGTTAATATAATAATGATTTTTATTTCCAAAAATATCGAGAATATCGTTTCTCTATTTGAAAATAATTGTGATGGTAGTTTTTACAGTAGTTTTTTTACGATTTTAGTTTTAGCATTACTATATTTTATTTTAAGTTATTTGTATTATTTCATTTATTATTTGGCGGATAGTAAGGCAAGAAAATTATCAATAGAATATTCATATTCTAATTATTTAAATCAGTCATATAATTTTTTTAACAAAAAAAGTGTTGGCGGAATAGTATATTCTATAGTTCATTTATCTAGCGAAATAGGTGTATTCTATTCCACATTTTATCCATCAATATTAGTAAACGTATTAACTATACTTATTCTATTTGTGACAATATCACGATATAATATAGTTTTTGCTTGTGGTATATTATTGTCTATTAGTATTTTGATAATATTAACATCTATTATATCTAGTAAAATTTCTTCACAAACTGATAAACAAGAAACTTTGTCTTCTAAAAGACAGGAAGAATTTGTCCAAAGTTTTACTAATATTTCCGTAATAAAAATGCTAAAAGTTGAAAAACATTTTTCACATTTCTTTAATGAAAATGTATCGAAGAATAAATATAAGGCAGATGTTAATAAAAATATATGGTATTCATTATATGTTGTTTTATATGATGTTTTAACAATTATATTACCTATTTTAGTATTGTTATTTGGCTTTTTATTAAGCAATATGAATTATATTACTATTGGTGGAATTTTAGCCACCTATTCTATTACAGGTCTATTACAAGAACCCATAAGAAATATAGCTGATTCTATCACGTATTATAAAGAACATAAATCTAGGTTATCAAAAGTAGATTATGATAATGTTGAAATTGAAGGAGTAGAGATAAACAATTCGACTATTAATACTATAGATTTAGAAATTGACGAACTAAAAATAAATGATAATTTATTACTGAATGATATTAAATTAAAAATTAAAGAAAGTGATATAATAGCAATTAAAGGAGCAACAGGAAGTGGTAAAAGTTCTATATTGAAAATGATTATTGGAATATATCCATATAAAAATTATAAATGCTATTATAATGGAGTAGAACAAAGTCAAATTTCACACAAACAAATTTTTGACAGTATTCTTATGGTAGAACAAACTCCACTACTTTTTTCTGCCTCATTAAAAGAAAATATATGTATGATGGAAGAGTTTGACAATGATTTATTAGAACAAGTTGTATCCATTTGTCAATTGGATGAGGTTGTTCTTAAATATGGATTTGATAAAAAAATAAATATGGATAGTAGTAATATAAGTGGAGGAGAAAAACAAAGAATTTCTATCGCACGAGTTTTAATTAGAAAACCTAAAATACTTTTATTAGACGAGGTTACCTCAGCTTTAGATTCTGAAACTGCAAATAATCTTGCAAAGAGAATAATTGCTTTTGTGAAAGAAAATAATATTATTTTGATAACTGTTTCCCATAAAAATGAGTTTGAAAAATATTCTACATTTATTTTGGATTTAGATTTAAAAAAAGAAGTGGACGGAGGTGAGATAAATGAAAAAGGTTGTAATAAAAAAAATTAATATCTTAGAACAAGTCAAGATTAAAGTTAACAATAGTAAACCTATATGGAAAACCGGAACTTGTAAAGATAAGAATTTGGGAGATTATCTATAATTTTAACATGATTGAAAGATATTGCAATAACTAGATGTTCAAAGTGTTTGGTTGTTGCAATTTTTATAATTTATATATTTTCTTTTTTGAAATATTATAAAGAAAAGAATGACTTAATAATTATACTCATTATAAATTAGTTGATGTGGATCATTTGTTTATTTTGACATAAAGTTATTAATATTTATATTATATATACTGGTGAATAACTAAATATATTGTTAAATATAATAACTACTAGTATGACATTAACATTTTTAGATAACCTAGGATATATATATGAATTAAAATATGTAGAATCTAATGAAACAAAAAATAAATTAGTTGCGTTTGAGGTTCAAAAGTTATATGATATAAGTATAACAAAATATATTCTTTGGATTGTAGAATAGGAGTAAGTATGCAAGGTAGAGTTATAAATTTAAATGGTGGAAAATATCAAGTTGTTTTAGAAGATGATAGTGTTGTGACTATACCTGCTAGAGGTAAGTTTAGAAGCGTGAAAACTTATTCAAAAAATCCTAATAGTTTGAGCAAAAAGAAAAGTATAATAACTACAAAAACATCACCTAAAGTAGGAGATAATGTTGTAGTTATCGATAATAGAATAGATGAAATATTAGAAAGAAAAAACGAACTGATTAGACCTGATATTGCCAATGTTGATCAAATACTTTTAATTTTTGCTGCCAAAGAACCAGATTTTTCTTTTTATTTACTTGATTTATTTTTAGTTAATATAACAAAAGAAAATATCAAGCCTATTATTGTAGTTACTAAAATAGATAAATTAAGTAATGATGAATTAGAAGTTTTAAAAAGTGAATTATCATATTATGAAAATATGGGATATACTGTTTTATTTGTTGATAGTAAAACTAAAGATGGAATAGACAAAGTTATTGATGTTTTAGGAAATAAAATCACTGTATTATCTGGACAAACAGGTGCAGGTAAATCAACGTTAATAAACGCTATTATTCCTGGATTTGAATTACATACACAAGAGATATCTTATTCATTGGGTAGAGGTAAGCATACAACTAGAGAAACAACTTTATATGCTTTTAATGGTGGTTATGTCGGAGATACACCTGGATTTTCTAAATTAGATGTCTTAGGTATAAATAAAAAAGAATTAAAAGATATGTTTGTTGATTTTTCTTTTTGTAAATGTAGATTTAATGACTGTATACATCAACAAAATGCTAAAGATTGTGGAGTTATTTTTAATGTTGATTCAGGTAAAATAAAAAAATCAAGATATGATAATTATTTAAAAATGCTTTCAAGTATAGAAAAAGGAGATAAGGTATAATGGAAATATCACTTTCAATTTTAAATATGAATTTTAATAATTTAGGTGACGATTTAAAAAAAATAAAAGAAGAAATTAATTATTTACATTTGGATGTTATGGACGGTAATTTTGTACCTAATATTAGTTTTGGATCATCTATAATAAAAGATATTCATAAAAGTCATAATTTTATCTTAGATACTCATTTAATGATCAATAATCCAATGAAATACATTAAATCATTTGTTGACGCAGGAAGCGATTATATAACTTTTCATTATGAAGCTGTAGATAATATTAAAGAGATTGTCGATTATATCCATAGTTTCAATGTAAAAGCTGGTATATCAATTAAACCCAATACTGATGTTGCTGTTTTAAAACCATATTTAGTTGATATCGATTTAATATTAGTTATGTCTGTAGAGCCAGGCTTTGGTGGACAGAGTTTTATGCCTGGATCAATTGACAAAGTTAAATATTTAAAAGAATTAAAGGATAAAAATAATTATTCTTATTTAATTAGTATAGATGGTGGAATATCTAATCAAACAATTAATTATGTTTCAAATTATTTAGATTTAGCTGTAGTTGGATCATACATAACAGCAGCTAATAATCCTTTAGAAAATATAAAAAAAATAAAGAATATTTATCAATAGTTTTTCATATTATTTATTAAGGTGATGGAAATTAAAATTATAATTATTAAAATTCCAAATTTTTTATTAAAGTTTTTTACTCTTTTTAGAAAAAAAGAAAGATAAAGTCCTTCTATAGGATTTTTTTATTTTTTTAAAAAACTATTGACAGTTGAATGCTTATTCAACTATAATATAGGCATAGTTGAACGAATATTCAACTAAAAGGAGGATAAAATATGTTAGATTTTATTGAATGTGAAGAAAATTATCCACACAAAGACATTATAAACGAAGTTAAAATACTAATGCCAAATGAGGATAATTTATATGATGTTGCAGAACTTTTTAAAATTTTTGGTGATTCAACTAGAACTAAAATATTAGCAGCATTATTTAATCATGAATTATGTGTCTGTGATATATGTAAGGTTGTAGAAATGAATAAATCTGCTGTTTCACATCAATTAAAAGTTTTAAGAGATTTTAATTTAGTTAAATATCGTAAGCAAGGTAAAGAGGTATTTTATTCTTTAGCTGATGAACATGTTTTTTTGATTTATGAAAAAGCATTAGAGCATATTTTAGAAAAAAAGGATGGGGAATAATTATGAAAAAAGTATTTAAATTAATTGATTTAGATTGTGCAAATTGTGCAGCAAAAATGGAAAGAAATATTTTAAAGATTAAAGGTGTTATATCTGCAAATGTAAGTTTTATGGCACAAAAATTAACAATTGAAGCTGATGATGATAAATTTGATGAAATTATGGATGAGGTTGTTAAGGTTTGTAAAAAAGTTGAACCTGATTGTATTATAAAAAGGTAATTTTATTATGACAAAAAAACAAAAGAAAAATTTATTTCGTATATGTATAACATTAATATTATATATCATAATTTTTATTGTTGATCATATTATTAATTTAGAAAGTATGATAAGTAATATAAAACTAGCTTGGTTATTACCTGCAAGTTTATATTTGATTTTATATTTATTTATAGCTTACGATGTTTTATTTAAAGCCGTAAGAAATATATTTAATGGTCAAGTTTTTGATGAAAACCTCTTAATGGTTATCGCAACAATTGGTGCTTTTGCGATAAAATCATTTGATGAAGCAGTGGCTGTTATATTGTTTTATCAAGTAGGAGAATTCTTTCAAAGTTATGCAGTGGGTAAATCAAGGAAATCTATTTCATCATTGATGGATATAAGGCCGGATTATGCTAATTTATTAAATGGTGATGATGTTTTTGTTGTAGAACCAGAAGAAGTAAATATTGATGATGTTATAGTGGTTAAGCCTGGTGAAAAAATACCTTTAGACGGAATTGTTATTGAAGGTATATCTACCTTAGATACAAAGGCATTAACAGGCGAATCAATGCCTAAAGAAGTAAATATAGGTGATTCTGTTGTTAGTGGTTGTATAAATATTACTCAAACACTTAAAATCAGGGTAATAAAGGTATTTTATGATTCTACTGTATCAAAAATATTAGATTTAGTTGAAAATGCTTCTAGTCAAAAATCTAAAGCAGAAAATTTCATCACAAAATTTGCGAAATATTATACACCTATAGTTGTAATATCTGCTATTTTACTTGCAATCATTCCTGGAATTATAACAAGTGAATATATTAAATGGATTTATCGTGCTTTGAACTTTTTGGTTGTATCATGTCCTTGTGCGCTTGTTATATCTATACCACTTTCATTTTTTTCAGGTATTGGTGCTGCATCAAAAAAAGGTATATTAATAAAAGGATCCAATTATCTAGAGAAATTCAATAAAGTAAATACATTTGTTTTTGATAAAACAGGTACACTTACTAAAGGTAATTTTAAAGTAACAAAAGTAATACCTGAAGATAATAGGGATTTAATATTGAAACTTGCAGCCATTGCAGAGGCTAATTCTAATCACCCTATTGCAAAAAGTATTTTAAAAGAATATCCTAAACCAACTGATAATTATACATTAACAGATGTTCCAGGGGCTGGTATAATAGCTTCTTTAGATAATGATATTATTTATTGCGGTAATGAAAAATTAATGAAATCTAATAACATAGAATATGATTTTGTTGATGAAACAGGTACAATAGTATACGTTGCAAAAAATAATAAATATATAGGTGCTATAATTATTTGTGACGAAATCAAAGAAGAAGCTTTTAGTGTTATAGATAATTTAAATAAAATGGGCAATAAAACTGTAATGCTTACAGGTGATAATGAATATATTGCTTCAAGTGTTGCAAAAGAACTAGGTGTTACTTCATATAAATCATCATTGTTACCTCAAAATAAAGTTGAAGAAGTAGAAAAATTATTAAAATTACAAGATAATAATGAATATTTATCATTTGTAGGTGATGGTATAAATGATGCACCTGTACTAATGAGATCTGACATAGGGATTTCTATGGGTGGTGTTGGAAGTGATGCTGCAATAGAGGCATCTGATATTGTTTTATTAGATGATAATTTAAAAAGCATTTATACTGCAAAAAAAATAGCTAGAAAAACAATGAGAATAGTTTTCGAAAATATTATTTTTGCAATAAGTGTTAAAGTTTTAGTATTAATATTATCAGCTATAGGTTACAGTAACATGTGGTTTGGTGTATTTGCAGATGTAGGTGTTGCGGTTATTGCTATATTAAACGCAATGCGTTGCTCAAATATTAAATAAATTGCTCTAAAAATAGAGCTTTTTATCTTTTTTTTCAAAAAAAAATCTTAGTTAATCGTTATATAAGTAGAGGTGAGAGAAAAGTGGACTTAGAAAAAGAAGTTAAAAGGTATAAAACTGGAGAAGAAAAGGCTTTTAATAATATTTATAATGAAACATATTCTCTTGTTAGATTTGCTATATATTCTGTGATTCCTAATAAGCATATTATTGAGGATTTAATTCAGGATACCTATATGAAGGTTGCTAATAAAATAGATAGCTATGAACAAAATAGTTTTCGTTCCTGGATTTATAATATAGCTAAAAATACAGCATTAGATTATTTGAAAAGAAAAAAAGAAATTAATGCTGATTATTTAGAGGATAATTTAGATATCAAAAGTAATCATCCATATTTATATTATGCAATTCGTCATCTCGAAGAAAGAGAAAAGGAGGTTTTCCTGCTAAAAGTTTTGTGTGGCAACACAACTAAAAAGATAGCTTATATACTTAATTTGAAACCTTCGAAGGTAAATGAATATTTCTATCTAGCAAAAAACAAATTAAAGGAGGCTTTAAAGGATTATGAAATATAACGATTATAAAAAAAAATTAAAAAAAGAATATAAAAATACATTTAAAATAAAGAAGCATGTATTTAAACTAAGATATTTATTTATCGCTATCACAAGTGTTTTAATAATTGCCTTAATTGTTGAGCATTTATTTATATTAGGTTATAATAGAGATGTTAGAGAATATAATACAAATATAAAAGAACAAAAAATTGAATTAAATGCTGCTGTTGAATTTGTTAAAGTGAATAATAATAAGGAATATGAACAAATAATAAGTGGTAATAAATATAAAACTGAAAAAGTATCAATACTATCAAATATATTTTCATTACAATTTATTTCTTGTTCATCATCTAAAAGTGATAGTGATTTGGGAATAGATGATGCAGTAATGTCGCCTCCTGGAGATAGTAATAGTGCATTTGGAGAATCTAATTCGTTTTCGACAAATGTTCAGGTTGCAGGTATTGATGAGGCGGATACTTCAAAATGTGATGGAAAATATATTTATTATCTTTATGACGGAGTATTGTATGTATATAGTATAGAAACTAATAAAAATATTTGTGAAATGGAATCCAATGCTAAGGAATTATACATTTATAAGAATAAGGTAGTTACTTTAGGAAAAGAAACATCTATTTTCAGTTTTGATGGTAAATCATTACATAATTTAGTTACCATTAAAGATAGTACTTATGTTAATTCTAGATTGATAGATAATATTTGCTATATTATATTAAGGAGTTCAAATAAATCAGCAAAGATTGATTATAATGATTGCTATTACAATAATTCGATAAACCCTAATTATCTTTATACATTATATAAATATAATTTAGACGATTTAGAATATACTCAAGCTCAATTATTAACAAGTAGTAATACTATATTATATGTTTCAACTAATAATTTCTATTTTGCATCATATAATATTAATCATAATTATACTGCAATATCTATGTTTTCTGATGAATTAGAGGCACTAGGAATTATACAAGTAAAGGGGTCTATATTGAATCAATTTTCAATGGATGAATATGATAATTATTTTAGGATAGTATCAACTGATAATACAAGAAATGCAGAGGAATTAAACTCAATAACTATATTTGATCTAAATGAATTTAAAAGAGTAGGGTATTTAGATAATGGAATAGGTATTGCAAGACAAATAGTAAAATCGGTTCGTTTCGATAAGGGTAAATGTTATATTGTAACGTATGATAACACTGATCCTCTTTATGAGATAGATTGTTCAAATCCGAATAATCCAGTTATAGTATCATCGTATAAGGCACCTGGTTATTCAAATTATTTACATACATTTGTAATTGATAATCGTGAATATGTATTAGGACTAGGCTATACAGATTATTCAAATTTAAAAATATCAATATATATAAATGGTGAAAATGAAACCACTCAAGTTGGTAAGGATTATGTGTTATCAAAATCTGAATATTACGAAAAAGGAGATTATTATAATTCAAAGTTTAATTTAGAGGCATTTGATAATCATAAGGCATTATTTATCTATAACGATAATACTAATTTATATATAGGTGCTAAAGTGACATTTGACTGTTATATAATCTTTAAAATAGATGTAAAAGAGGAAAATGTTGTAAAAATTTATAAAGAAATCGAAATAGAGAATGACGAAACAGATAACTCTAGAGCATATTTAGTTGAAAATAATATATATATAATAAATTTAAATGAGATAGTGCTAAATGAATTTTATAATTAAATAAATGTAAAAATAAAAATTACCCCTAAAGTTGGACTAGAAAAACTAGAATAACTTTAGGTTTTTTTATTATGGAAATAAAAAAAAGAGGGAGTTAATCCCCTTTAGTTACTTTCTATTTAAGCTCTTTCGATATTACACTTTTTTAAAGCTCTAGCAGAAATTTTTACTTTCTTAACGTTACCGTTCTCATCCTTGATATGAACAGTTTGAAGATTAGCTTTCCATGTACGACGTGTAGCATTTAAAGCATGAGATCTCTTGTTACCTGTTACAGTACCTTTTCCAGTGATATAACATTTAGCCATAGTTCTACCTCCTTATGACGTTAAAATTAAACTTCAAGCTTATTTAGTATACCTCATTTTTAAATCAATTGCAAGAACTTTTTAATATTTTTACAAACTATTTGACTTTTTTAAAAAAAATTGGTATATTTTATAAGACACTACATTGTAAATTTAAATTTTGCTTTACTTTTAGTAGTTTTAATGATAAAATGTTAAATGAATTGGACATTTAAAAAATAAGGAGTGAAAATTATCGAATAATAAAACTGTATTTTTTTGTTTATTTTGGAAGAGAATTTTACTAATTTGAAGAACCATAGCTTAGGCTATATACATATATTAATTTTATACTTAGGAGGGTTACCATTATGGTAAACACTGTTAGCGTAGCTTTATTTAAAAAGATGGTAATGAATGGAGCAATTAATCTGAAAAATAACCACAAGAAAGTGGATGAATTAAACGTTTTTCCTGTGCCAGATGGAGATACAGGGACTAATATGAGTATGACTGTAATGTCAGGTATACGTGAGATGACAACTTGTGAGTCATCATCAATTATTGAAGTAGGAAAAGTATTATCTCGTGGAGCTTTAATGGGAGCTAGAGGTAATTCAGGAGTTATATTATCACAATTTTTTAGAGGTCTTTATGTTGGAATGCAAAAATTAGAACATAATTATCTTTCCGTTGAAGATTTTATGGCATGTTTAGAATCTGGATGTAAGGTTGCATATAAAGCTGTTATGGAACCTGTAGAGGGTACTATATTAACAGTTGTTAGAGAAGCAGCTGAAAATACAAGAAAAAAAATGGATAATATAAATAATATAGACCAATTATTTGATGTTTATTGTGACGAAGCACAAAAATCACTTAATAATACTCCTAATTTACTTCCTGTATTAAAAGAATCAGGTGTAGTAGATAGTGGTGGTGCTGGATTCTTAGAAATAATAAAAGGTATGATTATGGCTTTACAAGGAAAAATGTTGGAAGCAAGCGAAGATAAACAAGAAGTAGTTGAAGAAGTACCTACAAAAATGAAAAATATATATTGTACAGAATTCTTTATTAATTTAAATGATGTAAATAATTTTGATGAATCTGTTGTCAAATCATCTTTATCATGTTTAGGTGAGTCTTTAAGTTTGGTTTTATCTAATTCAATTTATAAAGTCCATTTACATACCGACCATCCAGGTCGTGTTTTAGAGCAAGCGTTAAAATATGGTGAATTATCAAATGTTAAAATTGATAATCAAAAAATTCAACACAATCATTTAGCAGATGGTGCTACTAATGTATCTAAAACACCAAAAAAAGAATTTGCATTAATTGCTGTATGTTTTGGTAGTGGTATTTCTCAAACATTTAAGGATTTAGGTGTTGATTATGTTATAGAGGGTGGACAAACTATGAACCCATCAACAGAAGCATTTGTTGAAGCTTGTAATCAAGTAAATGCTAAAAATATAATTATTATACCTAATAACAGCAATGTAGTTATGGCAGCAAGCCAAGCATCAAAGCTTGTAAAAGGTTCAAAAGTAGAAGTTTTAAAAGCTAAAACTATTGCTCAAGGATATGCTTCACTAATGGTATTTGATCCTGAAGAAAGTATTGAAGCTAATTTAGGAGCTATGACTGAACAAATTTCTCATATCAATACTGGTGAAATCACATATTCAGTAAGAGATACTGAAATTGGTGGTATTAAAATTGCTGAAGGTGATTTTATGGGAATTTGTAATGGTGAAATTGTTGTATCTACTAAATTACAAAAGGATGCTTTAGTCACATTATTAGAAAATGTAATTAATGAAGAAAGCCAAATTGCAACATTCTTCTGTGGCAAAGATGTTTCTGCTGAAGAAAAAAATGAATTAGAGCAATTATGCCAAAATATAAATTCTAGTATAGAAGTTGAAATTATTGATGGTATGCAAGATATTTACTCTTATATTATTGCTGTTGAATAATTCTTGTGATAAATAAAAGTAATGGTTGGAGTTTTCCAACCATTTTTCTTACAAAAGGAGGTGTTTTTATGGATTTAATAGATATAAGGAATATAGGCCCTAAAACTTTAAATTCTTTGAATGCTAATAATATTTATACACCAAAAGACCTTCTTTTAAAATTTCCTAAAAAATATACATTTTATAATGTTGATAATTCTGCAGCTTTTAGTGGTGAATTAGTTTGTTTTAAAGCTATTGTGGCTACACGTTTTGTTTGGATAAAAACTTCTAGAAATACTAAGGCTTATGTTTTTTATGCATATGTAAATAATATTAAAACTAAATGTATTATTTTTTCGGGTGATTATTTAAAATATAAACTTCTTGTTGGAGCTAGTATAGTTTGTTATGGTAAATACAAACTATATGAAAAAGAATTTTGTTTAACAAGTATATTTTTTGATGATTTTAATCAAAAAGTTGATATTGATTATGGCATATCAGATGTTAAAAACAGTGTTTTGTCTAGTGCTATAAAATATTTAATTGATTCAAATTTTCAAATAGATGATTATTTACCGGTTGAATATATTAATAAATATAAATTAGGCAATATAAATGAAATAATTAAAATAGCACATTTCCCTAAAAATGTTAATGATTATAAATTAGTTAAAAGAAGAATAAGATATGAGGATTTCTTTTGGTATACATCGTCACTTGAAATATTAAAACATTTAAGAGGTCTTGAGATAAAAAAAATAAAGGAATTTAATACTGATAATATTAATGACTTTATTAATAAATTAGATTATGAATTAACTGTAGATCAAAAAAATGTTATTTTAGAATGCTTTAATGATATGAAATCAACTAATGTTATGAATAGACTTGTTCAAGGAGATGTTGGTTCGGGTAAAAGCATTGTGGCATTTATTTGTGCTTACGCAAATATTCTAGCAGGCTTTCAAACTGCTTTTATGGCTCCAACAGAAATACTTGCAAAACAACATTATCTTAATGCTGTTAAGTTGTTTCCTAATCTTAGTGTTGAAATATTAACATCTTCTACTAAACAAAAACAAAAAGAAGAAATATTATATAAACTTGTTCATGGTAGAATTAATTTACTTATCGGAACTCATTCGCTGATTGAATATAATGTCATTTTTAAAAAATTAGGCTTAGTGATTATAGATGAACAACATAGATTTGGTGTTAATCAAAGAAAGATGCTTCTTGATAAATTTGATTCAGTAGATGCATTATATTTAACCGCAACACCTATTCCTAGGACTTTAGGATTAACTAATTTTGGTGATTTAGATTTATCTATAATAAAAACTATGCCTAGCGGTAGAAAACCTGTAATAACAAAAGTTATTGAAATGGAAGAACTTAATAATTTAGCTAAAATAATAGAAAGACATATTATTGACAATGAACAAATATATGTTGTTGTTCCCTTGATAGATGAAAGTGATAAATTAGATTTTATTGACATAAATCAAGCTTTTAATATATTTAAAAAATTAATACCGAATGCTAGAATTGATATTCTTCATGGTAAAATGAAAAGTAAACAAAAAGAAGATATAATGAAATCTTTTAAATACCATGATTTAGATATATTGATTTCTACTACAGTTATTGAAGTTGGAGTAGATGTAAAAAATGCTAGTGTAATGATTATCTTAGATGCAGAAAGGTATGGATTATCACAAATTCATCAATTAAGAGGTCGTGTTGGTAGAAGTGATATTCAATCTTTTTGTTATTTAGTTACAAATAAAAAATTTGTTAAGAGATTAGATATTTTAGAAAAAACAAATGATGGATTTTTGTTATCTGATGAAGATTTACGCCTTCGTGGTCCAGGAGATTTTTTAGGTGATGAACAATCAGGTTTTGGTTCTTTAAATTTTGATTTTGAATCAAATGATTTAATTATTTGGAAATACGCGTTAGAAGATAGTAAAGAATATATAAAAAAATACTTTAATGAAAATATTAAAAACAAAAAAATAGATATTCTTTTTGAGCAAATTTCTTGTAAAAAAACTAAAATAAACTAGTTTTTAATGTTATAAAATGCTAAAATGTAATTAATTTAGGAGGTTGATTTTTGTGATTAGAATTGCAGTAGACGCAAATGGTGGAGATTATGGTGTTAATACTACTGTTGTGGGTAGTATGATGGCTGTAAAGAAATTTAAAAATTTAGAGATTATTTTATATGGTGATGAAGAAAAAATCAAACCACTTTTAACTGATAGTAATAGAATAACTATAGTTAATACTAAAGAAACTATTTCAATGGGGGAACACGACCCTGTTAAAGCAATAAGGACAATGAAGGATGCATCTTTATGCCTGTCAATGAAAGCTTGTAAAAATGGTGAAGCTGATGCATGTGTAACTAGTGGTCCTACTCAATGTGTTGTTGTTGGAGCTCATTTATTAGTTAGAAGACTTCCACAAATGGATAGAGTAGCCCTATGTCCTTTTATACCTAACTTTGATGGCAGACACAGGTTATTATTAGATGTAGGAGCTAATGTCGAATTAAAAAAAGAGCATTTAGGTAGTCTTGCAACATTTGCATCAGTTGTTTCTAAAGAAGTTTTAAATGTTGATAATCCTAAAGTTGGTTTATTAAATATAGGTTCTGAGCCAGGAAAAGGTAGAGAAATTGAAAAAGAAGCTTATGACTATTTATCTACTTTAAATTCAATAAATTTTTATGGTAATGTTGAACCTACAGAAGTTATTAATTGTCCTTGTGATATTGTTGTTACAGATGGTTTTTCTGGTAATATTTGTTTAAAATCGATTGAAGGTACAGCTAAAACTATGGGATTAATGCTTACTGATGAGATTAAATCATCAGTAAGTGGTAAAATTGGTTACTTATTTATGCGTAATAATTTAAAAAGATTTAAGAACAGAATGAGTACCAAAGAAGTAGGTGGAGCAATGCTTTTTGGTTTATCTAAAATAGTTGTTAAAGCGCATGGTAATTCTGATCCTACTGCATTTTTTCATGCAATAAGACTTGCTAAAGAGTTAGTTGAGGCTGACATAATTAATAAAGTTGTTGAAAAATTACCAAGTGAGGAATAATTTTGATTATTTAGGGGAGGTTTTTTATGGAATTAAAATATCTTGAAGATTCTATAGGATATAAATTTACCAATAAAGATTTATTAAATTTAGCCTTGACTCATTCTTCTTATGCTAATGAACATTCTTTAGAATGCAATGAAAGACTAGAATATTTAGGAGATGCTGTTTTACAACTATGTATGTCAAAACACTTATATCAAAGTATTCATTTAGATGAAGGTGTTTTATCCAAAACAAGAGCTAAATCTGTATGTGAAGAGGCTCTAAATGTTTATGCTTCTAAAATTGACTTAGCTAAATATTTATATTTAGGTAATGGTGAAGAACATAGTGGTGGTAGAAGTAGACCTGCTATAATTGCTGATGCTTTTGAAGCTATGCTTGGAGCAATACTATTAGATTCAAATTTTGAGGTTGTTTATTCAATATTTGAAAAATTAGTATTGCCTTATCAAGATATTGTTTTACAAATACGTGATTATAAGTCTGTTTTTCAAGAAAAGGTTCAAGCGGATAAAAGAACACTACATTACGAAATAGTTTCTGAATTTGGTCCTGCAAATGATAAGACTTATGAAGCTGTCGTTTATATGGATGATATATTAATGGGTAGAGGTATTGGTAAAACAAAAAAAGAGGCTGAACAACAAGCAGCTAAAGAAGCTTTAAATAAAGAAGCAAGATAATTATATTTATCATATATTAATATGGTGATAATAATGCTGATGGTTATTATTGGTATTTGTGGTAAAATGGGAAATCAAATATACAATAAATATAAAAATGATTTTGATATTTTAGGTATTGATATAGTAAAACATAATGATGTAAAAACATATTCCAGTATCAAAAATATTAATGAAAAAATAGATATTGTAGTTGATTTTTCTTCGCCTAATTGTTATGATGAATTAGTATATGCTATCAAAAAACAGTATCCTATTATATGTGGCACAACAGGTTATAGTTTAACAGAAATAAAACAATTAAAGGATTTAGCTTTAACAAATAAATCTATATTTATTTGGAAAGCTAATTATGCAAAAGGCATTAATTTATTTAAAAAAATAATAACATTATTTAAAAATGAATTTGATATATTAGACTTTATTGAAATACATGCAACATCAAAAAAAGATAAACCTAGTGGTACTGCAATAGTTTTAGCAGAAGAATTGGGGATTTCTATAGATAAAATTCAATCGATTAGATTGAATTTAGCTCCTGCAATTCATGAAATAATTTTTTCATCTAATAATGAAAGAATTGCAGTTAGACATGAAGTAATTAATAAAGAGGCCTTTATAGAAGGTTTTGACGAAGAGTTAAAAGAATTATTTAGGAGTGATTAATTATGTTAGAAGAACTATATTTGAAAGGATATTTAAACTATGAAGACCTTATATTTGATTATTCTAAATCATTAGGACTAAATGCTGAAGAAGCTTTTGTTTTAGTTCATATTTTAAAAAATTATGCTAAAATGAATACTTTATCTATTCAAACTATTGAAAAACAAATATTAATGACTTCTTCAAAACTAGATAAAATAGTAGCTTCCTTAATGGAACGTGGTTTTTATGAAGTATATTTATCCTACGATAATGGTAAAGGAACTGAAAGTATATCCTTTAAACCGTTATTTAATATGCTTGAAAATGTTTTGAATAATAAAAATAATATAGATTCATATGATATTGAAAAAGCTAATCAATATATATCACTTAAAATGAATAGAGTATTGACGGCATCAGAACTTGAAATATTACAAGGTTTAATGATTGATGACCATTATACTTATGATCAAATAGTTAAAACTGTAGATTATATTATAAATAATAAAAAAACAATGTCAATGCGAGGTATAGTTTTAGCTTTATCTAACAAGAAATATGAATTAGAGGTTAAAAATACTGCTCCTACGGCCTTTCAAGATTTTTTAAAGAGGATATAAAATGAATAAAAATATTTCTAAAGAAATATTAGATGAAATTAATAGAATTATTCCAAATCCTAAATGTGAACTTAATTATAATAATTTATTTGAATTATTATGTGCAGTTATGATTTCGAGTCAAACAACCGATAAAAGAGTTAATTCAGTCACACCTGATTTATTTTCTAAATATCCTAATCCTAAAGCTTTAAGTGAAGCTAACTTTAATGATGTTTATGAAATAATAAAACCATTAGGATTTGCCAGAATGAAATCTTTAAATTTAATAAAAATGGCTAAATCACTGCATAATGATTTTAATGATATTGTACCTAAAACATTAGAAGAATTACAAACATTAAGTGGAGTTGGAAGAAAAACTGCAAGTGTAGTCTTAGTTGAGGGATATAAAATGCCAGCAATGCCTGTTGACACTCATTTAGAGCGTATGGCTAAAAGATTAGGTTATGTAAAAAAAGATGCTACTGTATTAGAAACAGAATTGGCTTATAGAAAATATATAGATGAATCTGATTATATTAAGGCTCACCATCTATTATTACTATTTGGAAGGTATTATTGTAAAGCAATTAATCCAAAGTGTGATGGTTGTAACTTAAAAAAATATTGTAAAGTAGAAAAATAATTATATTTCTACTTTTTTTTGTTTACATATTTGATATATTTTTAATGGTGATAATATGAAAGTTAAAATATTTGATTTTGAGCATGAAAAAGATTTAGAAGATGAAATGAATAATTTTTTATTAAATAATCCTAAAATAGATATTAAGTTTTTAAAATATCAAACGAGTCATTTTAGTATTAATGGTGAACAAATTTATTCATTTTCATGTTTAGTGTTATATAAATAAAAAAAATTATAATTTAATTCTTAATAAAAAATAATTGGTATAATTTCTACTTTTTATGTTAGTTTTCTTATCTTTAGCATTTTTTAAAGATTATCTCGATGATTGGGAGTTGTTTTTTATCAACATAGTTTTTCCTTTTATTTATTATATAAACAACATATAATAAAATCGAAAAAAGTAAAAGGAGAGCAGCAAATGAAGAAAAATATTTTTGTTGAGGAAATGATTAGAAGAGGAAAGGAGGATTTAAATACATATTCACTTATTGGTACAGAATTAAAAAGAGTGAGGACAAGCCAATCTCAAACACTTTCTAGCGTTGCGAGTGATTTATGTAGTGTATCATATTTATGTAAGGTTGAAAAAGCCCAATTAAAACCTAATCGTTATATGTTAAATGAAATTTGTAAAAGATTAAATTTGTCATCACCAAAACTTAATTTATTATTTGAATTGAAAGAAAAATTATCTAAATCTATTGATTATTTCTATCATAAAAATTCAGATGAATTGATTAAATTATATGAAAATTGTAAGAGTTTTGATAATTATCGTTCTAAATTGATTTCGTTAATATATTATATATATTTTTATAAATTAGAAGAGGCACAAATGGTGACTAAAGAATTAGTGAAAATAACTAATGTAATGAGTGAAGATGAACTTAGTATTTTTATGGTTTTTTATTCATATATAAGATATTATGAAGAAGATTATACTGAAACGTTAGATAACATTAAAATTTTATCTAATAATTATTCTTTAGATGAAAATTTAGCTAAAATTGCATCATTATTATGTTTATTTTGTTATGTTAAGTTAAATAGTCCAATGATGCTATTACATAGTCAAAAAATATTAGACGTATTTTTGAAAACATCAGAATATCATCAAGCAGAATATGTTAGATATTTACAAATCTACTATATGATTTTAAATGATATGATTGATTCTGCTTATAAGGAATTTGATTATATAACCAATCCTATTTATAAGAAAACATTAGAATTTTTCTTTTCACTTAAGAATAATAGTTTAAATAAAAGTGAAACTGTAGATGATTTAAGACCATATGCAAAATTAATTTATACTGCAATATATAATAAAAAAACATATATAGATGTTTTTACTAAAATGGATAAAAATTTGGGATATGATTGTGATTTTAGTTTAAACGTTATAAATTATTTAGTATTAAGTGATGATGAAGAAAAACTTGATGAATTAGTAAATGTTATTATACCTAATATTTCTCAAACCAAAAATCAAGTAGAAAAAAATTATTTTTTAAATGAATTATGTCGTTTGTGCATAAAAACAAGTAGATACAAATTATTTACTAAATCATATGAAGAATTAAATGAGGTAAATTAAATGAAAAAAATTATATTTATATTAATATTATTTTTATTATTCACAATAAATGCATCAGCTGATAGTTATAAATTTGTTTGGGATGAACAAACATTATCAATAGATGTTAGTTTGAATGATAATATTAATAAGTATATTTATACACCTAAAGCTTATTTATATAAAGATGGTGTTAAACTTGAAAAAACTGAAATAACTTATGTTTATCAAGGAGATTGGTTATATTTATTAACAGATGTTGATACATCTAAAGTTGGTAAATATCATGTTTGGTATAAAGCGCAAGAACATAATTATCAGCCTGGACAATGTAGTGGTTATAAAACATTAGTAACATTTAATGTTGTTGATTTAGAAAAACCTAAATTTATTGAATTTAAAGACGAAATAACTTATCTAATAGGTGGAGAAAAACCAAAATATGAAACTCTTTTTACTGCAACAGATAATAGTGGTAATTGTACAATATCTTTTGATGAATCACTTATTGATTATAATATTCCAGGTGAATATATATTAACTGTTACAGCAAGTGATGGAGTGTTGACCGAAACTAAAACATCGAAAATACTTGTTAGAGATTCTATAGGCCCTATTGTAACATTTTTAGGTGAAAATAATAAAATAATCTTGACTAAAGGAGAAGAGGTATCTTTACAAAAATATTTTAAAGCAATGGATAAAGTTGATGGAGATGTCACATCTTCTATAAGTTATGAAAATTTTACAACTCTGGAAGCTAAAACATTTAATTTAGAGGTTAGTTTTAGTGATAATAATAAAAACGTTACAACAATAAATGTAACAATTGAAATTGTAGATAAAGATGAAATTAGTATAGAGTTGTTTAATACATGTTTAGTTTTAGATTATAAGGAGGATTTTAATTTAGCTTTAAAAAATAATATAAAATCAGCCTATTTAGGAAAAAAACATATTGAAGAAGAAATAATTATAAATACAACTAATTTAAAAAATGAAGTAGGAAGCTATATTGCTACATATAGTTATAATGCAAATGATAAAGAAAAAATCATTAACTGTGAAGTTAAATTATTATCAAGCGCCTATCCCATTTTACTTGTTGAAAATATAAATATAAATGTTAACGAAACTATTAATATTTTAGATTATATAACAGTATCTGACGAATCAGATAAATTAATTAAGGATAAAATTGAATATGATGATTCTTTAGTTGACTATTCAAAAGAAGGCGTATATCCTGTGAAGGTTACTGTAACTAATACTTCTAATTTATCTAGCACGGATACTATTTACATAACAATAAAAGAAAATGAAAAAGAATATACTTCTAATTTAACATATATGATAATAGGTGTAGGTGTTATAATTGTCGCACTTTTTATTGGTATATTGTTTTTTAAAAGAAAAAAATCGAATTTTTGATTCATTTCTAAGATGAAAAATGAAATGTCATAAAAAATAGCACAAAATCAGATTGAAATGTCATAAAAAATAATATATAATCAAATTGAAATGTCAGAAAGGAGATTTTATTATGCTTTTTAGAAAAATTGAAAAATTAATTTATGAACATTTAAAATCTGATTCTAATAAAATTTTATTAATTGATGGTGCCCGACAAATTGGAAAATCATATATTATTCGTCATGTTGGTAGTAAATTATTTAAAAACTATATTGAAATAGATATGGTTGAGGATTTTCTTGGGGAAAAATTATTTGAAAATATTCGTACAGTTGAAGATTTTTATCTGCAAGTTAGTATGCATTATGGAGATAAAATGAAAGAAAAGGATAGTACTTTGATTTTTATTGATGAAATCCAAATATACCCTCATTTATTAACCTTATTAAAGTTTTTAGTTAAAGATTGTAAATATACATATATTGCAAGTGGATCATTGTTAGGTGTAACATTGGCGAAAACACCATCTATTCCTATGGGGAGTATTCGTAAAGTAAGAATGTATCCGTTAGATTTTGAAGAATTTTTATATGCTAATGGTGTAAATGACAAAGTAATCTGCTTATTAAAAAATAAATTTAAAAAACTAGAAAGTTTAGACCTTAATATGCATAATAAAATGCTTGATTTATTTCGTAAATATCTTTTAATTGGTGGTATGCCTGATGCAGTTAATTCCTATTTGATGGATAAAAACATTGTGTCAGTAAGAAATATTCAAACAGAAATTCAAGAATATTATAAAGATGATGTAAGTAAATATGATATTCAAAATAAGTTAAAAATAAAAAGAATATATGATCTTATCCCTTCAAGTATGGAAAATAAGAAAAAAAGAATTATCGCCCAAAATATAGAAAATAAAAGAGGTAAAACGTTTAATAATTATTCAGATGAATTTGAATATTTAATTAGTGCTGGTATTGCGTTAAATGTTCAGGCAATATCAAATCCAACGTTTCCATTAATTGAAACTGAAAGTAAGAATCTTTTAAAATTATACTATAATGATGTTGGTATTTTAACAAATGTTTTATATAAAAATAATATTAAAGCTATTTTAAATGATGAAAAAAGTATCAATCTAGGTTCTGTTTATGAAACTGTAATTGCTAGTGAATTAATTGCTCATAATCATAAATTATTTTATTACGATAATAGAAATAAAGGTGAAGTAGATTATTTAATAGATGATTATGATTCTTTATCTATTGTTCCTATTGAGGTAAAATCTGGTAAGGATTATAAAGTTCATAGTGCATTAAATAATTTTATTAAAAATGATGAATATAATATAAAAAAAGCTTACGTTATTTCTAATGAAAGAAATATTATCAAAGATGGTAAAATAGTTTATATACCAATTTATTATGTTATGTTTCTTTGATTATATATAGTGAAATCTATTAATTAGAAAAGATAAACTAAAACAAATTATCCTTTTTTTAGAATATATTCTTTTGTGAAAATTTTTTAACACTGCATTTTATCATTTTTGAATGTAGTGTTTTTTTAATTTTTGATAAATAGCATAAAACTATAGTTATTATAGATGAGTTCTATGAAAAGAAGATTATATTTAAACAAAATAAAATGAGTTAAAAGAAATTTAAATAATATTTTTGAAAAAGAAGTAGTAGCATTTTTTTTGATCGTTAGGATATTACATTTTGAATACGTATTAAAATGATGGAATAATTATTGAAATTAATAAAGAAAAAATAAGTAATTATTAAAAGAGTTGTTTTAAATAAAATTGATAATTTAAACATAAAAAAACATTCCACTTCATTTAAACATGATTTGCAATATAAAAAAAAATCATTTATAATATAGTCATAAGGTGGTGTAACTATGAAGGGCTTTTTATATGGTCAAACTGAATATAATTTATTAAGCAATTCTATTCATTTAAAGGATTACATAGAAGAAGCTAAAAAAAATTCATTTACATTTTTATCTATAACTGATAAAAACTTATACGGT
Organism: uncultured Anaeroplasmataceae bacterium; assembly: GCA_964441815.1. Lineage (GTDB taxonomy): Bacteria > Bacillota_I > Bacilli_A > Acholeplasmatales > Anaeroplasmataceae > Pelethenecus. Next base: position 28,520 of record CAYTVE010000002.1, on the reverse strand, counting down.
TGTTATAAATTTTATAAAGAATGTATTAATAATAATATAAAGCCCATTATTGGTTTTGAAATTAATTATGTAGATGATGATGGTTCTATATCAGTATTACTTGCTTATGCGTTAAATGAACAAGGATTTAAGAATTTATTAAAATTATCTACTTTTATAGCAACTAATGAACAACAACATGGTTTAGATTTTATAGAACCATTTAAAGAAAATATTGCATTTATTATGGTATATGATTCATCTATATTATTTAGATATTTATCTAATAATGAATTTGATGAAATAAATAATAAATTAAATCAATTAAATAATAATTTTAATTATTTTTATATAGGTTATTCAAATACTAATTCAATTAATAAATATGACTATAACGAAAAAATATTACAAATATCTAATAAAAATAATATTAAATGTTTACCATTACATAATTCTAGATATTTAAAAAAAACAGATTATATTGTTTATGAGGCTTTAACTGCTATTTCAGGCAACTTAATAAAAATAAAAGAACATGAAGATTATAGTTTTAATCATAATCCTATTATTACAAAAGAATTAGAAGAATTTATAAACATGATTAATATAGATATTTATAATAATAAAATGTATTTACCTAAATATCCTAAAACTAATGGGGTTTCATCGCCTATATTTTTAAAAAATTTATGTTTAAAAGGTTTAAATAAAAGATTAAAAGGCATAGCTAATAATGAATATCGACTAAGATTAGATTATGAACTATCCGTAATTGAGAAAATGGGCTATAGTGACTATTTTCTTATTGTATGGGACTTTATCTTATATGCTAAGAAAAAAGGAATTCTAGTGGGACCTGGTCGTGGTTCTGGAGCTGGTTCTTTAGTTTCCTATTGTTTAGGCATTACAGAAATAGATCCTATAAAATATGATTTGTTATTTGAAAGATTTTTAAATCCAGAAAGAATTAGTATGCCTGATATTGATACAGATTTTCCTGACATTCATCGAGATGAGGTTATAGCTTATGTTAATGAATTATATGGTTCTAAAAAAGTGTGTAATATATCAGCATTTAATACATTTCAAACTAAATCAGCTATTAGAGATTTAGGAAGAATAAAGAAAATAGAAAATTCAAGACTAAATGAAATAATTCATTTAGTTGAAGAAAATCCAAATTATGACATTCTTTTGGAAAGATTAACAGATAGACCAGATTTATATGAATTTTTATATATAGTAAAAGGTATAAATGGACTACCTAGACATATTTCAACTCATGCTGCTGGAATAATCATATCCTCAATACAATTAGATGATATAATACCTTTACAAGAAGGTATAAATGGATTATTTCAATCGCAATTAGAAGCTTCTGATTTAGAAAAAATAGGATTATTAAAAATGGATTTTTTAGGAATTCGTAATTTAACAATTATTGATGAAATAATGAAAAATATAGTTAATTTTGATATGAATACATTGAGAAATATCCCTTTAAATGATAAAAAAACATATTATTTATTACAACAAGCTGATACACTTGGTGTATTTCAATTGGAATCAGATGGTATAAGAAATGTATTACTAAAATTAAGGCCAGAATGTTTTGATGATTTAGTTGCGGTAATAGCTTTATACCGACCAGGACCAATGGAAAACATTGATGAATTCATAGCTAGACGACATGGAAAAAAATTTGAATATGAACATCCTTCATTAGAACCCATATTAAAAAGTACATATGGAATTATTGTATATCAGGAACAAATAATGCAAATAGCTCAAATTTTTGCTGGTTTTTCGTTGGGACAAGCAGATTTATTAAGAAGAGCTATATCCAAAAAAAAGGAATTAGAAATGAAAAAATTAGAAGATTCTTTTATAAATGGAGCTATTAATAATGGACATAGTTTTGATGTTGCTAAACATATTTATGATTATTTTTTAAAATTTAATAATTATGGATTTAATAAATCTCATGCTGTAGCTTATGGATTAGTATCTTATCAAATGGCATATTTAAAAGCTAATTATTTTAATGTATATATTTCTAAAATATTAGATAATGTTATAGGGTCAACTAAAACAATGGTTAATTATATTAACTATGCAAAAGCCCATAATGTTATAATATATAAACCCAATGTTAATGCTTCATCAAATCGTTTTGAAATAACTAATGCCGGACTTTTCATGCCTCTTCAAACGATAACATCTATAGGTGAAGAAACTGCTAAAATAATTTTAAATGAAAGAAAAGAAAATGGATTATATAAAAATTTTAAAGATTTTAAATATAGAGTTAAAATTAGCGAAGCAAGTTTAGAGGCATTAATATATGCAGGAGCCTTTGATTCTTTTGGTATGACTAAAAAGCAAATGATTGAATCAAAAGATTCATTAAGTGAAATATATGAAAAATATTTAGAAAATAAAATAATAGATAATAGTGAATATGATTTTTCATATTTACAAGAGAAAGAACATGATTATTTAGGTTTTAATAGCACATATGATATATTTATTAAATTAAATGATTTAAATAGAAAATATAATGCTAACTATTTACGTTTTAAAACAAGAAGATGCATTGGTTGTTTTAAAAATATTAAAGAATTGATGTCAAAAAAACAAGAACCAATGTTAGTTGGTAAATTCTTTGATAGTGTCGATGAAATAGATTTTGTGATATTTCCAAGCGATTACAAAAGAATTAAAATTGAATTAAATAATTCTAAATTATATTTAATAGATTATCAAATGAGTATTTATGAAAAAACAAATAAAGAACAAATTACAATAAAAAATGTGATAGAGTGTTAAACTCTATCATATTTTTTATTAGGTGATTAAATATGCTAGAATGCTATACCTTTGAAAAAGAAATTAATAAAGAGGAATTAATAAATAAGTATAAAAATATAATTATTTCAAATCAAAAATATGATAATGAGTTAAAAATTGAACAAATAGCTATTAGTGATGAATATATTATATATCCTAAAATAGATGGATTGATTAAAAATTTAAAATATTTGATAGATAAAAATAATAATACAAAGAACGGGTCTATTGATATCTCATATAGCATTATTTCTAATTTATTTATATTAAATGAATTAAAAACATCTAATTTTAAAATTAGTGATAAAAATATAGATGAATATAGTATATACAATAAAGAGGATATTGAAAAATATGACAAATTATTTATTGATAAAATCATCGATAAAGCAAAATTAAATATATGTAAAAGACATAATTTTATATATACATCTAAAAACAATTACTTAGATATTTCACCGATAAAAGATTTTAAAGAATTAAATAAAAAATATTTTTTAGAGAAAGTATATATTTTATCTTATTTTTCAAAAAAGAGTAAAAGAAATTATAAAAGTATATATTCAGTATACAAAAATGATTTTTATTTATTTGAATATGAATTATCAGATATATATAAAAAGTTTATAAAAAAATATAAAAGACCAATTGTATATATACCTAAAAATTATTTAAATAAATATTATGATTTAGCATTTAATATATTTTTAAAAACAGAAGAAGAATTAAAATACATTAGTTATAATGATTTATATAATAAAATATTAAAAAATATAAAATATAAAGAGTATAATTGTTATGAAGATTATTTAAATAAATTAATATTTTATTATCGAAAAAAGAAATATTTAAAAGAATATAAAAACAATAATAGTAATTTGATTAACAATATTTTTTATTATTATCTTACTTTAAAATATAATTCAGAAAGCGGATATAATTTGGCTGAATTAGTTGATAATAATATTATTGATGGTGATTATACAGTATTTTTGAAAATATCAGAAAAATTAGGCAATAATCTTGCAAGAAAAAAATTATATGAATATTATTTGTCACCAAAATATTATGATGAAAATAATTTAAAACGTTATTCATAAGTTTTCATATAATAAAATTGGTGATTATATGAAAAATATTTATTTATTTTTATCTATAATAAATTTAATATTTATAGTAATAACATTATTTTTTCATCCATTTTATAGATTAAATAGACATCAAAATAAAATGATAAAAAGTAATTATAATTATAAAAAAATAATTGGTTATCCTTTTATTTTAGCGTATTTAACTTTAGAAATTTTATTAATAATTTTATTTTTAATAAAGTAATGCGCTTTCTATTAAAATTGTTTGAAAAAAAAGAGTATAAGTGATATAATTAACTAGAAAAAATATAGCTTTATTTTTGGAGGATTATTAAATATGGCTAAAAAAATTGTATCAGATTTAAATGTAAAAGGAAAAAAAGTTCTAATTCGTGTAGACTTTAATGTTCCAATGAAGGATGGAGTAATTACTGATGATACTCGTATCCGTGCTGCATTACCTACTATTGAATATGTAGTAAATAATGGTGGTAAGGCAATTGTATTTTCTCATTTAGGACGTGTTAAGGAAGAAGCAGATTTAGCTAAAAATGACTTAACAGTAGTTTCTAAGAGATTAGAAGAATTAATTAAAAGACCAGTTCATTTTGTTAATGCAACAAAGGGTAAGGTTCTTGAAGATGCTTCAGCTAATTTAGGCGAAGGCGAAATCTTAATGTTCCAAAATACAAGATATGAGGACTTAGATGGTAAAAAAGAATCTAAAAACGATCCAGAACTAGGTAAATATTGGGCTTCTTTAGGTGATGTATTTGTTAATGATGCATTCGGTACAGCTCATCGTGCTGCAGCTTCAAATGTTGGTATAGCTGCAAATGTAAGTGAAACAGCTGCAGGATTTTTATTAGAAAAAGAAATCAAATATATAGGTGGAGCAGTTGATGAACCTGTTCGTCCTTATATTGCAATTCTTGGAGGAGCTAAAGTTTCTGATAAGATTGGTGTTATTGAAGCTTTATGTGAAAAAGCTGATAAAATATTAATCGGTGGAGCCATGATGTTTACATTCTTAAAAGCTTTAGGAAAAGATATCGGTGCTTCTAAATGTGAAGAAGATAAATTAGATTTAGCTAAAGAATTATTAGAAAAAGCTGGATCTAAATTAGTATTACCAGTTGATACAGTTTGTGCAAAGGAATTTGCAGACGTTCCTGGTGTTGTTAAATCAGTTGATGAATTAGCATCTGATGATATGGGATTAGATATTGGTCCTAAAACATTAGAATTATTTGCAAGTGTTTTAGCAGGTGCTAAGACAGTTGTATGGAATGGACCAATGGGTGTATTCGAAATGAAAAATTATGCAGCAGGTACTATTGGTGTATGTGAATTATTAGCTAACTTAGAGGGTGCTAACACTATTATTGGTGGTGGAGATTCAGCAGCAGCAGCTGAAAGCTTAGGTTATGCAAATAAGATGTCACATATATCTACAGGTGGTGGAGCTTCTTTAGAGTATTTAGAAGGAAAAGTTTTACCAGGTATCGCTTGCGTAGATGAATTATAATTTTTAGGTAAGGAATAGAAAAAAATGAGAAAACCAATTATGGCAGGAAACTGGAAGATGAATAAGACTCGTGATGAAGCATTAGAATTTATCTATGCTGTAAGCGATAAACTTCCATCTTCTGAAAAATTAGACTCAATCATTTGTGCACCATCTATTGTTTTAAGAGATTTAGTAAAGCGTCAAGGCGAAAATTTAAAGATTGGTGCTCAAAATGTACACTTCCAAGAAAGTGGAGCATATACTGGAGAAATTTCAGCTAATATGCTATCTACAACAGGTGTTGAATATGTTATTATCGGTCATAGTGAAAGAAGAGCTTATTTTAATGAAACTGATGAAACAGTTAATTTAAAAATTAAGACTTGTTTACAACATAATCTAAAACCTATTGTTTGTTGTGGTGAATCTTTAGAAGAAAGAGAATCTAATAAAACTCATGAAGTTTTAGAAAAACAAATTACTAAAGCATTTGAAGGTATTTCTGCAGATGACTTAGATAATATTATTATAGCATATGAACCTATATGGGCTATTGGTACTGGTAAAGTAGCTTCAGCTGAAATGGCCGATGAAGCTTGTGGCTTTATTCGTACATTAATGGCTAAATTATACTGTCCAAAATGTGCTGAAAATAGAGTACGTATTCTATACGGTGGTTCTGTATCTACAAGTAGTGTAAGTGAACTTATGGCTCAACCAAATATTGATGGTGGCTTAGTAGGTGGAGCATCATTAAAAGCTGAGAGCTTTATAGAATTATGTAATAAAGCAGCTTAATAACTAAAGAATTAAACCATATCAATTTGATATGGTTTATTTTTAAATTATTATATATTTGTTTGTTTAAGGAGTTATATGAGAATGTTAAAAATTAAAATTATTTCAGCAACACCAATGATTTGTTTAATAATATACCTATTATTAGGCTTTTGTGCTAATGCATGGCATCCTGGCTGGATTGTATTTTTGGCAATACCAGTTATTCCGATGATTTTAGGAAAAAGAAGCTTGTCAGGAATGTACCCACTATTAACTGTTATTGCTTATTTAATTATGGGATTTGTTTGGGGACTTTGGCATCCTGGCTGGATTATTTTCTTAACAATTCCAGTTGTTGAAATATTTCTTCCTAAAAAGAAATTGATTACTATTATAAAAGATTAAGATAAGTCCATTTTTCGGACTTTTTTTTATAAACAAAAAAAGCCCAAATGGGCTTTTAATGTTATCTACTGTAGAATTCAACGATTAATTGTTCATTAATATCTGTTAAGAATTCGTCTCTTTCAGGAATTCTTACTAATGAACCTACATTATTTTCATCAAATGATAAATATTCAGCACGAGATAATTTAGCTTCTAAAGCTGCTTTAACAATGACTAAATCTTTAGATGCTTCTTTCATTTGAATTTTTTGACCAACTTTAACACGATAAGAAGGAATATCTACTTTCTTACCATCAACTAAAACATGACCATGGTTTACTAATTGACGAGCTTGAGCTCTTGTATTAGCGAAACCTAAACGATAAACTAAGTTATCTAAACGAACTTCTAATAATTTTAAGAAGTTAACACCTGTTTTACCAGCCATTTTTGAAGCTTCGTTATAAGTCTTTTTGAATTGTTTTTCTGATACACCATAAGTGAATCTAACTTTTTGCTTTTCAGCTTGTTGTAGTGCGTATTCGCTTAATTTTTTACGTTTAGCACCATGTTGACCTGGAGCGTATTTTCTTTTAGCTAATTCTTTACCAGTTTCGCTGATTGAATAACCTAAACGACGAGATACTTTCCAAGTAGAACCTGTAAATCTTGACATTATTTTGTCCTCCTAAATTATTTTATTTGGGAGTAAATTGTTGTTCACCGAAATAGGAAATCTTAAATTATACTTTCACCATTAAGCAGCGAAGATTACTAGTAATGCCATATAGGCTTTAAGATAGGTACTATTTCAAGAAAGAACAGCTGCTTTTTACCCACGCCATGGTATTATATCATAAAATAGATATTAGTGTCAAATGTTAATTTATTTATTTTTTAAGTTACCCATTTTTTATTTCAAGTATAAAATATAAGATTTAGTAGGGTCTAAATGATATTCCACAAACGGTCCATAAATCACGTCTTCTTGGTTGTTTTTTAGGATATAATATTTTCATTAATTCTCCACTTAAAAAACATTACATATGATAGTAACGTGTTTATTGCTTGTATTCTCTTATATCTTCTTATCATGATTTTTTCTAATGAAATATGAAAAAACCATGAATTATAAACTCATGGTTTTTACTATTTTTTTTGAGTATTGCTGATTGAAAAAATAAAAGTTTTAATTTTCTTTTCAAAAAAATTTATTTCATAGGATTTTTTTAAATTGAAACCCATTTTTTCATAGTATTTATAATTACAAGTTTCATCTGTCCATAAATATATATCACCAAGATTATTATTTTTTGAATAATTAATTAAATGATTTATTAATTTTCTTCCACAACCTTTTTTTTGACTTGCGATTAATCCCAAATATATTGCGTTATTAGGCATTATTTCTTTTATCATTTTGTGGTTATATTCTATATATTCTAAATATTTTTTTGCATTAATTCTATCATTTTCACTTAAATTAATGACATTTCTATTATAATAATTTATTGCTGTATTAACCTCGTCATTTTTATGAGCTAATAAAAATGCTACTATATTGTCATTTTCCTCATAAACATATGTCATATCATTATCATACAAATAGTATTTTACTAAAAATTTGTAAATGAAAGATTGTAGTTTTTGCGACATTTTAAATTCATCTTTCCAAAAATTTTTTGTCATTATATTTATTTCATTAAAATCTTTATTTTCATATTTTCTAATCATATTATAAATCCTTTCAAAAATGATATTATAAACATTGATGTTAATTATATCATAATGAAATAAAAGTTCAAGTAATTTGTAAAATAACTCTATAATTATATAATTTGTAAAATAACTCTATGAAAAAAACTTTTATTTTGTTATAATATCGGTAGAAAGAAGGAATAATATGATTTATAATCAAATTTTAGTTCGTTTTGGTGACTTAACTCTAAAAGGTAAAAATCAAAAGGATTTTTTAAGAAAATTATATGAACTAATGGCTTTAAAAATGAAAGGCTTGAATGTTGAAATAGAAAATACATATGATAGAATATACATACATTTGAATGATGAAAATGTTGAAGAAGTAATAAAAAGATTAGAATATGTTTCTGGAATATCCTCATATTCTTTGGTGGTAAAATGTGATAATGATTTACAAACTATAAAAGAAAAGTCATTAGAATTAATGAAAGAAGTAGCTAAAAATGATATTACTTTTAAAGTAGAAACTAAAAGAGCTAATAAGAATTATCCACTTCATTCTATGGAAGTAACTAAACATGTTTCGGGATATGTATTAGCTAATCATAATTTATTACATGTTGATGTACATAATCCTGATATAACTCTTCATTTAGAATTAAAAGGTAATGCTTGTTACTTATATAATCAAGAAACAAGAGCTATGGGTGGATATCCAGTGGGAGTGGCTGGTAAAGGATTATTAATGTTATCAGGCGGCATTGATTCACCAGTAGCAGGATATTTAGCTATGAAACAAGGTGTAGAAATAGAGTGTATTCATTTTGAATCCACACCACTTACATCAATTGAATCCGCACAAAAGGTTATTGATTTAGTTAAGATTATGGCTAAATATGCGCCAGGAAATAGAATTAATTTACATATGGTGCCATTTAAGGAATTACATATGGCTTTATTAGATTATATTCCTGAAAGTTATAATATAACTATTATGAGAAGAATGATGTATCGTATTGCAACACTTCTTGCTGAAAAGAAAAATTGTTTATGTATTATAAATGGTGAATCTGTAGGACAAGTAGCCAGTCAAACATTAAGGAGTATGAATACAATCAATTCAGTCACAACAATGCCTATTTTAAGACCTTTATGTACATATGATAAACAAGATATTATTAAAATATCTAAAAAAATGAATTGTTTTGATATATCTATTAAACCTTTTGAAGACTGTTGTACAGTATATGTGCCTAAGGCTCCAGCAACAGCTCCTAAAATAGATAAGTGTATTTCATTTGAGAAAAGTTTTGATTATGAAAAAATGGTTATTGATGCTGTGGAAAATACTAATAGTATAATGATATCAGCAAATAGCGACATTGATTTATCATTGTTGGGTTTAGAGGTAAGAGAAGTTATAAAAGAATTGAAAAATAACTAAAAATTGTATATTTTTGTCTTCGTTGGTAAGAATAATTACTGCGAGGAGGTGAAAATATGGCAAGTAGAAGAACAACATCTTCTAGAACCTCAAAAGAGAATGGTAGAGTTGGTGGTAAAATTACTAAACAAGCTATCTCTCGTGCTAAACAAACAACTAATACAGAGGCTTTAAAACAGGAGGTAGCTTCTGAGTTAGGTATTAAACCCGGAAAAAATGCCACTGCAGCTGAAAATGGTAAAGTTGGTGGTGCTATGACAAAAAAGTTATACCAAAAAGGAAAAAAGAATAATTAGTCTTTTAAAAAAAGATATAAATGCACTATATTATCTAAAAATAATATAGTGTTTTTATTTTAAAACGTGATATAATTGAAATATAAATTCTTTTGAATGAAAGAAGATAACAAAATGAAATATGTTGTTAATATAAAAAATTATATTAATTTATATTTTAAATAATATTTAGTTGTAGCTAAATTAAATTATTGATGAATTGAATATTTAAAACGAAAAGAATCGTTAAAATATAAAAGAAAAAATGAAAATTAGATGGAGTTTGAAAATATAAGTCATTTATAAAAATAGGGGTATTTTATGAATAAAAAAATAGTATTACAAGAAACATTTCATATATCAATTGTATTATTTTCTGCTGTTGTTTATTCTCTTGGAGTTATGTGGTTTATTACACCTGCAAGATTATATTCATCAGGTGTTACAGGTTTAGGACAAATATTAGCAGATTTAATTAAGTTATGTACAAATGGAAAAGTTGTTATTCCACTTGGTGTATTTACATTTATTTTAAATATACCACTATTCCTTATAGGTTGGAAAAAAGTATCTATTCGTTTTGCGATATATTCATTATTGTCTGTTTTGGTTCAAGCGATAATGATGATGGGTTGGATTCCTGAATATACTTTTGGTATAGATGCAATAGATAATCAATTATTATTTGCGTTAATTGGTGGTCTTATTACAGGCGTTGCAAATGGTATAGCCTTAAGATTTGGAACATCTACAGGTGGACTTGATATAATAGCTCAAGCATTATCTATTGAAAAAGGTATATCAATTGGTACATTTACAATGATATTTAATTGTTTAATTGCTTTAGTAGGTGGTGGAGTTATATCTAATGCCTGGGAAATATCTATGTATACCTTTATTCGTATTATAATATCTTCGTTAGTCATTGATAAAATTCATACTGCTTATAATTTTGTTAGATTAGATATTATTTCTGAACATGTTGATGAAATATCAGAAAGAATAATGACAGAATTAAAAAGAGGAGTAACATTAATGAGTGTTGAGGGTGCTTATACTCATACTCAAAAAAGGGATGCGTTTGTAATTTTAACAAGTTATGAACTTTCAAGAGCTAAGCAAATATGTATGGATATAGATCCTAATGTTTTTGTTATTATAGCTCCTGCTAAAGGCACTATTGGAAGATTTATTAGAAAGACTATTATGTAGGTGTATTTATGATTAGTTCATTTGATAATTCTAAAATAAAATTATTAATCAAATTAAAACAAAATAAGTATCGTAAATTAGAATCAAAATTTATCGTTGAAGGTTCACATTTAGTTAACGAGGCTAAAATGGCAGGTGTTTTATTAGAAGCTTTTTCAATAGAGGAAAAAGAAGGATATACTCAAATTAGTAAAAGCATTATGGAAAAAATTTCAGCGACTGATACAATGGTTAAAGAAATTGGATTATGTAAATTAATTGAAAAGAATGAATTATCTAATAAAATACTTATTTTAGATGGTATTCAGGATCCAGGAAATTTAGGTACTTTAATGCGAAGTGCTTGTGCTTTTGGTTTTAATACATTATTTATTGGTAAGGGAACGGTTGATATTTATAACGATAAGGTTATTCGTTCATCCCAAGGTGCTATATTTAAACTTAATTTTCTTTTTGGAAATACCAAAGATTTTATATTATCTTTAAATCACAAGGTATATGGAACCAATGTTATAAATGGTATTAAATTAAAAAACATTAAAAAAGAAGAAAAAATTGCCGTTGTATTGGGGAATGAAGGAAATGGTATTTCAAAAGAAGTTCAAGATCTATGTTTGGATAATATATATATAGAAATGGATAATACTGAATCATTAAATGTAGCTATCGCTGGAAGTATTATAATGTATGAATTATAGGTTAATAATGGGCTGTGAAAAACATTTATAAGTTTTTTGCAGCCCATTTAATTTTATTAAATTGCAATATTTTTTCTACAATATTTTTAAAATAGATATTTTATAATATTTATGGGAGATGAAATATATGACTGAAGAATTAAGTATTATTGATTTAATTAAAATTATTTTTAAAAATAAAATTATTTTATTATTAACCATTTTATTAGGATTTGGTGTATCTATTTTATATTGTTTCGTTATACATAAAGACGAGTATCAATCAACATCTAAAATATTATTGAAGATAACAAAAGAGACTGATGGATTAGATTATGACTATAATAATTCATTCATAATGATATCAACAGTTTCACAGTTACCAAAACAAAGTATTATATTAAGTAAAGTATCAGATAGATATGATATACCAATCGAAGCCTTGATGGAAATGATTAATATAAATAACCCAGAATCATCGCTTGTTATTGAGATAAGTTGTATTTGTAATGATAAATATTTATCTAAAAACTTAGCTAATGATATTGTAGATACATTAATAGAAGAATGTATTAATAATGAAGAATTAGCGATTATAGGTAATTCAATTATAAAAACATCCATAGCTCAAAATGGTATAAAAGTAAAAAGTAATAAATTATTTATATCAATGGTCATTGTAATTATTTTTATAATTATAGGGTTCGTTATTATTTTTATTAAATATAGTTTATCTATAAATAAAAAAGAAGAATAAAAAATACTAAACATAATTAAATGTTTAGCATTACTTATAACTATTCAGTTTCGTATAAAGGAAAAATATTAGAATCTAATTCACTTTCCTTATACATTTTATCGGTATATAGGATACCATCTAAATGGTCGTATTCGTGTTGGAATACAATTGCAGGATATCCTTCAAGCTTTAATGTTATAGTTTTAATTTTATTTATTTTGAAATCATAAATAGAACATTTAGCTGTGATTGCGTAATGTCTTGGTGTTAAAAGACCATCAGTTGATCTATCAACTGAAAGACAACCCTCACCTCCAGGTAAATAAGTCATTTCCTTACTTTTTTGAATAATTGTAGGGTTTATTACTGCGAGTAAATATTGAGTATGATTTTCATCTAAAAAATCAACAGCATTTATTGCAAACATTCTCTTATTTACCCCGACTTGTGGTGCTGCAATACCAACACCCGGTCTTATGTCATATTGTTTAACTAAGTCATCTATACTAGATATTACAACATATTCATAAAGTCCTTTTAAGCAATCTAAATCAGCATTAGAAAGGGGAAGACCTACTTTAGCTGATTTATTTCTTAGGATTTGATTTCCTTCTTTTACAATATCTTTATTTAAATACATTTTAATCACCAAAATGATTATACCATATTTAAAATTTTTTTTCTACCATCTAGCAGCCCCGATTATAACAAGAAGAATAAATAAAACTAAAATTAAGGCATAAGAATATCCTCCACGACCACCTTTACCACAATTATATTGTGGTGGCATATAGCCATATCCATAAGTAGGCATTGAATAATACATTAATATTCACCTCCTACATTAAAATATGATAAGCAGTAAGAAAATGTTTGTGAATTTTGCCTATTTATTTTCATCCTCTAAGGTTAGATTTAAAAATCCTTCAACACGCCTTAATCTATTATTTAGATTCCTTATTTTTCTATTTAAATCTTCTAATTCATAATAAATACGATTAAGTTGCATATTTTCATAATAATCATAATTTGATCTATCATTTTTATTTTTAAACATTATTAATCACCTAGTAGATTTTATGTATTAAAATTTAAAAATATGAAAATACTATTCATGGTGATGAGAAAATGAGGGATAAGACTTTATTACAAGCGTTAATATTAGGTTTAGGTCAGGTTTCAGCAAAAGTTTTGTCACTAATTTTTTTATTTATTTTTTCTAATGATTTAGGTAGTAATAAAATGTCTTTATATGCATTAGCATATGTTCCATTTTCCCTGTTTGCAGATTTAGCATGCTTAGGATTGATTCCTGGAACATCGAAACTAGTATCAAAACTTATTGGTGATAAAAAAGAAGATGAAACATATAGTTTATTGAAAAAAGGAACTATTTATTGTTTATTTTTAGGAATAATATTTTTTTTATTTATGTTATTTTTCAGTAATCAAATTTTATCCATTTCTTTATTTGAAAATTATAATGATAATGATTTTAAAATAATAAAATTAAATTTATTATTAGCGTCATTATCTTTAATAATATTACCATTAATTCACTTTTATAAAGGTTTTTTACAAGGACATTTAATAATGTATCCATCATCTATTTCTATAATTATAGAAAATTTAATTAAATTATTTCTTTATAAAATTTCAGTTAAATATAACAATAATTATACATCTATTCATATTGTCTTTGTAATATATTTCATTAGCTATTTTGTTAGTTTTTTAATTTTATTTTTTAATGTTTTGAAATTTTACAAAAAGAAAAAAAATAAAGACCATATTATATTTTCATTAATTAAAACATGTATTCCATTTGGGATATCTACAATGTTATTTACGATTTATCAATTCATTGATTCGATAACACTTCCGACTTTATATAATGAAGAAGGATATTATACAGCATATATGTTTGAAACAATAAGGTTAATATTTTTTCCTATTATAATAGCTCAAGCTATAGGTGGTATATTAAATCCAAAAATTAATTATATGTTTAAAGAAGATAAGGTGTTACAAGCAAAAAAACTTGCTATAAAGTGTTCTAGTTTAATTATTTACATTTTAATACCGTTTATGGTAATTATGAGATATTTTGCAGATGATATATACAATCTTTTTTATAGACAAGAAAATGGTGGAATAATACTTTATCACGTCTCAATATTAATTATTTTTTTTGGTATTCATAAAGTGTTAATAGGAATTTCATTAGGTTTGCCTAAAGCTAACTACATAATTGCAGCAACAATAATAAGTGCTATAGCTAAATATATATTAAATTATATATTTATACCTAAATTTACATATTTAGGAGCTATATATGCAACTATAATAGCTGTAAGTATATGCATATTTGCTGCATATTATGTATTACATAAAGAAGGAATCGTAATATTTATAAAAAATATTAAAGATTTAATAATTTCTTTTTTAACAATTTTTATTAGCTTATTCATTGTTATTATATTTAGAGTTTGTTTTCTTTTAAAAGCATATCCAATATATTATAGTATAATTTTATATTCTATATTAATTTTCGGTATTTATTATATTTTGTTAAAAATAATTAAACAAAGTTATAAGTTATGCATAAAATAAAATAGGGTGTTTGTTATGAGTACAAAACTTGATGAATTTAAAGACTTTGTTAAAAAACATCCCCTAATAAAGGGAATGGTTCAAAATAAAGAAAAAACTTGGCAAGAATTATATGAAGATTATTGTATATTAGGAGAAGAGGCATTTCCAGTTGAAGAAGTGAAAGAGGTAAAAAAAGAAAATAAAACATCAACAACAGAGGATTTAATAAAAACTGTTGTAGGGTATGTGAAAAAAATAGATCCTGATCAAGTAACTAAAACAGTAACAAGTATTCAAAAGGTTTTAGAACTTTTTGGTGGTATTAGCGGAGCTGCTGCAGGAGGAGCTTTAGCTAAAAAATCAACTGGTGATCCATTATTTGATAAAAGATTTGATGAGTGGTATTAATGGATTACATGGACTATTTATATCAACATATTGATTTATTGATGTACTTGCGTTATCATCCAAAATGGTATAAAATACTATATTATGATCCTAGTTATTTTAAATATTTTTTAAAAGAGGCAAAGGAAAATTTAAAAATTACATCAATTGATAAGCTAGAAGGTCTTAAAAATAAATTTAATTTATTTTATTCATTATCAAATATTATATCGTAGGAGTATATATGGAAAAAATTTATGAAGCAGCAGATTTATATGCTGATAATTTAATAAATAGTGTTGATTTTAAAAGATTAATTGAACTTAAAGAATTAATTAAAAATAATTTAAGTGCCAAAATAATGGCTTTTAAAACAGCAGAAGCTAAATATTTAGAAGCTAAATCTTATGGTAAATACCATCCTAATTTAAAAGAATATAAAGAATTATTTATTAAAACGAAGATATCCTTATATTCTCATCCATATGTGAAAGAATATAAGGAACTTGAAATGAAAATTCAAGATATAATTAATAAAGATATTAATAATTTGAAATCATCAATATCTAATTCTTTTAAACTGAATTTTTAAAAAACTATTGCAGTTTTTTTAAAAAGGTGTATAATCTAGATATCGAAATTAAATAAAACGTTGAAAAGAAGAGTAATAAGGTGGATGCTTTAAAGAGAGTTCTTAGTTGGTGAAAAAGAATAAGAAAAAACCTTATGAACATGGTCTTGGAGTTGTATTATCGAGCATTTTGTTAGATAAAACCGAGTTTCGCCCGTTAAAGCGATAGAGTATGATAGTACTTGAAAATAGGCTAATTATTAGTGAAAAAGGTTGGTACCACGGATTTTAATATCTCGTCCTTGTTAGGGGCGAGTTTTTTTATTTTAAGGGGGTTTAAATATGAGTATAATTCAAATTAAGAATTTATCAAAGGTTTATCCAAGTAAAAAAGGTGATATAACAGCTATTAATAATATCAATTTAGAAATAGAGGAAAATGATATTTTTGGGATTATAGGATTATCTGGAGCTGGAAAGTCTACTTTGATAAGGTGTATTAATTATTTAGAAAAACCTACTTCTGGAGAAGTTGTATATAAAGGAGTAAGTTTAGCAAATTTAAAGGAAAAAGAATTACGTAATGTAAGAAAAGAAATTGGAATGATTTTTCAAAGATTTAATTTGTTAGAACAAAGAACTGTATTGAAAAATGTTATGCTGGCAGGAGAACTAAGTCATAATGAAAATGTTAAAGAAAAGGCAATTAAATTATTAGAATTAGTTGGTTTAAAGGATAAGATGAATGATTATCCATCAAGTCTATCTGGTGGCCAACAACAAAGAGTTGCTATAGCAAGAGCACTAATGACTGAACCTAAAATATTATTATGTGATGAACCCACAAGTGCTTTAGACCCGGAAACAACAAGTTCTATTTTAGAATTACTTAAATCATTAAATAAGAATTTAGGCTTAACAATTATTATTATTTCTCATCAAATGAGTGTTATAGAAGCAATATGCAATAGAGTTGCAATAATAGATAATGCTCAAATAGTTGAATGTGGTCAGACAATGGATGTATTCTTATCTCCTAGAACAGAAATTGGGAAAAAATTAATTTATTCTGGTCAAATAAATACTAAATTAAATGACGAAAAATTAATTAAATTAATATTTAATGGAGAAGTTGATTCTCCTATTATAGCAAATATAGTATGTGATTGTAATATTTTAGTTTCTGTTATGTATGCTTCAACTAAAACAATAGATGATAAAGTTTATGGACAGTTGATTTTTAAATTACCTTATTATGAACATGATATTGCTAAATTAAAAAAATATTTAGAATTAAAAAATATCGTTTTTGAGGAGGTTGATGTAAATGACTTGGTCTAATATTCCAATGATGATTTTAGAAACATTATTAATGACAGGGATTTCTACTATATTCGCGTATGTTTTAGGTATTCCAATTGGTGTAATATTAAATATAACATCTAAAAATGGAATTAAACCTAATAAGGCTATTAATTTAACAATAGGAACAATAGTTAATTTTTTAAGATCACTACCTTGCTTAATTATTATTGTGTTATGTATGCCTATAACAAGAGCAATTTTTAATACAGGAACAGGTTCTTGGTATACAATATTAATTCCAATGACGGTATGTGCATTTGGTTTTGTTGCAAGAATGGTTGAACAATCGTTACAAGAAGTGCCATCTGGTCAAATAGAGGCTATTAAGAGCTTAGGAGCAACTGATTTTCAAATTATTACTAAGGTATTATTACCTGAAGCTAAAACATCACTAATTACAGGGGTTAGTGTTGTTGCGGTAACAATTTTAGGCTATACATCATTTGCATACAATATAGGTGCTGGTGGTCTAATATCTGGTGTTTATTCATTCTTTACTAAGAACACCGGTTCATATTTTGGTAAGTTCTATTTTTGGTTTTTAATTATATTAATAGTGGTATTAGTTCAAATAATTCAAGAATTAGGGCTTTTTGTAGCAAAAAAATTAGATAGAAGGAGAATTTTAAAATGAAAAAAATAAAATTATTTATAGTTAGTATTTTAATACTATTAGGGGTATCATTAACAAGTTGTGGTGATGATGCAAATGTTATAAAAGTATGTGCTTCTGAAACACCTCATGCAGAAGTTTTAAATGGTGTTGTTAAGGATTTATTAAAAGAAAAAGGTTATACATTAAAGGTTAGTGTATTAGATTGGATGACACAAAATGATGCAGTAGCAAGAAAAGATTATGATGCTAATTACTTTCAACATATTCCATATTTAAATACATATGATGGCGATGTAGAATTAGTAGCTAGTTGTAAAGTTCATTATGAACCACTTGGAATATATTCAAATACTAAGACTTCATTAGGTGAAGGTAAATATGAAATATGTAATGATGTATCAAATGCTGTTAGAGCTTTTCAATTATTAGTTGCTAAAAATATTATTAGTAAAGAAATTGAAAAAGATAATTTTCCATATACAGATGATGAAAAGTTATCTTTTTCTGGAAATAAATGGGAATCATTAGACAAAAAAGTAAAAGTTAGTTTAGTTGCAGAAGAATTGCTTACTCAATCGCTACCAGATTATGATTATGGATTATTGCCTTGTAATACTGCGTATACAGGCAATATTGATAAATCTAAAAGAATAGCTTATGAAGATGACTTGAATCAAGTATCATTAAAGGCTAATGTATTAGCAATAAGAAAAAATGATTACTTAAACAACAGTGAATATAAAAATAAAATAGATGCATTAACGGATGTTTTATTATCAAGCGCTGTTAGCAATTATATTAATACTAAATTTTTAGGAGCTATAACTTGTGATTCAACATCACAAATTGATTTAAGAAATGCTATAAAATAAATAAAATAATATGCTGTCAAGAAAAAATGCTTGACAGCATATTATTTTATGGTATAATTCTTGTGTTAAGATAAAAAAAGAAGGAGTGTATTAATTATGGTAAAAATTAGATTACAAAGATTTGGTGCACATAAAGCTCCAAAATACCGTATTGTAGCTGCTGATTCTAGATCACCACGTGACGGAAAGTTTTTAGAAATTTTAGGAACTTATAATCCTTTAACTAACCCTGCTACAGTTAATTTAGATGCAGAAAAAATAACTAAATGGTTAGGAAATGGTGCTCAACCAACAGTAACTGTTAAAAACATATTAGAAGCAAACAATATCAAGACTACTAAGTAAGAGGTGGCACTATGATAAAGTTTGAAGAGTTAATTAAGAGTTTAATTCTTCCTTTGGTAGCTTATCCTGAAGATGTTGAAATTATCAAATTAAATGATGATGAAGAAAATCTTGAGTATCAAGTAAAGGTAAATTCAAATGACTTTGGTAGAGTTATTGGTAAAGATGGCTTTGTAGCAAAGGCTATTAGAACTATTCTTTATGCAGGTGCTTCAAAAGAAGGAAAAAGAATTCACTTAGATATTAATAGTAAGTAAGTATAAGGCTGTGTTTTACAGCCTTATATTTGTTTTTAACTAATGTATTAACAATAAAAAATTCAATAAAACAAAAAAGCTAAAATCAGTTGATATTTCAACAAATTCTAGCTTGTTTCATCTAATTATGGCGCACCCAAGAAGATTCGAACTCCTAACCTCTTGATCCGTAGTCAAACGCTCTATCCAATTGAGCTATGGGTGCAATAACTGGCGGTTCGGACGGGACTTGAACCCGCGATCTCCAGTGTGACAGACTAGCATGTTAACCACTACACCACCGAACCTTACCTAACGCTTAATTATTATACCATAAAAGATATTATAAAAACAAGTACTTTTTTTATTTTTAAAAAAAGAATATAATATTATATGTTAGAAATGAGGTAACAAAATGAATTTAGATTATGTGAAAGAGATTATAAATAAATTATTTTTTTGTGATTCACCTACAGGATTTAGTAAAAATGTAAATGACCTATTAATAAAATTATTAAAGGATATAGGTTATAATGCTACATTAACTAATAAAGGTAATGTTAAATTATTTATTGAAGGTAGTGATCACACAAAAAGAGTTGCTACAAGTGCACATATAGATACGCTTGGTTTAATGGTACGTTCTATAAATAGCGATGGAACTTTGGCAGTGACTAATGTTGGAGGGCCTATCATTCCTACTCTAGATGGTGAATATTGTAAAATAATTACAAGAGATAATAGGTGTTACACAGGTACTATATTATGTTCTAGTCCATCTGCTCATGTTTATGAGGATGCTAAAAGTAAACCAAGAAACCTAGATACTATGGTTGTTAGAATTGACGAGAAGGTTTTAAATAAAACTGATGTTGTAGATTTAGGTATTTCAAATGGAGATTATGTATTTATCGACCCTAAAACTGTCATAACTGATAGTGGTTTTTTAAAGAGTAGATTTATTGACGATAAAGGGAGTGTTTGTGCAATATTAGGTGTTTTAAAGTATTTGAAAGATAATAATGAAATCCCTTATTATGATACCTATATATATTTTGTTAATCAAGAAGAAGTTGGACATGGAGCTGCAACAATAGCTTCTGACATAAATGAATTTGTTACAGTTGATATGGGTTGTATTGGTAAGGATTTAGCTGGTAATGAATATGATGTATCAATTTGTGCAAAGGATTCTGGTGGTCCATATAGTTATGAACTTACAACAAGATTAATTAATTTGGCTAAAAATAATAATATTGGCTATGTTGTAGACATTTTTCCTTATTATGGTTCAGATGTTGGCGCTGCTTGGCATAGTGGTGTTGATTGCATGGGAGCACTAATTGGTCCTGGAGTTCATGCTAGCCATGGCATGGAAAGAACTCATTTATCAGCAATATCTAATACTATGAAACTATTATATTTATATTTAACAAAGAAGGAAGATTAATTTATGAAAAGAATTTTAACGATTCAAGATATTTCGTGTTTAGGACAATGTTCATTAACTGTTGCGTTACCTATCATATCAGCATTTGGTATAGAGGCTTCTGTGATTCCAACTGCTGTTTTATCAACGCATACTGCATTTAAAAACTTTACTTTTTGTGATTTAACTGAAGAATTACCTAAAATAAGGGAGCATTATTTAAAAGAAAATTTGTTGTTTGATGGTTTTTATACTGGTTATATAGGTTCACTAAAACAAATCGATTATATAAAAGATATAATTAATTCTTTAGGTAATGAAAATTCAATTAAAGTTGTTGATCCTTGTATGGCTGATAATGGTGAATTATATGTAGGTTTTGATGTTTCATTTCCAAAACATATGTTGGAATTATGTAAAGAGGCAGACGTTGTTTTACCTAATTTAACTGAATTATGTTTTTTATTAGATGTTCCTTATAAAGATTATAATAAGGAAGAATTAGAGGCTTTAGTAAAAAAATTAGCTGATATAACTAAAGCCAGTGTTATTTTAACTGGCGCAAGTTTTAAAGATGATGAATTAGGTGCATTAACATATGATTATGATAATGATGAAATAAGCTACTATTTTACAAAAAAAATACCAATCTTATTTCATGGTACAGGAGATTGTTTTGCAAGTTCATTTTTTGGAGCTTTAATGAAAGGATATAGTTATAAAGAGGCAACTAAAGTCGCATGTGAATTTACATATCAAGCTGTAGCTAATACTCAAATGGATTCAAAAGAACATTGGTATGGGGTTCATTTTGAAAAGGCATTATCTTATTTAACAAACTTGAAATAGGAAAGCTGGGATATATTGCTGGAAAAATATATATTGGAAAATGAAAAGTTAATAGAAGAATTTGATTCTAATTATTATAATGTTCAAAAGGAATATCCAGTTTTAGCTGCGTTAAAGGCTTTAGAAACGACTAATGATATTCAAAAGTGTTATTATTTGCTTGAGGATAAAAATGTTGATTATAATGCTTTAAAACTTTATGCTTTTTTACAAAGTTTATTCGTTTCAATAGACTCATTATATGCATTATCATATTCATTAACTAAAAGTAAAAATGCAATTAATATTAATAAAAATCAAATTTTAAGAGAATTAAAATATATAAGAAATGATGTGGTAGGTCACCCAGCTAACAGAATGTTTAATTCTCAAACATTAGCATATTGCATACTAGATACAAAAAGTATTTGTAAAGATTCATTTGATTATAATATTTATTCAAATTCAGGAATAATAAATAAAAAAGTTGATATTTTAAATTTAGTTAATAATTATTATATTGAATGTAATAATTTATTAAAGGATTTACTTTTAATCGCAAGAAGTAGTAAAAAGAATTCTAATTATACTAAATTAGCTTTAGATGCTCTTAATTTATTTGATATGAATGGGGATTATTATCAAGCATTGTTAAATTTAAAAAAGGTATATTTAAAAGAATTTAATAATGCTTCATCAAAACAACATAGATTATTATGGAGATTAGAAATAATTGATGAATTAAGAAATTATAATAATAATGATCCTGATATACTTGATTTAAAAGAATATGCTATTGGTATTGAGATATTAAAAATATATCAATTATTATCGAATAATAAAAATCAAATGGAATTGGGTAGAAGAAAACCTATATTATTATCATCATTTTATAGATTTTTAAAGAAAAATAAAACATCAATTAAATATATTAATAATGTTATAGATTTAAAAAATCCATATATAGAGTTAGTATTAAATGAATTATTATCTTTAGCATTAAATAAGAATATAGAATCAGTGATTAAATATTTAAATTTATTAATAAAACTATATAATGAAAAAAATGACAATTTATTATATGCTTTTGCTTTACCCTTGAAGGATTTTAGAGGATGAATATTTTAAAATAAGATAAAATATTCTTACACTTAAATAGTTAAGAAGCAATAAAAACGTATGTTTAGAGTTTCATACATCTAATCGTTACAATATATACTTATGAATTTAATTATTTAATTTGTTTGTGATAAAATTAAATTAAGAAAAGGATTATTAATGGTATAAGCACATATGGATGTAATAAAATAATAAAACACGTTCATGATTTTAACAACCTGTTGCGATGAAATTTATTTTCACAATTAACTAATAATAATTGAAAGCACTTTTTTTAAAAAAACACTTTACTTTTTAAAAAAAAGTTTTATAATATTACACAATAGCTGTGAAAAGAAATAGTAACTATTTCTAAATTTAAGCGAGTCATCGATTGGTGTGAGGATGATAATTTAAGGAAATAGTGAACGCGTCTTGGAGCTGCAACCTGAACATTTAAGTAGGGTATGCCGGGTTCGCCCGTGAAAGCGTCTAGGTTTGATAGAACCTATAGAGTTTCATTATCGTGAGATAGTGATTAACTAAGGTGGCACCGCGTATATAGAATTGTACGTCCTTAGACTTTATATGCAAAGTCTAGGGACTTTTTTTGTTCCTAGATAGTTTCTATTAGAAAAATAAGGAAAAGGGGTAAAGAAAAATGAAACTTAAAAAAACACTTGCATTAATTTTATGTGGAGCAGCGCTTTTAACAAGCTGTTCCTCAAGCTTTAAGACAGTAGAGGATATTAAAACAAATGGAAAATTAGTTGTATCAACTAATGCTGAATTTGCACCATTTGAGTATGTTGATGGCAATCAATTCTTAGGAATTGATATGGATGTCATTAGAGAATATGGTAAATATTTAAATGTAGAAGTAGATATAAAAGATATGGATTTTGATGCTGCATTGTTATCTGTATCAACTAATAAAGCAGATTTAGCTATTGCTGGTATTACTAAAAATAGCAAAAGAGAAGAAAATTTATCTTTTTCTAATAGCTATTATACAGCTAGTCAAGTTGTTATCGTTAAAGATGATAGTAAGTATGCAAATATGTCAACTGAAAGTGAAATATTAACTGCTTTAAGTAATGATAAAGCTAAAATAGGTTGTCAAAGAGGCACAACTGGACAATATTACATTGAGGGTGATTCAGACTGGGAATTTGAAGGTATTACTAATAGTAGTTGTGTAACTTATGATAATGGAGCATTAGCTGTAACAGCATTAGCTAATGGACAAATTGATGCAGTTGTAATTGATAGTGCACCAGCAAATCTATATTGTAAAAAAATAGCAGGAGTAAAAGCTTTAGATGTTATTTTAACTGAAGAAGAATATGCTATTGCTGTAGCAAAGGGAAATGATAGTTTAGTTTCTTCATTAAATGAGTTTATTGAAGAAATGAAGAAAAATGGAACTTTTGATACTATCGTAAATAAATATTATGGAGAATAAGGTTATAAATAATGGATTTATTCCATTTATAAAAAAACATAAAGAAAAAGTAATAACATTGAGTATGGTTTTAGTAGCTATAATAGTATTTTTGGTTATCTTTTTAGTTAATAAAAAAACAATACTCAATGATTTAAATAAAAATTTTATGGATGGTAAAGCTTATATAGAAGTATTAAAAGGTCTAGGTAATACATTATTAATAACAATTGTATCATTTATAATGGGAGTTTTAATTGGAACTATATTATGTTTAATAGAAGGAATAGAAAGTAATAATGCATTTATTATTATTTTCAAAAAAATAGCTAAGATTTATATTAGTGTTTTTAGAGGAACACCTATGATAGTTCAGTTATTAATTATCTATTTTGTTATTTTTGCGTTTTATAGTGGTGATCCATTATATGTTGCGATAATAGCTTTTGGTCTTAATTCAGGTGCTTATGTATCAGAAATATTAAGAGGTGGTATAACTGCTGTACCAAAAGGTCAAATGGAAGCTGGTAGAGCTTTAGGACTATCATATCCAGCAGTTATGATTAAAATCATTTTACCACAAGCTATTAAAAATGCTTTACCAAGCTTAGGTAATGAATTAATAACTTTATTAAAGGAAACATCTATTGTTGGATTTGTAGGTGCTGTTGATTTAACTCTAGCTTTTAGAAAAATTGCTAATGCTACATATGATTATCAAACAGTATATTTAGCAATGGGTATTACTTATTTTATTTTAGTTTTATTAGTTTCATTTATTTTAAAGAGAATAGAAGGGAAGTTAATGAAGCATGTTAGAGGTTAAAAATATTACAGTAGCATTTAATGATACTATTATTTTAAAAGATGTTAATTTAACAGTTAATAAAAATGATATTATATGCATTATAGGTCCTTCTGGAGCTGGTAAATCCACACTAATTAGAACAATGAATCAAATGGTTGAACCTACATCTGGTAGTATATATTTTCAAGGTGAGGAAATAAATAAAAAAAATATAAATCATATTAGAGAACATATAGGAATGGTTTTCCAAAATTTTGAATTATTTCCTCATAAAACAGTATTACAAAATTTAATTTTAGCTCCTGTTCATTTAAAAAAATATACAAAAGAAGAAGCTATTATTAAAGCAAAGGAATTACTTACAAGAGTACATCTATTAGATAAAATAGATTCTTATCCAGATACACTATCTGGCGGACAAAAACAAAGAATAGCTATAGCTAGAAGTTTAATGATGAATCCTAGCATTATGCTATTTGATGAACCAACAAGCGCTTTAGATCCAGAAATGGTTCAAGAAGTATTACAAGTTATCAAAGAATTAGCTGAATCAGGAATGACCATATGTATTGTCACACATGAAATGGCTTTTGCAAAAGATATTGCAACGAAGGTATTATTTGTTTGCAATCAAGGAATTATTGAGCAGGGTACTCCTGATGAAATATTTAATCATCCTAAAACTGATAGATTAAAAGAATTTTTAGCTAAAGTAATATAATATTAAAAAATCAATTATTTTGTATTGTTTAAAAAATAGTACAGCATAATTGATTTTTTTTCTAATTATGTTAATTGAAACTAATAAATTAAATATCAATATAAATAAATGATGGAGATAACATTAAATAATTTAATATTTATCAAAACTATTGATGTTATCCAATTTATGTTTATAATATATAGTAAAAGAAAAGATTAAAAAAGGAGAAAATATAATGTACTATAAAGTGATAGAATGGATATATGATAATCCAGCAAGAAAATGTAATTATTTAAAAATTCAAACAATTACTCCTGCGATTAGACAAGCAATAATAAATGATATTAGAATAAATAATTACATATTCAGTTATGGTTATTTATGCTGTATGTTACCATTATTAAATACTGGAGAAGTTGTAAATTTAGATGAAGAACTTTGTCAAGAACTTGTTTGTGAAGCTTATAATATTGATGAAGATACGTATAATGAATATTTAAACTATATTTCTAATGAACCGGATGTTTCTTATAATGATTATTATGAATCTGAATATCAAATGAAAAAAATAGTTTGGGTGACAGATGAGGCGTTTTATAAATTAAAAGACGACTTACTAAACTCTAATAATAATCTTGAATTAATTCCAAATAATTACATAAATTTAAAGGAAAATGATATTATTATATTTGCAAGTGAAAATGGAAATGATTATTTTGAATTAAATGTAAAAAAAATTTATAATACAGAATATTATAGAATATCAAATGTATTAAATTTAAAAGAAGTTAATCCTAAAAGTATATTTGATTTATATAATATAAAAGAATTAAATGAAAATCTTGAAAAAATATCATCTAGATATGATAGATTATCAGGACATCATCTATATGAAGATTTTAAAAAAACATATGGCACGTGGTCTATGTTATTTTCATTTGACGAATTTGATTGTAAGTGTGATATTGTTATTTATGATAAAAATATTAATTTTAAAAGAACTATTCTTGAAGCCCCACCGATTATTCAACTAG
Source organism: uncultured Anaeroplasmataceae bacterium (assembly GCA_964441815.1). Classification (GTDB taxonomy): domain Bacteria; phylum Bacillota_I; class Bacilli_A; order Acholeplasmatales; family Anaeroplasmataceae; genus Pelethenecus. Next base: position 1,544 of record CAYTVE010000002.1, on the reverse strand, counting down.
ATAATAACATGCTAAATGATATGAAAGAATCCTATAATAGAATAAAACAAGATGAACTAAAAAGAATAGAAGAAAAAGAAAAAAATCTCCTAGAGCTAAAAGAAAAACTAAAGGAAAAAATGAAAACAAAAAAAGAATCTAAAGATGTAGATGTTGAAAACACTCCTTTTATAACACTTGATAATATTTCTAATTATTTTTCAAGTGAAAAAGATGATTCTATTGAAACTTTAATAGAAAATGCTAAAAATGAATATGAACTTGCAATTAAAAATGATGTGGAAGAAAAAAGAATAATGTTATTAAATAACGTAGGTATATACTTTGACAAAATTATTAACAAAAATGGAAAAATACCTATAGATTTATATATTAATACTAAAGAAAAATTATTAAGTAGTTATATATCTAATAATAATTATGAAAAAGCTACTAATCATTATATGGAATTAAAAGAATTTTATAATTCTTTAGATGATAATACTAAAGAAAAATATCAAATTAAGTATACATTAATTTCGCTTGATTATGTTAAATATTTAAATAGTATTAATGAATTTGCAAATTTTATGCCAACTATTGATAATATATTTGAAATACTTTATGAAAATGAATCAGATGAAGCTTTATTTATTAAATCAAATTGTCATTCTCTTCTCGGTACTATTTACTTTGAGGCAAAAAAATATGATGATGCGATTGACTATGCATATACCGCATTAGTATTAACTAATCAAATAGAAAATAAAACTAAAGAAATAGTAAATCAATATGCTATATTTGCTTTTAATTTAGGTAATATATATTTCCAATGTGATAAATATGATAATGCTATTAAATTATTCAATCTAACAATTGAATTTTCAAAAGAACATTCATTCGAATCAAAACTAACGGTATTTACTTATTCAGCTAATTATCTTTCTCAAGTTTATGTATGTCAAGAAGAGTATGAAAAAGCTATTAGAAATTATATTGATGCAATTTCGTATCTTGAAAAAAACTTTTCAAGTGATTCAATTTTAGATACTAAAATTGATTTCTTACAAAGAATAATTCTTCTTTATAATGACTATTTGAAAGATGCTCAAGCTGCAACCAAGTATGAAGAAGAACTGAAAAAATGGAAATAAAAAAATTTGAAATTTAATATCACTATAAATAAATGATGGGATAACAACATCAATTAATTTGATTCAAACACAATCAAAATTATTGATGTCATTATCCCATTTATGTTTATATTCTTTTTATAATAATGTATATATACCAATAGAGATATTTCAAATCTTTTACCATAAAATGATGAAATTCAACAAAAATTAAAAATCTAATGAATCTCTTGGCAAGAACTGGGAGATTTTGTTTTCCTACGAGAAACAAGCCAAATTTTTGATTTTCATCTCCAAATTTTGCTAGAGGCAAAAAATAAATTGTAGAAATATGTAATTTTTCCATTGCACTAGTCAATAGAAAGTAGACACTTTTCATATTTTAAGGGGTATAAAGTTCTTTAAATTGTTTAGGTGTTAAGTAATTAAGAG
>CAYTVE010000001.1:124827-152313 GCA_964441815.1 uncultured Anaeroplasmataceae bacterium | reverse complement strand
CAAAATTATCAAGACTCAGATACTGAAGATTTTATAAAAACTTATATGCTTAGTACTACAAGAAAATGTATTGATGAATCACAAGCTTATGTTAATACTATGAATTCAAAAGAATTGCTAGAATATTTTATTAAAACAGAGAATTATGTTTTTAAGAAAGGAAAATCACTTGAAGGATTTATGCCTGATTGGATTGGGGAATTTTACGCCTATTATCAATGGTATTATAATATTCCAAGTTCAGAAGTTCTAAAAAAAGTTCCACTTGAATTTTTAAAGAAAGCATATTTTGGATTACATGATATAGAATTAGAACTTGCTGTTCAAAAAGTTGGTGAAAAGTAATGGATCTAATTTGTTTTCATAATCCAGAAGAAGAAAATGGATATTTAAGTAATTGGTATTTATCTACTTTTATAATAGATAACATTTCGTTTTCGTCTATGGAACAATATATGATGTATAAAAAGGCAATTCAATTTAATGATATAAAAATCGCCAATAAAATTATTAATGAAACAGATGTAGCTAAAATTAAATCACTAGGAAGAATTGTTTCTGGTTATGATGAAACTGTTTGGAATGGCGTTAGACAAATTATCGTATATCAAGGATTATTTGCTAAGTTTTCACAAAATAGTGAATTGAAAGAAAAATTAAAATCTACTGGTAATTTAACTATTGTAGAATGTTCTGTAAAAGATTTAATTTGGGGAATTGGTTTGTCGATGACTGACACTAATAGATTTGATAAACTAAAATGGAAGGTTCAAAATCTGTTAGGATATACATTAATGCTTGTACATGAACAATTGTAATTAAGAATTCAAGAAATATGCTAAAGTAAATAAAACTGAAATGTTTGTTAATAGTCTATTTCTTTAAAATAATGATCCTAACTTTTATAAAAAATTAATGGAGGATATGACAAAAGAATTATATAAAACACTTAGAAAGAACTAAGATTATGGTGGTGGTTGTAAATGATTGGAAATATATAAAGTTTTATAACATTATAATATATAAAACTTTATTATGCGACTACAATGGGAAGCCAATATGGCTTCTCATTTTTTTTAACAAAACACGCAATTTAAAATAACAATTATTAAGTAGGAATAACTTAATTAATAATTTGTTAGCAATAGATTTAAACCTTATTATACAACCTATATTGGAATTGCTTGATACAGGCTTATGGTTTTTAATAAAAATAGTAGTTACTATTGGAACTGTCTATTGCATATTCTTAGGAGTTAAAATTGCAAAGAGTGATGAACAAAACTCAATAATAGAAGCAAATTAAAGGCTTTTTTATAATTTTCGTTTTAGTAGTTGCTATAAAAGATGCTGAGCCTACATTAGAAGAATGTGGTAGAGCTAAAATAAAAAAACATCTCATTTAAGAGATGTTATAATTAGTAATCTAATATATTATCATTTAGTAAAAAGTCATATAAGCCAATTATATAAATACCATAGTTATTATAGTGAGGTTTAATAGAGTCTTTTACAATAATGATTTTTTTAAAACCGTCATTGATATGAAGAAGTGATTTTTGTTCTTGACTAATTTTTTCTTCACTATCGATTGTATAAGCCACTTGAATATAATATCTTTTATCAGATTGGTTACATACAAAATCAACTTCTGTTTTCTTTAGAACACTTTTACCTTTTGCGTTTTGCTCGTATAGTTCGACTACACCAACATCAACATTGTAGCCTCTCATGACTAATTCATTATAAACGATGTTTTCCATAAGTCTAGGTTGTTCTAATTCTCTAAAGTTAAGTCTTGCATTTCTTAATCCTATATCAGAGAAGTAGTACTTTAATGGGGAATTGATATAACCTTTACCGATAATATCGTAGCGTTTAGGTGTAGAAATTAAAAATGAATCCGCAAAATATTCAATATATTTTCTAATTGTATCAGGATGGATTTTAACATGCTTAATTGAAACAAATGTATTTGAAAGTTTTGTAGGATTAGTTAATGAACCAATTGAAGATGCCAGAAAATTAAGGAGTTCTCCTAATTCATCTATGTTTATAACTTTGTTTCTATCAATGATATCTTTTAAATAAGTTTCTTCAAAAATATTATTTAAATACTTAACTTTATCAGTTTCAGTTTTAAACTCAAATAATTTAGGAAGACCACCATAGACTGCATATTCATTGTATGCTTCATCATTACTACCATTAAAGACTTGTTTAAATTCTTTAAATGATAATGGATTAACATGTATTTGCCAACCACGACCTCTAAATTCTATTATTACATCTTTTGATAAGAATTTTGCGTTACTAACTGTAATATAAACATCAACGTTATCTTTTCTTAAATAACCATTTAGAACAGTTTCAAAGTTATCTAATAATTGGATTTCATCAAGAAGGATATAATACATTTCTTTATCGACAATTTTACTTTTGATATAGTCATTGAATTTTTTAGGATCAACTTTCCTTTTTGTAATATTGATATCTAATAAGTCTTCACCGATTAAATCTAAGTAATCTTGAGAATCAAAAGCAAATTTGATGATGTGGTCTGAATCAACATTATTATCTAATAAGTAATTATTGAATAACTCAAAAAGTAAATATGATTTACCTGAGCGTCTAATTCCAGTAATAACTTTAATCATTCTATTATGTTTAGAATTGATTAGTTGATTTAAATAGTAATCTCTTTTTATGATCATATTAACACCTCACAAGAAATTTTATGGGTTTACCCACATTTTAACTAATGATTGTTTACTATAAAATTTTAAAAAAAGCAAGTAAATTACTATACTTCATTAGCAATTTAATGGGTTTACCCGTAAATTAATCAGTCATATACTAGCTAAATAATGTGACACACTAAATATTATATTAAAAATTTTTAAAAAATAATGTCGAAAGGGTGGGGATATATTTTGACATTAGAAGATTTACTTAATGAGTTATTAGAATTATTTTGTGACTTATTATATAGATTATTTTATGCTAATTGTATTTAATTAATTTTATAAAAATAATTTTCTTTAAATGAAACAATTGAAATTAATGAAATATAAACTGATTTATTAAGTAATTTACTTGAATTAGAAATTATAAATGAATATTCTTAACAATTTTTATTATTTGATTAATCTTGCTAATTATTTTCACTATGCCAGCAATCATTAAAAGTAATTAGCAATAAAAAACAAAATTGGAAATATTTTTAATTGAAACGATACATGAATTCTTCATTATGTTATTAAAACCAGTAACGGTAATGAAAGGAATATTATTAACTAATAAAATAATTTGTTGGCTTCAATAGTGCAAGAAATATCAAAAAGTATAATAGCTAATGTTACAATGGGTAAAAGCTGGGTAATACAAGAAACCAATATAGTTAAATTTTAAAATTAACTTATATTGATTGCTTAAGTAGCACAGAAATAGCTATAAAATTAAATTATTCTACAGGCTTTGTAGATTCAGCAAGAAAAAGAGGAATTGAAGATATTTGTCAGCTTGTAAAATATGCACTTTTAAAGCAAGAAAACAGCCTAAAATAAGCTGTTTTTTTTGATGTCAAAAATCAATCGAAGCAGCGCTGAAGCAGCATTAAAAAGGGATTTTTTGCGTATTTAAAACTTTACTTTTTTGGTGGATGCTGATACAATAGAAAATGCCATTGAAAAATGGATAAGTTTTAATGGAGGAACAATAGGAAATGAAACAAAAACGCCAGGAGGAAACAATAGGCGTTTAGGAGGTTCTAGGTGGAATACCTAGTTATCTTGGTGATATTAATCATTTTGATTATTATCATCAGGGATGGCAACCGTAAAAAGTAGTCAAGAAAACCTTTTAAATATTTTGTTTCCTCCTATAAAATGAGAAAAGAGCAGGATTGCGAGTCCTGCTCTTTTTGTTTAGTAACCTTTTAAAAACATATTGTTTCCTACACTATTATTATATGCTTTATTTAGAAAAATATCAATAGTTTTTTTACATGATGGAATCCAAAGCCACCAAAATTCAATAAATTTTATGTAAAAAAAATAAATTTGCACCATTTTGCAAGTAAAGTTTTATGTTATAATAATATCGTAGAAGTTGGCTTAATGCTTCTATTTGTATTTCATATTTCTTTTATTCGATGTCAAAAAGAGGACTTTGTGTTGTTTTAGCATCATTAGCTAAAATGATATTGCAAGTCCTTTTTTTGTTAAAAAAATTAAGGAGGATTAGAATGAATATCGTTGAAATGAAAATCGAATCAATAATACCATACGAGAAGAATCCAAGAAAAAATGATGATGCGGTGAAATATGTTGCTAATAGCATAAAATCATTTGGATTTAAAGTTCCGATTATTATTGATTCAAATAATGTTATTGTAGCAGGGCATACGCGCTATAAAGCAGCAAAGCAACTAGGCTTGGATGTTGTTCCATGCATTATTGCAGATGATTTATCTGATAAGCAAATTAAAGCCTTTAGATTAGCTGACAATAAAGTAGCAGAAAAAGCTGAATGGGATTTTGGTTTATTGGATGAAGAACTTGAACCAATAACAAAGTTAGGTGATATATGGCAATTAGGAAATCATAGGCTTATGTGTGGTGATAGTACAGATAAATCAAGCGTAGAAAAGTTAATGGATAATAAAAAGGCTGATTTGGTTTTTACTGATCCTCCTTATGGTGTAGATTATGAAGGAATAAATAATGATAGCAGAAATGGTTTATATGAATTATTAGATAAAGCATTTTGTCTTTATAAAGAATTTAGTAAGCCTGGCACTAGCATTTATTGTTTTCATAGCGATAAATGTGCTGATATTTTTCATGACGTTTTTAGAAAATATTGTCATTTTAGTTCTATGATTATATGAAAGAAACAAAGTTTAGTTTTATCTCAAACAGATTATCAATCTATCCATGAACCTTGCATGTATGGTTGGTTTGATAATGGAACTCATAAATATTATGGAAATAGAAGTACGACGAGTGTTTGGGAATATGAAAGAAAATCAATAGAGGGACATACAACTCCTAAACCTATTGGTTTTATTAGCAATGCATTACAAAATTCAAGTTTAAATAATGATTTAGTTATTGATTTATTTGGTGGAAGCGGAAGCACATTGATAGCATGTGAACAATTAAATAGGGTTTGCTATACGATGGAACTTGATCCTAAATATTGTGATGTTATTATAAAACGATGGGAAACATTGACAGGAAAAAAAGCTGTAAAATTATAGGAGGAATTAATATTATGTTTGAAAAAGTAAATCCAAACCATCCAGATAAAGTGGCTGATAGAATTGCAGGAGCAATAGTTGATTTAGCGTATAAAAAAGAAAAGAATCCTAGAATAGCAGTTGAAGTTTTACTAGGACATGGTGTTTGTCATATTATTGCTGAATCAAGCGTTCCAATTAATTTATATGATGTTGAAAGTGTAGTTCATAGAATTGTAGATGATTCAATAAAAGTTGATTTTGTTTTAGTGGCTCAAGATGAACATTTATCTAAAAATCAAAATGGTAAAATTAGATGTGGTGATAATGGAATCTTTAAAGGAGTACCAGTTACAAAAGAGCAAAAATTCTTAAGTAGAATTGCTAAAGATATTTATGCAAAATATCCATATGATGGTAAATACATTCTTGATGGTAAAAAGCTTATTTTATGTCAAAGCAATGTTGAAAGAGAAGAATTAAGGAAGTTATATCCAACAGCATTAATCAATCCATTAGGATATTGGACCGGTGGTTCAAATGTTGATTCAGGAGCAACTAATCGTAAACTTGGTTCAGATATGGCGGATTCAGTTACTGGTGGAGGTCTTCATGGGAAAGATTTATCAAAAGCGGATGTATCAGTTAATATTTATGCATTCTTAAAAGCACAAAAAGAAAAGAAAGTTATTAAATTATCATGCGCGATTGGTGATGAATTTATCGATGGTAAACCTTATAATGAAATTGTAGAAATTGCAAGAGATTATATTAATTCACTTGGTGGATTTGAGGAATTTGCTAAATGGGGTTTAGTATAAAAAAATAATCATGATTGGAGGTGAATCGATTGGCTCAGGTAAAACTTGATGGAAATGTTATGGGCAAAGATACTGATACTTTTACACATGAAGAACGAGTTGAAAACGGCAGAAAAGGCGGTATTAATTCAGGCAAAGCAAGAAGAGAAAGAAAGCAAATGCGTGAAGTATTAAATCATCTTTTATATATACCGCTAAAAAAAAACATGAAGAAAACTGATGCAGATAAACTAAAATCAATTGATTCAGCTTCAAATGCAAACCTAGATAGTCAAACAATGATGCTATTATCGATTTTAAAAAAAGCAATCAAAGGTGATGTTGTTGCTGCAACATTTATAAGAGATACGCTTGGCGAGAATCCATTCATTGTTGCGGACCGAGAAAAACGCCAAGAAACATTTATTGATGATTCTGTTGAAGAAACTTCATATTTAGAAGATATTAAAAGCATGCTTCAAGATAGAAAAGTTGATGGTATAGATGATGAGTAAAGTAAAATTAAATGAAAAACACCTTGATGTTCTATCACTTGCTTTAAGAAAAAATACGGAGCTTTTAGTGCTTGAAGGAACAATCCGTTCATCCAAAACGGTCATTGCTATTCAAGCTTTTTATTTAGCTGTTAAATTTTCAACTGAACATTTGCATTGCATATGTGCAAAAGATTATGATGCTATAAGAGATAATATCTTAGATTGTAATAATTTAGGACTTTTACATTTGTTCAATGATGTCAAGCTTGTTAAAGAAAAGATTGGATCATATTATTTGACATTAAAAGGAAAAGATGGAAAAGATAAAAAAATATTATTAGCAGGTTATAGCAATGTAAACCAATGGAAGAAAATATTAGGTAAAACAATAGGATGTTTTTTTATCGATGAAGTAAACATAGCGGATAAACAATTTATAGATGAAACATTCTCAAGACAAGCATCAGTTGATGGACCGCTTCAAATATGGACTTTAAATGGTGATGATCCCAAGCATTTTATTTATCAAGAATATATAAACCGCTGCAAGCCTTTATGGAAGGTTCCAGCAAGTATATTGCATGATATGACACCAATTGAAAATAATAGCGGATGGTATTATACGCATTGGACAATGGAAGATAATCCAGTAATGACACCTGAAAAAATAGAACGTTCTAAAAAAATATATCCAATAAATAGTTTTTATTACAAAATAAAAATATTAGGTGAACGAGGAATAGCTGAAGGATTGGTTTATGAGATATTTGCATCTAATATGCAAAATTTTATAATTGATGAAGTTCCAAAATTAACAACGATCATTTTAGGAGTTGACTTTGGAGGAAATAAATCAAAGCATGCGTTTGCAGCAACTGGAATAGGACCAAACCTAGATTATGTTGTTCATTTAGAAACAAAAACAATAGAAGCTACAGGAACAACCGCAGATCAATTGTGTGATGAATTTGAAAAATACTGTTGGGCTATTCAAAGAAAATATGGCTTTTATACTTTAGAATGTTATTGTGATAATGAAGCACAAACATTAATTAATTCTTTAAAGAATCGAGTTAAATCGAAGAATCTAGGAATCATAATCAAAAATGCAAGTAAAAGACCAATAAGAGATAGAATTGATTTTCAATTACAAATGCTTTCATTAAGGAAGCTTTTTTTCTTAAGAACAAATCAAACAGCAATGGATGCGTATAGAACTGCAGTATATGATTCAAGACCAGGACATGAAAATGAAAGATTAGATAATGGAACAAGTGATATTGATACATTGGATGCAAACGAATATACGCTAGAACCTATTATGCGTAATATGATGTTAAAAATGGAGGTTAGATAATAAATGGTTATTATTGAAAATTTAAAAAGCATAATTGAAAAAGTAACTCAAAGAAAAAATTTTGAAATCGAAGGACAAAATCCTAATTTAAGTGAATGGATGGAATGGTACAAAGGTCAGACAAGCTGGCATACTTATATGTCAACTAATTCATCTAAACAACCAGTTTTAATAACAAGAAAATCATCTGGAGTAGCTAAATTAATGTGTGAGGATTGGGCTTCAAATTATGCAAATGAAAATACAAAAATAACAGTGACGAGTGATAAAAAATTGGATGGAAATGAAAAGAAAAGCGAAAATGATTTAATCCAAGAAATATTAAAAAAGAATAAAGTTTTATCAAGATTTAATACTTTCACTGAAATGTTTATGGGACTTGGAATAGGCGCATCAGTAGTAATGCCATCAAAGATATATTATCAGAATAATAACATTATAAAAAAAGATGATGTTGATATTAAAATCACATATATAACAGCTGATAAAATAGTACCAATAACAATCGAAGATGGAATATGCACAGAATGCGCATTTGTAAAATATGGAACAAATAACTGCATGCTGCAAATACATTTAAATGTTGATGGCTTTTATTGGGTAGTTGAAGCAAAAGGAACAAGATCAAATAATTCATTTACATTTGATGACAATAATATAAGTATTTTAAAAACAAAATCAGAAATACCATTTTTTCAAATATGGCATCCAAACATCCAAGACAATAAAAATTTAGATAATCCTTTAGGTGGTTCAATTTATGCGGATTGTATTGATTCATTTAAAGGCTTAGATATTATATTTGATTCATTCTTTAAAGAATTTAAGAACGGCTCTAAAAAGCGTTATGTATCAGCTGAATTAACTAATATTGATGAAAATGGTAAATTAACAAGCTATCAAGCAGAAGATGAAGAATATATAATACCACCTGGAGCAGATGGTAAACAATTAATTCAAGAATTTAATGGTGAATTAAGAGTTGAAGCACATATAAAAGCAATTAATTTTTATTTGAATTACATAGCTAAAAAATGCGGATTAGGTGATAATAGATTTGAATTTGAAGGAAGCGGAGGAAGACCAATCCAAACCGCTACTGGAGTAATAGCAAAAGAAACAGCATTATTTAGAAACGTAGTAAAACAAGAGAATTTTGCAAGTGATTGTTTTAGAGAAATGCTACTTGCAATTAAATATGTCAATAATGAATTTACAAACAATATAAAATTAACATATACAGAAAATGATATAGAAATAATGTATGATGATAATATTGTTGAAGATACAGACTCAAAGAAAAAACAAGAATTAGCTGAAGTACAAAATGGAATAATGTCACTTGCTGAATTTAGATCACATTGGTATGATGAAAATATTGATACTGCTTTAGAATTTTTACAAAGCAATGCAATGCTAGTAAATAATTATTTACCATCACTTCAAGCAGGAGCAATAACACCAGCTAAATTTGTCGATTTAGTATATGGAGCAAAAGTTCCTGATAGAGAAGAAATAATCAAATACATTGAAGATAAGATGACACTAGCGGATTCTGTATTTAGTGATGATTATTTAAGTAAAGAGATGCAACCAAGTAAAGATGAATAAAAATGTCAAAAACAAAAGAAAAGGTTGAACAAAAAAAGCATATTGATATTAAAGATAAAGGCGATGATGTATCTAAAATAATAGGTGATATGATTCAAGAAACGATTCAAAGATTAACTAATTTGTCATATGATAAAATGTTAACAAATTTGAATGTAGATAAATCGAAATGGTACAACAAGCAAAATGCCTCATTAAGCGATTTTAAAACAAAATTGAATAATGTAGCGACCAAAGAAAAGAAACGCCTAAATAAGGCTATAATGGGCGCACAAGAGGTTTTAAATCTAACACCAAAGCAAACAGATATAATCAAAAATTCGATAATTACAAATATTCCAAAAATGGTCAATTCCGTTTATCAAACACATGTAAAAAATATTACTGAAGTTAAAACAATAACTTATAAAAGCAATGTTACCAATGATTTGTATAATGCCATAAAAAAGAAAATAGAATATACACAAAATTATGGCATTGTAGAATATAAAAATGGTCGTAAAATCAAATGGGAAAATTACATGGAAATGAAAGTAAGAACTGATATTCAAAACGATATAAGTGATAATATGATATCAGCAGGAGCATCAAATGGAGTAATATTTTATCTTGCAGCATATTTTGGTGATTGTGCAATTGATCATGCGGATTATCAAGGCAAGATATATTATGATGCAAATTATGAAAGCATAGCACCAAAAGAAATGCTTGATGATATAAAAGCTTATATCGATTCTAATAAACTAATGTCAATTCAAGAAATAAAAGATGGTCCTGTATATTTAACAACAAGACCAAATTGTAGACATTATTTTCAATATATTTCTATTGATGAAGTTTTAGAAATTAAGAATAACAAAGAGCTAAATAAAAAAAGAGAAGAATTAGGACTTAATTTTAATGGTAAATATAAACCATCAAAATATAAAGCTTTAAGTCAACAAAGAGCTAATGAAAGACAAATAAGAAAATGGAAAGGTAAACTTGAAGCTGATAATAAAATATATTCTAAAATACCAAAAGATATAACAATGGATGATAGAATAAAAATTGAAACTGCAATAGCAACAGACAAAAGAAAAATACAATATTGGCAGAAACAACAAAGAGAATTAATAAGCAAAAATAAAGATACGCTTCAAAGAAACTATGACAGAGAAGCTTATGGAAAAATGATAAGCGACTTTAGTATTAAAAAGGAAATTGAAGAAGAAAAAAAAGGAAATGATGATAGTAAAATATTTAGAAAAGAAAGTAGAAATTTCGAATTAGAAAATAAAATAATTAATAGTGTTGGTGAAACAAATATTGTTCCTGAAAAAATGGTTGAAATATTAAAATGTAATAAAAATTCAAAAATTATTTTTAGAAAAGCAACAAAATATAGGCAAGGTTCTGCAGAACACATAATAGCTGACCATTTTCAAGAAATTGATGATCATTATATTGAATGTATTAATAATGCAATATCAAAACCTATTAATGTCGGTGAAGCTAATAATGGTAGAAAAAAACTTGTTTCTTTTTTTGGAAAAACAAAAAAGAATACAAATATTTATTTTTGGGTAATTTTAGAAGAAAAGGAATCTGAAATTTTTGAAATTGTATCTGCATATCCTACAAGAAGAACATAAAAAAAGATGACACATCCGGAGGGCCCATCCGGAATCGATAGAAGGAAACCTTCACCTGTGGCAGCCCGCTTTCCACCTTGTGTCATCTGATTAATTTTATTATATCATTAATAAAAATAATGTCAACTTAAAGTAAATCAAATTTTGAGTGCTTTTATTATACAAAAAAACATAGGAGGAGGTACTATGGTTTACAAATATATATTAACAATAATAATATGCATCATAGTATCTATTGCTATGGTCGAATATAACGCAAATGAAGATGATGGAAATTAAGGCTCAAATCAGGCGCACGTTTGGCTTTTTATTAATTCTTGAATTAGTTATCAAGATTAAAATAAAAGCCTTTATAAAGCGAATATTTAAAGAACTAAAGGACTTTTGGAACATAGTCCTTTTTTTGATATTTTATTTAATTAATGTAAGTCCCGTAATCGTTGGGTATCTCTTATTCTTTATTACAAAGAATAAATGGCATCTAACATATGCTAATCTATGTATAGCATTTTGGGCAGGACCAGGAACACCATTGATTCCACTTTGTATTGTTCTAGCATTAGGAACAAGAAAAGGAATCAAAAAATTAAAGGAGGTGGTTGGATGTAAGAGAAAGAAAAAAATCAAATAATTCAATGATGGAAAATCTAAGAGCTGGTTTTTCATCTTTTTGTTTAGCATAAAAAACGTTAAAAAAATGCAGGTATTTAATCTTCGTGGAGTGATTCCACGTTAAAAAATTACGTAAAAAATAAGGGGAATGAATATGACAAGAGAACAAATTATTACAATACTACAAGATGGTGGTGTTGAAAATGCATCAACTTTGAAATTAATTGTTAATTCAATTTTAGATTTAGCAAATAATGAAAAGAAAACATTAGCTGAAGAAATCGAAACAAAATATAAAGAGTATCATTCAAAAGAAGATTATGAAAAAATTGAGAAAAAATTAAATGATACAATTAATGCTAACGCAAAAAATGAACGCGTAAACAAATATAAATTAAAAGGCATAAATGAAAAATACATCGATTTTGCAGACAATTTACTAAAAGACTCAAAAGAATTTGATAATGATTTGGATAAATATATTAATGATTATCCTGAACAATTCAAAGCAGTTGAACAAGAGCATCAAGCATTTATTGATTTTAATGATGGAACTAAGAGCGGTTCTAAAGATGATGATGCTAAATGGAATGACAAATTCTTTAAGGCTTTAGGAATTTAAAAATAAAACAATAATAATAAAAATAAAATAAGAGAGGAAATTAAAACTATGATTAATAAGGAGCAATTACAAGCTTTAATGACACCAGATTTTATAAATGGTATCTTTCAAAAAGCAACTGAATCTTCATTTGTTATGAAGAATGCAACTAGATTACCTAACATGACAGGAGCTAGAACAGAAATAAATATTTTAAGTGAATTACCAATGGCATATTGGACAAACTATGATACTGAGCATCGTAGATTATCTCAATTAGCATTAGAAGGTAAAACAATCATTGCACAAGAAATGAATGTTATAGTACCTATTTCAATCATTGCATTAAATGATGCTAAAAATGGTGGTAATTTAAAACAATTAATAATCGATAGATGTGCAGAAGCATTTGGTAAAAAATTTGATCAAGCGGTTATTACAGGCGCTGATAAACCACGTTATTTTAGAGAAGGTATAATTCCATCAGCAATAGCAGTAAATGCATCAGTAACTGAATCTAATTCATTATATCAAGCGGTAAGCGATGCGATGGCTTTAGTTGAAGAATCAGATTATGAACCATCAGCAATTATTGGTGGATTGAATTTAAAATCAGCATTTAGAAATATGCTAGATTCAAACGGAAGACCTATTACAGGAACTGAAATTGACTCATTACCAAAAACATATTTAAAAAATGGTTCATGGGATAAGAAGATGGCTAAATTAGTAGTTGGTGATTTCAAACAAGTTTACTATGCTGTAAGACAAGAAATCGAAACTGATATTTTAACAGAAGCAACAATTAAAGATCCAAATCATGTTGATTCAAATGGTAATCCAATTGAATATAACTTAGCTCAACAAAGAATGATTGCAATCATGATGACAATGAGACTAGGTTGGGAAATTCCTAATCCAGTATCAATTGAAACTGAAAGCAATAATCCTGTAAATTACTTTCCATTTGCTATCGTAGCTCCTACAGCTTCAACTATTCCAAATACTCAAACTTTAAATGTTAAAGTAACAACAAATGGAACTGATCCAATTGAAGGAGCTGATGTATTTATTGGCGGTAATAAGCGCGTAACTGATGCAACAGGTAAAGCTTCAATTAAGGTTCAACCTAATACAGCATATCAAATCACAGTATGGGCTGAAGGCTACAAAAAATATGATTATGAAGCATTTGTTGAAAGCACAGAAAAAACTGTCACTTTAACTTTAACTGAAGTTCCAAGATATTATGGTATTTCAAAGAAAAATCCAGATACAACTGAAGTTGAAGTTCCAGAAAGTTTAGTTCAAACTTCAACTAAAAAGAAAGTTGAAAAAGAAGGAATTGGAACAGATGCACCTACAAAAGGTGAATAATAAATAAAAAATAATGGAGGTGTGAGATATGATTTCACGAAATTATGAAACATTGGTCACAAAAGAGGATTATCTTCAATTTTCAAGAATCGATTTAGATGTTGAACTTGTATCACAAGCAATTGATGATGTTGGAGATAATCCAGCCTCTTGCTTTATTAAAGGAATAGAAGACATCTACATAAATGTGTATATGCATTTTTTATATCCAAAATAGTGTCTAGCCTAAAAAGAAAGTAAGTAATATTAACAATTAAAAATATGAGATAAAATTTTAAAGCAATAAAATAACTGATTTTGTAATTGTTCTGGTGATTCAAAAGCGCCATTTTTAATCCATGCAGTTAAACATGCTGATAAACATGTTGTCATAGTCATCAAAAGATAATTAGTTTGTTCTTGGTTAATTGATAATCCGGGAAAGAAATAATCTAAATTATTGCCAATATATTTAGCATGTGAATCATAAATTATGTCAATACGATTTGAATCAACAATGGCTTTTAATATTGTTTTGTTATTCATCCATTCTTTAATAAATTTTAGTAGACTTTCTTTTTGATTGAAATTAGTCTTTGATTTAAATTCAATACCTACTTTTTCAAAAATACTATCGCACAAATAAGATAATACATCAGTAATATTATCAAAAAGTCGATAAAATGTTGCACGTCCTACAGATGATGTTTTTTGTACATCAGTAACAGTTATTTCTGCAAAGTTTTTATAATTTAAGCATTTTAATAATCCTAGTCCTATTTTATCTGCTGATTTTTTAGCTCTTAAGTCATTTGAAATATGATACATATTTTACTCCTTTTGTTCCACTAAAGGAAATGTTAATGTAGAATTATTGTATCATAAAAATAAAAGTGATACAATAGTTTCATAATTTTATTGTGAGAGGATAAATAAAATATGGAAACAATGATTAATGCTTGGTTATCAGTTTGGCTTTATGTAATGGTAGGTATTGGTATATATCTATCAATAAAAGTTTGGAAAAATCGTAAAAAATGGGATAAAATAAATATTTTATGTACACTTGCAGTTGTAGTTTTAGTACTTCATGTTATTGAAGAATGGGTATTTCCAGGAGGTCTTCATTACTCATATAACTTTAGTCATGATTCAACTAATCTTGCAATATATCCAATGAATAGACTTACTGATATGATTACCAATTTTGGTGGAGTGATTCTTGGATGTATTGTCTTAAAATTTTGGGGATTTAGAAAACCAGCAGGAATTGCAGTTATGTTATTTTCAGCTTTTGAAGTAGTAATTCATATTGTTATTGGTATTAATTCATTAAATACTTTTGGTAAATATGGAATGCAAATACTTTATTCACCAGGACTTGTCACATCATTATACGGATTTTTACCAATTTCAATAGGACTTGCAGTTCATTTATTTAAGAAAGAAAATAGAGCAAATATTAAACAATGGATAATGGCAGTTGTAGCAATGTTTGGATTTTGTTTCTTATTGATTAATTTACCAGAGATGGTTTTAGGCAGTGAGAATAGTCCTTATGCGTTTACTGATAGAGGATATTACGAGCAATTTGCAGAAGAATTTGAAAAAGAAAATGGTTTCACTTATGGTAATTGTAGTTTTGTAATCGATAAAGGACAAAATAATGTAGAGTTTTAATACTCATGGCAAAAAAATATATTAATATCTCATAAGTAATTTTGTGGGTTTATTTATAAATTATGCAATAAAATTACATATTGTATTAAAATTTAAAAGAAATGTAGAAATATTTTTTGAGTTAAAAAGGTATTCGTCTTTAAGAATTATATAAATAAGTATAAATTTATGAATTTTTTTAATTATTATACTAAATAATAACATTTTTCGACAAATAAAATATGTATAATATTAACAAATAATAGAAAGAAGAGGAATAAATGTGAAAAATATGAATTATTATTTGTCAATTAAAAACGAAAGGAGTCAAATATTTGTTATAAAAGATTTTAAAACAAAAAAATTAAAATTACCTAAGATTAAAATATCTAAAAAGAAAAATATAGATATATCACAAATATTATTCAATATTTTTAAAATTAATTTAAATGAATCCATAAATAATTATGTAATTAAAGATAATTTAATCAAAATTATATTAAATTCAAATAATATTAAAGGTATATGGCTATCAAAATATTATATAATAGAAGAATTATTTACTGATAAATCTAAAAAATATATTTTAGATAATAAAGAAAATATAATTATATCAGATGATTCTAAAATGCTATTTGCTAAAATATATTGTAAAACTAAGTTAGACATATATAAAGAAATAAATGAGATTATAAATTATTCTATTAATAATAAAAGTTTAACAGGTTGTTATGATGGTATTAAATGTTTCAAATATTATTATAGAAACAATTCTTATAATAAATATATTAGAAAAATAAGAGAAAATATACTACAAGAATTTGTCAATATTTATGCTTTTAAAGAAAAAAATATAGCATTTTATAGAAAAAAATGAAAATATACTTTACAATTATGCAAAAAATGATATAATATCTATTGAGCGGTCACACTATATATTATCTCCCAATTTACTCAAGACCGCTCATTTATATTATCAAAAAAAATCTACCCTTAATTGGATAGATTTTTTTCATAATTATCAACATAGCTTTTATATTTTTTATATATAGACTCTTTTAAATTTATTGGTGCAAGTATTTCCATTTTATTATCAAATGTTAAAAAATAATTAAATAATTGATCAAAAGAACATTCAAAATAAAATATATTACCAATTATATTAACTGGTTCTGGCCTATTTAAATATTTCGAATCAAATAATTTAACGCCGTCAGGTGTCAATTTAATTTCAGCTTTACAAATATTTTTAAAAGGAAATTGTATCCCTAATTTATTTATTAAATTTAAATTACAAATTTCATCTTCAATAAACTTAAAATTTGTTTTTAAAGATAAAACATGTTTAATTTTTAAAATATGTAAAGAAACAGGATTATTTTTAACAATACCTAATAAATATGTATAAATTTCTTCTTTTGATGTACCGATTTTATAAGGCTTAATTATTATCTCACTAGTTTCTAATTTTATTTTTATTAATTCATTATTACTAATAGCCTCATTTATAGGGTTAATTATTTTTTTGAAAATAATTTGTTCTCTTTTATATTGAGGGTACTCTAAATACCTATTAATAAGTTTTCTAAAAAATCCAGAAGCTCCTAAATTGTTATTTAAAGTATTAAAAATAAATTCATTTTCTTCAGATAAATAAAAAGTTAATGATTCATTATAATATATATCACAAGAATTATTATTATAATCATATAAAATTAGAGCTAATTCATTCGCAAAATTATAATTATCATAATTATATTTTTGCATTAATTTTTTTGTTTTACTAATTATAGAATTCGTTTCTTCAATATAATCTATATAATAATTTTCAAATAAAATATTAATAAATTTATTTTTATTTACTGAACCATCATTTTTAATTATTTTAAATAATTTCATATCATTTAATAGCATTTCATATTTTCTTTTATCAAGATTCACTTTAATTTTTAACATGTCAATCACCTTTGTGATATATTATACCACAAAAAATAACATAATTAAATGTTAAATTTAGGTAGCGGTACCAAAAAATATACCACAAAAAAATAAATAAAGTGAAAATATAAATAATAAGAATTTTATTTTATAATAGATATTGAGGATGTGATTAAAATGAATTTTAAAAAAATAATAGAATCAAAAGAATATGATTTTATAAGAACAAATCCGATTTTAAAAGACAATATTTTGTTTTTGACAATATCTGGAAGCTATTCATATGGCACAAATATAAATACATCAGATATAGATATAAGAGGAGTTGTATTAGATAGAAAAAGTGATCTATTAGGTTTGACTAATTTTGAACAATATTTTGATCCTGAAACTGATACAGTTATTTATTCTTTGAAAAAATTCTTAAAGCTTGCAAAAGATTGTAATCCTAATATCATTGAAATGTTGTTTTGTAATAAAGAACATTATTTATATATTTCACCTTTAGGTAAAATGATTTTAGATAATAAACACTTATTTTTAACTACAAAAGCTATATACTCATTTACAGGATATGCAAATGCGCAATTAAATAGATTAGAAAATGCATTATGTAGAGATGTATTAAAAGAAGAAGAAAAACTTAGACACATTAATAGAAGTATTGAAAATGTAATTAATTCATTTGATTCAAAATATAATTTGCCTAAAGATAGTATAAAAACATATGTTGGACAATCTAATGAAGGCTCAAATTTAGAATTATTAGTGGATTTTAATTTAAAAAAATATCCATTATCAAATTTGAAAAGTGAAATTAATGAAATGACAAATGTATTAAGGGATTATAATAATACAGTTGGCCAAAGAAATAAGAAAAAAGATGACATTCATTTAAATAAACATATGATGCATTTAATTAAATTATATCTTATGTGTAATGAAATATTAGAATATAATGATTTACATACATATCGAAAAGAACATGTGTTGTTAATGGATATTAGAAATGGGAAATATAGGGATGAAAATGGTTATTTAAAAAAAGAATTTCATGATTTATTAAATGAATTACAAAATAAATTTGAACTTTTAAAGAAAACAACAAAATTAAAAGAGTTTAACGAAAAAGAATATATAAAATTTGTTTTAAAATTATATGAGGAGGCATTTAAATGGAAATGAATATACCTAAATATATAATTGAAATTCAAAATATATTAAAAATTAATAAATATAAATCTTATTTAGTTGGTGGATGTATAAGAGATAAATTATTAGGAAAAATAATAAATGATTATGATTTGACAACTAATTGTGATATTGAAAACCTTAAAATAATCTTTAAAGATTATAATATAATTAATAATAATGGTGAAAAACATAATACAATTACACTACATATAGATAACGATAATATTGAAATAACTTCTTTTAAATGTAATAATGATGAAAACATATCAATAGAAACTGATTTATCACATAGAGATATTACAATTAATTCAATTGCATATGATGGTGATGTAATAGATCCATATAATGGAATTATGGATTTAAACAATAAAATAATAAGATGCGTACTAAATCCTAATGATAGAATAAAAGAAGATCCACTTAGAATTTTAAGAATACTTAGATTTTCATCTATTTTAGACTTCAAAATTGAAGAAAATACTAAAAATGCTATAATGAAAAATTATCAATTACTTTTAAATGTTTCAAAAGAAAGAATAAAAAAAGAATTGGATTATATAATAATAGGAAAAAATGTAAAAAATGTATTATTAGAATATAAAGAGCTATTTATTTTAATAATTCCAGAACTAAAACATACTATTAATTTTAATCAATGCAATCCTCATCACAAAAATAATTTATATGTACATTTAGTTAATACTTGTGAAAATACAAAACCTGATCATATAATAAGACTTGCTGCTATACTACATGATATAAAAAAGCCTGAATGTATGACATTAGATAAAAATAATATTGGTCATTTTTATATGCATGCTTATTTAAGTTACAAATACAGTATGTCAATATTAAAAGAGTTAAAATATTCTAATGATGAAATAAAAAAAATAAGTTATTTGATAAAATATCATGATACTACAATTTATTTAAATAAAAAAAGTATTAAAAAAATCTTATTAAATACACCAAATCAAAATATTGATTTATTTTATATGTTAATAGATTTAAAAAATGCTGATAAAAAAGAACATATAAATCAACAATTATTAGATCTAAATATTATAAAAAAATATATAAATGAGATATTAATGGATAATGATGCACTAAAAATAACAGATTTATCGATAAATGGAAATGATATAAAAAACATGGGTTTTTATGGTAAAGAAATAGGAATTATATTAAAGGATTTATTAAAACTAGTTATTGAAGAAAAAATATATAATTCAAAAGAAGATTTAATTAACTATGTGAAAACTAAATATTTAAATTAAAAAGATCAATTTGGTCTTTTTTTTATTAATCTTTCATATTTATAATTTTTCTTTCATATTATTTTATGACTAGCAAGGAGGAAAAAATATGAATGATGAAGCATTAATAAAATTATCAAGTAGAATGAAAAGTGATCTTTTTATTGGATTTGTAGGTTCTTGTAGATGTGGTAAATCAACATTAATAAATTCATTTTTTAAACAACTTATATTACCGAACATAGATGATGAATTTACAAAGCATAAAATATTGGATGAATTACCTCAAACAGCAGAAGGAAAACAAATAATGACAGTTGAACCTAAATTCATACCATCTACATCCATTGAATTAAGCATATCAGATACAAAAGTTAATTTGAGATTTGTTGATTGTGTGGGTGAAATAATAGAATCAGCAGAAGGTTATGGAACAAAAGATGAACCACGTTTAGTTAAGACTCCGTGGTATAATGAAGCAATACCATTTAAAGAGGCTGCATCAATAGGAACTGAAAAAGTTATATATAACCATTCTAATTTAGGAATATATGTTACATCAGATGGTTCGTTTACAGAATTTAGTAGATCGGATTATGAAAAAATAGAAGAAAAACTTATTCCAAAATTAAAAGAAATGAATAAACCTTTTGTAATAGTATTAAATACTAAGGATCCGAATGACCCGAAAGCTAATGCAATAGCTAATGATTTAGAAAATAAATATAACGTAATTGTTATATGTCTTTCTGCGATAAACATGACAAAAGAAGAAGCAAACTTAGTTTTAACTAAAGCATTAGAGGAATTTCCTATATCAGATTTAGAAATATCACTACCTGATTACATAGATGCATTAGGTGAAGATATAGCACTTAAGAAAACTATAATTGATATAATTAATGAAGTTGAAATGAAATATAAAAAAGTTAAAGATGTTTCAAATATATGTAAAGAACTAAAATCCACTAATGAATTTTCTTTAGTTAAATTAGATTTACTAGACGCTACAACCGGTAAAGCTAGTATTATATTAGATTTAGATGAATCTAAATATAATGAAATAGTAAGTTATTTACTAGATGGTTGTAATAATAAAAAAGATTTTATATCCTACTTATATAAATCAAAACAAGCTAATGAAATTTATGAAGAAGTTAACCAAGCAATATTAGAAGCTAAAGAAACTGGATATGGTGTATCAATACCTTCAGTATCAGATATGAAACTAATGCCGCCAGAAGTAGTAAAGAAAAATGGAATGTATGGTGTAAAGCTTGCAGCTAAAGCACCTTGTATTCATATGATTGCGGTAGATGTAGAATCATCATTTACGCCAATTATTGGTTCGTTAGAACAATCGAAAATGCTTATAGATAATTTGAATGATGAAAATAATGATGATGAATTATGGAATAAAGAATTTTTCGGCAAAAAATTATCAGATATAGTAAATGATTCTATGAAAACTAAAATTTATAATTTATCAGATAAATCAAAGGATAAAATTAAAAATGTTTTAGATAAAATAATGAATTCGAATCATAATAATTTAATTGCAATAATATTATAAAAATCTCTTCATTGAGATTTTTTATTTCAAATCCTATTTAGTTTTTAAAACCAAATAAAATAAATACAAAAACAAATAACAAACAAGATAACATTGCGTGATATGTTTTTAACAACCATCATCAATTTGAAAACACGTTATTTAAAACTATTCCCATAATTTAACCAAAGTGATTAACAAAAAGTTAAACAAGAATTATATAAAAGTCATATATTAAAATTAAGATAATAGGATATAATCACTATATATTCTCATCAATCGAAAAACTAAAAAGCGCATAATTACATTGTCGATTGCTGATAATATAGATGATAAAATTATGATAATTATATTAACATTTACAATCTTACTTTTATCCATAATAATTTGATTCATAAAACAATTCAAAACGAACCTAGTTTTAAAAACTAATAGAAGTGTTTCGCCTCATTTCGGCATCTTGACAGATGAATCGTGTTTGAAATTGAAATATATTTTAATTATATAATTATTTATTTAACAAGAGAATCACTTATAATGGTGTTTAAGGCTTTAAATAGCGTTTTTTAGACATCTATATGTATTAAATGTATAATTATAAGTCACGATGAAAAAATGCGTTCTGATGCCATTATTTAAAGAATTATAAGATATCGTTTTCTTGGTATTGAAAATAATACATTTTAAAGCAAATTTTACTTTTAAAATTTGATACAAATGCATCAATAACAGTAATATATTTAAGTGTCAATAACAGTAATATATTTAAGTGGAATTTAAAAAGAAATTGTGTTATAATAATTAATCCAAAGAGAATAAAAAAATTCGGAAGGTAGATAGTTTTTAAAACTAGTTATTATAATATTAATACAATTAGTAAACGTTTTAAAAACGAATAAAGCCAGTTGTGATTATTATTTTAATTTTAAAAAGGAGGATATATATGAAAATTAAAATTAATGATAAATTAATAATGAAAGAAGAACCAATTAGAGTTTCTGAATTAATTGAAGGTGATAAGTTTCAATACCAAGCTGCTAAAATTAATAATAGAATTAGAGAATTAGACTTTATTATTAATAAAGACTGTGAAGTAGAATTATTATCGCTTAATGATACTGAAGCTGTAACTATTTATCAATCAACTTTAAGATATTTAGTTGTTATGGCAATCCAAAAAATATTTCCTAAAGCCAAAGTAATATTTAATTATAGTGTATCTAGATCAATATTCGCAAGTATATCTAATATTAATCATGCATTCATGCAAGATGATTTAGATAAAATAAAAAATGAACTTGACGATATTATAAAAAAAGATATTCCAATTAAAAGATTTAGCATCACGAAAGAAGAAGCTCATAAATATTATACCGAAATAGGATACAAGGATAAAGCTAGCATTCTTTCTTACCGCAAAGAATCTACAGTTCATATGTATGAATGTGCCGGATATAAAAACTATATGTTTGGATATATGCTACCATCAACCGGATATATCACAAATTATAAATTTAAACTTTATGCACCAGGGTTCATCATACAATATCCACGTGCAGAAAATAAAGGACTTATACCTGTGTTTGAAGATGAGAAGGTTTTCCAAAACGTATTAAGAGAAGCTAATCGCTGGGGAAATATTACAACAGCTAGTTATATATCACAAATGAATGAAATTATAGAACAAGGTAAAGCATTAGAATTTATTAACATTTGTGAAACTAGACATAATAATCAACTTGCTTCACTAGGTGAAAAAATATTAAGAGATATCAATACTATTAGATTAATAGCTGTTGCTGGACCTTCATCAAGCGGAAAGACAACTTTTACTAATAGACTTAGAATTCAATTAAAAAGTTTAGGAATAGATCCGTTGATGATTAGCGTTGATGATTTTTATAACGAAGGCCATCAAGCTCCTATCGATGAATATGGCAAACCTGATTTTGAACATATAAATGCGTTAGATAGAAAATTATTCGATGAAGTGATTTATAAACTTATAAACGGTGAAGAAGTAGCTTTACCTAAGTATAGTTTTAAAACAAACAAAAGAACATTCGGTGAACCAGTTAAACTCGGAAAACATCAACCAATAATGATTGAAGGTATTCATGCTTTAAACGATGAATTAACTCCATCAATTCCTTCTGAACTTAAATTTAAAGTATATATTGCTCCTCAAGCACAATTGCATATTGACGATCATAATCCCATCTCATTATCTGATATAAGATTAATTAGGAGAATGGTTAGAGATTATGAAACAAGAAATTCTAGTTGTGAACAAACATTAGAAATGTGGCCAAGCGTAAGAAGAGGAGAATTCAAATGGATTTACCCTCATCAATCATCTGCTGACTTTGTATTTAATTCAGAATTATCATATGAATTATGTGTATTAAAAAAACATGCTTTACCTTTATTGGAAGCTGTAGATAAAGAAAGTCCATATTTCATTCAAGCTAATCGATTAGTAAAATTTTTGAAGTATTTTACAGACATTTCAGATAAGTGGATCCCTTGTAATTCAATCATTAGAGAATTCATCGGAGATTCTATTTTCTACACCAAAGATAAGTGTTAAAATTAAGGACAATAACTGTCCTTTTTTTTACGCCAAAATCGGCTTGTTTTATATACGCTTTTTTGTTATAATTGTTGAGGAAATAGGAAGTGATCATTATGTATTGTTTAGACAATATTAAGCGTATAACTTACTCTAATGATTTAGTAATTGAATTAACTAAATTATATAGGTATAAAGGAAAAGATTTTTATTACGAAGATATCTTTAAAACTGATATGCAAACCATTATAAAAGAAACTATTGAAAAAGATACTTTTTATGCATCGAAATTATTAAAACTGAATGTGTCAGAAAATAGATGTAGATTAATAATTCAAAAGGGAAGCACACCTAAAACAAACGATGAAAAAATACTTTATAATCTAAAAGAAGTTTTTCAAATAATTCAAACTAAAGGAAATGAACTGGAACTTACTAGTAATGAATTTTTAGCTCTTGCAAAAAGAATATTTAAAGATGTTAAAGAAGTTGGATATAGAACCAAAATAGAAGAAAAACAAATAAACCTTTTAAAAGAAAAAAAGACAGTTTCTTTAAGAACAACTTTTGATGAATTATTAAAAATATATAAAAATGAATTAACCAAAGAAAACGTCGAAGCAACACAATTAGCTACTAATCTATATGTGGACATTTATAATGTTGAAGTATATAATGACGAAAATGCTTTTATGTGTTTGTTGATTTATTATTGTTTATTATTTAAAGAAAGATTTAATGTATTTAAATACTTTAGTTTTTTTGAAAGCTATTTAAACAATGAAGAAGAATTTAAAAATGCATTAATCCATTCAAGTTTCAATTGGGAAGACGGATATGCCCAAACTTCCATTTTAAATCGATTGACAATCCAAACACTATTAAAGGGATATGGGGAAATTGAAAATAGAAAATCTAGTTACAGTTTCGATAAAGGTATTAAAAAAATAGAAAGTGTAGAAAGTTCAATTTTAAAGCTTGGAACAATTTTCACTAAAGAAGAAGTTAGAAATCAAAATCCATACCTTTCAGACTCAACAATTAATAGAGCGCTTGATAATTTGAAGAAAGCAAATAAGATAAGACCAAATGGAACTGGCCGTTCAGCTACCTGGATAAGAATAGTTGACGAGGATACGTTCGATCCTAAAAATAGACAGGTCAGCATATTTGATTATCTGAATGAATAAAATTAAAGGAAGATTCAATGCTTCCTTTTTTTGTTACCGAAAATAAAAAAAGAAAAGAAGAAGGACTGTCAAAAAATGGAAAAAACATTATTCAACATTGAATAACAAAATAAGACATTAAGATGAAGAATTACCAATAAATCGATTTCTCAATTCTTTAAAAAAAGTCGATATTTCGGTTAAACTACATCAAACAATTGAAATTGAGTATGTTTATGCGCTAGTTTTTAACTTATAATTGCACATAAACAACCTCAAAATAACTCCTGAATATATTTTTTGAACACAAAAAGAAGCTTTTTTAAAATGCATTTTACTTCCTATAATATATATTATGTTAACCAACAAAAAACGTTGATTTTCTCGTTTATTTTAAATGTGTGTGGAAAAATGTTAAAACTCTATTGTGCTACTTTTTTGGTTTTTTTGATTCATGTCGCAAAAACACGAACGTTTTTTTAAAGTCTTATTTTTTTTATATTTTGAATAATAATATTGATTCAATTTTTATATGCAATTTATATTGATGATTTAAATATACTTCATGTACATTAAATTATACGAATCGAGATTATAAATTGCCTACAATTGCTCGATCAAACTCCAATTTTTACACATAAATTATAACATTTAAATATACATAATTTATGTATATTTATTTATTTTATCTATCTCGTTTTTGAAATATTCAATTTAAACAGCTGTGTGACAATAACTAGTTTTCAACACTAGATGGACTTTGAAATTTGTTTTTTTGACTTTTTTTGTATATAAAAAGTCATGAATTTTTAGCAATCGAAATGTTAAATAATTAGGAATTATCAATGCCAATTTCTAATTTGAAATCTAAAAAATTGATACAAATCTAAAAATTTTTTAATTTATTTTTACGTAAAATACAACATATTTTCATTTATAAAACATATAAAAAAACGAACAATTTTTTATGATTTTTATATGACAATTAACTATAACTTTTTAAAATAATAATAAATAATTTATTTATTATAAATAATTATTCATTGATATAAATGGCGATAAATTTTAACTTTTATAAACTAATAAGATAAATCATTCAGCTACATAAAATAATATAGATGAATGATTTGATATATTAAAAAAAAAGATATTTTGTTATTTCATTATAATACTTATTTCATATTAATTTTATAATAAAATTCTAATAAAAAATAATTACTTTTTCGAAGTTAAAGATGTTCTTCTAGCTGATTTTTTATTTACAATTATTAAAAATAATATATATTTTTTTGAAAAAAATTTGTAAATAAATTAAAAAAATAAATATGATATAAATCATTTTTAACTGCGTAAAATTGTTCTAGTTTTATATTTTTTTGGATAAATCGAGAATACAAAATATGGATAATTATCCATTTGGTTTGCTTAAAATTTGACCATATTTGAACATGTTTTAATTTTGTATTTGTGAGATAAATGTTAGTAAAATAACTATTTTTATCTAATTTTTAGACTGTAAAAATCCAAGTTCTTCTTTTTATAAATCTTTAATTTTATGATCAAAAATTAGATAATTATTCATCTGAATCACTTGTAAATATCGATTAATTAACGTCTATTTTAAATATTATTTTATAACTATTAATATGATTTAAATAATGAAATTAATACATTTTTTGGCTTAAAATAGAATGATTTTTATTATTATTTTCAATTGTTATCATCGCTAAAATTATGTAAAAATTCAATCCATTTTATATCTAGTTTTATTTATGTATATAACATTAATCTGTTTTTCTATAGTTTTAAAACTAGATAATTTTTGAAATGTTTTTTTTATTTAAAAATAGACATTTTTATATGACTGTATTTAGACAAATCGAGAATACAAAATATGGATAATTATCCATTTGGATTGCTTAAAATTTGACCATATTTGAACATGTTTTAATTTTGTATTTGTGAGATAAATGTTAGTAAAATAACTATTTTTATCTAATTTTTAGACTGTAAAAATCCAAGTTCTTCTTTTTATAAATCTTTAATTTTATGATCAAAAATTAGATAATTATTCATCTGAATCACTTGTAAATATCGATTAATTAACGTCTATTTTAAATATTATTTTATAACTATTAATATGATTTAAATAATGAAATTAATACATTTTTTGGCTTAAAATAGAATGATTTTTATTATTATTTTCAATTGTTATCATCGCTAAAATTATGTAAAAATTCAATTCATTTTATATCTAGTTTTATTCATCTTTATAAATAATGTTGAATCTCTCTTTGTGTAGTTTTAAAAACTAGATAGGTTTTGAAATGTTTTTTTTATTTAAAAACAGATCTTTTTATATGACTATATTTTGACAAATTGAGAATACAAAATATGGATAATTATCCATTTGGATTGCTTAAAATTTGACCATAT
>CAYTVE010000001.1:0-124727 GCA_964441815.1 uncultured Anaeroplasmataceae bacterium | reverse complement strand
GATTTTTATTATTATTTTCAATTGTTATCATCGCTAAAATTATGTAAAAATTCAAATCATTTTATATCTAGTTTTATTCATCTTTATAAATGTGTTAAATCTCTCTTTATGTAGTTTTGTAAACTAGATAAGTTTTGAAATGTTTTTTTATGTAAAAATAGACATTTTTATATGACTACATTTGGACAAATCGAGAATACAAAATATGGATAATTATCTATTTGGATTGCTTAAAATTTGACCATATTTGAACGTGTTTTAATTTTTTATTTGTGAGATAAATGTTAGTAAAATAACTATTTTTCATCTAATTTTTAGACTGTAAAAATCCAAGTTCTTCTTTTTATAAATCTTTAATTTTATGATCAAAAATTAGATAATTATTCATCTGAATCACTTGTAAATGTCGATTAATTATCGTCTATTTTAAATATCATTTTATAACTATTAATATGATTTAAATAATGAAATTAATACATTTTTTTGCTTAAAATAGAATGATTTTTATTATTATTTTCAATTGTTATCATCACTAAAATTATGTAAAAATTCAATTCATTTTATATCTAGTTTTATTCATCTTTACAAATAATGTCGAATCTCTCTTTATGTAGTTTTGAAAACTAGATAAGTTTTGAAATGTTTTTTTTATTTAAAAACAGTTCTTTTTATATAACTATATTTAGACAAATCGAGAATACAAAATATGGATAATTATTCATTTGGATTGTTTAAAATTTGACCATATTTGAACATTTTTAATATATATTTACATTTAAAATATAATTTAGACAATGAATATTAGTTATATTAGATACCTATATAGAATTCAAATAAATTATTTTTTTATATCAAAATTAATTACTTAAATTAAAAAAAGCCTCATTTTGAGGCTAATTCTATTCTATTTTTACAATGCTTCTTTATATATTTTCAATGCCATTTCTTCATCAATTTTTATAACATCTTTAATAACTCTTGTATGATTAAAAGTAACATTAAAAGCTAATTTTTCAATGTCATTTTCAGTAACATTAAGTTCAGTTAATGTTACTGGCATTCCAATTTTCTTGAAGAATTCTTTTAATTTATTAATTCCATTTTCAATATCTAAATCAATATTATTTGATGGTTTAATATCAAGTACTTCATATACAAATCTTGCAAATTTATCTTTTACATACGGATATGCAAACTTAGCCCATGCAGGCCATAAAACTGCTAATCCTGCTCCATGAGCTATATTATCAAACATTCCACTAAGCTCATGTTCTAGTTGATGGACAGACATAATAAATTTAATTCCTGCAGATGTTAAACCATTATGTGATAGGCTATTTGCCCATAATAACGTGGCTCTTAGTTCATAATCATTAGGATTATTTATTAGTTTCAAGCCTATATTATATATTGATTTTAAAATAGAAATTGATATTGAATCAGTTGGGTCAAAACTATGATTAGTTATATATCGTTCAAGTGTATGCATCATCGTATCAACTATACCACAAGCGGTTTGATATGAAGATACAGTATATGTTAATTCGGGATTTAGAATAGCAAATATAGGTCTGTTTAAAGGGTTATTAAAGCCTCTTTTTTCCTTAGTTAATTCATTAGTTATAACGCATGAATCAGACATATCTGAGCCACTTGCTGCCAAAGTTAATATAACTCCAAGACCTATATTAGCTTGTGGTATTTCCTTATGAATTGAAAATAACCAAGGATCAAACTCGACTTTTGAACCAACAGATATTAATTTTGCAGAATCAATAACAGATCCTCCACCTATAGCAAGAATAAAATCAATATCATTTTTTTTAACAATTTCTATACCTTTTTTCACCAATTTTAATTTTGGATTTGGCTCAACTCCGCCTAATAATATATAATTTATATTAGAATTATTTAAAATATTTTTAATTTTATCTAACAATCCACTTTTAATAACTGAAGTTTTACCATAGTGTATAAGAACATTTTTAGCATTAAATTCTTTTAAAATATCAGCTATTTTTTCTTCTTCTTTTCTTCCGAAAAATACCTTTGTAGGAGTATAATAGATAAAATTTTCCATTAATTTAAATCCTTTAAAAAACTAGTTCCAATATGTTGTTTTTCAACATTAAAGTTTTCAGCAATAGTTTGACCTATATCAGCAAAAGTATTTCTTATTCCAAGATTACCTGATGATAATGTTTTACCATAAACTAAAATAGGAACATACTCTCTAGTATGGTCAGTTCCTTTCCATGTAGGGTCATTTCCATGATCTGCAGTAATGATTAATAAATCATCATCATTCATTAATGGTAAGAAAGTTGATAAATCACTATCAAATTCTTCTAAACATTTCTTATAACCTTCTGGATCTCTTCTATGTCCATATAAAGCGTCAAAATCTACTAAATTTAAGAAACATAATCCTCTAAAATCATTTTTTGTCATTTCATTTAATATTTCCATACCATTGTGATTTGATATTGTTTTATAAGCTTCAGTAATACCACAAGTATTAAATATATCATTTATTTTACCTATAGAAATAACATCATATCCTTTTTCTTTTAATGCATCTAATGTAGTTTCATGAGCTGGTGATAATGCATAATCATGACGATTTGGAGTTCTTTTGAAAGTATCTTTTGTTTCTCCAATAAATGGTCGTGCAATGATACGACCAACTTTATATTTTTCATCTAAACAAATTTCTCTAGCTATTGCACAACAACGATATAGTTCTTCTAAACCAAAATATTTTTCATGACAAGCAATTTGTAAAACACTATCAGCAGATGTATATACAATCATAGCACCGGTTTTAATATGCTCTTCCCCTAATTCTTTTAATATTTCAGTTCCACTTGCTGCAACATTACCTATTATTTTGTGTCCTGTTTTTTCTTCTAATAAATCAATTAATTCTTTAGGAAAACCATTATCAGTGAAAGTTTTAAATGGTTCTGTTGTATGTATACCAACCATTTCAAAATGACCTGTCATTGTATCTTTTCCTGTTGATAATTCATCAGCTTTACCATAATAAGCTATAGAATTATTATTTGGTTTAACACCTAATATTTCAGTTAAATTTCCATAACCAAATGATTCTAATGTAGGTAGATTAATACCGTTTGTTGCTGTTGCAATATGAGATATTGTATTTGCCCCTTCATCATTATATTGAAAACTTAATGGAGCTGTACCACAACCCACTGAATCCATTACTACTAAAAATACTCTTTTAAACATGTTTTATTCTCCTTCTTTTTTATTATTTTTTATAGCCAAAGGATGTGTATTCTCATACATTTCCTTTAATCTAGTTCTATCTATATGAGTATATATTTGTGTTGTTGATATATCTTCATGACCTAATAATTCTTGTACAATTCTTAAATCGGTCCCTCCCTCTAACAAATGTGTTGCAAAACTATGTCTAATTGTATGAGGTGATATTTCCTTTTCTATGCCATTATCTTTAGCTAATTTAACTATATATTTATATAATGATTGTCTAGAAATAGAATTTCCTTGATAATTATAAAATAAAATATTTCCGCCTTTTTTAGATAAAAACGGTCGTCCTTTTTCAATATAATTACGTAATGATATAACCGCCATATCACCTAAAGGAACCATTCTTTCTTTATTACCCTTTCCAATAACTACAATGTATTTTTCTCTTAAGTGAATATCAGATATACTCAAATTAATTAACTCACTTATTCTAAGGCCAGAAGCGTATAATGTTTCAATCATAGCTTTATTTCTTAAGCCTAGGGGTGTTGAAGTATCGATTGATTCAAGCATTTTATTAATTTCTTCCTTACTAAGTACAACTGGTAAAGCTTTGGATGTCTTAGGCATATCAATATATTTTGCAGGATTATCATCAGAAATCTTTTCAGAATATAAAAATTTATGAAATTCTTTAATAGCTATTATTTTTCTCGATATTGTAGTTTTTGATAAATTAGATCTTTTAAGTGATGCAATATACTTATTAATGTGCTCATCATTTACATAAGTTATATCGTTTATATTTTGATATTTTATTAAAAAATTACCATATAATTCTAGGTCTGTCATATATGCTTGTACAGTATTATCACTTAATCTTTTATCATTTTGTAAATAATATCTAAAATCTGAAAATTCATAAAAGCTTACATCCTTATTATTCATTTTTTTCACCTCCTACAAATTGTTCAAAAACTAGATTTCCTAACCATATTTTATCTTTTTTTATAAAAATATAATCATTTTTTTCTTTTATTAAATCTAGTTTTTTTAAATAATCTATATCAAAATCATTGTTAGGATAACTATTAAACTTATTAAAATATTCATTAATATTAATACCCTTAAGTTTCCGTAATCCTAGCATCATAAATTCTTGTTTTTGTTCATTTATAGATATTCTTTTATTTTCTAAAATATAATTATCATAATATTTGTTTAAATTATAATGATTTGAAATTCGACAATTATGAATATATCCACAAGCACTAGCTCCTATTCCAATATATTCTTCACAATTCCAATAACCTAAATTATGAATTGATTCATAACCATTTTTAGAATAATTGCTTATTTCATAATGAATAAATCCTCTTTTTTTAAGTTTTTTTGTTAAATAATTAGCCATATCTACTACTAAATCATCATCAGGTAAATTAATTTCTTTTTTCTTTAATTGGTATTCTAATATAGTTTTTTCTTCTAATATTAAACTATAGTATGATATATGCTTAACTCCTAATTTTAAAACTGTTTTAACATCATATTTTAAATCATTAAAGGTTTGTTGTGGAAGTCCATACATCATATCAATATTGATATTATTTATACCATTTGATTTTAATAATTTTATTGCATTAAATACATCATTATATGTATGTTTTCTTCTAATTAATTTAATAATATTGTTATTAAATGTTTGTACACCAATACTAACTCTATTTATATTAAATTCTTTAAATAAATTAACTTGCTCTAAATTTAATAATTCAGGATTAATTTCAATGGTAT
Source organism: uncultured Anaeroplasmataceae bacterium (assembly GCA_964441815.1). GTDB lineage: Bacteria > Bacillota_I > Bacilli_A > Acholeplasmatales > Anaeroplasmataceae > Pelethenecus. The sequence goes on along the minus strand of CAYTVE010000001.1, from coordinate 119,690 downwards.
TTTCATTATTAGGTAATAAATAGGGTTTTAAAGTATTTAATAATTTTTTTAAATTAATAATTGATAAACTATTAGGTGTTCCGCCTCCTATATATATACTATTTGTTTTTTTATTCCAATTAGAAAACCAATTTTGTTTTTCATATTCTTTAAATTCATTAATTAAATAATCTATGTATTTATTTTGAACTTCTTCTTTAGCAATTTGTTTAGGAAAATCGCAATATGAACAAATTTGTTTACAAAAAGGAATGTGAATATATATACCATTCATTTTATAAAATCTCCAAATAATTTATAAGCATTTTTATATAAAATATGTTCTTTTTCATCTAAAGTAAATAAATCACTATTTTCAATATAACTATATGATTCTTTATAACTACAATAATTCATTGCTGCTGGAAAATCACTTCCCCATAATATTTTATCTTTTCCAACTATATCAATAGCTAATCTAATATATTCTTGAGCCAAGTTAAATGGATATAATCCTTTAGTATTATTAGGCAAACTTGCAATATCAAAATAAACGTTGTTAAGTTTAAATAATTTTAGATTATATTCTAATATATCCCTTTGATTTTGTTGAGGAGAAGTTAAATGACATATAATAAATATTATATCCGGATATTTTAAAATAGATTCTTTTAATTCTTCAACTTGATAACAATTATTAAAAGGTCTACCTATATCAATAAAAAATATTAAATGATATTTTCTTGCCAGTTCATATACTTCATTCATTACTTCACCACTTAATGATATAGTAGTGTGATTAGCCATTAATCCTGAACCATTTGACACTTCCATTTTTAAAACTTTAATATTTAAATCTTCAAATAAATGTTTAGTAATTAAATCTTTATTTCTAAAAAATGGATCGTAAGTTCCAGCAGGAATTAATTTATTTGGATATTTTAAAGATGATTCATAGGTATATATATTTTGAAATCCAGCATAATTACCTTGTAAACAAACACTGAATTCGACATTATTTTTATTTAAAACATCAACTAAAACATCATTAGTTAACTCCATATCTCCATATTCTTCTGGTATTATTTGAATTATCTTTCCACTTGCATAAATGGCTTTACCTTTACCTATTGGAGATAATTCTCCTTCTGATCCTATTCCACATATATTTTTTATTAAATGAGTGTGAACATCAATTTTTTTCATAAAAACTTCACCTATTCAATTATACCATAATACTTCATTTTTTTCTTTATTTCTTTACAATTTTATTAATAATTATTATAATAATAACACGGAGGTTAAATTAAATGAAAAAAATAATTCAAGAATTTAAAGCATTTATTACAAGAGGAAATGTATTAGATATGGCTGTTGGTGTTATTGTAGGTGGTGCATTTAATACTATTGTAACTACTCTTAATAAACAAATATTAATGCCTGTTGTTAATTGGGGATTATCTTTTATACCTGGAATGTCATCTGGATTATATACAATATTACCAAATTCTAAATTAGCAGATTCTACCACTTCAGCTGATGCAGTCATTTTAGGTCCTAATGGAAAATCATATAAAGTATTAAATTATATAGATTGGAGTGCTTTTATTGAATCTATTTTAAATTTCTTATTTATTGCGTTAACATTATTTATAATTTTGAAAGTGTTCACTGCTTTAGCTAATAAACGTAAAGAATTAGAAGAAAATATAAAATCCAAAAAACATACCGAAAAAACTATAACTGAAGAGGAAGCAAAAGTTGAAGAGATTAAAGATCCTATTGTTACAATATTAGAAGAAATTAGAGATTCATTGAACGAAAAAAAATAAAGAAGAGTGAAACTCTCCTTTATCATACTATTGACAAAATACTACTTTCTGTAGAAATACATAAGGTAGTATTTTTATTTGTGATAATCTCCTTTATAACTAAATATTAAATAAATAATCATAATTAATCCTAGTAAACCTGAATATAGATATATTTGATTATCAAGAAATGTTTTATTTTTAGCTAATGATTTAAAAAAACAACCAAATGAATAAAATGATATTAAAACTGATATAACACCAAAACAAGAATAATAGGTAGTTTTTAAATCAATAGTTTTTTTAAAAGAATAAATATTTAATATTCCGTATATTAAAATAGCTAATCCACAAAAGAATATTATAATATAATCTAAATCAGCATCAAAACCACCATCATAAGATTCTATACTTAATATAAAATTAGAAATGGAAAAAGCTAATATTACAATAGCAAAAAGAATGATAAGGATTCTTTTAATTATTTCATTATATTTTTTCATTTTTGTTATTCTCCTCATTATAAAATTCATTTTCATCTACTTCAATGAATTTCGGATAAAATTTAGCAATTATAAACATTATAATTGTACATATAATTATATTTGGTATTGAATATGCACCATTATATATAAATGAATAAGCCCATGTAGTATCATTTATATTTAAGAAACTAGAACCTTGATTTAACCAAAATAATCCACCAGCTATTACGTGACAACTATATTTAAGTAATCCAGCTATAATACAACCTAATAATATCCATAATAGCTTTTTATTGCTTCTTTTATATAAATTACAAAATAAACCAGCAAAACCAACTACTGTGTATGCTAAAACGTAATCTAACATTATTTGTAAAAATGGCCCTAATACTTTCATAAAATCAGAATTAAAATTAGTAGCATTAATTACATAAATACCACCTAGCATTTGGACTAAACTAACAATTAACCCACATAAAATACCAGGAAATAAGCCTCTTCTATAGCTTATTAATAAAATCGGAACCATTGCAAAACCAATAGAACCACCACTAGCAAATACACCTCTAAAGATTCCTCCTTGAAGTGCATCAAGTGCAAATGCTAATGCAGCAAAAATAGCAACTTCAGCAAGCACTTTTGTTGTAAACTTCTTTTTTTTCATTTCTTTCTCCTTTTTTAATAAAAAAATTGTCCACTAGGACAAGCATAAAAAAGAATATTAATGAGATATAAAATTACTCATATTATTCCCTACGCTAGCATTACCTAGATCAGGTTAAGGGTAGATCCTTATCCTCTCAGGCTTTCGCCTCCCCTTAATATGACAATAATATTATATCTCATCTTATTTATAATTGCAAGAAAAAACCGAATAATCAGTTTTATGCTTCATAATTTTCAATAATTTTTCTTGCTACTTCTTGACATACACTTTCATCTGATAAATTTCCTGTATTCATAACAAAAGTTCCGCCCCATTCAGCTTCACCATAGTATTTAGGACATAAATGAATATGAAGGTGCCCTAAAGTATCACCGTAAGCCCCATAATTAATACGATCTGGATTATATGCTTTTTGAATTGCATTAGCTACATCGCATACATCCTTCATAAATGCATTACGCTCTTTTTCATTTAAATCTTTTATTTCTGCAACATGATCTTTTCTATAAGCAACAATCATTCTTCCTCGATGTGTTTGATCTTTAAAAACTATAACACTTGAATACTCTGTTTCAAACGCAACATAACCAAATTTATATAATGCTTCACCATAATTACAATAAGGACAATTCTCTTTTTTCATTCCAATTCCTCCTAATCATCTGTTGAAAGTATAGCTAAAAATGCATCTTGTGGAACTTCAACACTACCTATAGCTTTCATTTTCTTCTTTCCTTCTTTTTGTTTTTCTAATAATTTCTTTTTCCTTGAAATATCTCCACCGTAACATTTAGCTAAAACATCTTTTCTTAATGCTTTTATATCACTTCTAGCGATAACTTTATGATTAATAACTGCTTGAACTGGTATTTCAAATAAATGTCTTGGTATAATTTCTTTTAATTTTTCAACAATAACTTTACCTCTTTCGTAAGCAAAATCTTTATGAACAATAGTAGATAAAGCATCTACAACATCTCCATTTAACATTATATCCATTTTTACAAGTTTAGAAGCTTGATAATCACCTAATTCATAATCAAATGAAGCATATCCTTTGGTGTAACTTTTTAATTTGTCGAAAAAATCAAAAACAATTTCAAGAAGAGGTATATTATAATGAATAACTACTCTAGATTCTTCTATATATTGCATATCAATAAAAATACCACGCTTTTTTTGACATAAATCCATTACAGCTCCAACATATTCAGTAGGTGCCATAATTGTAGCTTTTACAAAAGGTTCTTCAATTCTATCAATAGTTTGTATACTTGGAAGTCCACTTGGATTATCTATCTCAATCATACTACCATCAGTTAAATAAACATGATAGGATACAGAAGGTGCAGTAGCTATTAATTCAATACCAAATTCTCTACTAATTCTTTCTTTTATAATATCCATATGTAGTAAACCTAAAAAACCAGTTCTAAAACCAAAACCTAATGCTTGAGATGTTTCTGGTTCAAATACTAAAGCTGCATCAGATAATTTTAATTTATCTAAGGCATCTCTTAAATCGTTATATTGCTTAGAATCAATTGGATATAAACCACAAAATACCATTGGATTAAGTTTTCTATAACCTGAAAGTGGAGTTAAAGCTTTATTTTGAACAGTGGTAATTGTATCACCAACATTAACATCAGATATATCTTTAATAGATGCAGTGATAAATCCAACATCTCCTGCCATCAAGTAATCTCTTTGTACTTCTTTAGGTGTTCTAACCCCTAAATCTACAACTTGATATTTTGCTTTTGATGCCATAAATTCAATTGTATCACCTTTTCTAATAATACCTTCTTTAACACATACAAGTACAACAACACCTCGATATGCATCAAATGCACTATCAAATATTAAAGCTCTAGTAGGTGCTAAAATATTACCATTAGGAGGAGCTACATAAGAAACGATTTGTTCTAATATATCCTTAACCCCAATACCTGTTTTTGCCGAAGCTAAAACAGCTTCATATGCAGGTATTCCTATAACATCCTCTATCTCTTGTTTAACTCGTTCAGGTTCTGCAGATGGTAAATCAACTTTATTAATTAAAGGTAATATTTCTAAATTATTATCTAGTGCTAAATACACATTAGCTAAAGTTTGAGCTTCAACACCTTGCGTTGCATCAACTACTAATATAGCTCCTTCACAAGCAGCAAGACTTCTTGAAACTTCATAAGTAAAATCAACATGACCTGGAGTATCAATTAAATGAAATTCGTATTCTAAACCATCATTAGCTTTATATATCATACTTACTGAATTAAGTTTAATAGTAATACCGCGTTCACGTTCTAAATCCATTGAATCTAATATTTGTTCTTGCATCTGTCTTTTTTCTACAGATTCACATATTTCTAATATACGATCAGCTAGAGTTGATTTGCCGTGATCTATATGGGCAATAATACAAAAATTACGAATCATTTTTTGACGTTTTTTCATTTCTTCAATATCATTCATATTCTTCAACTCCTTACTTATTTGCTTTATTTATTCTACCAAAAATAATAATATTTTTCAATAGAATACAATATTATTATACAAATAAAAAAGAGGATTTCTCCTCTTTTAGTAGTCTATAAGCCATGTTCTGTACTCAAAATTGAGTGGTAACTATTTATCTGCAAATTACTTTGCCTCTAGAATAACTTCATTTAGTTTTCTAAAGCTCCCCTACCATTATTTGGGTTTCTAGCTTGAGGGGTTTACCAACGTTTCATTTCTACATTTCTATAGAACTCGTTTCTGTGGCACTTTATGAAATACACCATATCTATCGACTTAGGTTTCTTTCGCCGTCAAATTAATGCCTTAGCTTATTGTTTCGCTAAGCACAAACACTACAATCATCTCAGATTGTGCTAGCATGGACTTTCCTAACCAATAGGCTCAGTTACCCAACTACCTATACAAGTATAGCATTTTTAGAAAATAATTACAAGTTTAAAATTAAAAATGCTAATTTTATATTAATTAGACAACAAAGTCATTTTTTTTCTCAGGCATTGATACATATCCTTTTTGAATTAAATTTATAAGATACCATTTACAATAGAAATTAATTTTTTTGTCTAAAAAATAACGTTCATTAATTAATTTTAATACATCAATATCTGGTTTTTTTATATTATTTGGACTTGATATAAAATCAAGTAAAAAAGAATTGATTTTATCATCTTTTTCTTTTCTAATTTTTAAAATATCTAATAATTTCTTAACATTAGGAGATTTATTATAATCATTTGTATTTTGATTATCATTATAATGATATTTTTCTAAAACTTCCTCTATATTGCCTTTTCTATTTGCATTGATAAATTCAATTTCAAGTTTATTTTGAATATCAGATATAAGATAAAATAATTCTTTTTGATCTAAAATTTTATTCATTATAGTATCCTCCAATAGAGTCATCAAATACATTATTTAATTCTTTTTCTAATTTTTCTAACTTTAATTTAGTTAATTTGAATTGATCTAACTTTAATATAAATCTTTCAGCTATTTTATCTTGTTTTTCCTTATCAATAAGTGATATTTTCATATTTAATAATGCACTTACATTAATTGAAATAATATTTGTACCTGTTTGGATTGATTCTAATAATTTAGAGCCATTACATGAGTCTAAAAAAGTTTTTAAATATACAGGGTTAATTTTATTTCGATTACATCTTACGACAATTAAATTTCCAGTTGCAACAATTTTTTCTTCTTCACATATTTCTACAACAGCGGTTTTAATCTTAGTACTTTTTGCAGAAATTATAACATCACCGTTTTTTACTAAATATCTATCTAATTTACCATCGTTTTTAATGACTTGAAGTGTATCAATTTCAAATGAACCATTTTGTATATCACCAAGTCCTAAAAGTTTGTATGTGTTTTTATCATCTATGTCTTTTGAATATTCATCTATTTTAGTAACAGGTATTTGTACACCTCTAAATACATCATCAATAACAGTTTCTAAGATTGTTTCATTTTCTAGTACAATCTCGTTTACGTCAACATATTTTTTAGTATTTAAACAATAATCATTTTTTATTATCTCATTTATACTAATTATAGTTCCTTTATTGCTAGAATTATATTCATTAAGAATTTCATCAACATTTAATTCATTTAATCTTCTACCAGGTATATACATTTTAGTTGCATCAATAAATTTAATTTTATCATCAATTTTATGTTTATTAAAAATAACAATTGAGGTAGATATACCTGTATATGAAAATAAATTTATTGGAAGTTTTATTATTCCTTCAATTAAGTTATTATCAATAATTTTTTTCCTTTGGTCAATATCAACATAATTCATTAAACTAGCTTCTGTCATAATCATTATACCTCTATCTTTAATGGCTTGTAGTAATCTATCAGCGAAAATCCAAGAAGCATTTTGATATGATTTTACACATCCAACATATTTATTTAAATCATTATATTTATTATCATTTTGAGATAATCTATATAAAAATGGAGTATTACCATACGCAACATCAGTAACTTCATTATAATTTGATAAAAGAATATTTCTTTGATTAATGTCAGATTCAATACCTGTAAAATATAATCTTATTTTAGTCAATAAATAACAATTAAAATCAATATCTTCACCATGACATTTTATTTTATTACTTTTTTTAGTTAATTCCACTAAAAAATCACCATTACCACAACCTAAATCAAACCATATTTGATTTTCATTTTTTGATAATAATCCTATTATTAAATCTATAAGATTTTTAGGCGTACTATAGTCATCTTTTTCTCCTATAAAATTAGCTTCATTAATAATAAATTCTTTTATATCATCAGTAGAAGAATTTATTATAATATTTAAACTATCATTTATTCTGGTATCTATAATTTCATTTATATGATATGAATTAATACATTCTTCTACTATTTCTTTAAAATAAATTCCAATTTTTTTTTCAATTAATGATAAATTATTTTTTATAATATTACTTAAATCATTTAAAAATACTTGTACTTCTTTTTCAAAATTTAATTTAGGTACTTCAACATCTATTTTTTTTAGTGAATAAACTAAAACCATAGATTTTACTAAAATATATCCTTGTTCATTTGATTTAAATTGTGTTTTTAATGTTTGTATATTTCTCTTTTCCATAATCTTACCCCTATTCTTTTATAAATGCTCTATGAGTGCATAGTGTAGCTGTACCTGCATATGCTTGGATGATGAAACCATACTTTTCAGCAAGCTTCATAACCTCATTCCAATGTTTATCTTGTTCTTTTGCGTACTCTTTAAAATTCATACTTTTAACCTCCTTTACATTTTCATAATACCAGTTATAAGCCCATGTATAGCACCAGCAATTCCTACTAAAACATAACCTGCAATACATACTATTAATTCTGTTCCAATCCATAGACCTTTACCGATGCTGCATAAAATCTTTTTTCTTTTTTCTTTTTTCTTTCTTTTAATTGCTAATGTATCTGCACTATTTACTACCATATTTTTACCCTCTTCTTTAAAATGTATTGTACAGCCGGTGCTGATGTTTCAAACACCTCGCCAATTTCTTTATAGGTATAACCATTTTTTCTTAACTCTATCATTGCATCAATATCATTTGCATCAAATTTTGCAGGTCGACCTAATACAACACCATTTGTTTTTTTAACAGCTAGTGCTTCTTTAGTACGTTGTGATATTTTCTCTCTTTCTTTTTCTACACTATAACATAAAACTTCAAATACTAGATTAGATATAAACCTCATATCTAAAGTTTTATTACCATCTAAATCACTTGATATTAAAGGCATATCAATAACAATTATTCTAACACCCTTTTTCATAAAGTATTCCCACTCTTCTTTTATCAAGTCCATACTTCTACCAAAACGGTCTAGTTCTTTTATTATTATTACATCATTATCGTTAACAAGTTTTTTCATTTCTAAGTATTCATTACGATTAAAGTTTTTACCTGAGATTTTGTCAGCAAACGCTCTATCAATCTCAATATTATTTTTTTCACAATAAGTTTTAATTGCTTCTTCTTGTCTTTCTAATGATTCTTGTATTGTTGAAACTCTACAATAACTATATATTTTATATTTTCTATCCTCAATACCTAAAATTGTATCAATTTTTATTTCTTTCATATTTTCACCTATAAATTTTTATTTTTAAATTCATTTAAATTATATTTTTTTAATAATATACTATTATACTTCAAAATTTCTTTTGTAAAATTAAATCTTCTTTTTATAAATTCAAGCGATTCTTCAGCATTTCCAATTTTATAACCTTTTTTAGTTGAAATAATTATTTTTGTAGTATCATTATTTTCATTTATTTTATTTATATCAATTGCTAATAACTTATAATTATATGATAAGTTTTTATTATCAAGATAAAAGTTTGAAAATCGTTCACAGATTTCTTCTCTTGATAAAAACTCATTTCTCTTATATTGACTTTTTAAATATCTGTAAAGTCTCCACTGTCTAACATTTAAGTATGTTTGTTCTTCCATAGTTACCTCTCCTCTTTTATATAATATATTCATTTATTTTTGGTTTTAAATTACCAACTACGATTTTATTATACTCAACAATTAAATATTGTCAATACTTTTTTGGTAATTGATAACCAAAATATTTTTATTGTAATAAAAAAGACCTATTTCTAGGTCATTTTTTTAATTATTCTTCATTTTTCTTAGTTTCATTACGTTTTTGAGCATCTTTTAATGCATCTTTTCTTGATAAATCAATTTGTCCCTTATCATTAACTCCGATACATTTAACAATTATTTCATCATTTAATGAAACAACATCTTCTGGCTTTTCAACTCTTTCTAATGCTAATTTAGAAATATGACATAAACCTTCTGTGCCTTCCCAAAGTTCAATAAATACACCATATTTTTCAATTCTAGTTACTCTACCAGTATAAACTGCTCCTACTTCAGCTTCACGAATAGAATTAATAATATATTCTAAACAAGCTTTAGCAGTCTCCATATTTTCATGCATTACAAATAATCTACCATCTTGTTCTAAATCAATTTTAACATTATCGAATTTTTCAATAGTTGCATTAATAGTTTTTCCACCAGCCCCAATAACATCTTTGATTTTATCTGGATTAATTTTAGATGTAACAACTTTTGGAGCATATTTAGATAATTCTGGTCTTACTTCACTTATTGTAGTTGCCATATGGTCTAATATTTCCAAACGACCTTGTTTAGCTTGATATAAAGCTTCTTTTAATATTTCATAAGTAATACCCTTAATCTTGATATCCATTTGTAAAGCAGTAATACCTTCCTTAGTACCTGCAACTTTGAAATCCATATCTCCTAAATGGTCCTCTAATCCTTGAATATCAGTTAAAATTGTATAATCATCACCGTATGTTATTAATCCCATCGCAATACCTGCAACTGGAGCTTTAATAGGAACACCTGCAGCCATTAATGCTAATGTTCCTGAACATATAGTAGCTTGAGATGAAGAACCATTTGATTCTAAAATTTCAGATACTACACGAATAGTATATGGGAATTCATCTTCACTAGGAATAACATATGATAATGCTCTTTCACCTAAAGCACCATGTCCTATTTCACGTCTACCAGGAGCTCCATATCTACCAGTTTCACCTACTGAAAATTGTGGGAAATTGTAGTGAAGCATAAATCTCTTATTTTCTTCTTCACCTAATCCATCGATAATTTGGCTATCAATTAAAGAACCAAGTGTGACAGTACCTAAGCTTTGAGTTTGTCCACGAGTAAATAATGCAGAGCCATGAACTCTAGGTAAAACATCTACACGGCTTGATAATGGTCTTATTTCATCTGTCTTACGACCATCTGGTCTAATTTTATCAACAGAGATTAAGCGTCTTACTTCGTTATGTAATATTTCATCTAAAGTATATTGTACGTGACGTAAATATTCTTTTTTAGCATCAGTATCAATTACTTTAATGCCTTCAATTTCTTTAATAAATACTTTTTCATCAAAATGTGCTAACGTTTCTTCATTAACTTCATCAATTGCAGCATAACGTTCAAGTTTATCTTCAATACGAATAGCCTTAACTAATCTTTCTTCTGCATATTCTTTTACTAAAGCATTGATTTCAGGATTAACCTCAAATAATTCAACTTCTACTTTTTCTTTTCCACATGCTTCAACAATTTCTTTTTGGAAATCACAAAGTTTTTGAATTTCAGCATGTCCGAACTTTAAAGCTTCCCACATATCATCTTCACTAACAAATTTAGCACCAGCTTCAACCATATTGATAGCTTCATGTGTTCCAGCAACTGTTAAATTGATATCAGATTTTTCTAATTCTTCAGGTGATGGATTAATTATTAATTTCCCATCAACCTTTCCAACTACAACTCCAGCAATAGGACCTTCAAAAGGAATATCTGAAATCATTAAAGCTAAAGATGAACCTAACATTGCAGCCATAGCTGTAGAACAATCAGGATCACTTGATAATACTGTATTTACAACTTGAACCTCATTTCTAAACCCCTCAGCAAATAAAGGTCTAATAGGTCGGTCAATTAAACGTGAAACTAAAGTTTCATGTTCTGAAGGTCTACCTTCTCTTCTTAAAAATCCTCCTGGAATTTTTCCAGCAGCATATAATTTTTCTTGGTATAAAACCATCAACGGGAAAAAGTCTGCGGTTGATGCTACATTATTAGAACAAACTGCTGATAAAACCGTACTTTCTCCATATTTCACAATACAAGCACCATTTGCTTGTTTTGCTACTTCTCCGATTTCTACAACAAGAGGACGACCCGCCCAATTGTATTCGAAGCGTTTTACTTCACTCATCTTATTTTCTCCTTAAAATTCTATCTTTTTATTCATAACATAGTAATTATATCATAAAATTAGATAAAATAAACAAAATATATGAAAATTAAGCAAAAAAACTTGCTATATTTTAATAATAAAAAAAAGGTGCTATAATGCACCACTAATTAACGACGTAAGCCTAATTTCTTAATAAGCTCTTCATAAGCTTTTAAGTCATTTTTCTTAAGATAATCTAATAAAGATCTTCTTTGTCCTATTTTACACATTAATCCACGTTTAGAATGGAAATCATGAATGTGTTTTTCAAAATGAACATTTAAAAGATTGATTTCTTCAGTTAAAATAGCTATTTGAACTGCTGTTGAACCAGTATCTTTATCATTTTTACCATAAGTTTTAACTAATTCTGCTTTTCTTTCTTTAGTTAACATTTTATTATCCTCCTTAATGAATTTATGCGAATTTCCTAGTAATGGAATAGAGGAAATTCCTAAAACAAAGAAATCGACTTGTAAATTATACACTTTTTTTTAGTTATTTGCAAGTAGTTTTCTTTTTTTATTTAAAAAAGTTAATTGAGAGTTAATTGTAAAAACATTTATTTTGTAAAATTCATATCACTGGATAATTTATAACATTGATCTCTATCTAATTTTAATTGTTTAATTAATTCTTCTTTTGAACCAAAGTCTTTTTCATTTCTTATTTTTTTATAAAAAAATACTTCTATGTTATTATTATAAATATTATCATTTAAACCAAAAATATTAATTTCAACTTTTATATTATTAGAATAATTAAAAGTTGGGTTATTTCCTATATTACACATTCCATAATATAAAATATTATTTATTTTTATTGTCACAAAATAAACTCCATTTGAAGGTATATAATAATTAGCATAATTTAAATTGGCGGTTGGAAAACCAATTAACCTACCTTTTTGAGTACCATATTCAACGTTACCACGGATGGAAAAAATTCTTCCCAACATTTTATTTACTTTTTCTATATCACCAATAGATAAGAGTTCTCTAATGTATGTTGATGAAACTCTTACATTATCATATATGAATTTTTTAACTTCATAAAATTCAAATTCTTTTGAAAGATCTAAAATATTACCTTCAGCTTTTCTACCAAATGAAAAGTCATAACCACATACGCAAGATTTTATATTAAGTTTTTTCATTAGACAAATAAATTCTTCTTTGCTTAAATTAGCAAATTTTTCGTTAAATTCTATTATAATTAAATAATCGATTCCCATTTTTGAAAATATATCAGCTTTATGATTAATTGGAGTTATTAATTTATAATTAGGTATCTTCTTCAAAAATGTCGAAGGATGAGGATAAAAAGTTAAAACAGCAGATTTATAATTATGTCTTTTACATTCTTCAATTAATTTTTGATGACCTAGATGAACTCCATCAAAGTTACCTATCGCTGCACATAATTCATCAGATATTTCTTTGAAATTTTCATTATCAATATTAATTATTTTCATCAGAAAAACTTCCTTTTTTATATATTATTACAGGTTTATATTTATTATTACCGATAGGTTCATATATAGCAATTAAAGATTTATTATTATAAACATAAAATGATTTATCAGTTATAATTTGCCTTTCATCTAAAATAACTCCATTTAATACTAATTTCGCAATATAATCATCAACTTCAAGCTTATCAAAATCATTAAATATATCTAATATATCAATAACATTATCTTTAGATATTTTTTCTAAAGGTGTACTATTATCTAAATGAAATTTACCACTATATATTCTATTTAATTCTTTTAATATAGCACAACCACCTAATTTTAAACCCAAATCACGTCCAAATGAGCGAACATAAAAGCCTTTAGAACAAGTTATTCTAATATCTACTTCTAAATGATTATTAACTAATCTTAGATCAGATAATCTTTTTATTTCAGTTATTTCAATGGGTCTTTCATTTATTTCTAGTTTTACATTTTCTCTTTCATATTGATACAATTTTTTACCATTTATTTTTATTGCAGAAACCATGGGAGGTAACTGATACTTCATATTTTTCAAGCTTATTAAAGCATTATCTAACTCCTCTAAAGTAAATGACATATCAATATCTTTAGTAATATTTCCATAAATGTCTAAGGTATTAGAGTCATAACCAAAAACAATAGTAGTTTCATATTGCTTATATTTTTCATCAAGGAAACGAATCATTTTTGTAGCCTCACCAACAGCAACAACTAGAACACCAGTTGCATCTGGATCCAATGTACCAGTATGACCACATTTTTTTATATTAAATTTCTTTTTTATTTGGCATACTACACCTTGTGAAGTTATTCCTTTTGGTTTATTAACTATCAAAAAACCATTCATTCCTAATTCCTTGTATTATTAAAATAGTAAGATTGGTACTAAGCTAATAATACTTTCTCCTTTCTTACACCTCAATTATTTTTACATCATTTAATTGATGTTATAATTTAATAAACACTGTGGATTTGTTTCTGTAATTTTACAACTTTAGATTGTTCTAGGAGGCTCTTACCACAGTTTTTATTTAAAAGTGGTGATTAGTTAGTTAGCACACGATGCTTTATAAATCACAAGGCTCCATGAGTAAAAACTGTTGGTTACACAAGTGTTTGGTACATTTAATTTTTTGGAGGTGTTTTTTTATGTACCTTGTTGGAATTGATATTTCCAAATTTAAACATGACTGTTTCATTCAATCTGAAACAGGTGATGTTATTAAAAATTCTTTCTCTTTTAATAACTCTAAAGATGGCTTTGATTATTTGTTAAATGTTCTTAATGTTTTAGATCATTCTCAAGAAATAAGAATAGGACTTGAAGATACAGGACACTATGGAGATAATCTTATGCCTTTTTTGAATGAACATGGTTATTCATTCATGCAGTTTAATCCTTACCTAATCAAGAAAGTTTCAAACGTTTTTACACTACGAAGGACTAAAACTGATAAATTAGATGCTATGATGATCTCTAAAGTTCTTTTGTCTGTAGACTACAAGCCCTATCAACTATCATCATACCACATTTCTTCACTTAAGTCACTCACAAGATTACGTGAGGCTTTAATTAAAGAACGTTCATTACATTTAGTTAAGCTGACTAATGTAATGGATAAGCTTTTCCCTGAATTTAAACCGTTTTTTAATGGTAAATTTGGTACTACAGCTATTTATATTCTAAAGAAGTATAAAACTCCTAAAAGAATTTCAAAATTAACTGACGAAGAAATTTTACAATTGAAGAAATTACATCGAAAATCTTCAGCTGCTAAATTTGTTAAGCTTCGTGAGCTTGCTAAAAACACTGTTGGACATACAGATGAATATCTTTTAATCCAGCTTAAATCTATACTTATTATCTATGAAACTATAGATAATGAAATATCTAATTTAGAATCTCAAATTGAATCAATAATGAAAGAATACCACACTAATATAACTTCTATTCCTGGTATTTCTACTATATCAGCTGCACAAATAATTGGTGAGTTTGGAGATTTTAACAAATTCTCATCAGCTGCTAAATTACTTGCCTATGCTGGTTTAGAACCTTCTACAATTCAATCTGGAACTATGTTTCAAAATGGTAAAATGGTTAAACATGGTTCATCTCATCTTAGATATGTTTTAATGAACGTTGCTATGACCATCATTATGCATAATCCTACATTTTATGAATACTATTCAAAGAAACATCATAAAGAAGGTAAGAACCACAGAGTTGCCTTGTCTCACGTGGTTAGAAAATTATTACGCATAATTTATCACCTTGAAATCTTGGATAAGAAATTTGATTCAAAATTATTAATATAATATCTTTTTATTAGAAGTATTTTGGGGTAAGGGGAGACTACGCTTTATTATCATATTTTTTTGTTTATTTTTTTAATTTTACCTCTTGACTTCTAATAGTTAGTCTCCTAATTATTTTGAATCTTCTTTTGACTGAATAACTAAAATTCTTCCACCTTTAAGAGTTACTATTCCTCTATCACTTGTTAATTCATTTGAAATAGTTAAAGGGTCTGTATTTTTTAAAGAATAATTAGTTAAAGGATATTTAAATCCTTCTAATGAAATTATAGTTTCTGATAATGCAAAAAATGATATAAACTTATAATCATTTTTCTTTAAACTAAATGAAGAATCTTTAATATACATAATGGAATTATTATCAAGCATTTCTACACATTTTGATGTTTCCATTAATAATAAATTAGCTATAAAATGTTCAATTCTTTTACCTTGAATACCACCTAATATAGTAATTTTAGTGGCATCTTTACATAATTTTAATGCTGCAGCAGTATCTGTATCATTTTTCTTTTCAGGTAATTTAATTACTTTAGTATAATTTTCTAATAAACTTAAATTTTCTTTAGAAATTGAATCAAAATCACCAATAGCTACATCAAGTTTAATATTATTTTTTAAAGCAATATATGCACCTTCATCTACTCCAATAACAAATTTATCTTTAAAATTAAATTTGTTGAAATCCATATCATGACCAATAATTATTACATATTCCATATTATATCACTCTTTCTTTAATCCATTTCTTTAAACTAATATAGTCAAAATTTCCTTCTAATTTTTCTTTAATTATACCATCTTTTATATATAAATATGTAGGTATTTTTTTAACATTTAATTTCTTTTTCAAATCATTAAATCTAGTTGTATTTACTTTATAAATATTCAAATTATTAAACTCCATGTTTAATTTTATAATTCTTTCCGCTAAAATATTACATTTAGAATTCCAAGATGCATAGAAATAATATATACCATCATTCAAATTTGAACCATTATATTCATAAATCAATTTATCAATCCTTATTTTAATTTAACGATAGTAACTCCATTTAAGCCCTCTCCTTCTTGGCCAAAACGATAACTTTTAGCATAAGGACATTTCTTTAAATATTCCCAAACTGCTTTTCTTATAGCGCCAGTACCAAATCCATGAATAATAGATACTGTTTCTAAATTACCTAAAATTGCTTGATCAAGATATGTGTCCATTAAATCTTTAACTTCTTCATATCTTTTTCCTCTTAGATCTAGAGATAAACTTACGTGTGATGCTGGATTATATCCACTCATATTAGTCTTTTTTTGAATTTTTGTAGCAGGTCTTGTAGCTTTAACTAAATCATTTTTTATTAAATCAATATTAAATTGCCCCATTTGAACGCTATACTTGTCTTTCTTAATTCTTAATATAGTTCCATATTGATTATAAGATTTTATAAATACATAATCTCCTACATTTAATTCTTCTGCAAAAAGTTCATCATCATTATCATTATTATTTAATTGTTTAAGTTTATATTTTAAATCAGCCAGCTCATGATCTTTATAATCATTATTTGTTTTTTCTTTTAAAGAAATTAATATTTCCTCAGCTTCTTTTTTAGTTTTTTCAATAATTAATGATGCTTCTTTTTTTGAATCAGATAATATCTTATCTCGTTGTTTAGTCAAGTTTAATTTTTCTAAAGCTAATTTTTCATTTAAACTATCGTATACACTTATTTTATGCAAAAGTTCAGCTTCTTGAACTCTTAAATTATTAATTTCTTCTTCCATATTATCCATTAACTTAGTTGATATAGATGGATCTAAATCCTTTAAATAAGCTTTACTTTCATTTATTATTTCTTCAGGAATACCTAATCTAGAAGCTATTTCAATCGCATTAGATTTACCTGGTACACCTATTAACAATTTATATGTAGGTAAAAGTGTATTAGCATTAAATTCTACTGATGCATTAAGTACATCATCTTCTTTATATGCATAACTTTTTAAATCACTATAATGAGTTGTAACTAATATTTTAGAACCTCTTTTCTTCAAGTAATCTATCATCGCAATAGCTAGACTACTACCTTCTTTGGGATCAGTACCACTGCCTAATTCATCTAATAAAATCAATGATTCAAATGTCGCAGCATTAATTATTTCATTCATTTTTTTTAAGTGTGCTGAAAATGTTGATAGTGATTGAGCAATAGACTGTTCATCGCCAATATCAACAAGTATTTCACTAAAAACACTTAATGTAGATTCTTTACTACATGGCAGCATTAAGCCACACATCATCATTAAATGTAATAATCCAATAGTTTTTAACGCAACAGTTTTTCCACCAGTATTAGGTCCTGTAATGATAATAGTATTATGTTTTTTACCTAATTCTACATCAATAGGTACTACTTTTGAAGAATCAATAAGTGGGTGTCTAGCTTTTTTTAGATTAAAATATTGATTATTAACTATATTAACTTCTTCGTAATTTAATTTTATAGCCATTGAGGCTTTTGCAAATATAATATCTAAAGAAGTTAATAGTTCTAAATTATTTAATAAATTGTCTGCCTCAGATGAAACAAGTAAACTTAAATTTTTTAATATTAATTGTACTTCTTTTTTTTCTAATTGAATAAAACTATCAATTTGATTTGAAGTTTCTATAGTTGTTTCTGGTTCAATATAACATGTTGTATTAGATGATGATATATCATGAATAATACCTTTAAAAGTATTTTTATATTCAATTTTAACAGGTAAACACATACGATTATTTTTTAAAACTATTAAATTTTCTGTCAACATAGATGAATATCTTGTAAGCATTTCATTTAATTTACTTCTTAATCTATTTTGTAAAGATACAATACTTCTTCTTAAGGTGAACAATTCTCTAGAAGCATTATCTACAACATTTCCATCACTATCTATAGCAAGTGTTATACTTGATTTAATCGTTTGATTAAAAACCAACTTATCACTATATTCTCTTAAGCTTGATATATCTAACTTCATTGATTCTAAACTTTTAAAATATTTTACTACACTAGTAGAACAATCAAGCAATCCTACAATGTTTAAAAGTTCATACGGTTCTAAAATCCCACCAATTTGAGCTCTTTTAATACTCCCTTTAACATCATATAATCCACCTAAAGGAATATCTTGTAGTTTAATAATAGCATTATAAGCTTCTTTTGTTTCTTTATTTCTTTGTAAAACTAGCTCATAATTATTTGAAGGAATTAATTTTAAAATACATTCCTTTGCATAATTAGTTTTAGCATAAGTTGATAAAACGCTTAAAATTTGTTCAAATTCTAAATTATCCATATCATATTTCATATGATCATCTTCTTTCTTAGCTATAAATCAAGTACATTAACATCCTCTAAAAGTTTCTTATAAGATACGACATTTGAGCCAAAAACATCAGTTTCAGGATAAACAAATACCATTTCACATTCATTAATAACTTTTAATAATGTTGTAACATTAGGATATATTATAAATAATTTATGTTCTTTTTTTATATTATTATTTAAATCTAGTCGCATTAAGGATTCAATATCTTCAACAAAATTTAGTTTTTCATTGTGAGAATTAAATGTTCTTAATTGCCATTTTATTGCGTTATTAATGCATATTTCTTTAGATGAAAAATTATTAATAACTTTAATGTAATAAATATCACTAGAGTCTTCAAAATAAAAATCATATATGCCATTTTTTACATATTCAATTTTATAATCATCAATATCTTTATCTTTGCATGCATTAATAAATAATTTTATAATATCATTTTTTATTTTATTATCTTTTCTTTTACGAATATATACAATCATAAAAATGATAATAGAAAATACTAACAAAATCAACAAAATTAAAAATAATAGTTTCATTTTATTTATTGTATTATTAAAAAAGTAAGAATTTAACTAAATTAATAATACTTTCTCCTTTCTCATACCTAAATTTTTTCACATCATTTTATTGATGTTATAATTCTATAAACACTATGAACTTGTTCCTGTAATTTATGGAGGCTCTAAACACAACTTTTATTTAAAAATTGGTTAGTACTTGATGCTTTATAAATCACAAGGCTACGTAAATAGAAACTATTTGTTATAAAAGTTTGGTACATTTTTTATTATAGGAGGTGATATATTATGTACCTTGTTGGAATTGATAATTCCAAATTTAAACACAATTATTCAACCAATATGGAACCGTGATTTAAAATTCTAAAATTGTTAAATATGATTTGTCTCATCTTAGATATGTCCTAATGAATGTTACCACGAAAATAATTATACATAATCCTACATTTCATGAATACTATTCAAAAAAACATCATAAAGAAGATAAGAATCACAAAAATTTCTTATCTCATTAGGTTAGAAAATTATGGATAAAAAATTTAATTTAAAAATTATTTTACCTTTTGACTTCTAATAGTTTGTCTCCTTGAGTTTATTTTTATACAAATACATTATTCCTATTATGATTAATATTAAATAGATAATTAAACTTATAATTAATATAATTAAACCTATATACATCATAGCTAAATTTATATTCAATGCTGAAATTATAATAAAACATATACCTAAAAAAAATAAGATAAATGCAATAAATAAATTAATAATTACAATTTTTTTCATATGACTTAATATCCTCATTTACTAAATCAATAACCATATTACCTAATTCTGTAGTATTATAATTCATATATACATCATTATTTAATGCCTTATGAATAATTAAAGTAATATTTACTCTTTTTAATATTGTTTTTCTTTTTTTAGTATTTGAACTGCCTAATATCGTTACAGGAAGCAATAAAGCACCACTTTTTGTCACTAATTTATAAGCACCAGCACGAAGATTAACCATTTCTTCAGTATCTCTACTTTTTATACCACCTTCTGGAAAAATCATGAAAGACAATCCACTTTTAATTAATTTAATAGCTTCAATCATAGATTTTGCTGCTTCTCTATCATTATTTCTATCTAAAGCTATAGCTCCAAAAACTTTTTGACAATCTTTAATTATAGGTATTTTAAATAAACTCTTTTTACCAACAACAGAACATATACTATGAAGTCCATAATATAATGCAATAGGATCTATATCCGATTTATGATTAGCATAGCATACGAACGTTTCATTAGGAATATTATCCTTCCCTACAACTTTAACATGAACATTAGCTAGAATTAATATCAAATGACATACTTGATGCAATATTTTATGTCTTATTTTACCTTTAGGATCAGTTCTTTTCCAAAATATAAAAATAAATAAAACAAACAATACAAAAGTTAAAAAAGATAATAGAATAGATAAAGGTATCCATAAAAAATAAAAATATAAACTTAAATTTGTAAAATAAAATAAATAACTATAAACGCCAGCAAGCATTAATAAAATTACTAATAAAAACATAATATCTAAACTCTTTCATATATTGTATAAATAATTAATTCAGTCTCTTTTTCAAAAACTAATCTATAATTATTAAAATCAAATAAAGGAAAAAAAGTATCACCATCATACTCTTCTTTAACATAAGATATATATAATTCATCTGCATATGGTAAACATAATTTATATATAGATGCTCCACCTACAACCCATATATCTAATTTATTATTCTTTAAAAATAAAGTAATATCATTAATTACTTCTGCATCATCTAGTTCAAGATTTTTATTAAGACTGGCGACAAAAATTTTACCATATGGTAAGCATTTATCCTTATAATAACTTTTTAATGAATAATATGTATTTTCTCCCATTAAAACAGTTTGACCTTTAGTTTTATTTTTATAATAAACTAAATCTTCTTTTATATGCCAAGGTATACGATTATTAAGACCAATAACTCTATTTTTAGTCATTGCCCATATAAGTCTAATCATTAGACAGCCACCTTCCCTTTAATTCCTTTATGAGGATTATAATCAATAAGTGTAAAATCATCATATACAAAATCATAAATCGATTTTACATTAGGATTAATTTTTATTTTAGGTAAATTTCTAGGCTCTCTTTTTAATTGTTTGTCAATTTGTTCTAAATGATTTAAATATATATGTGCGTCACCAATAGTATGAACAAACTCACCTAATTTTAAATTACAAACTTGAGCAATCATCATAGTAAATAAACTATAGCTTGCAATATTAAAAGGTATGCCTAAAAAAACATCTCCACTTCTTTGATATAATTGGCAAGAAAGTTTATTATCATTAACATAAAATTGTATAAAACAATGACAAGGTGGTAAAGCCATATCATTAATTTCCTTAGGATTCCAACTTGAAATAATTAATCTTCTTGAATTTGGATTAGTTTTGATTTCATTTATTAACCATTCTAATTGATCAACGCCTTCAAAATTTCGCCATTGTTTTCCATAAACTGGACCTAAATTGCCATATTTATTTGCAAAATAATTGTCATTTTTTATTTTTTCAGCAAACTCTTCAATAGTTTCACCATTATAATCATTGCTTTTTTTAAAAATTTCATAGGGCCAATCATTCCAAATTTTCACATCATTATCTACTAAATATTTTATATTTGTTGAACCACTTATAAACCACAAAAGTTCATGAATTATACTTTTTAAATGAACTTTTTTAGTAGTTAACAAAGGAAAACCTTCGTTTAAATTAAATCTCATTTGATATCCAAAATAAGAGATAGTACCTGTTCCGGTTCTATCTTCTTTTTTTATTCCATTATTTAATATTGTTTTACATAAATCTAAATATTGTTTCATTAAAATTCACCTAAGACTATTATACAAAAAATATCATTTTTTTTCAATAAAAAGTCCCATAAGATTAAATTCTTATGAGACTTTTGAAAATTATTTTAAATCATTTAAAGTTATCTTACGATATGAAGCAGTTTTAGCTTTACCTAAAACAATGGTAATAATGATACCTTCAACATCTTCTTCATTTTCTAATTTTTCACTTAAATCATCAACTGTTTTGCAACCCTTAACTCCTATAACAACACCATTATTAAGAACTAAGATTTCAACACATTCATCTCCTAAATCATTTCTAACTTGTTCCAATGTTATACTTTCTCCATTTTCTGTTGCTTGATTAATCTTATCTGCATAACTTTGAGTAATATTAGAACATGCAACTAAAAATAATAAAGTTAAACATGCAAAAGTTGCTGTTAAGCATTTTAAAAATTTTTTCATTATAATAACCTCCTTTTAAGTTATATATATTATAACATTTTTTTATACTTTTAAAATACTATTAATTGATTTTTTTACAAGGAATATCTAAATATATTTTTTCTATTGAAAAATGTTCTCTTTCTTCTTTAGTAAATATAGAAACGACAACATCATATAAATCAATTAACACCCATTCACTATTTTCTCCTTCAATTCCTCTAACTTTAAAACCAGCTTTTACTGCTTCTTCTTCAATATATTCTGCACCAGCAGAAGCTTGTCTTAATGAAGATACGCTTGCGAGAATCATTTTATCATAAAAAGGTGATATTCCTTTCATATTATATTCTAATATATTCTCGGCTTTAACTTTATTTAAACAATCATAAATTATATCTTCTAACATTTTAATACTCCTTCATAATATTTTAATACCTCAACTTGTCTATCATGAGGTTGTTTATTTTCGTTAATTAAAAATTCAATAGTCTTTTTAGTAGAATAATAAATCGCTTCATTTAAATTGCCATTTAAAAGTATTTCACGACATTTGACACAATTTTCATATTTTCTATTTTCTTCTGTATAATCACTTATAAGTATTATTTCTTCTAATTTGGACATTCCAATTCGACCAAATACATGATTTCTTATAGCGTTATATATATCGACATTATTACCTATATATTTTTTATAATATTCTGCAGAACCATATGAATGAAATAAAACTTTGCAATTTAAACATTCATTATAGTCTTCATTATTTAATAATTCTTTTATTTCATCTATGCTATCATATTTCATGTAATCATGTAAATATGCAGCTATAATTGCAGATTTCTTATTTATATTATATTTCTTGGCTAAAAATTTAGCCATTTTCACTACACCTAATGTATGAATATATCGTTCTTTATGTCCAGATTTAATGAATTTTACTTTAACTATTCTTTTAATTTTAACCAAAGATAACATCAGTTAAATAAACCTCCGTATTTTTAATATATTTAACTGTAACATTAGTATCACCTATTATTTGAACAAAACCAAATCCTGAAAACCAGATATCTTTCTTATTACTTATCAAAAAATTTTTTTTAACATATTTGATATTATCTAACTCTTCTTTAAGCGGTGGACTTAATAATAATCCTAATTGATTTTCAATTAATTCCTCTAATTTTGTAGTTTTTGTTCGATGTAAATATAAATTTCTTGAAGCATATACAGTAACAGAAATTGTTTTTTTAGTCTTAAAACTAAGAAATCCTAATCCACCTAAACAAATACTGTTACCATCAGATATTTGATAAGTAATTGGTTTAATTTCATTGTTTGGTACCATTTTCTTATAAGACTGTGGTAATATTTGATTTAATGTATCACTCTCATTTATTAAACCCGGAGTATCAATTAAAGCACAATTATCTTCAAAATAAGGTATTCTAATTGAATTGAGTGTGGTACCAGGTATAAGTGATGTTGCGATTAAATCGTCAGTTCTTGACGTTGTTCTTTTAAGTAAAGCATTGATAATACTAGATTTACCAACATTAGCACAGCCAACAAAATAAACATCTCTTTGTCTTCTTGCAAGATCTATTGTGGATATTAATTCATCAATAAAATCCAAAGTTCTTGCAGAAGCTATACCTATTGCAAGTGGATTAAAGTTTTTCTTTTGACATTCTCTCTCAATCCAACTAACTACTTTATTTAAATTGGAACTTTTAGGTAATAAATCTAATTTATTAGCAACTAAAATTACATCTTTATCTTTCAATCTATTTACCATTAAATCAGTAAAAGTAGATTTAAAAGAAAAAATATCTACAATAAAAACCATTAAAGCTTTTTTCTTTACTACATCATCTATAACTATTTCATATTCTTTATTACTTGCAACAATTTTAGGTAATTCATTATAATGCATCATCCTAAAACATCTTTTACAAATTTTCATATTATCATCGAATAAAGGTACAAAACCAGCTTTAGACGAATCAGTTGTTTGTAATGTTGCACCACAACCAATACATTTTCTATTCATTTTTATCCACCACATAACTATCTAATTTTTGTTGATATAATCTAGGATATTTTCTTTCAACTTTTTTAAGAAAAAATTTTTCTAAATATCTATTTATTTTAGTAGGTAAAATCTCTGTTTTTTTATCTATTGCTTTAACTAAAATAGTATAAACTTTAAATCTTTTTGATGCAAAAACATCAGTCATTAATTGATCACCTATTTCAATAATTTCATCTTTTTTATATTCTTTTTTTGCCAATTTGCAAGCTTTTTTCAATCCAAAAAGTAATGGTTTTTTTGCAAACTTAACAAATGGTAAATTTAAAATGTTTGCAAAATGTTCAACTCTATCTTTTCTAGAATTTGAAACAATAATAATTTCAAAGCCAATATCTTCAACCATTTTTTTCCATTTAAATAATTCCTCAGTTGGCTCGGTTTCTAAATATGAAATTAAAGTATTATCTAAATCTGTAAGAATAAGTCGTTTACCAGATGCATAAAGTTTACTGTATGGAATATCATTTATTGTTTTGTAGTAATCATTTGGAATTAATTTTTTTAGCATATTCTTTTACCTCAATAATATTTTACTATATTTCCATAATATTAGAAATAAAGGAGTTTTAAAATGTTATTTTTTATGCTACCACTTTTTGGAGCCATAAAAAGTGAATCCTATCCACAAAAATTGTCAGATGAGGAGGAAAAATATTATCTTAACTTATATGCCATGAATAAAGATGAGAGTATAAGAGCAAAACTTATTGAACATAATCTCAGATTAGTAGCACATATAGCTAAAAAATATGAAAATACCTTTGAAGATAAAGATGATATATTATCAATAGGTATTTTAGGTTTAATGAAAGCAGTTGATACATATCAAATAACAGCTAATAATAAATTAGCAACTTACGCTTCAAGATGTATTGAAAATGAAATATTAATGCACCTTAGAGCTAATAAAAATAAAAGAAATTTAGTTCATCTTCAATCACCTATTGCTATGGATAAAGATGGAAATGAGGTGGAGTTATTAGATTTAATCGAAGATAAAAATATAGATATAATGGCATCTTATGAAAAAAAAGCTATGCATAAAGACCTATATGAAGCTTTAAAATCATTAAATAGTCGAGAATATGATATTATATCTAGACGATATGGGATAAATCGTAATAGTCAAACTCAAAAAGAAATAGCAAAGGATCTAAATATATCTAGAAGTTATGTCTCGAGAATTGAAAAAAGAGCTTTATTAAAACTATACTTTCTTTTAAAAAAATAAAGGACACTTAAAAGCGTCCTATTTTTTACTTTATATCGATAAGTTCAACTTTTAATTCTTTCTTACCATCTTCTGTTGAAATATGGAATATATCTCCTTTTTCATGACCTAAAACAGCTTTTCCTAATGGTGAATCATTAGAAATTTTTCCATTGAATGGATCAGCTTCAATTGTACCAACAACTTGGAAAGTTTTTTCAATATTTAAATCAACATATCTAACAGTAACAGTATTTACATCCATTATTTTGGCATGCTTTAAAATGTTTTCTATTTCTAAAATACGTGCTTCAATATTAGCTTGTTGTTCTCTTGCTGAAGAATAGTCAGCATTTTCAGATAAGTCTCCTTGTTCACGAGCTTCTTTAATAGCTTCACGAATTTGAATTCTATCAACAGTTTTTAATCTTTCTAATTCAGACTTTAAATCATCAGCACCAGCACGTGATAATTCAAATACTTCTTCTTTATTAATCATAGGTTTCTTCCTCCTTTAATTGCTTATTTAATTATACAAAAAATAGTAATAAAAATCAATCTTTTTTTATTAAAAATCATATTAATGTATACTATTTCACCTAAATCATCTGTTTGAAATTGGTGGAACAATACCAGGATATGGAATTCCTTTATTTAAAGGCCTTTCATTATTTGATTCATTTAATTTAACAATATCTTTTGTATCTACATTTAATGAATCATTATAATCTTCAACAATAGGATAATACTTTTGAACAAAACTTTCAGTATTTTCTAATATTTGTTCGATTTCACTACTAATAATTGGTATCTTAATTTTAACACCACTAACTAAATTATATAAATCAGTAATATGAAGATTATACCCTTTTAGTGTTTCGATATCCAAATGATACATATTTAAAATATCATAAATTGATTCACCATTTTTCACGATATGTTCAAGCATTTAATCACCCAATTTAATATATGCTATCAAGAATAAAAATATCTTCATTAATATTTTTTATATTAACATCTAAATTCCAATACTTAAAAGTATCTTTATTAATAAAATTAATATGAGTTATATCTCTAAAATACCACCAATTACTTAAATTATCTTTATAAGGTTTAGTAATAATTATAATTCTGCCTTTATTATTTAACATTTTTTTTATTTTTAATAATTCATCATAAGGTTCTCTAAAATGCTCAAATACTTCAACTAAGATAATAGTATCGTATTTTTTATTAACTAATATAGGGTAATAATATAAATCATAGAAATCACAATTTATTTTATTATCATTAATAATATTAGAAAGAATATGAATTTTTCCACATCCATAATCTAAACAATCACCCTTTAAATAATCCTTAATAGATGAAAAAATATTATTCATGTATTTCTTATATCCATCATCACATATATGAAGGTCATATCTTTCTTTTTCTAATTTATTAGAAACTACATTTTTTTTACTAATTAATCCACATTTTGGACATATTAATACTTCTTCTTTTTGTATAATTTCAATTATTTTATTACAATCACAAAAACATTTCATAAACATCAACCTTTTTCTTTGACTATTTTATAAAATAATTATATAATAAACTAGATATCAAAACAAGTAAGGGGGTTATAAAATGACTAATCAAAAAATCATTGAAGATTTTAAAAAAGATTTCAAAAAAATCATAGATGATTTTTCTATTATTGATGATAATGACCCTATAAGTTTTTCGAAATTAGAATATTTAGAAAATGCATTAAATTTATGGACAACAACATTAAATGAAATTATTACTAAAAATATTAAAGAAACAAATGAATATGCAAAAAAAAATAACTCTTTTTATGATAAATATCAACAAAAAATTAAAGCATTAAATGATTCTTATAATAAAAATATTAAAAATATTAATAAAGATTATGTAGAAGCTATTGACAAATTAAAGAGTAAACTTGAAATTACAAAAAAAGATACTTGTTATAAAATAGAACAATTTGAAGTTGAATATAATTATTTTTTAGCTACATCTGAACAAAATAAAAATATTATATCATATGATTATGAAGAAGCTAAAAAAAGATTTGATTATCAAAAAGATGAATTAAAAGAATCATATTTTTCTATTGTTGAAAAAAGAAATAAAAATTCGGAAATAGTAAAAAAGAAATTAAAAGAACAATATCTTTTGAATATTGATGCAATAATTGAATCTTATGAAGAAAATATAAAGAAAATCGAAAATTTAATTAAACTACAAGAACAAGATTTAACAAATTTATCTTTAGCCTTAGAAAATGAAAAAAGTGGTATGAAAGAAAAATATCGTAAAGAAAGTGCTGATTTAAATGAGAACATAAGAAAAGTAGCTGATGAAAAAAATAAAATAATAGATAGGGCAAGAAGTGAGTATAACAAATCAATTAGTGATGCAAATATAGAAAAAGAAAATAAAAAAACAGTTTATAAGCAAAATTCTCAGGCTATATTAAAGAAATTTGTAACAAAGATTAACGAAATTGATGAAATTTCAATTACAACTAAAAAAGAATATGATAAAAAAATTACAGAATTAAAAAGAAATTATTATTCTAATATTTTTAACCAAACTATAAATTTTCATAATCAATTAGAACAAATTTATAAAGCTTCTCCTTCTTTTGATAAAATAACTAATAAATTAATTAAATATAAAAATAAAATGCATTTATTAAATGTTAATAAAATTAAAAAAGAACAAGAATTAATTATTTTAGAATTATCTAAAGAAAATACTTTAAACTCATTAAGGGATAAAAACAATAAGAATTTTTTGGAAATAGATAAAAATTATTCTATAAAAAAAATAACTAACCAGGAACAATTTGATAATAAATACTATCAAGAAAATGAAAATTTCTACACTAATGAGTTTAATTATAATGTTAAAAATGCTAATTATAAATTTTCGCAAAAAGCAAATATATTAAAATGTCAATCACAAATTAGAACCAAGTTACTTGAAAGAAATTTTGATGGTATCTGTGCTAATTATTACAAAGAAATGGAAGCTATTCAAAATAAAATAAATACATACAAAATTGAATTAAATGTAAATAAAAAAATAAATAATTTAATATTAACTTATTTAGAAGATATTTATAATTCTCAACTTTATTTAGAAGAAACTTCTAATTTATTAGAAATAGAAAAAAATAAACTTTTAAAAGAATTTAATCAAATTCAATATACACATAATGTCAATAATATATTATTATTAAAAGATTATGGCATAAAAAAAATAGATATAGAAAATCAAAGAGCTTTTGAAAAAAAAAATATAAAAATTGTCTTGGAAAATTTGTTATTAGAAAAAAACAATACATCTACTTCTTATGCAATAAAAAAAGAAGAATTAAATGAAAATTTTTCTAAAATAAAAACACAAATAATTAATAATCACAATTTAGAAATATCAAAAGATGATTACTTCACTAATTTACTTAATAATGATATTAGTTATTTGAAGTCAATAATAACTTCTTGCAATCAATTTTTAGATTCTTTTAAAAGAAATTATATAAATGTATGTCACATTATATTAAATGATATTTATCCTACTGAAGTAAATTATAAATACTTAGAATCTTTTTTAAATAAGTTTTTAGAAATTTTTATTCATTTTTTAAGAAAAATGATGAATGATTTAAATTCAAATTTAGAAATAAATTTAACTGATAAAATGAATTATGTCTTTAATTTTAAATATAAAAATTCTTTAAAATCTATTAAAGAAAATTATGAAAACTATATAATTGAAATAAAAAATAAAGAAAATAACTTCTTAGATAAAATTGATAGTTCTAACAAAACAATAGAAAACTTTAGAACAAAAATATATACATTGATAAATGATAAAGAAATGTTATTGTCGAATAAAAACAAAAAGAAATTAGATTCTTCTGTCATTAATTCTATCAAACAAACCGAATTAAAAATAAAAGATTATAAAGAAAAAATTGATAATTACTTAAGAATAATTAAGTTATATAATGATAATATTCAAAGTTTAAAAATTGACTATATCAAAAAAAATATAGAATATCATAACGAAAATAAAAAAATCAATAAAATGTATGATAATGATATTTTATTATTTGAAAATCTAAAAATTGAATTAAGAAAATTGTTCAATAAATTTGATGATGAATTAATCAATTTTGTTAAAAACTGTATTTATGCTAAAAATTCAAATAAATTAATTATTGAAGTAAATAAAACAAATAATAATTTAATTAAAAAAATTGATAGTTTTAAAAACAATTTAAATAATATTCTTAATTTTTTTATAAAAGAAAGTAATAAAGATATTAATAAAAGACAAAAATTATGCAGTATAGATTTTAATAATTCTGTCAAAATGTTCAATATTAAATATAATAAAGAAATGTCAGAATATAAAACTGAATATCAAAATGTTATGTTTCTACATGAAAACAAAATTGATGTTGAAAATAATTTATTAACTGAAAAATTAAATTTTTATAATAACCTTTTAAATTCATGTTATAACAATTATAAGCTAAACAATGATTTACTTGAAAGAAATTTAGATATAGACCGTAATCACTTTTACGCATCATATCATGCTTTAAATTCTAATCATGAAAAAAATATTATTTATCATCATTTATTAAATACTAACAAAGATAATAAATTTAAAAAAGATAAAGAAAAAATTAATAAGGATAAAAATTGTAAATTAAACGATTTAAATTTAAAATATAAAACATTTATTAAAACAAAAAATGAAGAAATAGAACATCTTCCAATTGCATATAAATTTAATATAAAAATATTAAATAAAGAAACAAAAAAGAAAAATATGCTTCTTTATGAAGATATAAAAAATGCGAAAAATGAATATAATAATCAAAATAATCATATCGAAAAAAACATCAAATTATTAAAGATTTCTTTAAATCAAGATAATAACAATAATGATTTAGAACAAAAAAGATATATTATAAACGAAAGAAAAAATTATAATTCAAATTTAAAACAAACCTTAAAGAAAATAAAAATAAATTTATAAAAGAGCTCAAATTAACTGAACGTTACATGAGCTCTTTTATTATATTATAAAACTATTTTTTTAACCATGATGGAAATTCTTTGTGAACACTAGGTTCTACCTTAGCTGCTTTTGCTTCTTCTTTTTTCTTTTTCTTTTCATCTTTTAATCGTAATTTTTCTTGTTTACGATTAACTTTTAAATCAAAAGCCTCTCCAACTTTGCCTAATAAAGGACTATCTTCTATCTCTTCATCCTCTTCATCTAAATTAATATGATTATGTGATAATCCTTCATACTCAATATTATTTCCAGATACATTTTTATAAATTTCAGATGCTAGTTCATCATAACCATTATTTTGAGCTTTCAACTCATATCCTGTAGCAATAACAGTAACAATCATTTCATCACCAAGTTCATTATTATATGCTGTACCATAAATAATATTTAAATCTTTATCACAATTATTTCTGATTTCTGCTAAAGCAATTTCAATTTCTTTAGCAGCTAAATTCTCAGAAGCAGTGAAGTTAACTATTGCATCTGTAGCACCATCAATTGTAACCTCAAGTAAAGATGAACGAATAGCATTTCTAGCAGCTTTTAAAGCACGATCAGGACCTGATGCAGCACCAATACCCATTAAGGCCGTACCAGAATCGGCCATGACATGCTTAACATCTGCAAAATCGACATTTATCATACCATTAATAGAAATTATTTCTGAAATACCTTGAACACCTTTTCTTAAAACATTATCAGCTTCTCTATATGCTTCAAGCATTGGAGTATTTGGGTCAACAATTTGTAATAGTCTTTGGTTAGGTATTACAATTAACGTGTCAACATATTCTCTTAAAGCAGTTAATCCAGCAACTGCGTTATTCATACGATCAGGACCTTCAAATAAGAAAGGTTTTGTACAAATACCTACAGTTAAACAGCCACTTTCACGAGCACATTTAGCTATAACAGGAGCAGCACCTGTACCTGTTCCACCACCCATTCCACAAGCAATGAAAACCATGTCAGCTCCACTAACCATTTCTCTGATTTCTTCTTCACTTTCTAACGCAGCCATACGTCCTACATCTGGATTTGCTCCTGCACCATGACCACGAGTAGTGTTACGTCCTATTAATAATCTATCTCTAGCCTTAGAATATTTTAAATCTTGGGCATCAGTATTAACAGCAATAAATTCTACACCGTGTACTTCATTCTCTATCATATGGTCAATAGCATTTTTACCAGCACCACCAACACCAATAACAAGTATTCTAGTTTTTGCAGCCTCTAAAGAGTCTAATTCATCAAAAATCATTGTATCCCTCCATTTAAAATAAATAAATAAAAGTAAAATTCACCCTATCTATTTTACATTAAATGGCATATTTTTTCAATATAAAGTTATATAAAAAATTTTTTTAGTTAATTGTAAAAGTAAATTCTGCTGTGAAAGGTTGTAACTTTTTTCTCTAATAATCATATAATTGTAATTTCATAATCCAATTTTATTCCAAATTCAAGTTCAGATCTTCTTTTAATGATATTTATTAAGTTATAAACATCAATGCCTTTAGTATCTCCTGCATTAATTATGAAATTACTATGTTTATGACTTATACAAGCATTATTCAAATTAAATCCTCTCATACCTAAAGCGTCTATTACCTTCCACGCAGGTATTAATGGATTATTTTTAAAAATAGATCCCATACTTTTAGCTTCTAATGGTTGAGATATTTTTCTTTTTTCTAATCTTTTTTTTAGTATATCAAATGTATCAATATTATCTATTTTAAATCTTGCTTCTATAATGATACCTTTAATATAATGAAATATACTTCTTCTATATGAAAAAGCACATTCTTCATTATTAATTGTAATTATTTCTCCGTTACTATTTATATAACTAACATCTATTAAATGCTTACTTATGTCATCACTATAAGCACCACTATTATTATATATAGCTCCACCTAATAATCCAGGTATTCCTCCTAAAAAACTTAAATCACCTAATTTTAGTTTTGCTAAATCATAGGCTAATTTTGTTGTTGGATAAAAAGCACTAACATTTATTATATTATTATTATTTTTATTTATATTATATGAATAATCTAATTTTCTTAAATTAATAACAATTAAATCATATTTATCTAAACATGCTAATACATTACTACCATTACCTAAAATGAAATAGTTTAAGTCAAACTCATTTATATATAAAAAAGCTTTTTGCAATGATTTTATTGAATTAGGTGTAAATAATGTATCTATAATACCGCCACATCCTATAGTAGTTAACTCTTTAAATGAATAATTAGTTTCTATTGTACCTAAATTATTATCAATAACATATTTTTTAAACATTATATCCAATTTCCTTTTTTATAATACTAATTGAATTTTTTTTAATTAATTTTTTTTGATTAATAAGCATTTTAGTTTCTTTTTCTTTATTATTTAAAATATATTCAATATATCTTTTTATATCATTAAATTCATTTTCTTTAAATAATTTTGCACAACCACATTTTTCAAAAAATAATGCATTTAAATATTGATGATTTTTTTTAGTATTTAAACTGGGAACCACTATACAAGCAACATTCTCTTTAAATATTTCATATGTTGTAACAGCACCAGCACGTGATATAACTAATCTAGCTTTTGATATATAATTTCTAATATTATTAATGTATTCATATATAATTAAATTATTATTTTCTTGATAATCACTATAATATTTTCCAGCAACTAATAATATTTTATAATCATTAGATAATTTAACTGCAAGGTCACATAGAGGTTTTGACCCTAACGATCCACCTATAATTAAGATTTCAAAATTATTTTTAATTTCATTTTTTTTATAATCATCAATTAATGGTATTCCTGATATAACATATTTCTTTTTATCACTAATTTTATAAGCAGTAAATATTTTTTTTGCAAAAAAACTAAAAAAAAGATTAGTAGTACCAATGATTACATTTTCTTCTATTAAATAAAATGGAATATGATGAATAATAGCATAAAGTAAAACGGGAAACGAAACATAGCCACCGGTAGAAATAACCATATCAACATTATTTAATTTAAGCTTTAACAAGCTTTTAAATATCTTAAATATATTATTACTATTTAAATCTAATCCTTTAAATTTTATATTATATTCTTTACATAATTTTTCCTCTAAAGAATTAAATGAACCAATATAATATGAATTATTAATAGATTTAGCAATTGAAATTAATGGAATTATATGTCCACCAGTTTTACCTCCTGTAAGTATAATCATTATATCACCATTTAAAAATATGCTAAATAAATCAATAAAATAACAAATTCCAAGCAATAGCTTGGAATATATTATCTATTTTTAAAATAATCATCTATATCAAAAAAATCATCTAGATAATTTCTTGTATTTAAAACCATTTCCTTAAATAAATCAAATCCATCTTCTAGTGATAAATTAGAACAAAGCGCTTGATTCATAAAACAAGCAAAAATTATATCCAAATCTCTTTTTTTGATACCATCATACAAAGTATCTATATTATTTGAAGCTGTTTGGACCATATTTAAAACTGGAAGAGTTAATGGTTTAGAAACAATAGGCTTAACTTGATCATTTTCAAAAATGCAATTAGTTTCAACAATACTACCTAAAGGTAATTGCGGACACTGTCCTTGATTAGGTAAATTGACATTAGAAATAATAACCTGATGACCTAAAATTGCTTTTATTAAATCAGTAGCTTCTTCTCCAGAAGGTACTAAATCAATTTCTTTTTTGCCATTTGCTAGTAGAATAGATTCTTCTATTCTTTCATTCATTTGATTAATTCTAAAATCTACTGTTGTTAAATTAAATTTCCAGTCTTTTACTACTTGAGGATTTTTCAAATACCAGTTAGAATTCATAAATTCAGCAAGATGTCTATCACCTGCAGCAGCTAAAATACCATATCTTTTAAATAAGTTCATTTTAACTTTATTACCATAAGCAAAACAATCATATTTAAATTGAAATCTATCTTGATATTCATAATAACCATCTTCATAATATTTTTCCATAAAATTTGGTAAAAGTTTTAATAAATCAATGTTTTTATATTTAGCTTCAGTTATCCAAGTAAAATGATTTACACCACATGCATCTGTATAAATATCTTTTCTAGTTGTTTTAATACCTAATTCTTTTTCTAAAACTAGGCATAAAAATGCTTGTGTATGAAATACTTCATGACAACAACCAAAAGCTTTTATTTCTGGGAATACATCATATAATGTTTTAACACATATACTCATTGGATTTGTAAAATTAATCACCCACGCATTAGGACATATTTCTTTAATCTTTTTTGCAAAAAATTCGTAAATAGGTACAGTACGCATTGCACGAAGAACACCTCCAGGACCAGCTGTATCTCCAACTGATTGATATATCCCATATTTTTCTGGTGTATGGACATCACTTTTCATTTCTATAAATGTGCCAGGTAAAATTGATATTACAACAAAAGTTGCATCTTTTAAGCAATCTTCAATTTTTTCATAAACAACATAATTAATTATAGATTTAGTTTTAGGATTTTTATTTATTCTATCTCCTATTTGTTTGTTTCTTATTGAAGCTATATTATCAATATCATATAATCCAATTTCACCAGACAAATTGTCTGTTAATGCAATGTCTGTCATAAAAGTTCTAGCCCATTGTTTAGAACCTCCACCTAAATAAGCAATTTTAAAGTTATTCATTTTCTATACCTCATCTTCCGATATTTTTATCGCAGTTAAAAGACCATCTAAACTGGCACTTGTTATTCCTCCAGCATAACCTGCTCCCTCACCCATAGGATATATATATAAATGATTAGATCTACGTTTTTTATCTCTTAGTATCCTAACTGGAGATGAGCTTCTAGATTCAATACCTATTAAGATAGCATCTTCATTATAAAAACCTTTCATCTTTTTATCAAAATCAATAATTCCCTTTTTGATACCTTCAATAACAAAATTTGGTAAACATTGATTTAAATTTGATAAAACAACTCCATGTGGGTAACTTGGTTTAATACTTCTAATATTTTCAGCAACTTTATCATTTAAAAATTCTTTCATCAAATTAGCTGGTGCACGATAATCACTAGATATCTCAAAAGCTAATTTTTCATATTTCTCTTGATAATTTAAACCTAATAATACATCATTACCATAATCAGATGGCCTAACATCGACAAGTATTGCACTATTAGAGTTTTCACCATCTCTTTTATAATTACTCATACCATTGGTAACAATGCTATTTTCATCAGATGTAGATGCCATAACATATCCACCAGGACACATACAAAATGTATATACTCCACGATCTAGATATTTAGTAGAGAGCTTATAATAAGCTCTTGGTAAATATTTATTATAATTACCATATTGTATATAATCAATATTTGAGGCATTATGTTCTACTCTTACTCCCATTGAAAATGCTTTTGGTTGCATATCTAATTTCATGTCATTATATAAATGTCTAATGGTATCTTTAGCAGAATGTCCGATTCCTAATAATAAATGTTGTGTTTTAAATATTTCATTGCTAGTATTAACTATTAAATAATCATTTTCTATTTTAGCATCCAAAAATAAAGTATCAAAATAAAATTCTCCCCCTATTTTTTCGATCTCCACTCTTATATTTTTAACTACATTTCTTAAAACATCTGTTCCTATATGAGGCATACTTTCATATAAAATATCTTTATTCGCACCATGTTTAACAAATTCTTTTAATATGAATTTAATATAAGGATTATTTAAATTAGTTGTTAATTTACCATCAGAAAATGTTCCAGCTCCACCTTCACCAAATTGAATATTAGAATTAATATCCAAATTTTTATTTTCAAAAAATTCTTCAATTTTATTCACTCTATCTTCTATCTTACTTCCACGTTCAATAATTATAGGTTTAGCATTACATCTAGCTAAATAAAGACTAGCAAATATCCCAGCAGGACCAAAACCAATAATAATAGGTCTTAAAGAATTTTTCCATAAAATATAATTGGGTTCAACATATGTATCAATATATTTAATAACATTTTTATTTTTCAAAGTTTCATTTGTTGTAATTAACAATCTATAAATAATAAAAATTTCATCTTTTCTTCTAGCATCAATAGATTTTGAAATTATTTTATATTTAAATTTCTTTATTTTATATTTTTTGGATATTAGTTCTTCTAAAGGGGTATTAATATCGGCTAATACTTTAAAATCATTTATTTGATATTGCATATACTTTCACCTATTTCTAATGCAGATGCAAAAGCAAACATTAAATTATAGCCTCCACACATACCACAAACGTCTAATAATTCTCCACCAATATAAATATGTTCATCATTTTTTAAACTTAAATTTGAATTAATTTCATCAATAGATACTCCGCCATTAACTACTTGTGAAAATTCATAATCATATACATCAACGATAGAAAAATTAAAATTATGAATTAATTTATTAATTTCATTAATATTATATTTACTCATATATTCAATTAATTTTGGATTTAATAAACTAATTAAATCATCATATTTATTTATTTTAATATCAATATTAGGTAATAAATCTAAAGAAATTTTGCAATTGTTTTTATTTTTTAAACAAGAATATATATTTGATAAATTCATAATACATATTCCTGAAATACCATCATTTTTTAAAATAACTTCTCCATTTTCTTGATATATAATATTATCATTTTGTAATAGTGATGCCAAGCATTTTATTCTAACACCATTTACTCTTTTAAAATCACAATTTAATTTAAATCCAACTAATGCAGGTGATATTTCATTAATTTTAATATCTAATCCATTTATAATATTATAAAACGATGTTTGTTTTTTTGGGGTAAATGACGCTATAGAACCGATAGCTATAATTACATAATCAAATGGACCTCTAACATCGTTTAAATAATACTTATTATTTAATTTGGATATACTTGTAATATTAAAATTTTCAATTATCTTTAATTTCTTCTTTGTCAAACAATGAAGAACACTTAAAGAATTCTCACAATAAGGATAAATTCTACCTTCTTCATCAATTTTTATATGTAAACCAATTTTTTTCCAAAAATTAAATATATTTTCTTTATGCTTAAATACTAAATCATAACCAAAGCTATTATTGTATTTATCTTCTGTAATATTTATATTACCAATATTAGCTCTACCATTACCGCTAGCAAGTAATTTTCTAGCTATTAAACTTTTTTCAAAAAGTTCATAATCAATATTATTATCTTCTAAAATATTAGCTAATGTAAGCCCTAAAGCGCCACCACCTATAATAGCTACTTTCACCAAAATCACCACCAATACGAAATGATTATATCATTTTTTTTATTTGTTTACAATTAATAAAGACTAAATAATTCTTGCATTAAATTATTTATTAAGTTATAATCTACTTTAGGGTGAGTTTTATGACATATGATGAAAAAATAGAACAGTCACAAATCATAAAAGTCGTTGGACCAAAATCTTTTAAAAGAGTAGGTATACAAACTAAAAAAAGTAGAATGATGTCTATTATAATAATGATATTAACATCTTTATATACTATTTTTACAAAATTTATTATAAAAGATTTTTCTTTTGATATTGTTACAGTATGTATTATTATTAATATAGCTTCTTTAGTTGGTCTTAAATTCTTAAATAAATCCATTTTTATAAAAAATAAAACTGATATATTTGGTTTTTATCGATTCTTACTTTTGATTAATAAAATTTGTAAAGTTATTATATTTGGTTTTACATTTTATAATACAATACTACATTTAAAAAGTATTAACCTTGATGGATATAATTGTGATCCCTTAGTCCTATTACATAAAACAATAACAAAAGAACTACCTTATTATGTTTTATTAGATCTAGATTTTAATATTTTATTAAAATTAATATCTACAACATTTTCATTATTGTTAACAATACCTTCTTTTATATC
Organism: uncultured Anaeroplasmataceae bacterium; assembly: GCA_964441815.1. GTDB lineage: Bacteria > Bacillota_I > Bacilli_A > Acholeplasmatales > Anaeroplasmataceae > Pelethenecus. Next base: position 80,405 of record CAYTVE010000001.1, on the reverse strand, counting down.
ATTAATAATTTTTATTTTTAAAATTATTATTCTTATTTATAAACCATTTTTATTTTTATCTCCAATGTATAATTTTATGCTAGTATTAGATATAATTAGAAAAAAAATAAAAAAGAAAGCTAGACTTTTTAAAAATTATGTTATAAAAGATGATGGTGTTTATATAGAATATAGAGAATTAAAATACACAACAAGTAAAAAAATATCAATTTTTTTATCTATATTAATTTTAATTTTATATTTAATTATATATTATTTATTTCTATATAAAATAATTATTAATAATTTAAATTTTTTTAATTAATTTAATTATATTAGTTGATAAAGTATGTTTTAACATACTTTTTTTATATATAAAAACTACAGTCATTTGTTTTGACTGTAGTTTAAATTAACAAAATACTTCATCTAAAATTTCTTTTATATGAGAAACAGGTTTAATTTCTAAAACGTTTCTTACTTCTTCTGGTATATCTTCTATATCCCTTTCATTTTCTTTTGGAATAAAGATTTTAGTTAGTCCACTTCTATTTGCAGCAATAGATTTTTCTCTTAATCCACCTATAGGTAATACTTGGCCTCTTAAAGTTATTTCACCAGTCATACCTATATGACAATTAACAGGTTTATTAGATAAAGCAGATAAAATAGCGGTTGTAAGAGTTACACCAGCAGATGGGCCATCTTTTGGTACAGCTCCTTCAGGTACGTGAATATGAATATCATTTTTCTCAAATATTTCATTATTAATTCCATATTCTAAAGCATGACTTTTAACATAAGAATATGCAGCTTGTGCTGATTCTTTCATTACATCACCAAGCTTACCTGTAAGCTGAAGTCCACCTTTACCAGGATAATAAGTTACTTCTATATCCAAAGTATCCCCACCAAATTGTGTATATGCAAGACCAGTTACAATACCAACTTGATTAGCTTCACGATTTTTATTATTAGTAAATCTAATTTTACCTAAAAACTTAGTTAAATTATCGCAATTAACCTCAACATTATCTACTTTATTAATTAAAATTTCTTTAACAGTTTTTCGACATATTGTTGCAATCATACGATTTAATTCACGTACACCAGCTTCTCTAGTATAATTTTGAATTATGGCATACATTGCATCTTCTTTTATAGTTAATTGTGATTCATTTAATCCATGTTCTAAAAGATTTCTATTAAATAAATGTTTATATGCAATATTAAACTTTTCAATTTCAGTATAACTAGAAAGTTCAATAATTTCCATTCTATCTCTTAATGGTTCAGGAATATTTGATAAATCGTTTGCAGTAGTAATAAACATAACTTGTGATAAATCATATGGTTCCTCCAAATAATTATCAGAGAAGAATTTATTTTGCTCTGGATCTAATACTTCTAGCATAGCTGCAGCAGGATCTCCACGATAATCAGAAGTCATCTTATCAATTTCATCAAGTAAGAATACAGGATTTACAGTACCAGCATCTTTCATACCTTTTAAAATACGACCTGGTAAAGCGCCTATATAAGTCCTTCTGTGACCTCTTATCTCTGATTCATCTCTAACTCCACCTAATGATTGTTTGACAAACTTTCGACCTAAAGCTTCACTAATTGATTTAGCCAAGGAAGTTTTACCTACTCCTGGCGGACCAGCAAAACATAATATTGTATTTGGATTTTTACCAGTCATCATTTTAACTGCTAAATATTCAATAATACGATCTTTAACTTTATCTAAACCATAATGGTTCTTATTTAAATTTTCAGTTACAATTTCTAAATCATTTATGTCATCTGTTTGTTTGTACCATGGCAAATTAATAATCCAATCTAAATAAGTTCTAATTACACCAGATTCTGCCATTTGATTGCTAGTAGAAGCATATTTTTGAAGTTCGCTTTTGGCTTTTTCATATAGATTTTTAGGTAAATGAGCCTCTTCTATAGCTTTTCTTAAAGCTTCAACATCTTCTTCTTGTCTAGCTTTATCTCCAAGTTCATTTTGAATAGCTTTCATCTTTTCACGAAGATAATATTCTTTTTGTGATTCATCAATTGATTTTTTAACATCACTATTGATTTTATTTTCTATATCAATAATTTGTTTTTCATGTTGTATATCTTCAAAAATATATTCTAATCTCTTATTACAATCTAATTCAGTTAAATATTTATATTTTACATTACTAGGTCCAGTGACTTTTAAATTATATGCAACAACATCTGAAAAAATTGCAGCATTAGTACCCTTTTTTAATACTTTATCTACTTCTTCATAGTTTTGTACTAAAACAGCAATTTGTTTTGAAAAAACATCAATAATATTATTAATTAATGCAGTCTCAACATCATCATTATGCATATATGAATGAAGTTTTTCGTAACTACATACAAAATATGGATCAATAGATGTGAAATCATTTATATAGATTCTATCTGTAACCTTAAATTTAACTTTATAATTTTTATTAGGTAATTTTAATTTCAAAGTGATTTTAGCTAAAACACCAATTGCTTCAACATCATCTTTTGATACATCATTAACAGTAGCATCTTTTTGAATTAAAAGTAATACATTTCCACCATACATTTTTTCAGCAGCATCAAGAGCCATAACAGAATTAGCTCTTCCTACTTCTATACGAAATTCATTATTAGGCAATGGAATTAATCCTCGAACAGCAATCGCAGGTAATACTAATTTATTTTCTTCCATAATACCATCCTTTCTATCGTTTTAAAAAACAACAAATATAATATATCTTATTTTTGGCACTTTTGCAAGAGATTTGCCAAAAAAAGTTTATTTTTTTATAAAAAGGAAAGCCAAATGACTTTCCCTTTATATTATTAATTAAATTATTCTGCATTTTTAGCAGTAGTTTTTTTAGTTGTTGTAGTCGTAGACTTCTTTGTAGTTGTCTTCTTTTCTGCAGTATTAGCTGTAGTAGTTTTCTTAGCAGTTGTAGTTTTTTTAGCTGGAGAAGATTTCTTTTCAACCATTGTAGCATTAGATAATAATAATTCAACAACTCTATTATATGCAATATCACTATAATATCTTTGAGCATTATTTTTTAACATAAGTTCTTTAGTACTATTTTGTGCTTTTGCATCTTCTTCTGCTTTGGCTTCAATATCTTCTTTTGATGGAGTTAAATTTTCAACCTCAATAATTTTAGAAATGACTACATTAAATAATGCTTGTCTTTTTCCTTGTTTTTCAGTATCTTCATCAAATCTTTCTTTTGTTATATTCATTAACCCTAAGAATGTTTCAAAAGGAATATTGTACATTTGAGCTTGTTGAATATATTGATTACGAATTTGATTGATTCTTTCTTCTTCTAGTGACTTAGGCATATCAACAATTGAATTATCTAAAATAATATTAACAATTTCATCTAATTGACGATCTTTTTCATTTCTAGCTTTAGAAACTTCTAATTCAGTTTTCTTTGAAGTTTTCCATCCATCAACAGTTTCTATATCCTTTAAATTTTTAGATTTAACATACTCATCATTCAATTCTGGGTAAACCTTATTTTTAACTTCATGAACAGTAACTTTAAATACTGCAGGTTTACCAGCTAAAGATTTTTCACCATAATTTTCAGGGAATACTACATTAATATCTTTAACTTCATCTGCCTTCATACCAATCATTTGATCTTCAAATCCTGGAATAAATTGACCAGAACCAATCTCTAATTCATAATTTTCAGCTTTTCCGCCCTCAAATTCAACACCATCAACGCTGCCAACAAAATCAAAATTAGCAGTATCTCCAGATTCTATAACTTGATTTTCCTTAACTTGCATTGATGCATCAGAATTCATTAATTGTTTAATAGCATTATCAACTTCTTCATCTGTAACAACTAAATCAGCTTTAACGCATTCAACACCTTTATATTGTGGTAAACTTACTTCAGGATATACATCAAAACTTAAAGAAATTTTAAATGCTTTTCCTCTTTCTAATTTTTCATCACTTTCAAAATCTGGTTCAAATTGACCAACAATTTCTTTTGCTAAAGTTTCATCAGCATAAATTTCTTGAGCTTTATTATTTAAAATAAAATTTAAAGCTTCATCATATAAAGATTCAACACCATAATTTTTTTCATAAACAGAACGAGGTGCTTTACCTGCTCTAAAACCTTTAATTGAAACCTTAGCATTACATTTTTCAAAAGCCATATCTAAAGCTGTTTCAAATTCATCTGGTAATACTTCAAATATAACTTTTTTACGACTATGTTCTAATTTTTCTACTGTCATATCACTTCTTATGGACAATTGTCCAATCCTCCTAAATAATATTAATAAAATACCTAAAAAGGTATAAACGCAACTAATATTATAGCATAAACCTAAAAAAAGTAAAGAAAAATGAATTATTTTATTAAAGAAAAAAATATAGATTACTTTTTTTGAAAAATAGTATATAATAAAACACTGAAGGTGATATAAATGAAAAAAATATTAATTCTATCAACGGGAGGTACTATATCAAGTATTCATTCGAATAATGGTTTAAAACCAAATGATAGCCATGATTTATATAAATCTATTTTAAATGATAATGAATGCGTTATTGAAAGTGAAAGTATTTTAGTGCTAGATAGTTCTAATATTCAACCAGAAGAATGGAAAATTATAGCTGAAAAAATTTTTTTTAATATGGATAAATATGATGGAATAATTATAACTCATGGCACAGATACAATGTCCTATACTGCCTCTATGATTTCTTTTATGGTCCAAAACCCTAACATTCCAATTGTTTTTACAGGTTCTCAATTGCCAATTAATCACCCTTTAACTGATGCTGTCGATAATTTAAATTGTGCACTTGCTATGGCAAAATCTTCAGTGCCTGGTGTTTTTTTAGCATTTAATAGAAAAATCATGTTTGGTTGTCGTTCAGTAAAAGCTAGAACGTCAAGTTTTGATGCTTTTGAATCAATTAATTATAAAAAATTTGGAACAGTTTCAGCAAATGGATTAAATTTAAAAAAAGAAATGCTTCATAAAATAAATGACAAGCCTATTTTAAATACTAAAATAAATACAAATGTATTTTTGCTCAAATTAACTCCTACTACTAACCCAAACATTATACCATTATTAATTAACAATGGTGTAAAAGGAATAGTGATTGAAGCATATGGAGCTGGTGGCATATCTTTTATTAGAAGAGACTTTATAACTGAAATAAAAAAGGCTGTAGATGCAAATATAACTGTTGTAGTATGTAGTCAATGCCTATATGAAAGAGCAAATTTTAATATATATGAAGTTGGAACTAAAGTGATTGCAAGTGGTGCAATCGATGCAATAGATATGACAACAGAATCATGTGTAACTAAATTAATGTATGCACTTGGGCAAACTAATGATTTAAAAGAAATCAAAAAAATATTTTTAACGCCTATATCATATGAAATAAACATAGAATAAAAAAAGGAAAAAATTATTTTCCTTTTTTATATTGATATAATCTAGATGGTCTGTGACCACCATCATTTTTATACTCATTAGTTGGAGTTACTAAATCATTTATAGTTCTTCTAAATACTGAATCGATAATTTTTTTATCTAAAATAGCTTCATAAACTAATTGTAATTCTTTTAAAGTGAAAAATCTTGGCAATAAATGAAAAACTAAATTTTTATAATTAATATTATTCTTTAAATACTCTATAGAATACATTATCATTTTTAAATTATCAAATGCTAAATAATTATTTTCTAATTCTTCAAATGATATTATCCCAAATTCATCTTCATTTTTTTTCACACTACAATTAAATTCTTCTTTTCCATTTTTGAAATTAATTTTGATAATATCATTCAAGTATTCAAATGATAAATCAAAAAATGCTGCATTATCTTTTAAAGATGATAAAATTATATTTTTATCAATTAATCCTAAATAAGAAACTGATAAAATTCTTCCTCTTATATCTCTATCTATGTCAGATGAAGTATGAATTTGATTTAAATAAACATTATCAATATTAGCTTCAATAGCAAGAACTCTTTTCGCACAGTCTAATAATTTTTCATCTAAAGATAAAAAACCACCTGGCACGCAATATTTATTCATAAATGGTGGAGAATGCCTTTTAACTAATAAAATACTAAAGCTTTTTTTAGATTTTTTACGATAATTTTCTTCTTTTATATCACTAATTCCAAATAAAGTAATGTCGGTGGTTATGCTCATTTTTTCATAATCATCACTACTATAATTTTTTAAAAAATCTTCATCACTTTCATATATTATAATATCTTCTTTATAATTATTTGAATATAACTTTTTATTTTTTATATATTCTAAAACATTTAAATCAAGTAAACTTTCTACTTTATCGTATTCTTCTTTATATAAAAATTCTCTAATTATATTAGACTGAATATCTAATAATTCTAAATCTAAAAGAATTATTTCTCCATTATAATTATTATACTTTTCAATGCTGTTCTTTATATCAATACCTTTTCTTTTTATAATTAACAAATTGTAATTATCTAAAATATATTCATATCTTTTCCATTTATCAAAATTTAATATATTATCACTACCCATGATAAAATATAATTTATCACCCTTATATAGATTTTGAAGATAATCTAAACTTCTATAAGTAGAAATTAAATTGTTTTTAAATTCATAATCGCATATAATAATCCTTGAATTATCTTTAAACATTAATTCAAGCATTTTTTTTCTTTCTTCTCCTTTTAAAAGGTTCTTTTTATTATAAAAATTACCTGTTGGAAGAATTATAATTCTATCAAAAAATTTTTTTTCTAACAAAGATAAAACTATTTGTTTATGCATTAAATGACATGGGTTAAAAGAACCTCCGTATATACCAATTTTCATAAATCTTCTAATTCCTCTAAATATAAATTATAACTTGCATCAGAAGGCATTTTAAAATCTCCTCTAGGCGATAATGAAACTTCTGTTGCTTTAATACCATCTGGCATACAATTTCTTTTAAATTGTTGAGTGAAAAATCTCTTAATAAATGTTGTTAAATGTTGTTTTATTATTTCTTTAGGCATATTAAAAGTTAAAGTAGCTATATAATATAATTTTTTCATTCCAGCATTAGATGTAATAAAATGATATAAAAAGAAATCCTGAAGAAAATAAGGACCTACACTATCTTCGCTACTTTGAATTATATTACCATTTTTATCAGGAGGTAATAATTCAGGAGAAATTGGAGTATTTAATATATCCGACAACACTTCCTTAATAATTATATTATCTGTAGTATCTTTTATATATGAAATTAATGCTGTTACTAAAGTCTTAGGAATAGAACAATTAATACTATAATTAGACATGTGATCGCCATTATAAGTAGCCCAACCTAAAGCTATTTCAGATAAATCGCCTGTTCCAACAACTATACCATTTATCTTATTTGCATAATCAAATAAGATTTGAGTTCTTTCTCTTGCCTGGGAATTTTCATAAGTAACATCAAAAGTATTTAAATCCTGACCAATATCGCTATAATGTCTTATACAAGCTTCTTTAATCGATATCTCTTTAAATGTAGCTTTTGATTCCTCTATCAATTTTTTTGCATTAAGATATGTTCTATTAGTTGTACCAAAACCTGGCATTGTAATTGCAATAACATTTGAAGGATCAATATTTAATATTTTAGTAGTTTTTAAGCAAATAAGAAAAGCAAGTGTAGAGTCCGCTCCACCACTTATACCTATAACCATTTTAGTATTATTTAAATGTTTAATCCTTCTTGCAAGAGCATATGCTTGTATATTTAATACTTCTTCTAAATCTTCTTTATTATTATAGACAAAAGGAGTTTTACTATATTTTTTTAATAAGGAATTAGGTTTTTTAGATATTTTAAATTCAGTTTTTATTATATTATCAGATATTAAAATATCAAAATTATTTTTCATTTTTCTATTGTTAACTATTTTAGAAACATCAATATCCGTGTAAATTAAATCCGATTCAAAAGAAAAACGATTGTTTTCAATTAATTCATTAGAATCATCACAAATAATTAAATGACCAGAAAATAATAAATCACTACTTGATTCAGTTATACCTGATGAAGCATATACATATGCCGATGTAGTTTTAGATGCTTGAATTGATACTAATTTTTTTCTGTAATTTCTTTTCCCAACAACTTCATTACTACTTGATAAATTAAATATAATTGTAGCTCCTAACATTGAAGTAATATTACTTGGAGAATTTGCATTCCATAAATCTTCACAAATATCTATTGCATAACATATATTAGGATGATTTTTTGCTTGATAAATTAATTTATTTGATATTAATACTTCTTCACCTAATAACTCAATTTTATTTATTTTTAAATTATTAGCACTAGCAAAATATCTGGCTTCATAAAATTCATTATAATTAGGTATAAAACTTTTAGGTGTAATACCAATAATACTACCTGAGTTAATACTAATAGCACAATTATATAATACATTGCCTATTTTAAGAGGACATCCTACGATAAAAACTATGTCTTTATTTATACTATAGTTTTTTAACTTTTCTAAACCTTTAATTGTATTGTTTAATAAATCGTCATTTAAAAATAGATCATAACATGTATAACCAGTTAATGATAACTCTGGAAATGTTATAATTTCTATTCCTTTATTTATTGCATCATCTAAAATTTTAATTATTTCATTAACATTATATTTTATATCAGCTACTTTCAATTTATTAATTGCTGAACCAACTCTAACAAATCCATATTCTTTTAACATATTATAAACCTCCATTTATTTTAATTATACTTAAAATAAATCATTTGTCAATTTTCTTATTAGCAAAATGATAAAAAGAAAAAAAGGGAACTCCCTTTTATTCTAAATCATTTAAAAAATCCATAAAATAATCTGGCAACTTTGAATCAAACTCCATCCATTCATTAGTTCTCGGATGATGAAAACCAATTACTTTGGCATGTAAAAATTGTCCTTGATCACCAATTATTTTTCTTCTACCATATACTTTATCACCTACAATTGGATGACCAATATAATTTAAATGTACTCTAATTTGATGCGTTCTACCTGTTTCTAATTCACATTCAATAAGAGTAAAATCTTTAAATTTTTTAATTACTTTAAAATGAGTGACAGCATTTTTGCCATCTTTATTAACAGCCATTTTTTTTCTATCATCAATATCTCTAGAAATGGGTGCATTTATTTTACCTTTATTCTCCACAAAAGTACCATATACTAACGCTTGATATCTCCTTTTGCAACTATGATTTTTTAGTTGTTCAGTTAATGATTTGGCTGCAAGATCATTTTTGGCAATCATTAATAATCCTGTTGTATCTTTATCAATTCTATGAACTATACCTGGCCTTATAACACCATTAATTGTAGATAAATCATCTAATTCATATAACAATCCATGAACCAAAGTATTATCTAAAGTGCCTGCGCCAGGATGTACAACCATTCCTTTAGGTTTATTTACAACAGCTACATCTTCATCTTCATAAATTATATCAAGTTCTAAGTTTTTAGCTTCTAAATCTAAAGATTGTTCTTCTAAAAAATCATACAAAATCTCATCATTAATCTTTAATATATATGAAGGTTTTTCTTTTTTACCATTTACCAAAATTTTATTTTCTTCTATACATTTTAAAGCATAACTTCTAGACTTATCCAAAATACTTACCAATGCTTTATCTAATCTTATTTCAACTAAAGAGTCATCAATAACTATTTTTTTCATTATTTAGACCTCTTTTCTTGAAAAAATATAATATCTATAGCTAAAAATATAATACCTATTACTAAACACATATCAGCAAAATTGAAAATTGGAAATGAACTTTTAGTTATTAAATTCCATAATTTATCTAAAGGTGTTAATATTATCATATCAACTACACCTTCCCTTATTTTTATTACAGAAAAGAAACGATCAATAAAATTTCCAAATGTACCAGCTAACATTAATGTGACAGCAATAGAATAACATTTTTTCTTTTTCCAGTCATTTTTAGTCAAAAAATAAATTAAAACAATTGAGGCAATTAAACTTATAACTGTAAGAATCCATGTTTGATCTGATAAAAATGACCAAGCAGCACCTGTATTATATGTTAATGTAGTATCCAATATATGAGGAATTAAAGTGACTTGATTGCCTTTAGTAATTAAAAGTTCAGTTAAATATTTAGTTAATTGATCTATAAATAATAAACTTCCTAATATTAGTAATGTTAACCACATAAAATACTCCTTTTATATAAATAATCCAATAAATATACCTATTATTACAACAATAAACCAAATGAATGAATCAATTAAATAAAATATATACATATCTGAAACCTCTTTTTTTGTTATAGTTTTAAAATAGAAAAATCTACTTAATATTACAACTAAATAAATACAAAATCCTAAGCCTATTAAAACCAAATTTATATAATCATTAAATATGAAGCAATTAATTAATACAACAACAGGTCCACTAATTATTAATAATGATAATAAAAATGCAGAAACACCAATCCAGAATTTATTACTAGTTTGGCTACTAATTTCTTTTATATTTGATTTACAATTATTATAACGTTCCATAATATTATGCATTTTTAAGTACCTCCAAGGCTTCGTTAAAAGTACTTACCTTATATAATTTCATTTTATTTGTTTTAGGTAATTTATTATAAGCAATTAAAGCTTCTTCATAATTTTCTTCTGGGCATAAAAATATATCAATTTTATCATCGTAAGCTGTATATATTTTTTGTTGTATTCCACCAATTTTACCTACAACACCATTATTATTTATTGTTCCTGTACCAGCTATTTTATAACCTTTTGTTATATCTTCTTCTATTAGTGAATTATATAAAGCTAAAGTTTGAAGTAAACCACCTGATGGTCCACCAACATTAGTTGGCAAAATTTTATATTTAGGAAAACAATTAGTATCATCTAAATTATAATATGTATAGATGGATATTTCAAAATTATCTTTACTATAAGGAATATCTATTTCTTTATTATCTCTTAAAATATGATATATAGTCCCATCGTTTTGTGTTTCATTAAATTCATTTTTAAATTTTTCAAAACCATCTTTTACACTAACTTCATTCACACCAATTATTTTATCACCAATTCTAAATGAAGAATTAGGACCATAATAGGCAATCACAACAGATTCAAAAGTGTAATCTAAATTAATATTAGAATCAATCTTATTTGCTTCATTGTAAGCTAATATAAGTGAATACATTATGCTTGACTCATGTTGAATTCTGCCAATTTTATTCAACTCTTCATTGCTTAAATGTAAATAATTCTCATACATATCATCAATTTCTGAACTTTTAGAGCATTTCACAAAGAAATTTTGCAAAATAGTTGAATGATCCATACTTATAACATAAATTGTAGATAATGATCCCTTTGATTTATAAGCATCTTCGACTTCAACAAAATTATCAACAATAGTAGTATCTCCTTTTAAGGTAACTGTTTTATTAGTTCTTAATGTTCCACATACAATAAATGGAACATTAATTATTAAAGCAACAACTATAACTAAATAGAATTTTTTAATAAAATATTTCATTTTATTCACTCCTTAATTCAATAGTTATTTTATTCATTTTTTCATATTTGACATTTGCAGCATCAAACATTTTTCTTGAAGCAACTGATGAATCTGTATCAATATATTTATCATCAGAATATATTACTTCTTTAATTCCGGATTGAATAATTAATTTTGCGCATTCATTACAAGGAAATAAAGTAACATATAATGTTGAATTTTTAGTATTTGCCGTACAATTCAATATAGCATTAGCTTCTGCATGTACCACATAAGGATACTTTGTATTTAAATAATTATCATTTTTACCCCAAGGAAATAAATTATCACTACAACCTTTAGGAAAACCATTATATCCAATACCGATTATTCTTCTATCCTCATTGACAACACAAGCACCTACTTTTGTATTAGGATCTTTACTTCTTTTAGCTGATAGGGCAGCAACACCCATAAAGTATTCATTCCAATTAATATAATTCATAATAATACCTATGGATTTAAACGATCAGGACCACGGAATATAAACATAGCATCTTTTATTCCTTGATTAAAAATTAACATAGTAATTCTATCAACACCAATACCAAAACCACCATGAGGAGGACAACCATACTTAAAGAAATCTAAATAAAATTTAACATCTTCTGCTAAACCTTTTTCTTCTGCTTGTTTCTTTAATATTTCATATCTATGTTCTCTTTGAGCTCCAGTTGTAATTTCACAACCTTTCCAAATCAAATCATATCCACAAGGTACATCATTTTCATCACGCATATGATAGAATGCTCTTTTTTCTTTTGAATATCCAGTAACAAACAAGAATTCATGGCCGTATTTTTCTAAAGAGAATTTCTGACACATCCTTTCTCCTTCAGTAGTTAAATCTCCTTTTTCGCTTTCTGGAACGCTATAACCATAACGCTTTTCAAGTTCATCATATAAATCATGCAAATCTATTCTTGGGAATGGTAAAGTAGGAACAACTAAATCTATGTCATAAATTTTCTTTATTTCATCTTTATATTTTTCACTAACTGCAGTAAGAGCAAATGTAAGCATTTCTTCTTCCATTTTCATAACATCTTCATATGATTCAATATAAGAAAATTCCAAATCAAATCCCGTAAATTCTGTTGCATGTTTACGAGATGCAAATTTTTCAGCTCTAAATACTGGACCAGATTCAAATATACGTTCAAATCCAGCTGCCATAGCCATTTGTTTATAGAATTGAGGAGATTGAGCTAAATAAGCATTTCGATCAAAATAATCAACTTTGAATACACCAGCTCCTGATTCAGATTCAGCAGCAATTAATTTAGGTGAATGAATTTCAATAAAATCTCTTTCAACTAAAAACTCTCTACATTTAGAAATAAAATAAGATTGTACTTTAAACATTAAAGTATTTTTATCAGTTCTTAAATCAATCCAACGATAATCTAATCTTAAATCAATATTAGTTTCTTCACCTTTAGGAGCAACTATAGGAGACGGTGCAGATATACTTTCAATTTTAATTTCATCAGGATACATTTCCATCCCATTTAATTTTACATATTCACTAGCAAGTATTAATCCTTTAGCTTCTATAACTGAATCAACTGTAATTTGATCTAATATTTCAATAAGTTCAGGATGTTTTTCCTTTTCAATTGTTAATTGTAATTTAGAAGAAATATCTCTTAAAACAATGAAGCACATTGATTTTTTATTACGAATATTTTCAACAAACCCAGCTACTTTATTAACTTCACCTAATTTAATATTTTTTATCATTACTCTTTCCATTTTATTTTACCTCTTTTTCTTTACAACTATTACATTTAGATTTACTATTAATTTTATTTAAAACATATGGATAAATTTCATATAAAGAAATTGTTTCTTGAATGTCAGTAGTATTATCCTTTATATTAATTTTATTTTCTAATAATTCATTTTCACCCAAAATACAAGTAAACATAGCATTATTATTATCAGCTGTTTTAAATTGTGATTTTAAACCTCTATCTAAATGATCAATATCACAATATAATCCACCCAATCTACAAACTTGCATTTCTTTCATACACGCTTCTTTGGCTTCTTGTCCTAAAGCTATAAAAAATACATGTAAATAATCAGCTGATGATAATTTTTTATTTGCATACTCACATGCAAGTAATAATCTTTCCATACCAAATGCCATACCGACACCAGGAGTTTTAGGTCCTCCTAAATCACTTACTAAACTATCATATCTACCACCTGCACCGATTACATTTTGAGCCCCAAATTCAGGTATATCAACTTCAAGTTCAAAAACTGTATGTGAATAATAATCTAAACCTCTAACAAGAGATGTATCAATTTCATAATCAATGTTCATATCTTTTAATAGAACTAATACTTTGTTAAAGTGTTCTTTAGATTCTTCTGTTAAATAATCACTTATTTTAGGAGCATTTTTAAAAAAATCTTTATCTTTATCAACTTTACAATCAAGAATTCTTAATGGATTTTTTTCTAGTCGATTTAAACAATCACTACATAATTCATCAGTATGCTTTTTAAAATATTCAATTAAAACATTTTTATAATCATTTCTTGATTTCGCATCACCTAAAGTATTAATCTTAACTTTAACATTCTTTAAACCTAGTGCTTTAATTAAAGTGGCACCTAATGCTATAACTTCAGCATCAATAGATGGATTAGCTGAACCTAATGCTTCAACCCCAAATTGATTAAATTGTCTATTTCTACCCTTTTGTGGTCTTTCATATCTAAACATTGGTCCCATATAGAATAATTTTTGCATAGGATTTAAAGCATAAAGTTTATTTTCAATATAAGCTCTAACAGTACCTGCAGTACCTTCAGGTCTAAGAGTAATCATCCTATCAGAACGATCTTTAAAATCATATGTTTCTTTAGTAACCATATCAGATGTGTCATTAACATCTCTATGAAAAGTTTGACTAGATTCAAATATAGGTGTTCTTATTTCCTTATAATTAAATATCTGACAAATTTTTCTAATTGTAGATTCTAATTTTTCCCAAGATTTTACTTCACTTGGCAAAATATCATATGTTCCTTTTGGTTTTGTTATCATATTACTTCTTCCCTTCAATATATTCATATTTATATAAGCTATAATACATAGCAATACACTCATTGTTTTTTATTTTAATTAAAGATTGATACTCATAATGATATCCACATTTTAAAATTACTTGTTTAGAAGCTTGATTAGCTAAAACATGACCGACTAATATCTTATCTAATTTTAATATTTCAAATCCAATTTTAGTCATTTCTCTTAAACACATTGTAACAATGCCTTTATTCCAATAATTTCTATGTAAAATATAACCAACTTCGGCAGTATTAATATTTTCATAATAAGTATGAAAATCAATCATACCAATCATTTTATAATCATTTTCTTTATCAATTATTGCATATCCAACTGGAAGACCACTTAAAGGTCTTTTTAAAAATATCTCTTCTATGCACCATAATGCTTCTTTAGGTTTAAAAAAAGGTCCCCAAGTTAAATGTTTACAAGTTTCTTCATCAGAACCAATTTCAAAATAATCTAAAAAATCTTCTTTTGATATATCTCTTAATAAATATCTTCCTAAATTAATAACCGGTAAATTAGTTTTAATATTATCACCCTTTTTCAAATGAAAAAAACGTCCTAAAAAATATATTAAGGACGTAATAAACGTGGTGCCACCTTATTTCTATAGCAAGCTATAGCACTCAATTAGCCCTTAACGCAGGCAACGTCTTTTATTAAAAGCTCTCCAAAGTGTCTTTCATTAATTTTTTATTAGATGCTTACACCAACCATCCTCGCTTATAATAAAATAATTAATTACTCTTCTTCATCATCAATTTATCATACGTTATCATTTTAGCATTTATGCAAATATTTTTCAAGAAAAAATTAATCATTAAATAATTTTGAGATTAAAATGTTATTATAATCATTATTAATATTAAAATTTTCTCTTAATCTTAAATCACTAGCAATTAAATCTCTTAAAATTAAATTAGTATCTATGTATGATGTTCTATAACCAGAGAAATAATTTCCAAAATAAACATAATCTACTATAGCTAGTTTATATGTTTTATTTGTTGCGATAGAAAAACCATAATCTTTAGTATAAACAACTTCTTTTTCTGAATTCGCATCATAAAATCTTTTTAAATCTATTCCATTAATTTCACATAAAATAATATGATTATCAAAAGGACTTAGTGAATATAATTCTTCAAAACCAAAAGATCCTTGATAAACATTATTTCTAAAAGCACCAGTATTAAAAACAGCAGCATCAGTACCACAAGCAGTCATCATAATATTTGAAGCATAAGAATACAAATATTCGTTATAACGATTTATTTTAGTTACATTATAACAATAAACTTCTTCTAAAATTGATTTATTTTCTTCTTTATGCTTTTTAATAATATTATCAATTTTTTCATCATTAACAGATGTAGAATTTATATCTATGTGTTTTAAATCAACATTTTCTATAATTTTTTTTGTAATATTATATTTAATATCTATTCTACCAAAATCATAAAGTTTACCACTAGATTGAATAATTGGCAAATCACTTCCATTATTTCTTTTTATTATTAAATCTTGTTTTGTATGAGTATGTCCATTAATTATAGCATCTACTAAATATTCATCGTTATATTTCAAATTAGAAATAAGTATATTAGGTTCATATTTATCACAACCAACACTATCTCCATCATGAATATTAACAATTATAATATCAGCACCCATTTTCTTTAAAGAACTACCTAAATCTAAAACACTATCTGCGATTTCATTTGGTTTAGCTTTAAATGAATAATCAACTGTCATATTAGCATTTATCGAATTATAAACATTTCCAATATAGCTGATTATTCCAACATTGACATTTTCTTTTTGTAATAAAAGTGATGAACAAACATTATTTTCACTAACTAAATTATTTTTATAATATATATTAGAATTAATAAGTGGAAAATTAGCTTCACCATTTGAATTATCACCATCAAAATATTTAATCACTTCATTAAGTCCCCAATCAAATTCATGATTACCAATTCCCATTGCATCAAATCCCATTTCATTCATTAAATCGATAACGACTTTTCCATAACCAACTCTTGATATTGCAGTTTCTTGAAGCATATCACCATTTGCAATTAAAATAGTATTATCTTTTAAATCTTCATTTCTTATTTTAGAAATTAATGTATTTGCTCTAGCTAAACCACCATATTTACCTTCATTTTCAATATGACCATGAATATCATTCATTTGAATAACTTCAACATTAACTACTTCATCTATTTCAGGCAAAGTTTCAGTATCTTTATTTCCACAACTAGTAAATATAAATAAAATTAAAATCAATAATAAATATCTTTTTTTCATAATTATGATACCAAAGAACTATCAAGTTCTAAATCCTTATCAGTATTTTCAGGCAATAGATTGTCATTAAATAAAGGATTAAATTTATTTTTATAATCCATTATAGCATAAATATAATCGTCATCATCATCTAAACAAATATAATTATTATATTCAGCATTAAATTTTTCCAGAAATTTTATTTGATTTTCATGATCTTCTCTTTTAAATTCTATTTCAATTTGAAGACTAATAAATGTAAGATATAATTCTTTAAAAATAAAATGATCATTTACTATAACATTTGTAGGTAATCCTTCTTTTTCAAATATCTCAAATACATAATCCTTAAGATTATGTATTACTAATTCATTACTAAATTCAAATTCTTTATAAATAATCTTTTTAGATTTTTCATAATAAATAAATATAATTGGTTTAAAATATTTTTTATCATCTGTTAAATTATAATCATAAAATTTGGAAATATAACAAACATCATCACAATAATAAGAATCCTTAAATTTATCATAGAAAAAATTATCAAAAGATTGTAAATTTTTATACTTATTAAATTTTATATATTTTGAAGAAATTAGATCATATGATTTTTCTTTATAATCGAAATTTGCTATTAAAGCTTCATGATTATTAAATGCCTCTAATATATATTGTTCCTCATTATTAATTAAATCAGATAAAAATTCAATAAATTTTAATATTTTTTTTAATTTCGCAGTTCCCATAGAACAATTCATTTGTCCCTCTTTATAGTCGTAAGTGAAAAGATTATATTTTTTAACCATTTTAATTTTATTTTTTTTCAAGAAAAAAGTATCATCAAATGAAAGAACTGTTTGATTTTTAATTGCAATAGTAGACTTTGTTATATATGGTATATCAGATAAAAGATTTGTTTCTAGAGCCATATTATCTAAATAATAATTAATGCTTTCATCAAAATATAAATCAATTTTTGAAATTTTCTTTTCAATTAAAGTATCAAAAGTAATTAAGGCTTTTGTTTTACCATCTGATAAAAATAAAAAATTAGGATATCTTATTGTTTCAAAATAATTCTTCTTTTTAAATTCTTTCATATATTGTAATATATTATAATAATAATCAAAATATTTCACACTTACACCTCCATATTTTGATAAATAATAACTTTTTTTATCCCATATTTTTTTTCTTTAATTAATTTTATATTTCCTAATGTATTAGGATAATTAGATGATTCACCAAGTTCAAAAATAACAAATCCTTTTTTATTTAAATGAGTAAGGACTGAATTTAAAATAAAATCAATATTATCCATTTTATATGGAGGATCTAGAAATATATAATCAAATTTAATCTTAATACTTTTTAAAAAATCTAAATAATCTTTATTAGAATAAATTACATTATCGATACCTAAATTTTGGCAATTCTTTTTACAAATAGCTAAAGCTTTAGGTTCTATATCATTCAAATATATCTTATCTACACCTCTAGAACAAGCTTCTATGCCCATAGCACCACTGCCAGCAAATAAATCTAAAGCAATACCACCATCAAAATAAGGGCCTATCATATTAAAAATAGCTCCTCTAACTTTATCTTGTGTTTCCCTTGTTGTTTCTAGGTTTGTCATTTCAATATATCTATGCCTTAATTTGCCTGCAACTACACGCATATAGTACCTCCTATTTTTTTGGTAATGAATTAACTTGTTTAATAAATATTTTTTTACCTAAAATATTAATATTTTTACGATTTTTTATAAATCTAATGGCACTAGAATTCAATTCAAAAAATGTAATTTCTTTATTAATAACAATTTTACCAAAATGTTCTCTATGAATTCCTAATTGATCATGTAAAAAATTTACTAATTGATTGGGTTTAAGTCTATCACTAGAGCCTAAATTAATACTAAAATATACCCATGATGATTGCTTATTTATATCATTTGATGTTTTTTTCACTTTTACAGAATCTATAGGGTTGTATACTCTACCAGTATTTTCATTTAATAATTCTAAAAGTCTAATAATAATGGGAGTAGGATCTTTGGTCTTTTTAGCTAAAGCATTAATCAAATTATCATAATCATGATTTGTAGAAGCATTTTCTAATCCATTAATTATGTCATCTGTTAACTTTTTTTGAAGTTTTAATTTAATTTCTTTTGCAGAAGGAATTTCTAATACATTAAGCTTTGATTTAGTAAATTGTTCTAATTCTAAAATACTTCTTGCTTGTCTTGTTGTTGCAAGAGTAATTGCAAGACCTGTTTTACCTGCGCGACCAGTCCTACCAATTCTATGTACATATACTTCATTTTCTTGAGGTATATCATAATTAATAATCGCTTCAACATTATTCACATCAATTCCACGAGCTGCAACATCTGTAGCTATCATAATCTCAATTGAACCTAATCTAAAAGCTTGCATTACTTTATCTCTACTTAATTGTTTTAAATCACCATGAAGTCCATCTGCTTTAAAATGATTTTCTTGTAAAAATAAAACTAATTCATCGACCATAGCTTTAGTATTAGCAAAAATCATGACAGTTTTTAATTGATAATAATCTAATAATCTTACAAGTAAATCTTTCTTTTGTTCTTTTTTTACATAATAAACTACTTCTTTTATTTTATCTACAGTTAAAGTTTTTTTCTCAATTTTTACTGTAATAGGACCAATCATGTATTTTTTACTTGTTTTTTTAATCCAAGGTGGTAATGTTGCTGAAAATAAAGACGTTTGACGTTCTTTTGGAACAACACTTAATATTTTCTCCATATCTTCTTCAAATCCCATTTTAAGCATTTCATCAGCTTCGTCTAATACTAAATAATTTACAGTATTAAAACTTAATGAACCTCTATTTAAATGATCAATAATTCTTCCTGGTGTACCAATAATTATTTGCGGTTTTTTAGCTAAAGCTCTAAATTGCTTTTCATAAGATTCTCCACCATAAATTGTAGCTGCTTTAAATTTAGTATTTTTAGCAATTTTTTCAATTTCTCTGCATACTTGTAAAGATAATTCTCTTGTCGGACACATTATTAATGCTTGAACACATTTTTTATTTTCATCAATACGCTCAAGCATTGGAATAGAATATGCAAATGTTTTACCTGTACCAGTTTGTGCTTGACCTATAACATCTTTACCTTCCAAAAGACAAGGTATAGCTTCTTGTTGAATAGGTGTAGGTGCTTCTATTTTATTTTCAGCTAATGCAGTTAATATTACATTAGATATATTCATTTCTTCAAATTTATTCATATTTTTCTCTCCATATTGACTTATTATAACAAAATTCATATTAAAACACAATAAAAATGGTAGCATTAAGCTACCATTTATAACTTAAAATATGCTAGGAATGTCGAGAAGACTATAAATCTTCTACGAAATGAATTCGCTCTTAGTAACATTTAGGGTTCTAGTCATAAAAGATAAGAACACATCACCTGTTTCCTCTTGAATTCGCCTTCTATTTTTTTGAGCTTCAGGACCATGTTCCTAGCAAGTTAAATATACCACAAATAAAGATAATTGTAAAGATTTAAAGAAATAAATTTATACTAACATATATATTTTTATATCAATAAAGTTTCTATTTTATAAATATGTCATTATTAAAGTGACAAATGATAATATAATTAAAGCTAAACCAACTCCAATCATCATATTATCTCCTTTATTTTCACCACTTAAATTCAATTTTGAAAGCATAGATAGCATAATAGCAATAATGCCAACTAAAAACAATATAACAAAAATTGCGATATGCTTTGAAAAATAACTCATTTGTTCATTACCCATTTCTATAAAATATATTATAGAACTTGTAACAACAAATATAAATGAAATGATTATAATGATTTTAAAAGCAATTAACAAATTTTTTTTCTCATCTTTTTTATGCATTTTCTTTTTCTCCTTTTATAAATTCTAATATTATATTAAATACATCTGTATCTATTTCTCCCATTTTATGATAATCTATACTTTTTTTATAAGCTAGTTTTAAATCTTTATCTTTTATAATTTTAATTTTTTCTAAACATTCTTTAGTATATAATATTGAAGAATATTTATAATCTGGATTATGATTTTTTCCATCTACTATGTAAAATGATATATTCTTATTATTTATTTTTTCTAATAAATTAGTTGATTTATTGTAAGGAATAACTAAATCATCCTTAGAGTGTAATATAAGTGTTTTAGTATTTGTATTTTTTATACTTTTTTTACCGTTATATAAACTATATTTTCCAAAATTAATAAAATCAAAAAATATTAAAAATGGAATACAAATATATAAATATTTAGGAAGAAATGTCTTTAATGCATCTTTAACACTTATAAAAGGGGACATTATCACTATTTTATTAATATCATTATGAATTTTAGATATATTCAAAGCTGCATAGCCACCCCAAGAATGTCCCATTACATAAATATCTTGGGAATTAAAAAACTTTTTGCTATATTTAATTGTTTCATCCAGTACAAATAAACTATTACCTAATCCTTTAATTGCTTTACCATCTGACAAATCAGTACCATAAGCATCAACAGATAAAACATAATAGCCATTTGCAGCAAGAATTTCAATTTCTTGTATATAAGATCTATGAGAACTCCACATACCATGAGAAAAAATAAATATTCCTTTATAATTATCTTTTTGATAATAATATTTTTTACCCCTTAAAATACCTTTTTTAGTTTTAATAGAAACATCTTCACTTTTAAAATTTATATAATCCTCTTCTTGATAGTATTTAATTATACCATCTGGTTCCCATCTTTTTCCAAATGCTTTATAATAAATAAATAGAGATATACTGAATATTAATAAAAAAATGCTTAATATTATACAAATTAAAATATATATATTCATTATTACTACCTATTTAATAAATATATTTTTAATAGACCAGTCAGTGTTAAATTATCAATATGAATTATTTCATTTTTACATAGTGGAACAATTAAACTTGATAACCCACCTGTTGCATAAACTTTAAGATTTTTCGAATTAACTTCTTCTTTAATTCTTTCAATCATACCGTCCACTTGAGAGGCACCCCCATAAATAACACCTGATTGTATACAGTTAACTGTTGAAGTACCAATTACTTTTTTAGGACAAATTAATTCTACACTAGGTAATAGAGCTGCATTATCAACTAATGCTTTCATAGATACACTTATACCAGGAGCAATACTAACTCCTAAAAACATATTATTTTTTATATAAATATATTTAGTTGCAGTACCTAAATCAATAATTATTGCTTCTTCAACATTGCCAACTACTCCTGCTGCATCGCAAATGATATCAGCACCAACAGTTTTAGGATCATCAACCTTTAATTGAACACCTGTTTTTACTCCTGGACCAATAATAATAGGATCCTTATGACAATATTTCTCTATTGCTTTTTTTAAAGCACTTGTGACGACAGGAACAACTGAAGAAATAATTGCATCATCAATTTTATATTGATTAAATATAGATTTTAAAACTACCATGTATTCGTCAGCAGTTCTATTAACATTAGTTTTAATACGGTATGTATCAATTATAGTCTCTTTTTCGGCAAATCCTAAAACAATATTAGAATTACCAATATCAACAAGTAAAATCATAAAATCACCTTATTTTTCATTATTTAATATTTGATTTTTAAAATCATTTGAAAATCCTAAATCAAATTTAGAGCCTAATACTTTAGCTAAATATACTAACGATGGAGATAAAACAACTTCTACGATAAATTCAATAATAAAATTTGTTAAAACAACAAAACCAACTGCTGCACTAAATGCAGCTCCAAAACCGCCAGTTGAAGGCACTAATATAATTCCATCTATACTTAATCCTTGAAACATAATAGCTGTTCCTAAAATAAAAATTGAAGTATTTATTATAGGAGCAAGTAAACTTGAAGTAATTATAGCAATTGAAAATTTAAATTTTTTCAAAAATTTTAATCGCATAACTCCTTTATATACAAAACCAACAGCTACACCAGCTAAACCAGTTTTTAAGATACATAATATAATAGTTGCCCACATATTAAATCCTAAAAATAAACTGGTTGAAGGCGCTGTAATAATTAAAACGCCCATCAATGCCCCAAGGAAAAATCCTATTCCAGGTCCATAAATAATAGCTCCCATAACAAGCGGAATTAAAGCTAGTGTTATAGAAACTGTACCAATTTGAATATAATTAGATAACAATTGCAAAATCACAACTAACGAAGAAAGACTTGCAATACCAACTAATCTTTTTACATTGTTTTTCTTTTTCATATTAAAATTCCTTTCTTTTTAGGCTTATTTCTAAGTCCCATAAGCAAAATAATTATACTACTTATATAATATCTTTTCAAGAAAAAGAAAAAACTGCATAAGCAGTTTAGTTCACATTTGCATTATCATTATCATTTATTTCATCAATCATTGGTATAATTAAATCATCATCTGAAGGCATATCAAGTTCATTATCTGATACAGTATCGTGTTCTTCTTTTTTTATTTCTCTATCCTTAGCTATTTCTTTACGGTAACGATTATAACTTGAACCACCTTCGATAATTAAGAATGCTGAACAACATAATGCAATTAATGAAATTATCCATGCAATAGTTTTACCCTCAAATTGAATTGAACATAATACACATGTAATAGTTAATAAGCCAATATGTACCCAAAATTTAATTTTATCTGTTTCTTCCTTACATAATATAGTGCAAATAAAATAAGAAACAACTCTTGTATAAAAGAAAAATGCAATTACAAATCGATAATATTGATAAACAAAATCAGCAAACGCAGACTCATCATTACTTATCTTAGTTATAGCAGCAAATACCATAGCAATTGATAAACCAATATGAATAACAATTTCTGTTATACAAGTAAATCTACCTAAACCTGTTTTTAAAGTTCTCATAAGTGGTATTGTTCTAATTATTGCATAAATACCGGCAACTAAGCCTGTAAACATAAGAACAATAAATGTAGCAAATTTTTCACCAGTATTTACATCTATTAAAAGCCATATACCTAACGTTATAAGTAAGGCTGCAGCTATTACTTTAGTCCAAAATGAATAAGATTTAATAGGATTTTTCATATTCTTTCCTCCTCAAAATATACAATAATTATTATACAACACATTTATTTTATAAACAAGAATTTTATTATTGAATTTATTTAAAAATAAAATAGTTAATTGTTATAGCATTTTAATATTTGGTTAAAATATATTTAAAAGGTAGGCATTAATAATGGATAATAAATACACGGGAACAGAAACAGAAAATAATTTAAGGTTAGCATTTATGAAAGAATCAGAAGCAAGAAATAAGTATACTTTTTATGCTTCTAAAGCAAAAAAAGAAGGCTTTGAACAAATTGCAGAAATATTTTTAAAGACTGCAGATAATGAAAAAGAACATGCAAAAATTTGGTTTAAGGAATTAAATGGTATTAAAACAACAGAGGAAAATTTATCAAATTCAATTTTAGAAGAAAATTATGAATGGACAAAAATGTATGAAAATTTTGCTAAAACTGCATTAAAAGAAGGCTTTAATGATTTAGCTGATACTTTTAAAAGAATAGCAGAAATAGAAAAAAGCCATGAAGAAAGATATAATATTTTGATAAATAATATAAAACAAAATAAAGTTTTTGAAAAAGATGATATAAAAGTTTGGGTATGTAGAAATTGTGGGCACATAGAAATAGCTTATTCATCGCCGGATAAATGTCCTGTATGTGATCATCCACAAGCATTTTTTGAAATAAAAGCAATTAATTATTAAAAAAACGGATTTATCCGTTTTTAAAATATATTAAGAGCTGAACATATCATAATAATAGCAAATAAGCTAAATGCAGATAATGCACTTGTCCATACAACTATTTGACCAGCTAGTTCTTCATCTTGTCCCATTTGAGCAGCCATGGGAGCACTAGATACTGCAATAGGTGTCGCAAATAATGCTATTAATATCGCAAATTTTGTCGGACTGTTAAAGCCAAGGAAATATGCAATAACTAAAAATACTGTTGGAGTAATTAATAAACGCATTGTAACAGATAATGTTAGCTGTTTCCATAATGATTTAACAGCTTTAAATTCAAATTTCCCTCCTAGTATAATTAAAGCAAGAGGAGTTGCTAGATTAGCAATATTTGTTATTGTTTTAGGAATAAATTTTACAGTATTATTTAAAAATACATTAACATCTCCTCCTAAAGCATCGATTCCCATATTGATTAAACAAACAAATAAACCTGAAGCTACACCTATAATCAAAGGATTAGTTATAATCTTATATAATATATTCTTAATTGAAATTCTAGTATTATCATCATGATCAAATATACTTAAAGCAATAACAGCTAAAATGTTAAATAAAGGAACACTAACTGCAGCAATAACAGAAGCTTCAACACCAGCCTCATTACCTGCAAGCATAATAGCTAAAGGTATGCCGATTATTGCATAATTAGAACGAAAAGTAGATTGTAAAATTACCCCTTTTTGTTTTTTATTTGGAATAAATAAAACTAAAATTAGACCAATTCCAAATAATACAAGAATTGCTGCAGCAATAAAACAAACAAAAATCCAATCAATTTTCGATAAATCAGCTAAATATAAGTTACTAAATAATAAAACTGGTATTAATATTTTAAAAACTAATTTATTAGCCTCAGTTAAAAATTTATCATTAAAGAAATGAATTCTTTTCAAAAAATATCCTAATAAAATTGGTATTATAATTGGTAAAATTGCATTTAAAGTAAACAATAAATTTTCCATTTCTTAAACCTCTTCTTCTATAATTTCATCACCAATAATTCCTTTAAAAGTAACATTATTAGTAATTATTTTATCAACATTTAAACAATATAATCCGGCATTTTTTAATTTAAAATTATGTTCTATCATTACAGGATATCCTTCTATTATATCATTATTATATTCAAAATGTACATTTTCTAATTCTATTCCCTTGATAGGAGATTCAGGTAATCCTAAAAAAACTCCTGCAGAGTAACCAACATTAACACATTTAATATTACTAAATTTAAACGTTCCTATTACAGGAGTTAAATTTGTAAATGGCAATGATTTTCTAGTCCATACATATTCCTCGTGACCACCTTCAGGTCCCATATTATAATACATATTAATAACAAATGGAGTTTTAACATTATCCATAAAAATATTATTAAAAATCACATTATCTATGGAACCTATATTTCCTCTACCCCTTCTTGTTTTAATTCTAAGTCCTCTATCAGTATTTTTGAAAAAACATTTTTCTATAACAACATTTTTTATTCCCCCTGAAGACTCACTACCAAATACAACGCCACCATGCCCTTTGTCCATATAATTATTTCTAATAATTACATTTTCAGATGATTTTTCAAATCTTTTTGCTAATTCATAAGTTCCAGATTTTAATGCAATACAATCATCTCCAACATTAAAGTAACATCCAGCAATCAAACAATTATTTGAACAATCAACATCAATTCCATCAGTAGTAGGCATTGCTGGGGGATTTTCAATTTTCATATTTAAAAACTTTAAATCATTCGAAAAAAACGGATGAATATTCCAAGATGGACTATTATGAATATAAATGCCAATAACTTCGATATTATTACAATCTTTTAAATACATACCAAATCCTCGCCAGGCAATTCTTTTAGTATGATGATCTAGGTACCAATCTCCTAAATTAGCTCTTTCATCAATTTCTCCTTCTCCTGCAATTATAACATTTTCACAATTAATTGCTGTTATAGTTGAAGCAAAACATTCTACTAAACTTCCCTCCCAGGTTCCAAATGAATAATCTCCTTTTTCTTCTGGTAAAACTGGAAAGTCTTTTCTATCATATTTTGCAATTAATTTAGCCCCTTTTTCAAAATATAATGTAATATTTGACTTTAAAAATATTGAACTGACCAAATATATTCCTTTTGGAAAATATAAACATCCATTCTTAGGACAACAATATATTGCTGCTTGAATTTTCACTGTATCGTCACTTATTCCATCACCTATAGTATTAAAATCAAACACATTTAAACAGATGCTTTCTTTTTTGGTTGTAATTTCTATTTTTTTATTTAACACTTCTATTAAATAATTTGTATTAGGTTTTAAATTATATATTGAAAATACATTTGTTTTTTCTTTTCTTAAAAAAATAGAATTAAGATAAATATCAAAAACACTATCGTTATAGTATGGATTATTATTATCCAGTTCTAAAGTAATTGTTCTTGAAGTTATTGATAATACTTTCATTTTCCCTCAACCTCGACCTAAATAGTATATCATAATTTCAAAAAAATATAAATATTGATATTAAATAAAAAAATTATTTTATTGAACGAAAAAAAGTATATTATATATATTAATGCTACTAAAAAAAGAAAGAATTATTCTTCCTTTTTTGTTTTATAAGAACCTATTCTTTTATAATTAGTCAAATGCTTGTTTAAGTGTTTTATTTATATTTACAATAAAATAATATAAAATAAACATTATTATTTGAATAATTATGAACAATACTAATGTTATAATAACACTCGTATTTAATACTAAAACTTCGATATCAAAATTAAAAACAGTTAAAAAAGAATTAATAATATTCCTTAAAAAATGAAAAGCTATTATCACAATTGTTGTTGATAATATATTTAAAATCAAAAATGAAAACATACTTGGTATTATTGATTGAAATTTAGATAATCCAAATGTTCTAAGTAAAGCTATTTTAATTTTATCAAATCTATATGCTAAATAAATCCACAATAATGAAACAGATATAATCAAAATCGATAATATCAATATTGTCTTATTTATTATATTTTGTACCTTACTTATATCGTTTTTTATATTTATAATATCATTTAAAACTTTTCTTGAAACAAAATCACCTTTAAAATTATAATTACATTTTAAAAATAAATTTGCTATTTCATTCTTTTCATTACCATAAATAGTAATTCCGGTAAAAATATTATATTCATTTTTTATTTCTTCAAATTTTTCATCAGAAACAATAACATAATTATTACTGCATTCTGTAATATTTAAATCTACTTCTTTAACTATATTTATTCCATTATTAAATATTTTATTCATGTTAATATATTTATCTAAAAAATCATTGTTTGAAAAATCATCAAAATTTAAAAAATATTTTTTTTCATCAACATCATTATAACTTTTTAATTTTTTAGAAATAATTATTGAATCATCATCTAATACTAAATTTTGTTTTTTTAAATAATTCCCATATAATCTATTAATATATGAAACAGGATAATATGTTACTGTTTTATTGAAATATTTTAGTTTATCATAAGTTTTATTTAAAGAACTTCTATTAAAAGTAAATATTCCTTCATTTTCAAAAGTATCATTAAGCCATAATCCGCCACTTATACCAATTCTATTTATTTGATGATTTTCAATGGTACTATAATCACATTTAATTCCACTTCCAAAAAATGTACCAATTATTCTTATATTAAATGTTTGTAAGGAATCAGTGGTAAAACTAATATTATTTACTTTTTTTGGATCATAATTTTTTAATCCAAAATATTTCATTAACGTTGTTTTACCAATATATCCTGCATTAACAGGAATTCCACTATTTTTTATAAAACTAATTCCATCATAATATTCTAATATTGCCATATTATACTTTCCGTTAGCAAACTTATTACAATCATTAATTATTTTTTTTGACATTGTAACATCTAAACTTTGATTATCAGTACCGTTATATTGCGTATATACGGTATAAACCGGTGTATAATTACTTATTTCATTAATATTGTCAGTTACATTTTTATATGGATTAAATGTAATATAAGAGATAAAAAATAAATTTATTAATAACAGGATAGACATTAATAAAACAAAAATAAAAGATTTAATAATATTTTTTTTAATAAATGAAAAATTTAACTTAAATAATCCTAAAATCGATAATTTACTTTTTTTAATATCATTTTCTTGATGACATGCAATTTCATTAATTATTTTATCATCAATAACTCTTCCATCTTCTAATTTTATAATTCTATCAGCGTATTTTTCAACTAATTCCATATTATGTGATACACATATAACTAATTTATCATTAGAAATCTCTTTTAATTTTTCAAAAGTATATATAGTATTATCATAATCTAATGATGCAGTAGGTTCATCACATATTATTATATTTTTATCATCTTTAATTGCTCGATATATTGCTGTTTTTTGTTGTTGTCCTCCACTCATTTGTTTCGGATAACGATTGATAGGTAAATCATCAAAATTATTGTTTTTTTCTTGATTAAAAATATATGAAGATATATTAATATTATCTTTACATTTTAATGAATTAATTAAATTATTATTTTGAAAAACATAACTAAAATAATTTCTTCTTAATCTATTTTTTTCTTTTGAAGTGATTTCTTTATAAGAGATATTATTAAAATATATATCACCATTATATTTTTCATCTAACAAAGATATACAATTTAATAATGTTGTTTTACCACTGCCATTATCACCACAAATAAATATTAAACCTTTATCAGGAAAATCAAGCGTTATATTATTTAATGCAAATATATTTTCATTTTTATATTTTTTGGAAACACATCTGAGTTTTATCATTAAATTCAACTCCTTTTCAAAAAATTAATCAACTGAAAAATAATCTTTTGTTTGTTTTGATTTCAGCATAATAAAAGAATAAAAAACAAAAATAATCAAAATTATTAATAACGTAATTAAACAAATTAAAAATGCTGAAAAACTAAATTTAATAAAAATTATATCATCCATAATTAATATTTTTAATATTGCTGTGTTTATATTTTTAACAAGAAAAACAAATAATAATAATGAAAATATTGTAGATGTAAGTAATAAAATAATAAATGATATAAATGTAGAAAAAATCGACTGAAATTTAGATAATCCTAAGCATCTAAAAACACCTATTTTAATAGATTCATTTTTATAAATTATTGATATAAAAATAAATGAAATAAAAGCTAAAATAATAATACAACATCCTATTGCAATTAAAAACCCGCATTTCATATGTTTTATTGAAAAACAAAAACCAATTAAAGATTCTAAATTTCCAAGAGAATAATTAATATTATAATAATTATCATATCGATTATTCTCATTAAAATAATATTCATTTTCTATAATCATATCAGTTATTTCATTTGGATTACTATTATCTACATAAATATGGTCAAATATATTATATTCATTAAGAATCATATCATATTTTTCATCACTAACTACTATTCTAAAATAACCATCATCCATTGTATTTTCTGTTGTTTTTATTCCATTTGGAAATATTTTATTCATATCTATATAATTGTATAATGCATCACTATTTGAAAAATCATTAAATGAGAAAAATTCTTTTATTGGATTATCTTCGTCAAATGATTTTAAATAATCAGTTAAAATTACTTCATTATCATTTAACACGTAATTATTTCCCGTTTTTTCATTAAAAGATGAAACTGATTCATAACTTATTTTTTTATCAAGTACCTCATTTATATCATATTCTATACCATCTATTTTTGCATTGAGCCAAATTCCACCTTTAATTTCTATACTATTTGATTTTTTTATTAACGAAATTGATTCATAATCACATATTAATCCTGTTCCCCTAAAAGTTCCAATTATTTTAAGTTCAATTGAACCACCATTAAAACTTATAGTTTTAGTTATTGGTTCGTTAAAAGAACCCTTATAGCTATTATAATAATCTTTTTCGCCAATATAAGCTTCTTTTATTTTTATTCCACTATTTTTAATAAACTTTATTTCTTCACAAGAAACAGAATAATCATTAATTAAATACTTTTCACAATTAGAAAGCATTTCATCAGATATACCTGATTTAAATTTAAATTTTGTACCATCATTATATATTGTAGTTTGATCGTAACAAAGTTCTAAATCATAAGCATATTCTTCTATTTTATTAGAAATTTGTGACTTATAATTATTATATTTTATTGAAGTTAATGTCATAATAATAAATAAAAACAAACAAGATATAATTAGATAAATAATCGATAGAAATACTTTGTTTTTAAAAAAAGATAGGCCAATTTTAAATAAATTAATATACGATATTTTTGAATTATCATCTTTATTTTTTATATCTAAATCATCTGTAAAATTAATAACTTCATCTTGTATTATTTTACCATTT
Organism: uncultured Anaeroplasmataceae bacterium; assembly: GCA_964441815.1. GTDB lineage: Bacteria > Bacillota_I > Bacilli_A > Acholeplasmatales > Anaeroplasmataceae > Pelethenecus. The sequence continues at coordinate 49,010 of CAYTVE010000001.1, read as the reverse complement.
TCAATTTTTATAATTCTATCAGCATATTTTTCTATCAAATCCATATTATGTGAAACACAAATAACAAGTTTATCTTTCGATATTTTCTTCAATTCTTCAATTATTAATATAGTATTTTTATAATCTAATGATGCTGTTGGTTCATCACATATTAATATTTTTTTATTTTCTTTTAGAGCACGATATATTGCTGCTTTTTGTTGTTGTCCACCACTCATTTCTCTAGGATAATGAGATAGAGGTATTTGAGAATCTACTTCTATATTTTCAAGTCTCTTTTCTTTAAAAATTTTCGTAGATATATTAATATTATTCTCGCATGTTAAGTCTTCAATTAAATTACTATGTTGAAAAATATAGCCAAATGTATTTTTTTTAAGATTTATTTTTTCTTTTTCAGATAATTCTTTATATGATTTTTCATTAATATATATATTCCCATCATAATTTTCATCCAATAATGATATACAATTTAGTAATGTTGATTTACCGTGGCCATTTTTACCACAAATAAATACTAAACCTTTATTTGGAAATTCAATTGACACATTATCTAATGCTACAACTTTTTCTTTTAAAGATTTATATATTTTAGAAACATTTTCAATTTTAAGCATTATCTCATCTCCTAAAATAATTTAATCTATTTATTAAAAATAGCTAATTGATGTACATGTGTTGCGGACATTGAATTTCTACACTCTCCATATTTTCCACCTTCTGCAATAGTAAATTCCGCACCATAATTAATTCTCATACTAATAGAACTTAATGAATCGGGAATAGTAAAATAAAAGCAACCAAATTGTTCTGTTGAAGCCATACTATAAGTATCATTTGCTGTATAAGTATGCTTAATATTAACACAGTTATCTGATTTTGATGATGAATTTTCAACTATTATACTTTCATATTTTGCAGTTTGACTATAAGTAAAAATAGGTAATACATAAAGATATCCATTAGAATCAGTTAAATATTGATAAGAAATAGATATACTATTTTCATAAGAAATAACTGTCGTTTTTGGTTCAGAATCCTTATATAAACAAATGCCTGTTTCAGTTCCAAATTCAACATTTATTTTAAAATATTCTGCTGCTGCATCTCCAGTTTCTGTAAACAAATTACCAAAACCATTTGCATACTTAACATCATCCTTAGGTTCAATTGTCGACTTATATAGTACCATTATATTTCTTGTATTATTATCACCAATACCAAAAGAATAATATTCAAATTCAATAGATACTGCTCCCATTACTTGATTTCGAGTACTTAAAACATTATATATATCAGTTGAACTGCTACCTAGTTTATAAACTTTGTCTTCATCATTAGTTTCAATTATAAAAACTGCATTATTCCCATTAGAACCACCCGCAGGATCTTTGCCTGTATCAACAAAATTATTATTAGAATCGGAACCAATACGTTCTAAATGAGAATCTTGTTTCAATTCACTTGCATCTACAGAAAGATTGTTTGCATAAATAACAGACATTAAGATACCTAATACTAAAATAAATATTTTTTTCATTTTTATATTCTCCTTTTTTGACAGAATTTTTTCTCTATCTACTATATATACGTAAAATAATGTCATTTTTTTTCACTTTTTTCAAAAAAATATAATGAAAGCGTTTTTTTGCGTTTTGCATATTTAAAATACAAAAACCCTAAATTGTACATGAATACAACCTAAGGCGTTTTAAATATTATTTCTTTTTATTTTCTAAAATAGCTTGTTCAAACACTTTTTCTAATTCACTTACACAACCGTCGATTGAATATCTTTTGGCATATTCTATATATTCCTTACTTCTTTTTTCTTTAAATTCTGGATGCTCAATATAGAATTCTATTTTTTCTTGTAGTGACTTATAATTACCGTGTTCAAACAAATTATATTCATCTAAAGCAAATTGATTTGTTGCTGAAAGTTTACTATCAGATATAATAGGAACTATTCCACATGTAAATGCTTCCATACAACTTATTGCTTCAATTTCAGCATCAGATGCATGAATATATAAATCAGAATAATTAATTACATTTATCAATTCTTCTTCGTTATAAAAACCAAATATAATAGGATTTGTAAGTTTTTCACCTAAAATTTCTAAATGCTTCTTCCAAGGACCTTTTCCAGCTAATATTATTTGAATATCTTTTTCATATTTACTATTTAATACTGCATCAATAATTAAATCCTGCCTTTTTTCTACTGAATATCTACCAATCATTAAAATTATATATTTATCTTTTAATTCTTCAGGTTTTAATACATTTTTTTTCACAAATGATGGACTAACACCATTTGATATAACATGTAAATTTGCAGTATATTTATGTTCTTTTAATTGATTTGCTATCATATTTGAAGGGCAATGAACATGATCAAATTTATTGTAAAATCTTTTAAATTTACGATAAATATAGTCATTTAAAGTTTGAAGTTTATTTAAATGTAAAGTTGAAGTTATATTTTCAGGTTGAAGATGAAATGCAGCTGTTGTAGCTATTCCATATTTATCACATAACTTCTTACCTAACCTTTGACAACCAAACGGCAAAAGAAAATGAACAACATCACTGTCTTTAATTGCTTCTTCTAAAACTTTTTTATTTCTTTTTGCAAAAATAAAACCTTGTGATTTTGAAACTTCATATAAAATAGGTATTTTACTAATGCCTAATTCAAAAGCATTTTTAGGATCAATATTATCAACTGTAGAAGCAGCAATCTTCACTGTATGACCATGAGCCATTAAAACTTCTGCAAACCTTCTTGTAGTCATAGTTGTTCCATTAGACGCTTGAGCATATGAATCAACAATAAGAGTTATAACCATAAAACATCCACCTTTTTAAATCTATATTAATTATACATTATTTGATTTTTTTTAACAAGTTATTTGTTAACATAAATTAATAATAGCATTTTTTAAATCATTTTCTTTAATAACAGTATATGAAACAATTTTATCATTCTTACCATAATATATATAATCAATATTATATTGAATAGCTATATTATCTAATATTTCTTGAATTAAAATTGCTTTAGGATTATACATAACTTCTTTAGGAAGACTTACTAATATAACTCTTATATCATTAGTTTGTAATTTTCTTATGATATAATTTAAATTTTTTCTAAATGAATATGAATCATTGAAATCATTTTCACCTAAAGCCAAAATACACTGACTATAATTACTATCTAAAATTAATTTATCAACTAGTTTTTTTGCTATAATACTTGTCATTTTATCAGTAGAATAATTATCAATATTATAGTCTTTTGATAGATTTGCAACTGTATTAAATGAAGTAGGAATAAACCTACCATTTTCAAATTTCATTTCTTGAAATAAACTACCTCCAACGATAACAATGTTTTTTGTCATATTTTTCCACTTCCTTTTATCTAGTTTTCAATACCAGTTTACTTCAATTCAAATATCTTGTCAAGTAATTTGTTTAAAAAACATTGTAATTTTTAATATTTTATGATAGAATACAAATAGTGGGGTGAAATAATGAATTCTATTAATAATTATTTACAACAATGGCTTAATGATTTAGAAAACTTTTCATTTAAAGATTATGACAATCTACCAGATATTGATCTATATATGGATCAGTTAATAACATTTTTAGAAAAACAATTGGCGATTTTTCAAACATCATCATTAGATAAACAAATTACATCTTCAATGATTAATAATTATGTTAAAAATGATGTTGTAATTCCACCTATTTCCAAAAAATACAATAGACAACATTTAGCTTTAATACAAGAAGTCTGTACTTTAAAACAAGTATTATCTCTTTCAGAAGTCAAACAAATAATTACTGAAAGATATAATAAAGAAGGAAATTCAACAAGTGAAGTTTTTAATAATTTTAAAAACTTAGTTAATGAAAAAAATAAAGAAGCTGCATCATTAACTAAGGAAGCACTTGAATATATTGAAAATAATGATTTAACTGCATTAACTGATTTAGCTGTTAATTTAGCTGTAACTGCTGCTTCTTTTATCAATATTAGCAAAAGAATCTTATTTTTAAATAGACTTTTTTCTCAAAATGAAAATAACGAAGAAAAATAAAAATGGGTAAAAAACCCATTTTTTTTAATTATCATTTGAAGTAGAAGATACTTTTATAATATAATTTGAATCAAATTTTTCTTTTGCTAATCTACTAATACTAACAAAATTAGCTTTAGTTATTGTTTCTTTTGTCCATACATCTATAACTATTGTATCATCTTCTAGTAAAACTAATACATCATCAAAGGATAAAGCTGCCATTATCATTTCTTCTAATGCTATTTCATTAACTTTTATTTGCTTTAAAGATATTATTTTTTTATTTTCTTCTTCCACTTGACTTACTGTAAGAGTACCTGATGCAATTTTTGCCTCTGATTCTTCTATTAATTTATTAGTTTCTTCAATACTTTTCATTCTAGCTTCAGCATAATCCGGATTAGTCGTAGTTGTGTCAAGGCTCGGAGAACCTGTAGGCTCTGTTGTTTTATTTGCTTCGTGGATATAAAATATTGACATCATAACAACTACAGCTAAAAGTAATATTGGCAATCTTAATTTCTTTTTCATATACTATTCCTCTCCTATATTAAAATATATGAATAAAATTAATAAATTATGATATTTTTTCTAATAATTTTTTCATTCTAAAAGACTTTTTCCAGTAATTACCATATACATATTTAATATTTAATTCTTCAACTAATAAAATATCTTCTTTAGTTGTAACACCATTTAATATAAAAATGATATCATTTAATTCACAAAGATTATTAATTTCTATAATTGAATTTTTATCTAACATAGACATATCATAAATAAAATAATCTATTTGTTTTTTATAAACATCAATTAAATTACTTGAGGCAACCTTATATCCTAATTTTTTCAAATTATTAAGTTCTTTTTTATCACCCTTTTCATAATAAAAAATTAAATGTTTTGTTGTTTTAAAAAATCTTTGTTGAGTATCTATAAATGTTTCAATATTCGAATTAAGAGTTTTTTCATTCAATGATATAAATATTGGTATATATGACTTATATCTATCATTTAGCATTTTTAATTCTTTTGAACAGTTACTAATCAAGTACTTATCGATTATTTCTTCTAAATTTCTTCTTTTAATAACTTTGAACATAAAATCTTTATCAACATCATAATTGTCTAATGAAATTTGAGCAATATAAGCATAAATTTCTTTTTTTCTAATATCAATAAGTTGTTTATATATAATACCCAAACGATTATGATCTATTGCTTCACTAATATGTGTAACTAACTGATTCTCATTAAATTTAATTTTTGCAACTTCGCTATCATAATGGCTTATATGATGTTCTAACGTGTTAACTTCCTTAGCATCACTTAATGCTTGATATGCATAATCTAACAATTTATTTGCATTATCTATATTAGTATTTTTAGATAGCCTATAAACACCGCAATTAAAATACAATTTAACTCTACTACTTTTTATATTTATATTTTTAGAAATAACATCAAAAGCTTCAAATAAATGATTATTTATTGTTCTTTTATCATTACAATCAACAAACATAATAGCATATCTATCAAAACCCAAATGATAAATATTAACTAGAAAATTATTATTAAAAAATAAAATTAATTCTTCTGCAACTGTCTTGATTATTTGATTTGCATTATTAATTCCATAAAGTTCTTCATACAATTTAAAATCCATTATATCAACAATTGCTAAACTTAGTTTTCTATCAACTAAATAATTATTTATATCCATTATTAATTTAATTTCAGAATTTAATTTACTAATTGGATTAGTAAAAGCTAAACTATATAATTCATTACTTCTTTGTTTATTTATAGTATTATCTTCGATTATAGAATATAAAGATAATATTCCATTATCAAAATTTGGATAAAAAGTTTCCTTAATTTCTATATATTCATTATTTTTTTTATATCTATATTCAATACTTTGATTATTATTTAATGATTTATATATTTCCTCAATCAATTTATTATAAGAAGCTAAATCTGATGAATGAATATGATTTTTGAATTCATTTTCACTAATATCTTCTAAACATCCTAATATATTTTTAGCCTGATTAGATAAATGAATGTTTCCATTCATTACTTCTTTTATACCTGATGATGTATGATCATAAATGAAAAACATTTTTTTGTTAGAGGATTTAATTTCATTTTGTGTTATTTCAATATTTAAATCACGACTTAACATTTGACTTATTATTTTTAATGTTTCATAAGACATATCTTCATCAATAAATTCATTATCAGAAAAAAATGCAATAGAAGCATATGTTATATCGTCTTTAAAAAGTGGTATTGATATTCCATAAGGTATTTCAATATAATTTTCATAAGTGACAATATTTTTTAATCCTTCAGTAGAATTTATATCTAAATATATTTCTTGTTCTTGTTCTATAGACATCATATTTATTGTATTTGCTATATTTTCATATTCTAATTTTTTATCATATGCTCTTTCTTTTTTATAATGTAATCCATAATAACCTTTATTATAATATAATAAATAAGCTTCTTCAAAATGAACTATCTTTGATAATTCAATTAAACTAGTTCTAAATATTTCCCTAAATTTAATAGTAGAATCTAAATTATTTATTATTTTAAATAATTTTTCTAATTTAATATAATTATTAGATACATATAAATTTCTAACATCCTTTGAAACTTCATGAATACTTGGTTTTATCACTTCTTCTATTTCTTCTTTTAAAACATTATCTTTTATTTTAGGAATAATTATATTTTCTTTAACTAATTTTAATTTAGATTTATTTTTTTTCTTTATTTGACTATATTCATTAACTAAATCTTGATAATGTTTCATTGCAATTAAAGAATTCGTTTGAGTATATAATGATAAACAAATATTCGAAAAAGCCAAAGCTGTTTCATTAGATACTTTAGATAAATATTCTTCATAATTACTTTCAATTATTGATGCTTTTCTAAAATCTTTACTTAAAATATAAGAATTTAATAACAATATTACAGTTTTCATTAATATTTCAAGTTCTAAATCAAACTCATTTATGAATCTATTAGCATCACAAATTACTTTAATATAATTTCCCTCATCAAAAGAAATATTTAATTTGTTATAATTAATTTCAATTAATTTATTTGTATTTAAATTATCTTGGTAAATTTTTTCTAATTTAGTTGCAATTTCTAAGTAATCTTTATAATTATGAACTATAAGATATATTTGTGATAAATTTTCATAGGCCCATGTCAATTCTTCAATGGAAAGAATCTCATTTATATAACTTTTAAGATAAGAAATAGCTCTATTATAATCTTGTTTTTTTATGGATAATCTTATTTCATCTTTTATATTTAAATAATTATTAGATATTTTTAAATGTTTCTTTTTTTCATCAATAAATTTTCTTGTTTGATCGTATTTATTAATATCTAAGGTAATATCAATTATTGCATCACATATTGATATAATTTCTAAATCTCCTAATTTATCAAAATCCGATACATAGCTATATAAAATTTTCAAAGCATCATTTGTTTTATTTAATTTATGTAAAATAAGGCATTTATATGAAATAGCTTTAAAGTAATCTATACTTTTTTTATTACAACTAGCTAAAAATAAATCAATTTTCTTTATAGTTGAAGATGTCATATCTAGTTGTAATATTTCATTTATGTACATAAATTCACCACCTATAATTTAATATGTTTTTCTATATTATTATTGTACAAAATAATATCATTATCATTTAATTCTACATAATATGATGGATAATTTCCAGGATTAATAAATAATATATTTTCTTCATAAAAAACAATTTGTTTATGAGTATGACCAAATAAAACAATATTAGCATTTAATTCTAAAGCTCTATAAATAAGTCTTTCATAACTATATTTTACATTATAATCATTTCCATGATTAATATATATTTTTTTATCATTAATATATATAATTGATTCATTATTACCAAAATTATCACAATTTCCTTTTACAAATATTATATTGTTTTTTATTATTGTATTTAAACTTTTACCATAATCTCCACAGTGAATTATATAATCATATGATTTGAAATTAATATTATCTAAAGAATTATTATGAGAATCACTAATGATTAAAATTTTCATCAATAATGCCTTTTAAATTAGTAATAGCTTTAAATCGGTGCGAAATACTATTTTTTTCTTCTAAAGTTAATTCCGCCATTGTCTTGCCAAATTTAGAAACATAAAAATAAGGATCATATCCAAATCCATTTATTCCTCTTGGCTCTTTAGTAATTTCTCCACTACATATACCTTTAGAAATATAATATTTACCATTTGGGAAATATATACATAGAGCACAAACAAATTGGGCTCTTCTATCTTCTATTAATTCCATATTTTTAATTAATAATTCATTGTTTTTTAAATCATTGTGATCTTCTGCATATCGTGCGGAATATATTCCAGGCATGTTATCTAATGCAAATACCTCTAGACCTGAATCATCAGCAATAACGATTTGATTTGTAGCAAGCGATACTGTTTTTGCTTTAATTATTGCATTTTCTTCAAATGTATTACCATTTTCTATTATTTCATCATTATAATTTATATCCTTTAATGATAATATATTATAATTTGAAATGATTTTTTTAAATTCTTTAATTTTACCTTGGTTATTAGTAGCTATAACTATATCCTTCATATAATACCTCATATATAATTCATATAACTTAATTTTACCACAAAACATATATATTATAGTCAATAAAATTAAAATATTTTGTCAAAATTTCTATATTAACCTATCATTATTATAAAAAATATGAATTTCACTATATCCTAATTCATTTAAAGATAATTTTAATATGTTGTATAAGTTATTAATATCACTTTTCAAAATAAATTCATTAACATAAAGATTAATTATATTATTCTTAATATTATAATTTAATATTTTTAAATTTGGATGAGCTGGTGAATAATAATTAATTGGAATATAATTTTGATATGATGTATAAAGTTTGATAACATCTGTTATATTTGTTATCTGATAAGGTATTTCTATTTTTTCAACATTATTATATTTATTTAATACATAAATTGAACTATATTCTTCTAATTTATAAGTTATATCAATATTTTTTTTACATGATGTCAATAATATTATCAAAAACATTCCTAAAATAATTATTTTTTTCATAAAATCCCTCAAATAATTATATGATTAAAATAATAAAATATTGCTTTCAAGAGTATATTATGATATATTAATTTATAGAAAGAAAGTGAATTATAATGAATAATGCAGTATATCCTGGTACTTTTGATATTTTATCTAATGGTCATTTAGATATTATTGATAGAGCAAGTAAAATGTTTGATAAATTATATATATTAGTTTCAAATAATATATATAAAAATAATCTTTTCAGTAAAGATGAACGTGTAAATTTAATAAAAAAATGTACGTCAAAATATCCAAATATTATTATCGATTCACATGATGGTTTAGTTGTTGATTATTGCAAAAAAAATAATATAAATATTATTATTAGAGGTATTAGAAACTATACTGATTTTGATAATGAATATAATTTAGCTAATTTCAATAAAGATATCAATAATAATATTGAAACAATTATTCTTTTTTCTAAAAATGAATATAGATATGTTTCCTCATCTACAATAAAAGAATTAATCAAATTTAATTGTGATATATCTAATTATGTTCCAAATGAAATAATAACTGATATAAAAAATAAATTTATTAAATAAATAAAACTAAGGGATATTTTCTAAAATGAAATATCCCTTTTTAACATATCTATTTTTTCAATAATTTAAATAAATCTGTATTAATACCCTTTTCTTTTAATAATTTAATTATTCTATCTTCTTGTTCTTTTGATAATGTTTTATTTGCAAGTCCACAACCTTTTCTAATTACTAATCTCAAATTATCTTCATTATTTAAATCTAGACTTGAAGCCTCATTTACAAGTTCATACATAGCTTCTTGATTAATATTAGATTTTGAAATTAAATCAATTATATTCTTAAAATCCATCAAAAAATCCTCCCAAAATTAATATATGAGAGGATGTATATTTAGTTTACAATAATTACTTCTTCTTTTAAACTTCTACTTAAAAGTTTAGTTAAAGCTTCTTTAGCATTTAATTTATTATGAATAACTTCGTATGCTGCATAAATAATAGGTAATTCTAAATCATATTTTCTACCTATTTGGTATGCTGCTTCAATAGTTTTAATTCCCTCAACAGTTTGTTGCATTGAAGATAATGCTACATCAACAGACATGCCTTGACCAATTTTTAATCCACATTGAAAATTTCTTGAATTCATTGAAGAAGCTGTAACAATCAAGTCACCAATTCCTGATAATCCATATGCTGTTTCTGTTTTACCACCTAACGCTGAAACTATTAATACAATTTCTCTAACACCTCGACTAATTAGAAATGCTCTTGCATTTTCACCTAATCCCATACCGTATGCAGCACCAGATACAATAGCTATTGCATTTTTTATAGCTCCAGATGTTTCAACTCCTATTACATCACTTGAGGTATATACACGTAAATATCTATCATTAGAAAATAGTTTTTGAACGAATTTTGCATCATTTTCATTATTTGAAGCAGATACTAAAGAAGTTAATTTTCTTAAAATCAATTCTTCAGCATGTGAAGGTCCAGATAAATTTACATATCCTTTTAAATACTCTTTAGAAATTTCTTCTGAAACAATTTGACTTACACAATATAAGGTATTAGGTTCAATACCTTTACTTACATTTATAAATAAAGTCGGTCTAATTAATAATTTATTTATTTCTTTTAAAACACTTCTCGTAACTTTTGTAGGAACACATAATAATACTATATCAGAAAAATCAATTGCTTCTTTCAAACTAAGAGTTGCTTGTATACTTTCTGGAAGTGTAGAATCAAAAAATGGATGTGTATGAAAATCATTAATTCTATTTACAAAATCTTCATTTATTTCACGAATTAAAACTTTATGATGATTATCAGATAATACTTGAGCAAGTGTTGTTCCCCAAGCACCTCCACCAATACATGCTATATTCATATTAATCCCTCTTTCTAAATTCTAATTTAATAGGTGTTCCAAAAAAATCAAAATTTTTACGAATTTGATTTTCTAAATATCTTTGATATGAAAAATGTAAATATTTAGGGTCATTTACAAAAAATGCAAATGTAGGTGGATTAACACCAACTTGAGATGAATAATAGAATTTAATTTTTCCACCATTAAATTCACTTGGAGGAAACATTGCAACTGCATCATTTATAACATCATTAAAAACAGATGTTGAAATTCTTCTATTATTAGCTTCATACGCTTGTTCTATTGCTGGAAATAATGTATGAACACGTTTATTATCTAATGCTGATAGGAAAACAATTGGAGCATAATCTAAATATTTAAATTCTTTTCTTACTTCATCACTAAATTTTTGCATGGTTTTAGAATCTTTATTAACTAAATCCCATTTATTAACAACAATAATACAAGGTCTATTATATTCTTCAATATATTGTCCAACATGAGTATCTTGATCTAAAATACCTGTATCAGCATCCAAAACAAGTAAAACAATATCACTTCTACCAATTGCATCAATACTTCTTATAACAGAATATTTTTCAATATTTTCATAAACCTTTCCACGTTTTTTTAAACCCGCTGTGTCAATAACAACATATTCTTTATTATAAGCTTTAAAACGTGTATCAATACTATCTCTTGTAGTACCGGCAACGGGAGATACAATTACCCTATTATCACTTAATAAACAATTTGTTAAACTTGATTTACCAACATTTGGCCTACCAATTAAAGAAAAATGAATAGCATCATCTACATAATTTTCAACCTTTTGAGGTAAATTTTCTATAATTTTATCCAATAAATTACCAGTTCCAATACCATGTGATGAAGACACAGGAATTGGATCACCAAAACCTAGAGAATAAAACTCATAAATATTGTCTTTAAATTTTTGATCATCAACTTTATTGATAGCTAAAATGATAGGCTTTTTAGTTTTATATAATAACTTAGCAATGTAAGAGTCATCATTAGTTACTCCACTACGACAATCAGCTAAAAAAATTATAACATCGGCTTCATCCATTGCAATTTCTGCTTGCATTTTTATTTCTTGCAAAAAAGGGGCATCTCCTAATTCAATTCCACCGGTGTCAATAAGAAAAAATTCCTTATTTAACCAGCTGCCTTTAGCATAAATTCTATCACGAGTTACCCCTGGTTGGTCATCAGTAATGGATAGTCTTTCGCCAATAATTCTATTAAATAACGTTGATTTACCAACGTTTGGTCTACCAACGATTGCAACTTTTGGCAACATATTCATTCACCACCAAATAATTATTTTTCTAATACATCTTTTAATACATCTCCAAGTGACATAGATGCATCTTCAGCTTCAAGATATTTTTCGAATGATTTACGTTCTTCTTTAATTACTAATTTACGAATAGATAATTTTAATCTCCATTCAGAAACTTTAATATCAATAATTTCAGCTTTTAAAGTGTCACCAGCATTAAAATAATCTTTTAAATTACCATTTTGTGAATCAGTTAAAGCTTCGCTTGCAGGAACTAAACCATCAACACCTAAAGTTTCAACTTTAAGTCCATTTTCTAAAACTTCTTTAACTTTTATATCTACAACATCACCAACGTTAGCTTCTACTCTAGTCCAAGGATTATCTAATAATGCTTTTCTTGATAATGAAATCTTATCTTTTGAAGCATCAAAAGATAAAACAGCACATTCTACTTCATCTCCAATTACAACATAAGAATTATAGTTATCATTTGGATTATGAGAATATTCAGATTGATGTAATAATCCTTTAACATTAGGTGCTAGTTCAATTAATAATCCAAAAGGCATTTTATTAACAACTTTACCTTTAACAGTTTGTCCTACTGTAATTGTTTTACAATAAGCTTCATATGGTGTATCTAATAATGCTTTACGAGATAAAACAAGTTTACCATTTTCTTTTGATAAAACCTTAACTTCTAATTCATCTCCAACTTTAACTAAATTAGAAATATCAGCTGTAAATGTATGTGCAAATTGATTTAAACGTAATAATCCTTGATTATATTTAAAACGAATAAATAATCCAAATTTTTCAATTTTAGCGATTGTACCTGTAATAACATCACCCTCGTTGATAGAATTAAATTCTTCATCTTTAGCTTTAGAATATTCTTCTCTTTCTATTATTTTATATGATACAACAGCATTTTTTCTTTCTTCATTAACATCAATAACACGAACATTAATTCTATCCTTTATTTTAACATCAACAGGTGCTTGACTTAAAGGCATAAATAAAACATTTCCTTCAAATAAAACATTATATCCTTTATTAGGAATGATTTTATTTACATAAACAGTAATTTGTTCATTATTATTATGTGCAGAAATTACTTTTTCAAATGCCAATTTAGCTAATTCATTTAAACGTGATAAAAAGATATTATCTTCAGTAATTCTAGCAACTTCACAATCTATTTCATCACCAATTTTAACCAATCCTTTGAAACTATCAACATTTTTATCTTTAGTATAATGATCTAAATGCATTGTTCCTTCTGTAAATTGATGAATATCAAGATAAATAGTTTTATCTGTTATCGAAATAACAGTTCCAACTAACTTTTCACCAATTTTTAATTTTTTAGGTAAATTTAATTCTTCCATTTTAATGTTTTCCATACTTTTTAACTCCTTATTTATTAAATTTATTACTTTATCAACTACATCATCCATACTTAAGTTAGTAGTATCAATCTCAATTGCATCATCTGCTTTTTTTAAAGGTGCTATATCTCTATGAGAATCTTTATAATCTCTAGCAACAATTTCTTCTAAAACTACATCATATGAAGTTTCAATTCCTTTAGAGATTATTTCTTCATACCTTCTTTTAGCACGAACTTCTGCAGTTGCAGTTAAGAATATTTTTAAATCAGCATCTGGTAGAACAACTGTTCCTATATCTCTACCATCCATTAAAACCAATCCCTCACGTGCAGAATCTCTTTGATAATCAAGCATTATGTTTCTAACATATGCAAATTTACAACATGTTGAAACGTTATTAGTAACTTCACTAGTTCTTATTTCATCTCTTACATCTTCACCATTTAAATAAATAATATTATTTTTATAAATGATTGATGTATCTAATAAGAAACTATATGCAGATTCATCTTCTATATTAATTTTTCTTCTTAAAGCTTCTAATGTAATTGCACGATACATTGCTCCTGTATCAATGTGTGTAAAACCTAATTTCTTAGCGACAAGTTTTGAAATCGACGATTTTCCACTTCCAGCAGGTCCATCTAAAGCTACAACAAAATTCTTCATCAGCAATCCCTCTTAATATATCTAGTATATTATAGCATGTTTTTCCTTATTTTTCAATTATTATAAACTATATAAAACTTTTATTTCATGTGGTTTCAAAACTCTTAAATCTCCTTTTGTAAGACCATCTAGGTTAACTCCACCAAAAGAAAGTCTTTTTAATTTTTTCACAGGAAATCCTACTGTTTCACACATACGTCTTACTTGACGATTTCTACCTTCAGTTATAGTTAAATTTAATAATGTAGAATCATTTTTTTTATCCAACGAAATAACTTCAACAGTAGATCGCTTAGTCATTTTATTATCAATCATTACACCACGCATTAATTTTGTAACAGCTTCTTGTGTCAAAATGCCTTTAACACGCACTTGATAAGTTTTTTCTATTTCCTTAGCTGAGCGAGTCAATCTATTTGCAAGTTCACCATCATTTGTGATTAATAAAACACCTGATGTATCATAATCTAATCTACCAATAGGAAATAATCTATTTTTTTTCTTTAATTCATCAGGAATTAAATCCATAACTGTTCTTCTACCTAATTTATCACTTACTGCTGTAATATATCCAGTAGGTTTATACAAAACATAATAAACTAATTCTTCTTTTTCTAATAGTTTACCATTTACTTCTATTATATCTTTATATGATACTTTAGTTCCAAGTTCAGTAACTATAACATCATTAACTTTAACACAGCCTGTTATAATTAATTCTTCACATTTTCTTCTAGATGCAACCCCACATGAAGCCATCACTTTTTGTAGTCTTTCTTTATTATCATTCACTGGAAATCACCTTTATTGATTTTACCAAAAAACAAGACAAAATACAACAAAGATTAATATATTTTTTAATTTCTAATTAATTAAATATAAGAAAATAATTAAACATAATAAAAAACAAATGCTATCACTTATTAATCCTACAACATATGCGTGCCTTGTTTTTTTTATACCTATGGAACCAAAATATAATCCCATTACATATAATGTTGTATCGCTTCCTCCTTGTAAAATCGAAGATACCATACCAATTTTACTATCCGGACCATTTTCTTTAAAAATTTGTAACATTAATGATAAACTAGCATGCGATGATATTGGTCTGAATGCGCCTTGAGCAAATAAATCATTAGGAATAGTTGATAATTTTAATAAATCATTTAATATTCCACTTGATTTAAAAACATTGACAGCAACTAACATACATAATAAATAAGGAAAAATAGTAATACCTTCCTTCATTTGATAAAATGCTCCATCAATAAAAGAATCATAAACATTTATTTTTTTGATAATTGCAAATATTAATATTAACAAGATAAATACTATAATAATATAATAACTAATGTTTTCCAATTTTTCTTACCACCATATCCATAAATAATGAAAAAAATGTTGTAATACTTGAAATAACTAATATATACGGAACAATAGATACAGGATTAATACTTCCGTATTGTTTTCGAAGAGATATTAACACTGTAGGAATTAAACATAATCCTGATGTATTAATTAATAAAAAAGTAATCATTTCATCTGATGCTATATCATTTTTACCATTTAATTCATCTAAAGATTTCATTGCTTTCAATCCAAATGGTGTAGCTGCTGACCCCATGGATAATAAATTAGCTACAATATTCAAACTAATATATTGCATTGCTTCTGATTTTCTATCTAATTTTTTAAAAAATGGATGTAATATGTACGAAATATAATTTGTTATAACTTCTAAAAGCCCACTATTTTTGCATATTTCAAGCATACCACCCCAAAAAATTAATAATGAATAAATATCAGTAAATAAAATAAAAGCTTCTTTAGGTGTATTTAACATTGATTCTACAATTAAATTAACTCTATTAGTAAAACAACCATAAATTATTCCAACAAAAAAAATAAAAATAAAAATTATATTTACCATATTATTCCACCTAAAAAAACATATGATAAATTTATAAAATATAGAATTAAATAATACTATTTTAAAATTCACTTTAATATTTTTCTATTTTATGATAAAATAGTTGTTAAAAAAGGAGGATATAAAAATGTTTCAAGAATATGCGTGGAAAAAATATGATGATATATCATTAAATGAATTAAATACATTGACTAATGATTATAAAAAATTTATTAGTGAATGTAAAACAGAAAGACTTTGTGTTGAAAAAAGTATTGAATTATGTAAAAAAGCTGGTTTTGTTGATATAACTACTGTTAAAACATTAAAAAGTGGAGATAAAGTATATGCAGTAAATAAAAACAAAAATATTGCAGCATTTGTTATTGGTGAAGAACCGTTAACAAATGGATTAAATATATTAGGAGCTCACATCGATTCACCAAGAATTGATTTAAAACAAAATCCAATATATGAAAATGATACTTTAGTTTATTTTGATACTCATTATTATGGTGGAATTATTAAATATCAATGGGTGACAATTCCTCTCGCATTATATGGAGTTGTTTGTAAAAAAGATGGTACTTCTGTAACTATATCAATAGGAGATAACGAAAATGATCCAATTGTAGGAATAACAGATTTGTTACCTCACCTTGCTGCTGAAAAAATGTCTAAAACTGCCACAAAAGTAATTGAAGGTGAAGCATTAGATATATTAATTGGTTCAAAGCCATTGGTTGATGAGGAAAAAGATCCAACTAAAGCAGCTATATTAAAATTATTAAAAGAAAAATATAATATAACTGAAGAAGATTTTGTTTCTGCAGAGATAGAAGTTGTTCCTGCAGGACCTGCTAGAGATTTCGGTTTAGATCGTTCTATGATTGCAGGTTATGGACATGATGATAGAGTATGTGCATTTACATCTTTAAAAGCTTTAATTGATACAAATAGATGTAAAAGAACTACTTGTACTGTTTTAGTAGATAAGGAAGAGGTTGGCTCTATAGGCGCAACAGGTGCTTCTTCTGTTTGGTTTGAAAATACTATTGCTGAATTGATTAATTTAACAGAGGATTATTCAGATTTAAAATTACGAAAAACTTTAACTAATTCTTCTATGTTATCAAGTGACGTATCTGCAGGTTTAGATCCATTATATTCTTCTGTTATGGAAAGAAAAAATGCTGCTTTTTTAGGTAAAGGTATTTGTTTTAATAAATATACTGGTTCAAGAGGAAAAAGTGGTTGCAATGATGCACAACCAGAATTTATTGCCAAACTAAGAAATATTATGGATAATAATAATGTAAATTATCAAACATCAGAACTTGGAAAAGTTGACCAAGGTGGTGGTGGAACAATTGCCTATATTTTAGCCAATTATAATATGAATGTAATTGATGCTGGTGTCCCGGTATTATCAATGCATGCACCTATGGAAGTTGTTTCTAAAGCAGATGTTTACGAAGCTTATATAGCTTATAAAGCATTCTTAAAAAATATGTAAAAAAATCAGGTTCAAAATTGAACCTATTTTTTTATAAATTTAATTTATAATTAATCCAATCAATAGCCAAATTAAACCATTTAGCAATATATGGACTTTCTAATTCTTTTTTACCATCACTAGATGAACTATTCGCTACTGATAGACCATGTCCACCAAAAGGAAATAAATGATATTCAATATTACCATTTACTTTTCTATATGCATCAATAAGTTTCAAGGAATTTTCTACTGGTACTGATTTATCAGTATAAGTTCCCCATAAAAATAAATCAATGGTATTATTTTCATTTACTTGTGTTTCTAGAGAAAGATATTTTCTTAATCTTCTATTATTACTCTTTTCTTTTAATAATTCATTAAACGAACCTAAATGAGCATAATTTTTATCACTAGTAATAACAGGATAGCCTAATATTAATAAATTCGGTTTAACATTATAGTTATATTTATCATAATGAAGACAATATTCTAATAATGCATGTCCACCAGCAGAAAATCCTACACCTATTATTTTATCAACTAAAATATTTTTATACATTTCATTTATAACAAATCCTATATAATTTCCAGGATTAGGATATAAATCTAATGTCTCTCTATAATTTATAACACAAGCATGAAATCCATTTTCTAAAAATTTATTTACAACAGGTTCTGATTCTCTAGGAGATGTGTATTTATAACCACCACCAGGACAAATAATTGCCATTGGTCTTTTTTTCTCATCTAAAAAATATGTTCTATAGTAGTTATTTGTATTTAAAATGAATTTCTTTTCCATCATTACTCCTTAAGAAGATTACTAACTTCTTGCAATAATTCTATCTTTTTCTTTTTTTCTGAAACATTGCCAATTTTAGGGATTATACTTAATAATAGATTTTTTTTATTTTTATAATATTTAATAAAAGCTTCAGGTTTTTGTTTTCTAAGAATGGGTCCATATAAAATATCTAAATTAGAATACATTTTTATTCCATTCTTAAATACTATAATTTCATAATATTTATTATTATCAAAAATAGCATATTCACTTTCAATAATAAATCCATTATCAGTTAATAATTCTCTTATTTTATATGTGTCACTATTTGCTTCTATAATAAGTTTTTTACCTTTCAATTCATTTATAGCTTTAGATAAGATTTCACAAATTAATATACCACCCATACCAGCAATAATTGCAGTATCAAAACTATCCATATCAACTTTATCAAAACCATCGGAAAGAACAGTAGAAATTTTATTTTCTAAATTATAATTAATAATGTTATTTTTAGCATTTAAAAGAGGTCCTTCAGCTATATCACAAGCTATACCTTTTTCAACATTATAATTTAATAAAGCAGATACTAATACATATCCATGATCACAACCAATATCACAAACCGTTTTACTACCGTTACATAAAGATGCTAATAATTCAATTCTATTCATATTAATGTTTAGTCATAAAGTCTTTTAATTTACGACTTCTAGATGGATGTTTTAATTTACGTAAAGCTTTAGCTTCAATTTGTCTTATACGTTCTCTAGTAACATTAAATTCTTTGCCAACTTCTTCTAATGTCCTTTGCCTTCCATCAATTAAACCAAAGCGTAATCGTAATACTCTTTCTTCTCTTTCTGTTAAAGTAGCTAAAACATCATCTAATTCTTCACGTAATTTCATTTTAGCAGTATATTCGTAAGGGTCTAACGCATAAGGGTCCTTAACAAAATCGCCAAGATTTGAATCTTCCTCTTCTCCTACTGGTGATTCTAAAGAGATTGGTTCTTGAGCTATTTTTTGAATTTGTTGTACTTTATCTACAGTTATTCCCATTCTATCAGCAACTTCTTGAGGCGAAGGTTCTCTTGATAATTCTTGAACTAGTTGTCTTTGAACACGAACTAATTTGTTAATAGTTTCAACCATGTGAACTGGAATACGAATTGTTCTAGCTTGATCTGCAACCGCTCTTGTTATTGCTTGTCTAATCCACCATGTAGCATATGTAGAAAATTTAAATCCTTTTTGATGGTCAAATTTATCAACTGCTTTAATTAAACCCATATTACCTTCTTGTATTAAATCTAAGAATTGTAATCCTCTACCTAAATATCTTTTAGCAATGGAAACTACTAATCTTAAGTTTGCATTAACAAGTTTATCTTTTGCAGAATCAGCAATATCACTTATCTCTAAAAGTTTTTCATATTCTTCTACAGATATAGTATTTTGGTCATCAGCTTCAATTTCTGCAAGACGAGCTTTAGCTTCTCTTCCATCAACTACTTGTCTAGCATATACTGTTTCTTCATCTAAAGAAAGTAATGGTATTTTTCCTATATCTTTCAAATACATACGAACAGGGTCATCAACTTTAACTGATGCAGGAAGTTGATCAAAAGTGGAAACATCTATTTCTTCAATATCGTTTAAATTAATTGGCTCTTTTGAATCAAAGTCATCAATTATAGAATTCTCATCAACATTAATCTCTTCTTTTTCTAACGCTTTAACAATATTATCATACTCTTCTGATTCAATTGAATAATATTTAATAATATCTTTTGAATGAACGATACCATTCTTTTTACCTTCTTCAATTAAATCTTTTAAAATTTGTTCAAATTCCATCTTTACTTCCTCCTATTTAAGCATAGATTTTTTCTTATTTCTAAACTTTTCAGCTAATTTTGTTTTCTTAATTTCTAAATTATTAGATTCATTAATAGCTTTTGATAAATTAATATTAACTACTTTATAATGAACTTCCTTCATTTTATTAATTATACATTCTAAGTCTTCTTCATTGTATGGTTCAGAAGATGTTCTAATTAAATCTAAATTACTAAAATATGCATTTTGTTGCTCAATAGATAAAATACTACAAAATTTTTGATCATCAAAATCATCGTACATTTGATAATAATTATTTACAAGTTGAATCCATATTTCTCGATTAATAGAACTAAATGCATCAATATAATTTTCAATTTTTTTATCAATATTTAATGCAGTTGTTTTATCATGTCTAGCATATAAAAATAACCTTAATTCATAATCATTACATTTTTTTTCATTTATTGATGATAAAATTAATGGTTCTTCATCAATAATATCATCATATATAATATTACTGCTTCCACTATAATCATTTAAAATTGCTTGCAGTGAACAACCTGTTTTTTTAGCAAGTAAAGATAAATATTTTTCTTTAGAAGTTTGGCTTGTCATTTGATTTATTTGATTAAAGACATTATTTTTAACAGTTTCTAAAACCATCGAATCATTTAAATCAACATTTAAAAAAGCAGTTTCAAAATTATATTCAAATTCATCTAAAAGATGAGTTTCAAAATAATTAATAAAAGCATCTTTACCAAATTTATTTATATATTCATCCGGGTCCATTCCATCTGGTAACAATACAAGTTTAGTATTAATACCAGCTTTTTTAAATATTTGTATTGCCTTTTTTGACGCGTTGATACCAGCTTTATCACCATCATAACAAATTATAGCATTATTAGCAAATCTCTTTAATACATATGCCTGTTCTAATGTTAATGCAGTTCCCATTGTACAAATGCTTTCTTTTAATCCAGAAGTATTCATTGCAATAACATCCATTTGACCCTCATTAAGAATAAATCTTTTTTTTCTTAATATTTCTGTTTTAGCTTTATCTAAATGATATAATATATTACCTTTATGATACAAAAATGTATCTCTAGTATTAATATATTTAGGTTGGTTTTTATCAGGATTATCAAATATTCTAGCACTAAATCCAATAATATTTGATTGTTCATCAGTTATAGGAAATGTAATTCTTCTTATAAAAATATCATGATATCCTTTATCATTTTTATCAACTAATCCTAAATCAATCATATTAATTTCTAAGTAATTAGCATCTTTCAATACTTTATATAAAGAATCTAAATTTGATGGAGCTAAACCTATTTGAAATTCTTCAATAATATTATCATCAATACCACGATTATATAAATATTGTAAAGCTTTTTTTCCTGATTCAGTCATAATTAAATTTTTATGATAAAATTTAGCAGCAACTTTCATCATTTCATAATGTTTAGAATAATCAGGTTTATTTGATGGTTTGTATTCATTAGTTAATTTAATACCATTTTTCGAAGCTAATTCATTTAAAGCCTCATTAAAACTTATGGCTTTTATTTCCATCAAAAAATTTATTGGATTTCCACCTTTACCACAACCAAAACAATGTGCAATATGTTTTTCTTGAGAAACAACAAATGATGGTGTATCTTCATTATGAAAAGGGCACAATCCTTTCAAATTTTTTCCTTGTTTCGAAAGTTTAACATAAGGGGATACAAGTTCTACCATATCTGTTGATTCAATGACTTTATCTATTTCTTCTTGGGTAGCCACATTATCCCCTCCTTAATATATTAAAACTTTAATTTATCTTCAACGTAACTTATTACTTCTTCAATTTTCAAAGTAATCTGTTCCATTGTATCTCTATCTCTTAATGTCACCGTACCGTCATTTAAAGTATTATCATCTATAGTAATACAGAATGGAGTTCCAATAGCATCTTGTCTTCTATATCTTTTACCAATATTAGCACTTTCATCATAAACACAACTAAAATGTTCATTAAATAAGTCAAATAATTCATTAGCTTTTTCACTATGATTTTTCTTCATAAGTGGTAAAATAGCTACTTTATAAGGTGCTAAGAATGGTTTTAATCTTAATACTACTCTCTTTTCATTTTTTTCATTTATTTCTTCATCATAGGCACTAAATAAAATTGTAAGTAACATTCTACCAACGCCTACAGAAGGTTCAACAACATAAGGTAAATATTTTTCATTAGTTTCAGGGTCTAAATACTCTAAATTTTGTTTAGAATGTTCTTGATGAGCATTTAAATCATAGTTAGTTCTTGAAGCGATTCCCCACAATTCACCAAAACCCCAAGGAAATTCAAACTCAATATCCGTAGTAGCATTAGAATAAAATGATAATTCTTCAGGATCATGATCACGATATCTAAGTTTATTACGTTCGACACCTAACTTAACTAAGAATTCCATACAATAATTACGCCAATAAGAAAACCATTCTAGTTCAGTACCAGGTTTGCAAAAAAATTCCAATTCCATTTGTTCAAATTCTCTAGTTCTAAAAATGAAATTACCTGGAGTTATTTCATTTCTAAAGCTTTTACCAATTTGTCCTATACCAAAAGGCAATTTTTTTCTTGAAGTTCTTAAAACATTTTTAAAATTAACAAAAATACCTTGTGCTGTTTCTGGTCTTAAATATACTTCACTTTTATTATCTTCAACTACACCTTGATGAGTTTTAAACATTAAATTAAATTTACGAATATCTGTATAATCTAAACTACCACAAGATGGACAAACAATTTTATTATCATAAATATACTTTAATAAATCATCGTTTGACATGCCATCACCAGTTAATTCTCCATTACTGAAATCTTCAATAAGTTTATCTGCACGATATCTTGAATGACATTTTTTACAATCAATAAGTGGATCGCTAAATGAACCAATATGACCTGAAGCAACCCATACTTCTTTATTCATTAATATAGCTGAATCTAAACCAACATTATAGCGATTATTTTTCACAAACTTCTTCCACCAAGCTTGTTTAATGTTGTTCATCAATTCAACACCTAATGTACCATAATCCCAGCTATTAGCCAATCCTCCGTAGATTTCACTTCCTTGAAAAATAAAGCCTTGTTCTTTTAAATAAGCCACTAATTGTTCTAATGTAATCTTTTGCATATTTACTCCTCCAAACGATTAAATTCCATTATATAAGTATAACAAAGATTTTAAAAATTGTCAATGTTATACATAGTATAAAACCTTAATTTTTATATTTTATTTTTTTTCTACTAAAAATAATTATTTTATAGTATAATAAAATCATGAAAACAAAATATAAATTATCAGAAAAAGAAAAAAAATATTTCTTTACAACAATCGAAAATTATATCTATACTGAAGATTTTCTTAAACTTAAAAAATATAAACATCATGGAAATATATCAACATATTCTCATGTTATTAAGGTGGCTTATAGGTCTTATTGTTATGCAATTAAAAAGAAATTAAAAATAAATAAACAAGAATTAATTATAGCCGCGTTATTTCATGATCTATACTTCTATGATTGGCATGATAAAAATAATGGTGTACATCTTCATGGCTTATTTCATCCTCACAAAGCTGTTATTAATGCCACTAAAATTTATAATATTTCTAAGAAAATTAAAAGGCATATGGCTCATCACATGTTTCCTTTAACTCTTATTCCTCCAACTACTAAAGAGGGATGGATAATTTGTTTGTTTGATAAAGTTGCAGCAGTATCTGATTATAAAGCTATTAAATTAAAAAAAAGAGCATTAAAAAATAAAAAAGGAATAAATTAAACAATAAAGCATTAATTCCTTTGTTTTATTTAAATATTATAATTTAAAATCAAGATTATTTGGATTAATTTCTTGATGGGGTTCAGTATTTAATATTTTTTGTCCTATATTTGCAAATTTAAATACATCCCCTTTTAAATAAATACTATTTTTTGCACGTTCTTCATCAACCGAACTTATTAAGATAGGACATAATACTGGAACGTAATTTTTAGCTATTGCAGCCTTCGCAAAACCTATTCTCAAGTCATCATTATTTCGAATAAAATAAGGGAATATACAAGGAACAACTGCTATTGCGTATTTTGTATCATTATGAATAATCTCAATATTAGGATAAATATTGAGATTATCTTGTACAGAAATTATCTTATAGTCTTCTTTATTTAAAATGTTTTCTAAGACAAAACGAATACACATTTGTAATATTCCTTTTGGTTCTATTCTATCATCATCCTTAATTCTATTAGGAATTCCATCAGCCCATATAGATTCTAATTCATTATTCTGCATTTAAATCTTCATCCTCCTTAGTTTTTTTTCTATTAGTAAAAAATCTTACAATTTTTTTAGGAAAAAAAGATATTGTATCAGCTACCACCATAGGCAATAATTTTAATGTTTCTTTATAGGCTTGTCTTCTAATATCTTCTTTAGTGATAATAGAACCATCATTAAATAGATATCTTCGGCAAACACAACCTATTCTAAGAGTCATAAGAGCATTTGCAGCTCCTTGAATTACACTTTCTAATACAACTCCTAAATATGGCATATTATTTAAAAAATCAAGTGAACTTTTAGGCATTATATCGTCAAGCTTCAAGTTTTCTAAACCTTCTGCGATTAAGGCTGTACCAAAAACATTAATTGTTAACTTACTTAAATTCTTCATTGATGGTCTAAAACCACATTGAACGACTAATTCTTTTATCATTTTAACATTAACAGCAAAAACTGTTATCATATCAAACCTGGCACTTTGACAAATTGCGGTTGAAATCATTACTGTTTTAGCGTCTTGAATAATAATACTGTTCAATTGATTCTTTACAGTATTTTCAAACACATATTGTAAGTTAAATAATAATTCTTCTTTATTTTTATATTGAGTCAATAATAATTTTTGTTCTTCTGGTAATTCATTACTTTTCACTATATTTTTAGCTACTTTTTTATAAATAGCAATCGCACGTGGATCAGTTTGGTCTAGTGATGTAGCTATAGATAGTGATGGAGATTTTAATATTATAATTATTGGTTGTATAATAACTAAATAAAATAATAGTACAACCAAAATATAAAAACCATATTCAAAATAAACATTAATTTTTCTAAGTTTCTCTCCTATATCCAATAAGGAACTAAGTAAAATTATTAAAAATAATAATAATACTCCTATAGCTATTACATAATAAATGTATTTACTTTTATCTTTTTTTATTTTTTTCATATTCTACTCCTGTTTTATTTCAAAAATATAATTATTTGGATCTCCATCATGCATTTGTTTCAATGATAAATTTATTTTATCAGCAAATTTACAATTAACAAAACTTATTCTAGGGACAACTTCCATTAAGGTTTTAGAAGGATACCATGGTCTACCCAAATATACATCCATATTTGGTTTAATATAAAAATTACAATTATTGAATTTAAATCCATTTTTATTACATATGTAGGTACTTGGTGCAGTAAAATAAGCATGATTTATTTCATCATTTAAGGCATATATATCACAATTTTTAAAGTTGCAATCAGCACTACCAAAAATAAAATCAATATCACCGTAAATTTTTGAATTAATAATTTCATTTTTTTGCCCAAAATCAATGTATAGTGTATCTTGGTGTGATAAAAATATACAATCATATAAATATATATTACTTGTTTCAGATTTAAAAGCTACTGCTTGTGAATGCGTTTTTCCTATTCTTTTATAAGAATTTTCAAATGTAATATTATATGCTTTAAAATTACAAGCTTCTTTAGATACAGTAAATGTTGCAGAACCGGTAGTACCAAATGTTTTTATACCATCTCCACCTAATTGTTTAGGTATTATATCACTACTACAATTATCAAATGTAATTTTAGTATTTTTTGATCCTTTGAATGTTAAATTTGGTGTTTTAACAACTATTTTCTCTTTATAAAACTTATCATCTAAAATAATTTCATCACCACTTTTAGCTATTTTTAACGCTTCAAGAATTGATAAATTATCTTTTTTTAAATCTATAATCATAATTATGACACTCCTAAATTACTTTTATTTTATCATATTATGATTTTTTTTTATATACTTATTTTCAAAAAATAATAAGGTAGAACTAAATCTACCCTATTAACTAGTCATAGTTATAAATTTTGATTCAATATAAGCATAAACATCATCACCTAGATATTGATATACTTCTTTTTTTTCTATTAAACACGGATTATATGCATCAATTTTAACTACATCTTGAAAATCAGGAGATACCATGACTTTATCATAAACAGATTTTAATGTTGGGCAATAGCCTACAAAACTAGTATTTTTATATGAATTATTTGTTTCTAAAATGAAATCCATTAATTTATAAGCCAATTCAACATTTGTTGCAGTTTTTGGAATAGCCATACCATCAAAAAATACATTATTATAATCTGTTGGGGAATAGATACTATAATTATCTAAATTATCAATTTGATTTGTTTCAGCATCTGAATAATATGCATCAAAGAAATCTCCAGAATAAACTAAAGCAACATCCAAATTTCCTTGAGCTACATCTCTTTTTAGTTCATCTGTACCATAATGGTCAAAATGAGTATTTCCTAACAATTCAAAACATTCATCAATAATAGAAACATCTTTAGTATTCAATGAATAACCTAAATATAATTCAGCTGCAGCCAAAGCATCTCTTGAAACATTATACATACCAACTGTTGAGCCGACAGGTAATAAATCTTGTTCAAATAATACCTTAAATCCATTTTCTTTTACAGCTTCTTCCACACCTGATTTTCTTTTAGAATACATTATACCTAATGAACCCCAAAAATAGGGAATATAATACCCTTTATAATTGATGCAATTATTGGAATTTATTAGATCATTTAATTCAGATACATACATATTCTCTGAATAATTTTCTAATTTTGAATAATCTAATTTTAAAATCAATTCTTCTTGTTTTAATTGATCTAACATATAATCGGAAGGAATAACTAAATCATAATCTGCATTTTGATTAATAATATTTTGATACATTTGTTCACAAGAATCAACAGTAACTTCTTTTACTGTTACATTATATTTTTTTTCAAATTCACCGATTAATTCTTTTGACATATAATCTCCCCAATTAAGAATTAATAAATCAGCTCCTTTTCCACTTCCTGTAAAAACAAATAAAACTACAATCAAAACTAATAAAGAAAGACCTAACCATTTTTTCATTTTGAGTCCCCCTTTTTATTTTTTATAATTTGATAAACAAAAATTCCAATAAATGTTATAGTCATTAATATAGTATTATATGCACAAGCTTGGTTCCACTGACCATTACGCATTTGCTTTAAATTACCATACAACCAAGTAGAAAAATTTTGATTACCACCACTAACAAAATATGTAATAATGAAATCATCAATACTCATCGTAAAAGCTAATAAAGCACCCGAAAAAATACCAGTTTTAATATTTGGTATTATAACATATTCTAATGCTTCTTTAGGTGTACATCCTAAATCTAAAGCTGCTTCATATAAATCATTTTCTTCAGATAACTTTGGTAAAACTGATAACACTACATACGGTGTAGAAAATAAAACATGAGCAATTAGAGTAGTAAGTTTTCCATATTTGGCAATAATATTAGTTTGTAATACTATTGATATTAATTGAAAAATAACAAGTAAAAATGCAGCAGTAACAATATCAGCATTTAAAATAGGAACATTATTTAAAATAATCATTTTCTTTCTTTTGTTTTTATTTAAAGCATTGATACCAATAGCTGAAAATGTACCAAAAATTGTGGAAATTATAGTTGAAAGAATTGTTATTTGTAATGTGAATATAATTGAATTAAATAAACTATTATTAGTAACCAACATACCATACCATCTTAACGTTACACCGGGCATTTGATACCCACTAGTATGAGTTGAAAAAGATGTTAACGCAATCACTAAAATAGGTAAATAAGTTATTGTTAATACAATTACAAAAAATAATATAATCAGTGCCTTTATTATATATTTTTTTATTATTTTTGATGTAGGAACTTCTACTTTTATTTTCGATGTCATAGTAGCGTTTCTCCTTCCTCATCAATTTTAGAAATAATATATAATGAGCCTAATACAAAAATAATAATTATTAAACTCCATAAACTACCAATATTAAAAAAAGTATGACTAGATTTAAATTGTTTTTCAATTAATTGACCAACCATTTTATAATTAGGGTCTCCATTAGTAACTATTTGTGGAATTGTAAAACCCATAGCAGCCGGAAGAAATACCATCATTATTCCCGAAACAACACCTTTAACACTTAATGGTAAAGTTATTTTCAAAAAACTTTTATTAGGACTAGCACCTAAATCATTAGCAGCTTCAAGATATGATTTATCAATTTTTTCTAATACAGTATAAATTGGTAAGATCATAAATGGTAAATATACTATTGTCATGACAAGTATTATTTTTAAAGCTTTATAATTTGTTAAATTAATTGAAATATGAAATACATTAGACAAGAAACTATTTTCAGATAATAAATTATTAATAGTTTGAATTCTAAGCAACATATTTGTCCACATTGGCATTATAAAAATTAATAATATTAAATATTTATGTTTAAAATGAGATGCAGAAATAAAATATGCAATAGGATATCCAATTAATATGCAAAGAATAGTAGCTATAAATGCATATAATATACTTCTTCCAAATGTTTTTAAAAAAGTCATATCAACAAGTTTTGAAAAATTATCAAAAGTAAATTTATGTTCAGTAATATTAAAATTATATACAGAAAATGTTTCAATAGTTGAAAATGCGAATAAAACCATTAAAAGTAAGGGAATTCCAGTGAATATAATTATCCAGATAAAATATGGAATAGAATATTTTTTGAAATTATTCATATACTTTCATAAGATGGATTTCATAAGGATCAACAGAAAGTCCGATCTTATCTCCTACTTTAGCTATTTCATAATCATGAATAACAAATTCCATTCCGCCAATGTCAGCACAAATTTCAAAATGTACTCCCTTAAATACAATATCTGTAACTGTACCAACTAGCTTGGCTTTTTCAATTTCGCATCTGTCAAAATCTTCCGGTCTTATAACAACATCACATATTTCTTCTGGAGCAAAATTTTCATCAACACATTCAAATACACTCCCCATAAATTCAACTTGTTTATTTCCTAAATATTTACCTCTAATTATATTTGATTCACCAATAAAATTAGCTACAAATCTATTTTTTGGTTCATTGTATATATCCATTGGTGTACCAATTTGTTGAATAACGCCTTTATTCATTACAACAATGGTATCAGACATTGTCAAAGCTTCTTCTTGATCATGTGTAACAAAAATGAAAGTTATTCCAACCCTTTTTTGTAATTCTTTTAATTCATATTGCATTTCTTGACGCAATTTTAAATCAAGTGCAGATAATGATTCGTCTAAAAGTAAAATTTTAGGTCTATTAACAATAGCTCTAGCTATTGCTACTCTTTGTTGTTGTCCGCCACTCATTTTATCTATTTTTCTATCTTCAAATCCTTCCAATTTAACCATTTTTAAAGCTTCTAATACTTTTTCTTTTATTTGTTTTTTATTAAGCATTAATGATTTGGCAGACTTTATTTCTAACGCTTTATCTTTTAGAGTTTGTTTCTTTTGTTTTTCTAATCGTTCTAATTCACTCCAAACTGCAACTTTTTTTAGTTTCTTTAATTCACTTTCGTATGGCTTAGTAGCTTTAGATATAGAAATACCATTATTAACTTGTTCATCAATTAATAATTGAATTTCTTTTATTCTCTTTTTAGCTTCTTTTACTTCATCATCTTTTTCCCATTCAATATCAATTTTTCTATCTAATTCTTCAATGATAGGGGTGAATTTATTTTCAATTTCCTCAAGTTTCTTTTCAATTAATTTATTTTTTTGGATATGAGTTTCTTGATTTATTTGATTTTTAATTTCTTTTAATCGATATTTAATTTCAGCTTTTTCTTCCTTAGAAATATTATTTTCTTGTAATCTTTGTAAACATTTTGTTCTTTCATCTTCGTATTTTGATGAAACACTATTTCTAATATCTGATAAAACTCTACTAAAATTTTTCAATCCAAAAGCAACATTTTCAAATACATTTAAATGTGGAAATAAAGCATATTTTTGAAATACTGTATTAATAGGTCTTTGATATGCTGGAAGATTATTAATTGTAACTCCATCTAAAACAATTTGACCATAATCTGGGGTCTCAAAACCACCTATCATTCTTAATATTGTAGTTTTACCGCATCCTGATGGACCTACAAGTGTTATAAATTCATTTTCATTAATATATAAAGAAAAATCATCAATTATAACATTACCATTAAATTCTTTATGTATATTTTTTAATTCTATTAATTTATTTGCCATAATAATATCTCCTACTAAAAATTTGGTGGGGTTGAAACCCATACAAGTTTTGCAATTGTATCATTAACATTTTCTAAGTAATGAGTGGAATTAGTTGTAAAATAAAATGATTCCCCTTTTTTACATAATTTAGTAATATCACCATAATGAACTAAAACTTCTCCTTCAATTACATAACCAAATTCTTCTCCAGTATGAGGATAATCATGTATTGTATAGTTATGTGGTAATATCTCTACTAAAACAGGTTCAAGTAAATGTTCTTGTGAGGTCGGGACTAACCATGTTTGATTATAGCCATCAAACTCTTTAGTAAATTGTTCTTCTTTTTCAAAAATTATTCTTTGTTCAGATTGACTATAAAAAAAATCGGAAAAATTAGTCCCTAAAACGTCTAAAATGATTTCTAATGTTTCGATGGATGGCGAAACTTTGTCATTTTCTAATTGTGAAATGTATCCTTTTGTTAGTTCACACCTATTAGCTAATTCTTCTTGAGTTAACATCAAAAGTGTCCTTTTTTCTTTAATTTTATAACCAATTTTCATTTATATATCACCCCTGATGTTTGTTTAGGAATACTAAACTTTTAGTTAGAAATTCCTAAACGCAAAATGTAACAAATTTATTATATAATTTTTATAATACTTTTTCAATATAATTATAGACATTTAAACGAAAAAGTCCTAAATTTAGGACTTTCATATAATTTATTATTAATTTAAGCATATAGCTCAATCATATTAGTTATAAATATTTCAATACCAATACAAATCAAAATAATACCACCAATAAATTCTGCATATGAAGCGAATTTATTTGATAATTTTTTTCCAAATAAAACTCCAAATATGCAAAATACAAAAGTTATAAAACCTATTATTAAACAGGCTATTATTGCCATATTAATTTGATATTCAGCAATAGTAAATCCAACAGATAACGCATCTATTGATGTAGCGATTGCTTGAATAATTAAAGCTATAAAATTCAAGCTACTTTTAGTTGTTATTTCATCTTCATTTTTTGATTTTATATTCTCATAAATCATTTTACCACCTATAAATGATAACAAACCTAAAGCAATCCAAGGTATTGCATAATTAAAAGCTTTAAATTTTTCAACTAGAAAATGAACCAAAATCCAGCCTAACATAGGCATTGCGAACTGGAATAATGCAAATAATGATGATATAAGAATCATTTTTCTTTTTTTCATATATGGTTCATTTAATCCATCAGCTATTGAAACACTAAAAGCATCCATCGTAAGACCTAACCCTAATAAAATACTATTTAAAAAAAATGTAAACATGATAACCTCCAAAAAATAAAGACTTATACCTATTATGAAAAACATAATAAGTATAAGTCTTGTTTTTTAAAATTGAGCCTGGTATAAACCATTATGTAGACCAATTACTATTTCTAGCAAACTACTCCCCTATATTATTAACAAAAACATTATAACACAATAAAATAAATATTACAAATAAAACTTATATTTAACCTTTATTTTTTATACTCAATATATGCCATAATAAAAGGTCCTACTCCTTTTGCATCATCACTTCCAACATTTTCTGCTAAATAATAAGCAATAGAACCATCTCTATATTCATTATTAGCTGGTCCTAATCCAGCGGTAATACAAATATTATTTAAAGAATTATTATTAAAACTATAATCATATAATCTTTCAAATATCATATTACCAATTTGCTTATATTCACCACTAATATAATTAAGTCTTGAGGCTTTTAATAATGTATAAGCAATCATTGCAGAACCTGAAGATTCAATATAATTCTTATAAATCACTTTATTAGTTTTATTTTTTAAACTATTTAAATAATTATCATTAATATAATAAGCTGTATTTCCTTTATCAATTAATTGAAAAAACAGCTTTGTAAGTTCATCTTGATAATTTAATAATCCTGTAATTGCTTCATTAAGTAAATTTCTTAAATACTCTTTATCAGTTCCATCGGGAAAATATTCTAATACATCAACTAATGATACTATAAACCATCCATTTGATCTTAACCAAAAATTTTGACTATTTCCAGTTTTTTTATCAGCCCAAAATATAGTTTTAGTAGTATCATGTCCATGATAGTATAATTTTTTTTCTTCATCAAACATATTATTTCTTATATATTCATATTGTAGTTTTATTAAAGAAAATATATCAGTGTCATTTTTCATTTTAGCATATCTTGCTAAAAAAGGAACATACATGTACATACCGTCTAACCATATTTGATTTTCATAACTTACTTTATGCCAAAAATTGTTTGAGTTTTGACATTTAGGCATATTAACAAGGGCTTGATAGCTTGTTTCAATCGCTTTTAAATATCTAATATCGTTAGTCATTTCATAAGCATCAAATAATATTTTACTTTCACAAATGCTATCTAATTCATCATCTTTAAATCCACTAGATAAATCTTTAGGGTTTATAAAATCACCATTTTCATTTATATAATAATTTATATAATTTAAAAAGAATTTTTTATATTTTAAATCATTATTATCAATATATAAATTTATTAATGAATTTAGAAAAACACCATCAATATAATTCCATCTTCCCTTAAAACCTTCTTTATTCCAACTAGGAATATATGAAGTAGTTGTATCTATTAACTTATTTATATAATTATCAAGGTTAACAATAACATCACTTTTAATAATATTATTAGGAACATAGTTTATAGTATAGTTAAATTTTGCATACAAAGTTAAATCATCTTTTAGTTCAGTATTATTATTAAATTTATTTAAATATTGTTCTTCTAAATAATATCCTTCGATATTTAATTTTTCATTGTCAACTGTATAATCTTCAGGTAAAGATAAATCTTGAATATTCTTTACTTTATATGTTTTGATATTTTTACCAAAATACACCTTAATATTAATATTAGAATTAATAAAATTTACTTTAAATTTTTCTTCATATTTTACTGAATCATAATAATATTGTACCGTAAATTCATTTATTCCTTCTTTAGGAATTCTTGAATTACAATAAAATTCCAATTCATCATAATCAACTAATTTATTATTATTATAAACTTTAACATACTCACTAAAATTATAATAAATATCATATTCATCTAATTCAATAACAATATTAGAGTCAATATCAAATTCTATAGATGCATTATCACTTTTTGAACATGAAAACAATATTTCACTTAACAAAAGTAAAAATATTATTACTATTTTTTTCATAATAACTTCCTCATTTCCTTTCATTAATTATATCATATTTTATATATCATATCAAATACATGTGATTTCATTAAACCAATTAACTTTTAATTAGTTTTATGATATACTATATATACAAAAAAGGAAAGGAATTAATATTATGAATATAAATAAAAACAAAATACCATCTCATGTTGCAATGATTCTTGATGGTAATGGTAGATGGGCAAAAAAAAGACTAATGCCAAGAACATATGGTCATCGTAAAGGAGCATTTAATATTGTTGATATTGCAAAAATTTGCAGTGATATAGGGGTTAAATATCTTACTATGTTTTGTTTTTCAACAGAAAATTGGAATAGACCCGAATCTGAAGTAAATTATATAATGACTGCTCCTATTAAATATTTTAAAAAATATAAAGAAAAAATAATATCTTCAAATTATAAGATTTGTATTTTAGGTAGAAAAGATAGAATTCCTTCTTCTTTACTTGAAGTAATAAATGATGTAGAATATATTACTAAAGACCATACTGGCTTAGTAATTAGTTTATGCGTTGATTATGGTTCATATGATGAAATAACTAATGCCACTAAAACAATTGCATTAATGGTTAAAAAAAATGAAATTAGCATTGATGAAATAACTCCAGATTTAATTGAAAACAATTTATTTACTAAAAATTATCCTAAATTAGATTTATTAATAAGAACAAGTGGAGAAGTTAGAATAAGTAATTTTTTATTATGGCAATTAGGGTATGCTGAATTATATTTTACTGATACTTTATGGCCTGATTTTAACGAGAAAGAATTAGAAAAAGCTATTTTAAGTTATCAATCTAGAAATAGAAGATTTGGTGGAATAGATGAAAATAAATAAATTATTTCCACAAGGATATTGTGGTGGTGTAAAAAATGCTTTAAATATTGCATATAATACTTTAAAAGATGATAATTGCCCAAAACCTGTTTATCTTTTAGGTTCTATTATACATAACAAAAATGTTATCGACGATTTAAAAAAATCTGGAGCAATATTGATTGAAGATAAAAATATATCTAGAGAAATTTTATTAGACAAAATTGATTCTGGTACTGTTATACTTTCAGCTCATGGCGTTTCTCCTAATGTTTATAAAAAGGCTGAAGAAAAAGGTTTAAATATAATTGATACAACTTGTCCAAACGTATTAATTGTTCAAAATAAAATTAAAAAATATTTAAATTTAAATTATAAATGTTTATATATAGGTGCTAAGGGTCATCCAGAATGTGAAGGCATTTTAGGAATATCTTCTTCAATTATTTTGATTTCTTCTATAGAAGATATGAAAAAAATAAATAAAGATGAGATGATATATGTAACGAATCAAACAACTTTATCAATATATGAGACTAACGAATTATATGATTTTATAAAAAATAATTATAGTAATGCAATAATTGATAATAAAATATGTAACGCAACTACAATAAGACAAGAAGCATGTTTAAAACAAGAACATGTAGATTTATGTATAGTAGTTGGAGATAAATCTTCTTCTAATACTAAAAAACTTACACTCGCATGTATTAAGAATAATATAAAAACTATTCAAATAGAAAATTTGGAAGATTTAAAAAAATTTAATTTTAATAACATAAATAGTATTTCAATAACTTCTGGCGCTTCTACTCCAGACTATATTGTAAATGAAATTATAGAATATTTAAAAAGAGTGGATTAATCCACCCTAATTTTTTTTATTATTTCTTCTTTACTCATGCCATAATTGTTTAATACTTCTTCTATTTTTCCATGAGTAATAATTTCATTTTCTTTAAAGGATATACTTTCAATTATAGTATCAATTTTTTTATTAAATGCATAAACTACAATATCTTTATACAAACTTCCATTTATAGTTGTTTGTTCAACTACTATAATTTTTTTGTAATTAATTAATGCATTATTAAGCATGTTATAATCAATGGGCCTAATAAATCTAGCATTAATCAATCCACAATTTAAATCATTATCATTAATAATATTTAACATTCTTTCTACATCTGAACCATACGTAATTATACAAGAATCTTTGCCATTTCTAACATATTCCCATGTTTCATCAATGACATAATTATAATCCAACTCATCTAATTCAACATGTACACTTGCTCTTGGATATCTAATGACAAATGGGCATTTATTTAGAAATGCATAATTAAATATTCCAATAAGTTCTTTAGCATCTTTCGGCATAGCTATTTTGATGTTAGGCATTAAATTAAACATTCCTATATCATAGATACCTTGATGTGTTGAGCCATCTTCTCCAACCACTCCTGCTCGATCAATACCTATTATTACTGGTAAATTTTGCCTTGCAATATCATTTAATATTTCATCAAAAGCTCTTTGAGAAAATGTTGAATAATATAATAGAACTACTCTTTTATTACTTATAGCTATACCTGCAGCCATATCAGCAGCATGTTCTTCTGCAATTCCGACATCATAAAAATCATTGGGATAATTAGATGCAAATTTATCTAATTTTGAGCCTGTTTTCATTGCAGGAGTTACAACAAAAAATTGTTTATTTTTTCTTTTTTGTGTCAAAAAATTAGATACTAAATCAGAATATGAATATTCATTAGGTACAGGTTGTTTTAAAGGTAATCCAGTTTTTTTATCAAATGGTGGAACACCATGAAAACTACCTTCTTCATCTAATTCAGAATGAACATATCCCTTACCTTTTTGCGTTAAAATATGTAATATAACTGGTTCTTTATTATTTTTTACTCTTTGTAAAGACTTAATACAAGCTCTTAAATCATTACCTTTAATAGGACCATAGTAATCTAATCCTAAATCTTCAAAGACATTATCATGTTGAATAAATGCTTTTATGCCTCTTTTAATCTGGTGAAACCAATTTGTAACAAATGTAGGAAATACAATATTTAAAAATCTTTTAATACCACGCCAAATACGAGTTCCTCTTAATCGTGAAAATGTTTTTGATAAAGCTCCAACTGACTTTGATATTCCCATTTTATTATCGTTAAGTATAATAATAGAAGAAAGATTTCTTTGCGAACCCAAAAAATTAATACCTTCTAATGATACGCCATTCATAATTGATGAATCACCTATTAGACTTATCACTTTTTGTTTTTTATCATCACTAGCTATAAGCATTCCTGCCATTGCAGATATTGTTGTAGATGAATGACCTGATTCCCAAACATCATATTTAGATTCATCCTTATTTATATAACCACTTAATCCGCCAAATTGTCTTAAATTAACAAAATCTTTAGCTCTTCCTGTAAGAATTTTATGAACATATGATTGATGTCCTACATCAAATAAAAATTTATCTTTTTCAGGATCAAATACATAATACATTGCAATAGTAATTTCAACAACGCCTAAATTACTACTTAAATGACCTCCTGTTTTAGATATATTATCTATTAAAAATTCTCTTATTTGTTTTGCTAATTCTTTTAATTCTTTAATATTTAATTTTTTAATAAATGACGGATCTTTAATCTCCAATAAATCTATCATTTGATTCACCCGATTTCATTAACTTCACTTTAATTATTATACAATATTTATCAATTATATTCTATAATTATTTATATTTTTTCCTTAATTTACCATTATTATTATAAATTATAATTCCATAATATAGTTGAGGAAGTGATAAAATGAAAAAAATAACTTGTGAGTTTTGCAATAAAGAAAATTATTGGAAAATAAAAGATGAAAAAGGGAACATTCTACAAGAACATTATTTATCTAAAGATGAATGTATAAAAGAAGCAAAAAAACTTGCAAATGAATGTGGTTGTGAGTTATGCATATGTGACGATACATGCTGTAAATAAATTAAAGCTCTAGTTCAAACTAGGGCCTTTTTTATAGTTCTTCTTTTTTTAATATTGCAACACATTCTATACATTTTGTTTTAGAAAACATATCCATACCTGTTATTTTTTCAACAATATAGCCATTATCATTAAACAAATATAGATCTCTTTTTAGAGTTGTTGCATCACAAGAGATATAAATTACTTGTCTCGGTTTTAAATATCCTATAGCATTAATAAATTGTTTAGTAGAGCCATCTCTTGGCGGATCTAAAATTACAACATCATATTTCATTTTATTTTTAACTGCATTAGTTATATAATTAGTTGCATCATCGCATATAAATGAAACATTTTTTATATTATTAATTTTTACATTTATTTTAGCATCAATTATAGCATTTTTATTTAATTCAACACCAATTATTTCTTTAGCATATTTAGAAGCAAAAATAGATATTGTTCCAACACCACAGTATGCGTCCAAAACTGTATCAGTAGGTTTTATATTAGCATTACTTAAAGCTAGATTATATAATTTTTTCATTCCTAATGAATTAATTTGAAAGAAACTATTAGGAGATATTTTAAATTTATAATTTCCAATATTTTCATATATAAAACCAGGACCATATAAAACTTTATTCTTTTCTCCCAAAACAATTGATGTATCTCTAGAATTATAATTTTGAACAATTGTTGTAATATTTAAATTTAATTTTAATAAATCTTTTATAACGTTATTTCTTCCAGGAAACATTTCCCCATTAGTTACAATTATTAACATTAACTCTTTTGTTTGAAAAGCATATCTTACAAAAACATGTCGTAAAACACCTTGTTTCGTTTTTTCATCATATGGTTTGATTTTATGTTTTGATAGTATTTTATTTAATTCATTAATAACATCATTAGCTGGTTTAGCTTGAAGCATACAATTATCTACTGTAACTAGTCGATGTGAATATTCTTCATAAAATCCACAAACTACTTTTTTCGTTTTGGATAATTTATATGTCATTTGACTTTTATTACGGTAATGAAGTGGTTCAAATGTAGATATAAGTTCAATTTCTGGTATTCCTTTTATATGACTAAATAATACATTTAAATATTTTTTCTTTAACTGTATCTCATAATCATATGATATATGCATAAACTGACAACCACCACATTCTTTTTGATATGGACAACCATTATTTACTCGATAAATGCTTGGTTTTATTACTTTATGTAAAGTAGGATATTTACCATCAGTATTTACTAATATATCTTCATTATCTACACAATCATGTATTTTATACTCTTTATCATTAATCTTAATTATTGCATCTGCTTCATAATTTACTGAAACATTTTTAAATTCTTTTATCATAGTCAGTCTCCTAAATTAATTTAGTAGTCCAAGCTTCAGCATCTAAAACATCAGTAACTAAACCATTATAAAATTCCGGTTCATGACAAACCAATACAATCGTCCCTCTAAATGCTATTAAAGCTTCTTTTAATGCATCTTTAGCTAACACATCTAAATGATTCGTAGGTTCATCTAATATTAATGTATTACATTCTTTAAGCATAATTTTACATAATCTTACTTTGGCTGCCTCACCACCTGATAAAACCATCATTAACGATTCAATTTTATCTTTATTTAAACCACATGCTGCAAGGGCACCTCTCACTTCAGCATTGGTCATTATAGGATATTCTTGCCATATTTCTTCAAGTGCTGTATTTTTAGAACTAGATTCTTCTTGAGCGAAATATCCATAGTGAATATTATAATCTAATTTACATTCTCCATCTAAAGGTGGAATAATACCTAAAAGTGTTTTTAAAAGCGTAGATTTACCAATGCCATTAGCTCCTTTAATAACAACTTTTTTACCACGTTCAATAACAAAATTTAATTTTTTAGATAATGGTTCATTATAACCTATAACTAAATCATTCGCTGTTATAACAAACTTACCAGAAGCACCACATTCCTTAAATTTAAAATTAGGTTTAATTTGTTCTTTTGCCTTATCTATAATTTCCATTTTGTCAAGTCTTCTTTGGCGTGATTTAGCTAAATCAGTTGTAGCAACTCTTGCTTTATTTTTGGCAATAAATTCTTTTAAATCTTTTATTTCTTTTTGTTGCTTTTCATAAGCAATATTTTGTTGTCGTTTCTTCAATTCATACATTTGCATAAAACCATCATAATTTCCTGTATACCTTGTTAAAGTGCCATCCTCCATATGATATATAACATTAATAACACTATTTAAAAAAGGTACATCATGTGAAACAAGAATAAATGCATTTTCGTAATTAGCTAAATAATTTTTCAGCCAATTTACTTGAGCTTCATCTAAAAAGTTTGTAGGTTCATCTAGAATTAAAATCATTGGTTGAGCTAAAAGAAGTTTAGTAAGTAACACCTTTGAACGTTGACCACCACTTAAATCTGTTACGTCTCTATCTAAACCAATTTCACCTAATCCTAATCCATTTGCAACCTCTTCTATTTTGGCTTCTAAAGAATAAAATCCAGAAGCTTCTAGTTCTGATTGAATTTCTCCTGTATCCTCTAGTAATTCTTCCATTTCTTCAGGTGTACAAGTTGCCATTTTATTATACATTTGATTCATTTCTAATTCTAAATCATACATATGTTTAAAGGCTTCTCTTAAAACTTCGCGAATTGTTTTTCCCTTTGTCAAGGTTGTATATTGATCTAAATATCCTGTTGTTATTCTTTTACACCATTCAATTTTACCACTATCTGGTGTTAAAGATCCTGTAATCATTTTTATAAATGTAGATTTTCCTTCACCATTTAATCCAATTAAACCAACATGTTCACCTTTTTGTAATACAAAGCTGGCATTTTCTAAAATATTTCTATTTCCAAAAGAAAAAGAAACATCACTAACTTTTAATACACTCATAAAATCTCCTTATGATAATTCAAGCATTTTATTCAATGCTCTAGACGCACCTTCAGCGTCTAATTCATTAACTATAATTTCATTTTTCTCATCTTTTAAGCATGTATATACATCATTAAGCGTTGTACATTTCATACTTGAACATGTAAGCGTTGGACTAGCTAAATAAAATTTTTTATTTGGATTAGCTTTTTCCATTGCAGCTATAACTCCTTTTTCAGTACATACTATATATTCATTATGACTATCATTGATGGTAAAATCTAGCATTTGCTTAGTAGACCCAACATAATCAGCTATTTCTAAAATATCTAGCCTACATTCAGGATGTGCTATAATTAAAGCATTAGGATATTTATTTTTTAAATCTAATACTTTGTTCCTGTCTAAATAGTGATGAATAGGACAGCATCCATTCCATACATCAAACGATATATTTCCTTCTTTCATAGCATATTTAGCTAAATTTTGATCAGGACAGTACAATATTTTATTACCATTTTTTATGTAATGATTTATAATTTTTAAAGCATTTGTTGAAGTACAAATACAATCACTTAATGCTTTAGTTGAAGCAGTAGTATTAACATAAGCTATAATCTTAGTGTCCGGGTTATTATCCTTATATTCTTTTAAAGATTTTGCATCTATCATATCTGCCATTAAACAACCAGCATTCAATATAGGTAAAAGTACTTTTTTGGTAGGATTTAATATTTTTGCAGTTTCTGCCATAAAATGAACACCACAAAATACAATAATGTTAGCACTTGTTTTTTTAGCAACTTGAGCTAAATACAAACTATCACCTAAATAATCAGCTATATCTTGTATTTCTTTATTTTGATAATAATGTGCTAAAATAATAGCATTTTTTTCTTTTTTTAATCTATTTATTTCATCTACTAAATTCATATTATACTCCTAATGAAATTTTAATGATATATCAAGTGCTTTTACAGAATGAGTTAAAGCACCAACTGATATATAATCCACACCTAAACTAGAAACTTCTTTTATTCGTTTCAAATTCATATTTCCAGAAGCCTCTAATTTATGTAAATGATTGTTTTTAATAACACATTTTTTCATTAATTCATTTGACATATTATCTAGCATTATAATATCACATTCAGTGGCATAGGCTTCTAGAAATTGTTCATAAGTTTCAACTTCTACTTCTATTTTCACTCCATTAGTTTTAGTCTTAGCAATTCTTACAGCATCAGTTATAGAACCAACTGCATCAATATGATTATCCTTAATCATAACCATGTCTGATAAACAATATCTATGATTAGTACCTCCACCATCTTTAACAGCCTGTTTTTCTAAAATTCTTAAATTTGGTGTAGTTTTTCTTGTGTCAAGAATTTTACAATCACCTACTAATTCTTTAACATATAAATTAGTCGTTGTTGCAATACCACTCATTCTTTGAAGTAAATTTAATGAGACTCTTTCAGCTTTTAAAATTGTTTTAGTATCACCGGTAACTGTTCCAATAATTTGTTTATTTAAAACATTATCACCAGATTTAACATTAAACTTTAAATTAAAATTACCACCAACTAATTTAAAAACTTCTTCAACAACTTCAACACCTGATATAATTCCATCCTCTTTAGCTATAAAATATGCTTTAGATTGATGATTTTCTGGAATCAAATTATCAGTTGTTATATCACCTGTGGGCATATCTTCTATTAATGCATTTTTTATAATATTAATTATTTCTTTATTCATGTTAATTTAATCGGCAATGACAGCCAATTGACTCCTTTCTAGCAAGAGCTTGATCAATGATTATTAATGCTACTGTAACCATATTTATTGTTTCATAATAATATCTTGAAAAAACCTGTATTTTCTTTAAATTATTATAATGTTTTGTTAATAATTTTTTAGCAAGTAATAAGTTTTCTTCTGTTCTAACTATGAACACATATTTACTCATAACATCTCTTATTTCAACTCTAATATCCTTAAAATTAAATTTTTTATGAGTGAAAACAATATCAGGTAAAATAACATCAATTTTACCAAAACTTGATTTGTCATTATTGATTTCATCTGCAACTCTACCTGCAAAAACAATACATTCTAGCAGTGAATTAGAGGCCAATCTATTAGCACCATGGACACCTGTATTCGCACATTCTCCAACAGCATATAAATTTTTCATACTAGTTCTACCATAGGAATCTGTATTAATTCCTCCACATAAAAAATGTTCAACTGGAGCAACAGGAATATAATCTTTAGACATATCCACACCATGTTCTAAGCAATACTTATAAATAGTAGGAAATCTTTTTATTAAATAGTCTTTATCTTTATGTGTAATGTCTAAATAAACATGATCACTCCAAGTATCAAACATTTCACGATGTATAGCTTGAGAAACAACATCTCTAGGTGCAAGTTCCATTCGTTCTTTATCATACTTTTCCATAAAACGAACGCCTTCAATATTTCTTAAAATACCACCTTCACCGCGTACTGCTTCACTAATTAAAAATGTTTTACCAATTTCATCTTCTATATAAAAACCTGTAGGGTGAAATTGAACAAATTCCATGTTTTTAATTTCAACACCTGCACGATATGCCATAGCTATACCATCACCACATGCAATTTTTTCATTGGTAGATTTCTTGTAAATTCCACCAATACCACCTGTAGCTAGAACTATTCTATTAGCTAATACATATACTTCCTCATTATCTGGATTTATAACTATAACTCCTAAAGCTTTATTTTTGTTTGAAAGAATTTCGATAGCCATTTCATTTTCAAAAACATCAATATTAGTTCTTTTAACTAATTCATCTCTTAAATCACTCATTACTTTAGCACCAGTATCATCTCCACCAGCGTGTAATATTCTTCTACTTCTATGTCCGCCTTCTAATGTAGTTACAAGAGTACCATCCTCATTTTTGTCAAAATTTACTCCAAATGATAATAGCTGATTAATTCTTTTACCTGCCTCTGTAACTAAAATATGGGTAGCTTCTTTGTCATTTAAATCAGCTCCAGCTCTTAGTGTATCTTCATAATGTTCTTGAATTTTAGCCTCATCATATTTAACTTCAGCAGCAATTCCACCTTGTGCTAAGTTAGATGAACCTCTTTTAATGTTATCTTTGATAAATAATCCTACATGTAGACTTTTATCTAAGGATAATGCGGTAAAAATACCTGCAAGTCCTCCTC
This sequence comes from uncultured Anaeroplasmataceae bacterium, assembly GCA_964441815.1. GTDB lineage: Bacteria > Bacillota_I > Bacilli_A > Acholeplasmatales > Anaeroplasmataceae > Pelethenecus. The sequence continues at coordinate 4,632 of CAYTVE010000001.1, read as the reverse complement.
CCAATATTACAACATCAAATTGTTTAATTTCTTTCATATATATCACTTTCCTTAATAATCAACTAATTATAACATAAATCGCCTTAATAGAAAACTATTAAAGCGATTTTATATTAAATTATTACAATGATTTCTCCTGGATTTTTTCTATTTTTGATATTAGAATCTAAATATTCTTTTCCTTTAAGTGTTTGATATTTAATATTAAATATATCGATATCAGATGAAATTATATAATCTTTTATTTGATTTATATTTTTTAATCGTTCCAATTCTTCTAAACATGCAGTTTTAATTTTATGCGAACCACCTTTACTGCCATATCCTACAATAAAACAAATAACATGTTCTTTTGATTTTCTAGCTAATATAATAGCTTGTTTCATATTATATATAGCAGTATTTACTGTTTCATTTTTTAAATGTAAATCTATAATAAACATTATTTATCTAAAATAAATACTCGCAGGAGGCGAGTATTATTCAATATCAAATCTTCTCTTTGTGTATGCGCAAATAGCTTCAACTGCAGTTTCAATACCATTTTTAGAATTTATACATAAATCATATGAATCAGGCTTTCCCCATTCCTTATCTGTATAAAAATTATAATATGAACGTCTTTTTTTATTCTTCTTAGAAATAATACTTTGAGCTTTATTTGGATTGATATTATAATAATTAATAGCACGTTCTATTTTATCTTCCATTGGGGCACAAACAAAAACTTTAACCACATTAGAATTATCTTTTAAAACATAATCGGCACATCTGCCAACAATAACACAAGATTCTTGATTAGCAATTTTTTTTATAGCATCGAATTGAGCTAAAAATACCTTTTGTCCTAGAGACATGTCCATTCCATAAAGTCCTTGAGCGTAAGAAAAAGCACTTTCTTTTGTTTCATCATAATTTTCTAAACAAGATTTAGATATTCCAGATAAATCTGAAGCTTTTGTTAATAATTCAGAATCATAAAAAGGTATGCCTAACTTTTCAGCAACTAGTTTGCCGATAAAACGTCCACCACTGCCATATTCACGACTAATTGTAATAACGAATTTCATATTAAATTCCTCCTTAAGCTTTCCTTAATCATATTATATCATTATTATATTTAAATTGTAAGTGTTTTCATGCATTTTTTTCAATAAAAAATAGAAAAAATTTAAATTTTTTTAAAAAAATGCAAAAAAAGTGTTGACACGTTTTTATTTTATGATATAATAATCGAGCAAACATAAATGGCCTGTTGGTGAAACGGTTAACACACATGCCTTTCACGCATGCACTTATGGGTTCGAACCCCGTACAGGTCACCATTTAAAATTAACGCTATTCCTTTTTGGAATAGCTTTTTTTTGCAAAAAATCTACTGTAAAGTAGATTCTAGATTAACATCATTATAATTAATAAAATAGTACCAACTAAAGCTGGAATAATCATAAATATTTTAGCAAGCTTATCTATATTTCTTCTTTTATATGAATCAACAAAATAATTAAATTCAGAATAAAATTTTAATGCTTCTAAATATTTTAATGCTTGTTTTTTAGATGAATAAAATATTTGATCTTCTAATTTATCTATACAATCATTTTCTATTATTTTACTATCCTTATAATTTATTGATGAAAACAATTTTAATGCATTAACATAATCCTTATTTTCATAATATTTTTTAGCTTCATTATATTTTTCTTCCATTTACATTATGACCTTCATTATTCCAAATATTATATAACCAATAGCTAAAGAATACATAAATAATATTAATAACATTAATAAACTATTTTTTCTCATTTCTTTGAACTTTAATAAATAAAATAATCCAACACCAGCATTTACACTTAATCCTGTAACTAATGCTCCAAAGGATAAACCATTCATCAAAAATAATTCAGTCATTATTACACTCGATGCGCAATTAGGAATTAATCCGATTATTGATGCAAAAATAGGTCCTAAAAATTCATTAGCTCCTAAGAACGATATAATTCTTTCTTCTCCAACCAAATATACTAATATGCCAAAAATAATATTTACTATAAATACATATAAAAATATCTTTACACAATGTAATAGCGGATGTAGGAGGTGAGTAAATAAAAATGATTCTTTAACTTCATTATGATGATGGTGATGATGTTCACAACAATCCACATGTAAATCGTTAGGATTTAAGTCTTCTTTTTTTCTAATTAATAGATCGGTCACATAACCTAATCCCATACCAAATATCCATTTAATTAATAATAATGGTATAACATATATTATTTTTTTATAATCACTACATAAAATAAATACAGCTTCATCAGAACAAGCAAAAAATATTGCAAGGATAGTCCCCATACTGATTTGTCGTTTTTGATACATATCAGCACCAACTACAGATATACCACATTCAGGTATCAAACCACAACTTGCACCTATTAAAGGTGATATTTCTTTGTGTTTTTTAAAAGTATTAGTTACTTTTTCATGAATAAAAGAAAATATAAAATATAATATAAATGAAATTGCAAATACTTTTAAACTATCAATTAACGAATCTAATAATACATCAATCATTTTTAGCACACTCCTTACATATTCCTAATAATATAGTTTCTCCTTCAATTATATTGAAATTATGATTTGATGAAATGTGTTCAATAAAATTATTGGCTTTTAGACATTCTAAATGAGTAATATTTCCACATTTATTGCATATTAAATGTAGATGATTATAACAATTGCTAGCATAAGAATATTCATATCTTTTAGTATTTGGATTATATGCTTTATGAATTATTTTTTCTTTTTCAAGAGCAATAAGCTTACGATAAATGGTTGCTTTATTAATATCTTTAAAATAATCAATTAAATTACTCGCTGAAAAAGATGTTTTAGAATTAGTTTTAAAAAAATCAATTATTTTTTTTTGATGACTAGTTGAATACATAATAACTCCTTTTTGCGACTCAGTCGCAATTCTTTATTATTATATCAATTTTAATAATAAAATCAAGTTTTTTTCATAAAATTTAATGGTGAATATATGAAAAAATATCTTATTATTTATAATGTTATATTATTTACTATAATAACTATTGGATTAATTATGATTTATTCTGCTTCCAGCATTTGGGCAAAATACAAATATGGAAATTCATATTATTATTTATTAAGGCAAATACTTTTTTTTATCGTTGGTTTAATTATTTATATAATCACATGTAAAATTCATTATAAATTTTGGTTTAAAAATTCAAATAAAATTTTTATAATCTGCTTAATATTATTAATATTAGTTTTAATACCAGGAATAGGAATTATAAGAGGCGGCGCTAGATCTTGGATTGGAATAGGTGATTTTTCTGTTCAACCATCAGAATTTATGAAAATAGGATTAATTATTTTTACAGCTAAATTCTTAACTAAAAATAAAGGAATATTAAAAAATAATAAATATTTTTATTTATATATGCTTTTTATTGGTATTATATTTGGATTAATATTATTACAACCAGATTTTGGAAGTGGAATGATTACGATTATTAGTATTATATTACTGCTTTTTATTGGGGAATTTCAAATAAAAAATATAATTATAGGTTTATTTATAGCAGTAATTGGTTTAAGTTTAATGATTTTATCAGCACCTTATAGATTAGAACGAATTGTATCTTTTTTAAATCCTTGGAATGATCCATTAGGAAGTGGATTCCAAATAATTCAATCTTTATATGCAATAGCTCCTGCTTCTCTATTTGGTTATGGATTATTTAATTCCAAACAAAAATATTTTTATTTACCAGAACCTGCAAATGATTTTATATTTGCAATACTAGTTGAGGAATTAGGAATTGTAGGAGGAATAATTTTAATAATTTTTTTTGGTTATTTAATATATATTTGTTATAAATTATCAAAATGTGTAAAAGATATTTTTGCTTCATATCTAGTTTTTGGCTTAACATCACTATTAATGATTCAAATTTTTATAAATATTGCAGTTGTTATAGGTTTAATACCTGTAACTGGTGTAACACTTCCTTTCGTATCTTATGGTGGCTCCAGTTTAGTTATCTCAATGTTTATGATGGGAATTATTTATAACATATTAAAAACAGCAGATAAAGATTTATCTTTCCTATATTAATAAATGCACTTATTTTTTTGGTTTCACCTTATTTTTATCAAGTTTTGATGTACATGTTTTAATTATAAAGAAAAGCTATAAACAAAAATGGGATAACATCAATAGTTTTGATTGTATATGAATCAAATTATTTAATATTATCCCTATTAATATTTAATTTATTAGTTTCAAATAATGTTACAGTTAATAGTAAGTTACAGAAATTATAGAAGTTTTTTCCATCAAAAAGGCCCATAAATAAAGAAAAAAGAGGCGTTTTAGCCTCGAAAATTCAAATTGGTGCGGGTAACAGGAATCGAACCTGCACTCCTAGGAACTAGATTCTAAGTCTAGCGCGTCTGCCAGTTCCGCCATACCCGCATTTACTTGACACAATAATTATTATATAAAAAATCATTACTTAAGTCAAGAAAAAAATATTATTTTATAATTTTTTTATGATTATTCTGTGATAATGTCTTAAGTGTTATTCCAGGAAAATGTCT